>NZ_JAHOPB010000001.1:600000-1200000 GCF_019039055.1 Reyranella humidisoli
CGCCGGCATAGGTCGCGAAGCTCGGAATGCTCACGACCGCCAGCACGAAGATCAGCGTGAGGCCGGCCAGCAGGACACTGAGCGCCAGTTCGTTGGGCGTCTTCTGGCGCGCGGCACCTTCGACCAGGGCGATCATGCGGTCGAGGAAGCTCGATCCCTCCTCCGCGGTGATGCGAACCTTGATCCGGTCCGACAGGACGCGCGTGCCGCCGGTCACGGCTGAGCGGTCGCCGCCGGCCTCGCGGATGACGGGCGCGGATTCGCCGGTGATGGCCGATTCGTCGATGGTCGCCACACCCTCGACGATCTCGCCGTCGCCGGGCACGAGGTCGCCGGCCTCTACCAGCACCTTCTCGCCGACCTTTAGCGTGTGGGCGCGGCGCGGCTCGAACGTGTCGCCCACGCCCAGGAGCACCTTGGCCATGGTCTCGCTGCGCATGCGGCGCAGCGTGTCGGCCTGCGCCTTGCCGCGGCCTTCCGCGACCGCCTCGGCGAAGGTGGCGAACAACACGGTGATCCACAGCCAGATCACGATCTGGATCTGGAAGCCCGAGCCCGTCACGCCGGTCGCGATGTCGCGCACGGTGAGGACCGTGGCGGCCAGCGCCACCATCTCGACGGTGAACATCACCGGGTTCTTCACCAGCTCGCGCGGATCGAGCTTGGCGAGGCTGCCCAGCAGGGCCGGCTTCAGGATCGCGGGGTCGAAGAGCGACTGCGACTTGTCACGTTTACTCATGATGACGCCTCGTTAGAACAGCGTGCCGGCCAGCAGGGCGAAATGCTCCGCGATGGGGCCGAGGGCCAGGGCCGGAAGGAAGGTGAGACCGCCGACGATCAGCACGGCGCCGACCAGCAGGCCGACGAACAACCCGCCATGGGTCGGGAAGGTGCCGGCCGAGATCGCGGCCTTGCGCTTGGCCGCGAGCGAACCCGCGATGGCCAGCATCGGGATGATGATGGCGAAGCGGCCGACCATCATCGCGACGGCGAGCGTGCCGTTGTAGAAGACGGTATTGCCCGTCAGGCCGCCGAAGGCGCTGCCGTTATTGCCGGCGACCGACGCGTAGGCGTAGAGAATCTCGCTGAAACCGTGCGGACCTGCGTTGGCCGGGCCGGCCAGTCCCACCGGGATGACACTGGCCAGCGCCGTGAACGCCAGGATGGCAAGCGGGCAGCACAGGATCGCCAGCATGGTGAACTTCACCTCGCGCGCCTCGATCTTCTTGCCGACATATTCCGGAGTCCGGCCGACCATCAGACCGGCAAGGAAGATTGCCAGGATGGCGAACAGCAGCATGCCGTAGAGGCCTGCGCCGACGCCGCCGATGATGATCTCGCCCAGCAGGATGTTGAGCAGCGGGACCATGCCGCCGAGGGGCATGAAGCTGTCGAGCATGGCATTGACCGCGCCGCACGAGGCGGCCGTGGTGATCACGGCGAACAGGGTCGACAGCGTGATGCCGAAGCGGACTTCCTTGCCCTCCATGTTGCCCGCCGCATTATCGACGCCGAGCGCACCCAGCAGGGGATTGCCGCCGGCCTCGGCCCAGTAGCAGACGACGACACCGGCCAGGAACAGCACGCCCATGGCGGCCAGGATCGCCCAGCCCTGGCGCTCGTCGCCGACGGCGCGGCCGAACACGTTGGTGAGCGCGGCACCGATCGCGAAGATCGACAGGATCTGGACAAGGTTCGAGAACGCGGTGGGATTTTCGTAAGGGTGCGCGGAGTTGGCATTGAAGAAGCCGCCGCCGTTGGTGCCCAGCATCTTGATCGCGAGCTGCGAGGCGACCGGACCCTGGGCGATGGTCTGCCTGGCGCCCTCGACGGTCGTGGCCTCGACATAGGACGACAGGTTCTGCGGCACGCCCTGCCAGACGTAAAAGATGGTCAACAGCACGCAGAACGGCAGCAGCACGTAGAGCGTGGCGCGCACCATGTCGACCCAGAAGTTGCCGATGCCCTTCGACTCGGCGCGCGCAAAGCCGCGGACCAGCGCCACGGCGAGCGCAATGCCGGTCGCGGCGCTCAGAAAGTTCTGAACGGTGAGACCGGCCATTTGCGAGAGATAGCTCATCGTCGATTCGCCGCCGTAGTTCTGCCAGTTGGTGTTGGTCAGGAAGCTCACGGCGGTGTTGCCCGCGAGGTCGGGCGCCACGGCGGACATGCCCTGCGGATTGAGCGGCAGCAGGTCCTGCAGGCGCAGCAGCAGATAGAGGAAGGCGAAGCCCACGATGTGGAAGACAATCATGGCGCGGGCATAGACCCACCAGCTCTGCTCTTCCGCCGGATCGATGCCGGCGAGGCGATAGAAGCCGCGCTCGACTGGCCGCAGTACCGGAGACAACAGGGTGCGTCGTCCGGCCATGACGTTGTCGAGATAGCCGCCCAGCGGGCGCGTGAGCAGCAGCACGAGGCCGCAGAAAAGGGCGATCTGCGCCCAGCCGTTGATGGTCATGGGATCCTCAGAACTTCTCGGGCCGCGCCAGCGCGACCGTGAGATAGACGAGCAGAAGGGCGGCGAGCGCGCCGCCGAGCGCGTAATCGAAGCTCATGGTCGCCTCACAGCCTGTGGCACAGGCGTTCGTAGGCGATCAGCAGGCAGAACAGCACCAGGCCGCCGCCGAAGAACAGGATGTCGAGCACGGCAATCTCCTTCGCCGACATAGAAGGACCGCTAGGCATAGGAATTCGAGCCGGCGACGTCGCGGCCGGCATAGGAAGTTCATAGGAATTTCAGGAGCGGCCGGATCGAGCCGGTCGACTTGCCCGCTAGGTACGGAACCGCAGCGCGACCGCCAGCATGCGCAGCGACAGGAGGGCGAGGCTGAGGCCCAGCATCGCGAACAGCAGGCTGGGCTCGGCGAGCGGCACGCCGCGATAGGGGAAGATCTGGCCGCCGATCAGCATGAACAGCCAGATGCCGCCCCAGCTCGCCATCTCGAACAAAGAGGCCGAACCGGGACTATAGGCCGGGGGCTTTCGATAGGAGGGCGCGAACCGCACCCGCCAGAACATGTAGGCCGAGGCCAAAATGAACCAGAGGAAGGCCAGGAACTGCACGGCCGTCAGCAGGGTCACGGGCTTCGAAACACGACACCAGAAGGCCGGCAGCCCGGCGGCGCACAAGCCATCGAGGAAGCCCGCGGTGAAGCCGACCGCCGGGCCTTCCAGCGACAGGTTCGTGAGCGCGAGATAGACGAGGATCGTCGCCACGACAGGCGATAGGCCGACCATCCACTCCCAGCGAAGGAGCGGCGTCATCTTCGACTTGGCTTGTGCCATCGAGGGAGTCGCCGGCTAGAGCGCCATGCGGGCGTGCAGGTCGAACATGATCCAGAAGCTGCCGCCCACCATGATGAAGAGCAGCAGCGCGGTGAAGACCAGCGCGAGCACGTTCTCGCGCGGCGTGGTCGTGAAGTTGATGTGCAGGAAGAAGCGCAGATGGACCAGCACCTGCAGCACCGCGGCGATGCCGATGACCAGCAGCGTGCGCTGCGGCGGCAGGGCGTGCGTGTAGACCAGCCAGAACGGGATGGCGCTCAGCACGACCGCCAGCACGAAGCCGATCAGGTAGGAGCGAAGGCCGTGCGTGGTTTCCGGAGGACGTTCCATCACAGCAGCCCCGGCAGATAGACGATGGAGAAGATGCCGACCCAGGCGATATCGAGGAAATGCCAGAAGAGTCCGAGCCGCTGCAGCCGCGAGGCGACCGGCATGGTGAGGCCCTTCATCGCGACCTGGGCACCGAGGATCACGATCCAGAGCAGGCCCATGGTGACGTGGACGCCGTGCGTGCCGACCAGCGTGAAGAACGCCGAGAGGAAGCCGCTGCGGTCGGGACCCGCGCCCTGGGCGATCAGGCCGGCGAACTCCCGCACCTCAAGGAAGACGAAGGCCGCGCCCAGCACGAAGGTGATGGCGAGCCACGCCAGAACCGCGCCGCGATTGCCCGCTTTCACCTGAAGGCTGGCGAAGCCGAAAGTCATGCTGGAGACCAGCAGCAGCACTGTCTCGATCGCGGCATTGTCCAGGTCGAAGATCTGCTTGCCCGTCGGACCGCCGGCCGTGCCGGGGATCATGATGGCGTAGGTCGCGAACAGCAGGGCGAAGATTACGGCATCGCCCATCAGGTAGAGCCAGAAGCCGAGCGCCCGCTGCTCGTGGGTCTCGATTTCCTCGCGCTCGTGTTCACTCATGTGGGCGACGCTCATGACCGGCTCCCCATGAGTCGGAACCGTTCGTCCTCGATCGCCTTCACCTCGGCGGCCGACATCGTGAACTCCTGGTCGTCATTGGACGAGCGCACGATCACGGCCGCGAACACGACCGCACCGGACGCCAGCACCAGCCACCAGATGTGCCAGACCATGGCGAAGCCCAGCACGAAGCCGAAGGCGCCTACGATCACGCCGATCGGCGTGTTCGACGGGATGCGGATCGCCTCGTAGCGGGCCGGCCGCTGGTAGGCGACGCCCTTCTCCTTCATCTCGAGGAAGGCCTCGCGATCGCCCACCGTCGGGATCACCGCGAAATTGTACGGCGGCGGCGGCGAGGAGGTCGACCATTCGAGCGTGCGGCCATTGAACGGATCACCCGTCAGGTCGCGCGTCTTGTTGCGGTCGCGGAGCGAGGCGTAGAGCTGCATCACCATGCAGCCGATGCCGCACAGCACGACCAGAGCGCCGGACGCCGCCACCAGCAGGTAGGGCTGCCAGGTCGGATCGTTGTAGGTCTCCATGCGGCGCGGCATGCCCTTCAGGCCGAGCAGGTAGAGCGGCATGAAGGCGAGATAGAAGCCGATGATCCAGCACCAGAAGGCGCCGATGCCCCAGCCGCGGTTGAAGGCGAAGCCGAAGGCCTTGGGGAACCAGTACATGTAGCCGGCGAGATAGCCGAACAGCACGCCCGGGATGATCATGTTGTGGAAGTGCGCGACCAGGAAGGTCGTGTTGTGCATCAGGAAGTCGGCCGGCGGGATGGCCAGCAGCACGCCCGTCATGCCGCCGATCACGAACGTCACGATGAAACCGATGCTCCACATCATCGATGGATGGAACTCGATGCGGCCGCGATACATGGTGAGCAGCCAGTTGAACACCTTCACGCCGGTCGGCACGGCGATGATCATGGTCATGACGCCGAAGAAGGCGTTGACGCCGGCGCTGGAGCCCATGGTGAAGAAATGGTGCAGCCAGACGGTGAAGGAAAGGATGCCGATCGCCGCCGTCGCATAGACCAGCGATTCGTAGCCGAACAGGCGCTTGCGCGAGAAGGTCGACACGACCTCGGAGAAGATGCCGAAGGCCGGCAGGATCAGGATGTAGACTTCCGGATGGCCCCAGATCCAGAACAGGTTGACGTAGTTCATCATGTTGCCGCCATGCGCATTCGTGAAGAAGTGCATGCCGGCGAGGCGGTCGAGGGCGAGGAGACCGCAGGCCACGGTAATGGCCGGGAAGGCGAAGGCCATCAGGACCGAGGCGACGAGCGCGGTCCAGACGAAGGGAGTCATGCGCATCAGGGTCATGCCCGGCGCGCGACGCTTCAGGATCGTCACGATGAAGTTGATGCCCGACATGGTCGAGCCGACGCCCGATATGAGGATCGCCCAGATCCAGTAGTCGACGCCGACGCCGGGATTGTACTCGATGCCCGAATAAGGCGGATAGCCGGTCCAGCCCGCGGTCGAGAACTTGCCGATGACCAGCGAGACCATGACCAGCGCCGCTCCCGCTGCGCTCAGCCACAGGCTGACGGCGTTCAGCCACGGGAAGGCCACGTCGCGCGTGCCGATCTGCAGCGGCACGATGACGTTGATCAGTCCCGTCATGAACGGCATCGCCATGAAGAAGATCATGATGGTGCCGTGCGAGCTGAAGATCTGGTCGAAATGCTCGGGCGGCAGGTAGCCGCCGCTGTTCAGCGCCATCGCCTGCTGGGCGCGCATCATCAGGGCATCGACGAAGCCACGCAGCAGCATGATCAGCGCCAGCACGATGTACATGACGCCGATTCGCTTGTGGTCGACGCTGGTCAGCCAGTCGGTCCAGAGATACTTCCAGGCCTTCAGGTAGGTCAGCACGACGGCGACAAGCAGCGCGCCGCCGACGGTGACGGCGGCGCCGCCCGCGGCGATCGGGCTGTAGAACGGCAGGGCCTCGATCGTCAGTTTGCCGAACATCCGCTATCTCCGCGCCGGCGCATCGTGCGCATGGCCGCTGTGCCTGAACTTGTCGATGATCGAGTCGAACAGCTTGGGCTCGACCGTCGAGTAATAGGTGATGGGGTTGGCGCGGCTCTTCGCGGCCAGCGCCGTGTAGGCGTTGGCATCGAGCGCCGCGCCGCTCTGCTTGGCCCTTGCCACCCAGGCTTCGAAGTCGGCCGGCGTCATGGCCAGGACCTCGAAATGCTGGTCGGAGTAGCCGCCGCCGCTGTACTGGCTGTTGCGGCCGACGAACTTGCCGGGCTGGTCCGCCAGCATCTGCAGACGGGTCTGCATGCCGGCCATGGCGTAGATCTGCCCGGCGAGCTGCGGCACGTAGAAGGAGTTCATCACCGTGTCGGAGGTGATGCGCAGGCTGACCGGCCGGCCCGCCGGGAAGGCGAGCTGGTTCACCACGGCGATGCCCTGCTCCGGATAGATGAACAGCCACTTCCAGTCCTGGGCCACGACCTGGACGTCGAACGGCGGCTCCTTGGATTCCAGCGGGCGGTAAGGATCGAGGCGATGGGTGCTGCGCCACAGCAGCACCGCGACGGCGATCACGATGACGGTCGGGATCAGCCAGGTGATGGCGTCGAGCTTGACCGAATTGGCCCAGGTCGGCGTGTACTTGGCCTCGGTGTTGGTGGCGCGGTATTTCCAGGCGAACCACAGGGTGAGGATGATGATCGGAACAATCACCAGCATCATCACGTAGAATGCGTCGAACAGCAGATCGCGCTCGGCGAGGGCGATCGGGCCCTTCGGGTCCAGTACCGGAGCCCGTCGGAGGTCGCAGGCGCTCGTCAGAACGGCCAAGACGGCCGTCAATGCCGCGCCTTGCCATCGATTAACAGCCAGCCTCACGCTTCCCCGCCCAACCTATTGCACTGTCAGGGCAGAGTGGCGCCAGCTCTTGTATAGAGCAACGATTCTTTTGTTACGTTTAGGTCTTCAATTCAGGTCTTCTGACCGGGCGGCGCGGGTGTCGATGCGGGCGGCGTCTTGCCGGCGGGGTCCTTGGCCGTACAGACGTCGGCGCGCAGGCGATCCTTGAGCGTCGCGATCTGGTCCTCGATCTGCTTGTTCGCGGCCTTCTGCTTCTCGATCTGCTCTTCCAGCGCCTTCACCTGGGCTGCATCTGGACCGGCCGGTGCCGGCGGCGCCAGCGGTGCGGGAAGCTGGACGGCCACGTTCACGATCGGGCGGTAGAAGAGGTACCAGCCCAGTCCGAGGCCGGCGGCGAGCAGGAAGAATCCCCCCACCAGGCCACCCAGAATCCAGGGCCAGCGCGGCGTCGAAGGCTCTTGCGTCTGAGAGGTATCGGCCATGTGCCAGTGAGGCTCCCGTTGAAGCAGCCAGTCAATACCCGCCGCGCGGCGGAATTTGGGCGTCGGGCAGGCCGCGCCAAGGCTCTTGCGCCGGGCAGCCTGCGATATAAGTGTATATGCACAGAATGGCGCCCTCGACCCGCCGCACGGCCGCGTCTAGGGTCGCCGCCACGAACCAAGGAGAGTTCCATGACCGCGTGCATCGTCGGTTGGTCCCACGGCAAATTCGGCAAGCTCGATGGCGAGACCAGCGAGTCGCTGATCGTCAAGGCGGCGTCCGAGGCGATCGCCCACGCCGGCATCGAGCCCAGGGACGTCGACGTCATCTATGTCGGCAACATGAACGGCGGCTTCGTGCGCCAGGAGTTCCACTCCTCGCTGCCGCTGCAGGCCCATCCCGACCTGCGCTTCAAGCCCTCGACCAGGGTCGAGAATGCCTGCGCCACCGGCTCGGCGGCGATCCACATGGGCCTCAATACGCTGGCCGCCGGCAAGGCACGCTTCGTGCTGGTCGTCGGCGTCGAGAAGATGACCGAGCTCAACTCGACGCAGGCCGGCGAGGTGCTGATCAAGGCCTCCTACGTCGCGGAGGAAGCCAACATCGAGGCGGGCTTCGCCGGCATCTTCGGCAAGATCACCTCGGCCTACTTCCAGCGCTACGGCGACAAGTCCGATGCGCTCGCCCGGATCGCGGTCAAGGCGCACAAGAACGGCGCCAAGAACCCGTACGCGCACTTCCAGAAGGAATTCGCCTACGATTTCTGCCGCACGCCGTCCGACAAGAACCCGTTCGTCGCTGGCCCGCTGAAACGCACCGACTGCTCGCCCGTCACCGACGGAGCGGCGGCGGTGATCCTGACGGACGTCGGCACGGCGCTGGGCATGAAGCAGGCGATCGCCTTCCGCGCGGCCGAGCACGTCAACGACTTCCTGCCGATGAGCAAGCGCGACATCATCAAGTTCGAGGGCCCGCAGCTCGCCTGGCAGCAGGCGCTGAAGTCGGCGCATCTCGACCTGCTCGACCTCTCCTTCGTCGAGAGCCACGACTGCTTCACCTCGGCCGAACTGATCGAATACGAGGCGATGGGCCTCACCGCGCCGGGCGAAGGCGAGCGCGCCATCCTCGAAGGCTGGGTCGAGCGCGACGGCAAGCTGCCGGTCAACGTCTCCGGCGGCCTCAAGGCCAAGGGCCATCCGGTCGGCGCCACCGGCGTCTCGATGCACGTGATGGCCGCGATGCAGCTCGCCGGCACCGCGCCGGAAGGGCTGCAACTGCCGAAGGCGAAGCTCGGCGGCGTGTTCAACATGGGCGGCGCGGCGGTCGCCAACTATGTAAGCATCCTCGAGCCGCTGCGCTAACGTCCGTGCGTGCCGTCGGCTCTCGCGAAAGCGACGCCATCCTGGGCGCCATGCGCCAGGTGGCGCTGGCCGGCGGGCGCACGATCACCTACGCCGACACGGCGAGCATCCGGGCGGCCGCGCACTATCTCCTGCGCCGCCACGGGCTGGTCGATCTCGGCACGCTGCCCGCTTCCGAACCGGCCGATCTCGTCGAGGTCCTGAAGGATCGCACGCTCGCCGAGGAGGCGGTGAAGTACCTCGCCATCATGGCGATGGTCGACGGCTCGCTCGACCACGGCAAGCTGAAGCGTGTGCTGGAATATTCCCGCGCCCTCGACATCGAGGCCGACTATCTCACCGATCTCGTCGAGGCGGCCTCCGGCCATCTCGCCTGGGCCACCGCCGACATGTGGCGCAAGAACTTCGACAGCGTGCTCAGCCGCCCCTCGGAGGGTCTCGATCCCAACGTCTGGATCCGGCCCTACGAAGGCGCCAATGCCGATCCCGACCTGGTCGCGCGCTACGAGGCGCTGGGCGGGCTGCCACAGAACACGTTCGGCAAGGCGCTGTGGGACTTCGACAAGGCGAACGGCTATCCCTTCCCCGGCGATCCGATGGCGCTGAACGCCGCCTTCGGCACGGCGCACGATTCCACCCACGTGATCTCGGGCTACGACACCAGCGCCCGCGGCGAACTACTGGTGTCGACCTTCACGGCCGGCATGCATCCGATCAATCCGATGAGCGGCCACATCCTGCCGGTGATCTTCTTCTTTCACTTCGGCGAGCAGATGAACGACGTGGGTCACGCGGGCAAAGGCGGCCTCGATCCCGACGAGTTCTGGCACGCCTGGGCCCGTGGCGCGGAGATGACGGCCGATATCTTCGATCCGCAGTGGAGCGTCTGGGACTGGGTCGAGCACGATCTCGACGAGCTGCGCCGCCACTGGAACGTGACGCCGCCAGGGAACAGGCGTTAGGCAATCAATCCTCCTCTCCATTCAAATGGGGAGGTGTCGCTGTCTTCAGCGACGGAGGGGGCATGACCCCATCGCCCTCGTAAGACGAGGGCACTTCCCCTTTGCGGACGCCGCAAAGGGGAAGCGACCGATGCGTCACACCACCGGGCTTGCGCCGCCGTCGACGTTGATCGCGACGCCGGTGATGAAGGAGCCGGCATCGGAGCAGAGGAAGCAGGCCATGCGGGCGAATTCCTCGGCCTTGCCCATGCGGCCCAGCGGGATGCGGCCCTTGGCCATGCCGGCGAGGAATTCCTCGTAGGTCTTGCCCTCGCCCGCCGCGGTCTTGTGACGGCGCTGCCACTGGTCGCTCTCGATCAGGCCGACCAGCATCGCGTTGACGAGGATATTGTCCTTGGCGAGTTCCTGGCTCATCGCCTTGGTGAGCGCGAGGCCGGCGGCGCGGCTGACGCTGGTCGGCGTCGAGTTGGCGGTCGGGGCCTTGGCGCCGATGTTCAGCACGTTGACGATGCGGCCCCACTTGCGCGCGCGCATGCCGGGGATCGTCGCGCGGCTGAGACGGATGGCGGCGAACAGCTTGAGATCGAGGTCGCCCTGCCAGTCCTCGTCGGTCACGGTCTCGAACGACTTGGCATGGCTGATGCCGGCGTTGTTCACGACGATGTCGATCTTGCCGAAATCGGCCTCGATCTGCTTGACCGTGTCGGCGATGGGCGCGGCCTTCGAGACGTCGCAGGAATAGGCCTCGATCTTGATGTTGGCCTTGCCCGCCGCCTTCTGCACCTCGGCCTTGGCCGCGGCGAGCGCGTCGGCCTTGCGGGCCAGCAGCGCTACCGACGCGCCCGACGCAGCGAACTCCTTGGCCATGGCGAGGCCCAGGCCGGTGCTCGCGCCGGTGATCACGGCCACCCGGCCATCCATACGTACGTCCATCTTGTCCTCCCGAAATCGGCGAAATCGGGCGACACCATATCCATCGATTTACGGGGCAGCGAGTCCGACATCCCGCAAGGCGAGGCGGACAGTCAGCCGTTCCTCGTCACGCTCTGCTCACGCCCCTGCCGAGCCCGCTCGACCGCCGCGAGGACGCGCTCGGGCGTAGCCGGCGCGTCGAGACGCACCGCCGCATTCCGGCCACCCACCGCGCCGATCGCGTCCTTGAGCGCGGTCCATACGGCCGTCGCCAGCATCAGCGGCGGCTCGCCCACCGCCTTGGAGCGGAAGATCGTCGCCTCGCGCGAGGGCGCATTGTCGAGCAGCGTCACGTTGAAAACCGGCGGCACGTCGCGGCTGCCAGGGATCTTGTAGGTCGAAGGCCCGGTCGTGCGCAGGCGCCCCCGCGCGTCCCACCACAATTCCTCGCAGGTGAGCCAGCCCTGTCCCTGCACAAAGGCGCCCTCGATCTGGCCAAGGTCGATGGCGGGATTGAGCGATTCGCCACAGTCCTGCACCAGATCGGCGCGCAGCACGCGGCTCTCGCCGGTCAGCGTGTCGATCGCGACCTCGGCCATCGCCGCACCGAAGGAGAAGTAGAAGAACGGCCGGCCACGCATCGCCACGGGATCCCAATGGATCTTCGGCGTCTTGTAATAGCCGGTCGAGGACAGCGAGACTCGCCCCAGCCAGCAGAGCTTCGCGAGTTCGGCGAAGCTCAGCACCTGGTTGCTGCCGGGCTTTGCGATGCGCACGGTGCCGTCGGCGAATTCGATGTCGGCCTCCGCCACGCCGAAATGTTCGGCGGCATAGGCCACCATGCGCTGGCGGATCGTGTTCGCGGCCTCCCACGCAGCCCAGCCATTGAGATCCGTCCCCGTCGAGGCCGCGGTCGGCGAGGTGTTGGGCACTTCGGCGGTCGAGGTCGCGGACGGCCGGATGCGGTCGATGTCGACCTTGAACACCTCGGCCACGATCTGCGCGACCTTGATGAACAGCCCCTGCCCCATCTCGGTGCCGCCGTGGTTCAGGCGAATCGAGCCATCGGTATAGACATGCACCAGCGCACCGGCCTGGTTCATGTGTGGCAGGTTGAAGGAGATGCCGAACTTCAGCGGGAAGAGTCCCAGCCCGCGTTTCAGCACGGGGTTCGCCGCATTGAAGGCGTCGATCTCGGCACGCCGCCGTTCGATCTCGCCGCCTTTCTTCACCTCGGCCCAGCAGCGCGCCAGATGGTTCTCGTCGACCTTCTGGCCGTAGGGCGTCTCGTCCCGCCCCTCGGCATAGAAGTTGAGCGCCCGCACCTCGACGGGATCGCGGCCGAGATGGAGTGCGATACGGTCGAGCGCATCCTCCATGATCACCACACCCTGCGGCCCGCCGAAGCCGCGGAAGGCGGTGTTCGACTGCTTGTTGGTGCGGCAGGCATAGCCGACGGCGCGGAAGTGCGGGATCCAGTAGGCGTTGTCGGTATGGGTGAGCGCGCGCGCCACGACCCCCGGCGTGAGATCGAGGCTCCAGCCGGCATCGGCCGCCAGCACGGCGTCGAGCGCCCGCACGCGACCCTCGTCGTCGAAGCCCACCGTGTAGCGATAGTCGAAACCGTGACGCTTGCCGGTCGCCACCATGTCGACCTCACGCGGCAACCTGAGCTTCACCGGCCGGCCGGTATGGTTCGCCGCGACCGCTGCTGCGGCTGCGACCCAGGAGGCGTTGCTCTCCTTGCCGCCGAAGCCGCCGCCCAGGCGGCGCACCACCGCCGTCACGCGGTTAAAGTCGCACCCGAGCAGCCGCGCGCAGATATGCTGCACCTCGGTCGGATGCTGGGTCGAGGAATGGACCGTGATGTCGCCGTCCTCGCCTGGCAGCGCGAAGGCGATCTGGCCTTCGAGATAGAAATGCTCCTGCCCGCCGACGCTGAACTCGGCTTCGAGCCGATGCGGTGCACTTGCCAACGCCGCATCGGGATCGCCGCGCAGCACCGTCGACGGCGCCTGCACATAGGCCTTTCGTTCCAGCGCCGTCGCGATGTCGAGGATCGGTTCTTCGGCCTCGATCTCGACGACGACTTTCTCGACAGCGGCACGCGCCGCATCGAGCGTTTCCGCGACGACCATCGCCAGCGTCTGGCCCGCGAACTCGATCCGGTCGACGGCGAACAACGGTTCGTTCTGGCCGATGGCCGCAACGTCGTTCTTGCCGGGAATGTCCGTCGGGCCAAGCACCGCGACTACGCCGGGCATCTTCGACGCCACGGCGATGTCGACTTTCACGAGTTTCCCGCAGGCGATGGTACTCAGCACCAATGCACCGTGCAGCGTGTCGGGCGGTTCGGGCATGTCGTCGATATACAGCGCCTGCCCCGTGACGTGCTTCAGCGCGCTGTCGTGGCGCCGCGCCTTGTGGACCTGCGCGCTCACAGCGCCTCGACCTCGAGCACCCGCTGCGGATCGGCGAGGCGCAGTTCCAGCCGGCGCAACAGGTTGGCCGCGACCTGTAGGCGATAGTCGGCCGAGCCGCGCCAGTCATCGACCGGCTTGAAATCCTCTCCGACGGCGGCAATTGCGGCTGCAAAGCCGTCCTTGAGCAAGGCCGCCTCGGCCGCGCGCGCCCGGCGCGGCGTCGCCGCCATGCCGCCGAACGCCAGCCGCGCATCCTCGATCTTTCCATTGCGGATTCGCACGCGGTAGGCGCCCGCGACGGTCGAGATATCCTGGTCGCGGCGCTTGCTCACCTTGTCGCAATGAAAGCTTTCGCCCTCCCACAGACGCGGCATGGAAATACTCTGGATGATCTCGTCCGGCGCCAGCGCGGTCTTGCGATAGTAGAGGAAGAAGTCGTCGAGCGGGATTTCGCGCGTGCCCCGCTTCGAGACCAGGGTCAGGCTCGCCTCCAGCGCCAGCAGGACCGGCGGCATGTCGCCGATCGGCGAGGCCGTGCCGATATTGCCGCCGATCGTGCCCATGTTGCGGATCTGCCGCGAGCCCAGCCGCGACAGATAGGAACGCAGCGCGGGAAAGGCCTCAACGAGGGTGGACGTCGCCGCCGCATAGGTCGCCGCCGCGCCGATGGTGACCTTGTCGTCGGTCGTGGAGATCGCCGCCAGCTCGGGCACGTGCCGGAGATGGATCACTTGCTTCGGCGGCTTGCGCGCACGGCTCGCCAGCAGGCCGAGATCGGTGGCGCCGGCCAGCAGCAGCGCGTCGGGATGCGCCGCGCGCAGATCGAGGAGTTCATCGAGCGTGCGCGGCGCGAAGAAGGCGCCGTCGAACACGACGGACGCCGGCCGTGCGAGGATCGCAGGCGCCGCCGGCGGCGGTTCGACGGCCAGTCCTGCGATCCGCGTCATCGCCTCGACGATCGGCCGATAGCCCGTGCAGCGGCAGAGATTGCCGGCCAGCGCATCGTGGATCGATCCCGTGTCGGCGGTGTTGCCGCCGCTCGCGAAGGCCAGCGCCGACATCACGAAGCCCGGCGTGCAGAAGCCGCATTGCGTCGCATCGGCTTCGGCCATCGCCGTTTGGACGGGATGCGGCGCGCCCTCGGCGCCGCGCAGACCCTCGACCGTGCGCACCGACTGGCCGTCGACCTGTCCCAGCAGAACGATGCAGGAATTGATCGCCTCACGGCGGCCGTCGCGCTCCAGCACCACGGTGCAGGCGCCGCAATCGCCTTCGGCGCAGCCTTCCTTGGTCCCGCGCAGGCCGCGATGGTCGCGCAGCCAGTCGAGCAGGGTCGTCATCGGCGAGAGGCCGGGGACGTCCACGAGCGTATCGTTGAGCGCGAAGCGCATGTTATCCGCCATGCGAACAGGATGGTGGGCGTTGAAGTGCGACGCAACCCGTGTTGCACTCCCCATGCCAACCACAGCGCGCCAACCAAGGAAAGAAAGCCCCCCGGATGGACCCCTACCGTTTCGGCTATTCCCCCATTGTCGGCCGACCGAAGCTTTCCTGGCCCAACGGCGCGCGGGTCGCGGTCTGGGTCTGCCCCAACATCGAGCATTACGAATACATCCCGGCCGAGGTCCGCGTGCGCAATCCGTGGCCGCGCATGCCGCATCCCGACGTGCTGGGCTATGGCGGCCGCGACTACGGCAACCGGGTCGGCCTGTGGCGCATGTTCGAGGTGCTCGACAAGCACAGCATCCGCTGCACCGTCTCGCTCTCGATGTCGGTGATCGAGATGTACCCCGAGATCCTGGAAGCGATGGAAGCCCGCCGCTGGGAATACATGAGCCATGGCTACTTCAACACGCGCTACCACTGGGGCTACAGCGAGCAGGAGGAGCGCGAGGTCATCGAGCACAGCAAGGCAACGCATCTGCGCCTCACCGGCCGCAAGCTGCGCGGCTGGTTCTCGCCGGCCGTGTCCAACACGCTGAACACGCCCGATCTCGTGAAGGAAGCCGGCCTCGACTATTTCTGCGACTTCTATCACGACGACCAGCCGACGCCGCTCGCCACGAAACACGGTCCGCTGATCCATGTTCCCTATTCGATGGATCTCAACGACGCGATGATCTACCGCCAGCCGGTCGAAGCGGAGGAGTTCGCCCAGATGATCATCGACCATTTCGACACGGTCTATCGCGAGGGCGGCGAGAACGGCCGCGTCATGTGCCTCGCGCTCCACCCCTACATGATGGGCGCACCGCACCGGCTGAAGCATCTCGACCGCGCGCTGTCCTATATCCGCCAGCACAAGGATGCCTGGGTCTGCACCGCCGAGGAAATCCACGACTGGTACGTCGCGAACGGGCTTAAACCCTACCAGCAGCATCTCGGAAAGGACGCCTGACATGAGCGCCCCCGTTTCCAAGAACCCGCCGCCCCTGCCCGCCGGGATGGACAATCCCTGGTACGACTTCTCGCCCTATCCGAAGCGACCGAAACTCAACTGGCCGCGCAACGCGCGCGTAGCCTTCTACGTCGTTCTGCATCTCGAATATTACGAGCTGCTGCCGCCCGACGGCATCGTGAAGGACAGCCGCTTCACGGGCGAGTTCGGGACATATCATCCCGACTACCGGACCTGGACGCAGCGCGAGTACGGGAACCGCACCGGCATCTTCCGCGTCCTCGACGTACTCGACCGCTACCAGATCCGGGCCGGCGTCGCGGTCAATGCCATGGCGGCGGAGCGCTATCCCTTCCTGATGGAGCAGTTCCGCAAGCGGAACTACGAGATCATCGGCCACGGCGTCTCGGCAAACCGCATGATCAGCTCGAAGATGAGCGAGGCCGAGGAGAAGCAGGAGATCGCGACCTCGCTCGCCGCCCTCGAGAAGGCCTCGGGCACGGCGCCGCGGGGCTGGCTCGGCCAGGAATTCGGCGAAAGCCAGCGCACGCCGAAGCTGCTGGCCGACGCCGGCCTCGACTATGTCCTCGACTGGCCCAACGACGACCAGCCCTATCCGATGCATGTCGGCGAGGGCCGCAAGTTCGTCTCGCTGCCCAACCAGCCGGAATGGGACGACGTGCAGCAGCTCTGGCTGAGGCGCATCAACACCACGCGCTATCCCGACATCGTAGGCGACGCCTTCGAGCTGCTGCATCACGAGGGCGGCCAGGTGTTCAACCTGTCGATCCATCCCTGGCTGATGGGCATGGCGCATCGCATCAAGTATCTCGACGAGGCCCTGCGCCGCGTCGAGCGCTTCGGCAATGTCTGGCATGCGACGCCCGGCGAGGTGGCGAAGCACTATCGCGAAACGATGATGGGCTGATTCGCGTGACCCAGTTCTGGCTCGATACGCTCGCGGAGTTCATTGCGGGCTTCCGTCTGGAGTCCCTGAAGCCGGCCACGGTCGAGCAGACGACCTATGTCGTCCTCGACACGATCGGCGCCATCGTGGGCGGCGCGGCCGAGCCCGAGATGCAGGCCCTCACCGCCAAGCTGACCGTCAGCCCGGTCGGCGAGGCCTCGGTGATGGGTACCGGCAAGACAGCCGTGTCGGCCGCCGCCGCGTTCCTCAATGGCACCGCCGGCACATTCCTCGAGATGGACGAGGGCAATCGCTTCGCCAAGGGCCATCCCTCGATCCATGCGTTGCCGGCGGTCTGGGCCCTGGCCGAGATCAACGGCCTGTCCGGCAAGGCCGTGATGGAAGCGCTGATCCTGGGCTACGAGGTCGGCGCGCGTATAGGCATCGCCGCCGCGATGCGACCCGACATGCACCCGCACGGGACCTGGGGAACGGTCGGCGCCGCCGTCGCCGTGGCCAAGCTGCTGGGCTACGACGCCGCGCAAATCCGCGAGACGATCAATGTCGCTTCATCGCTCACCCTCGCCTCGTCCAAGCGCACCATGCTGGAAGGCGGTACGGTGCGGAACGCCTATGCCGGAATCTCCAATCGCATGGCGCTGATGGCGATCGATCTCGTCGAGGCCGGCTTTATCGGCGAACGCGACGGGCTCTCCAGCGTGTTCGGCAAGGTCGTGTCCGAGCGGTTCGACACGGCGCGGATGATCGACGGGCTCGGCCGCGACTGGCAGATCGACCAGAACTATTTCAAGCTCCATTCCTGCTGCCGCTACAATCACGGCGCGCTGGACGCGCTCGACATCCTGCTCGCGAAACAGGCCGTCGCGGCGGACTCGGTCGAGCGCGTGGATGTCGCGAGCTATCTCTACGCCGCCGAACTCGACGACCAGTCCCCGCGCAACACGCTGGCCGGCAAGTTCTCGGTGCCCTTCGCCGTCGCCACGCGTCTGGTGCGCGGCTCCTCGCGTGTGGAGAACTTCACCTGGGACGCGCTGCGCGACGAGCGCGTGCAGGCGTTGGCCAAGCGCGTGTTCGTCGTCGAGGACAAGGCGATGACCGCCCGGCTGCCGCAGTTCCGGCCGGCCCGCGTCGATCTCCGGCTGCGCGACGGCCGCACACTCACTTCGGCCGTCGAGGCCAATCGCGGCGACGACCAGGATCCCTATTCGCGCGACGAGCTCACCGGAAAGTACTTCTCGCTGACGGCACGGATGTTGCCTCACGAAGTTGCCGACGAAATGCGGAAGAAGATTCTGGTACTGGACAGGGTTGCCGACATACGCTCGATCTTCGCTCGTTGATTGCCGGGAGGTTTTCATGACCAAGCAACGCACGTCTGCGGTTTCACGCCGGACCTTTCTCGCCGGCAGCACGGCATTGGCCACCGGAGCGATCGCCGCCCCTTCCCTTGTCGGCGCGCAGCCCGCCGCCGTGAAGGTCGGCATGATCCATCCCGTCACCGGCTTCGTCGCCTATAACGGCCAGCAGAGCCGGCTGGGCGGCGCGATGGCGATCGAGGACGTGAACAAGGCGGGCGGCATCAAGGCGATGGGCGGCGCCCGGCTCGAGGCGCTGCTGGGCGACAGCCAGTCCAAGGTCGAGGTCGGCGTCAGCGAAGTCGAGAAGATGAACGAACAGGGCGTGGCGGCCTATATCGGCTGCTTCCAGAGCCCCGTCGGCATCGCCGCCAGCCAGGCGGCCGCCAAGTACGGCACGCCGTTCCTCGTGGATGTCGGCGCCTCCGACCTGCTGATGAGCCGCGGCCTCAAGAACGTATTCCGCCTCAAGCCGGGCTTTGGCGTCTGCGTCGACGACGGCATCGCCTCGCTGGGTGCGCTGAACAAGGCGGCCAACGGCGTCGCCAAGACCGCGGTCATCGTCCACGAATCGGGTGAGTTCGGCACCGGCACGGCCAAGCTGGTGGCGGGCAAGCTGCCCTCGATTGGCATCGCGGCGAAAGAGCTGATCGCCCACGACAATCCGACGCGCAACTTCGACAACATCGCGCTGCGCATCCGCTCGCTGGCGCCCGACATCGTCATGATGTCGAACTACGGCAACGAATACATGCTGCTGGCGCGCACGCTCTACCAGCAGAAGGTGAACGTCGCGGGCTTCTTCTCGATCCTGGGCGGCGGCTTCAACTACAAGTTCGTCAAGGAGATGCCCGACGTCTCCCAGTACATGATGGACGTGAACCACTGGTACAACCCGAAGAGCCCGCAGGCCCAGGCGCTGAAGAAGCGCGTCGAGGCCACGGGCGCGCTGTTCACCTTCGAGGTCTATCTCACCTACAGCAACGTCATGCTGCTGGCCGATGCGCTGGAGAAGGCGGGCTCGGCCGACAAGGAGAAGCTCATCGCGGCGCTGGCGGCCTCGACCTTCAAGGCCGAGCTGATGCCCTACGGACCGACCAAATTCGTCAACGGACAGAACGAGGGCGGCCGGCCGGCGACCATGCAGTCGCTCAAGGGCGAGATCGAGGTGATCGCGCCCGAGGCGTTCGCCTCGGCCAAGGCGGTATTCCCCAAGCCGAAGCTCTAAGGGCTTCCGGGTGATATTGAATCGCGTCGAGTTTCCCAACAAAGACCTTACCCTGAGGAGCGAACGCAGTGAGCGTCTCGAAGGGTGGGGACGAGCACCGCGTCTGCTGCCCATCCTTCGAGACGGCCCTTCGGGCCTCCTCAGGATGAGGGGTAGACCCGAAGCCGAAAGAAACTGAGGGACGTGTTCGATCCCGCTTTTCTCTTTGCGGGTATCCTGAACGGCCTTCTGGCCGGCGGTATCTATGTGCTGGTGGCCGTCGGGCTGACGCTGATCTACGGCGTGCTGCACATCATCAACTTCGCGCATGGCAGCCTGCTGATGCTGGCCATGTATGCGGTCTTCTATCTCTGGCGGCTGATCGGCATCGATCCTTATGCCGCCCTGCCGGTCGTGATCGCCGGCGCCTTCGGTTTCGGGTTCGTGCTCTACCGGCTGCTGATCGGCCGCTACAATCACGGCCGCGACGAGAACATCCTGCTGATCACGCTGGGCCTCTCGATCGTGATCGACAATGTCGCGCTGCTGTTCTTCGGCGGCGACACGCAGACCATCGACGTGCCCTATGCCGGCACCTTCGTCGAGATCGGCGCGGCCTTCCTGCCGCTGCCCAAGATCATCTCGTTCGCCGCCTCGCTGGTGCTCTGCGCGGCGCTCGGCCTCTACATGGCGCGCAGCGACATGGGCAAGGCGATCCGCGCCGTCGCCAAGGAGAGGCAGGGCGCGCGGCTGGTCGGCATCGACGTCGAGAACGTCTTTGCCGTGTCCTACGGCATCGGCATCGCATGCCTGGGCGCGGCCGCCTGCCTTCTGATGCCGACCTATTACGTGACGCCGTCGTCGGGCCACGCCTTCGTGCTCGTGGCCTTCACCATCGTCGTGCTGGGCGGCATGGGCAGCTTCGCGGGTGCGGCGGTCGGCGGCTTCATCATCGGCATCACCGAATCGCTCGGCGGGCTTTTCCTGGGCGAGCAGCTCGGCCAGATCGGGATCTCGCTGATCTTCATCCTGATCCTGCTGCTGAAGCCGACCGGCCTGTTCGGGAGCAAGGCGTGAGCCGCCCTGTGCTCCTCTGCGTCCTCGGGCTCGCCGCCGCCCTGGCTTATCCGCTGCTGGTGCCGAACTACCTCGTCACGATCGGCATGCTTGTCTTCTTCACCGCCTTCATTGGGCAATCGTGGAACATCGCTGGTGGCTTCGCGGGCCAGACCTCGTTCGGCCATGTCGTGTTCTTCGGCACCGGCGCCTACACCTCGACCATCCTGCAGGTGACCTATGGCTGGAATCCCTGGCTCGCCTGGGTGGCCGCCATGGCAGCCGGCGGCGCGGTCGGCTGGATGATCGCCGTGCTCTCGTTCCGGGCGGGCCTGCGTGGCTCCTACTTCGCGCTGATCACCCTGGCCTTTGCCGAGGTCTTCCGCATCCTCGCCAACTCGGTGCCTTTCACCAAGGGCGGGCTCGGCATGCTGATCAAGGCCGACCCGCGGCCGATCAACTTCCAGTTCAAGGACCCGATCTGGATCTACTATCTCGCGCTGCTGCTCTGCATCGTCTCGCTGCTGATCGCGTGGCAGCTCACGCGCAGCCGCTTCGGCGCGCGGCTGGTGGCGATCCGCGAGAACGAGGACGCGGCGCGGGCGCTTGGCATCGACGTGTTCGCCGAGAAGGTGAAGGTGCTCACCCTGTCCGGCGCGATGTGCGCGGCCGGCGGCACCTTCTACGCCCAGAAGTATCTCTACATCGATCCCGGCATCGCCTTCGGCGTCGACAAGTCGGTCGAGATGCTGCTGGTCAGCATGGTCGGCGGCGCGGGCACGATCTTCGGGCCGCTGATCGGCTCCTTCACCCTGATGGGCATCAACGAAGTGACGCGCTGGCTGGCCAGCGTCGTACCGGCCCTCAAGAACGTCCAGCCGCTGAGCCTCATCGTGTACGGCGTCATGCTGATCCTGATCGTGGCGCGGCTGCCCGACGGGCTGATGAGCCTGTTCCGCCGAAAGCCGCGCCATGCTTGAGGTGCGCGAGGTCTCCAAGAGCTTCGGCGGCCTTAAAGCCGTGGATCGCGCCTCGCTCGACGTGGCCCGCGGCGAGATCGTGGGCCTGATCGGGCCGAACGGCGCCGGCAAGACCACGCTGTTCGCGGCCATCGCGGGCTTCCACCGGCCCGACGCCGGCACGGTTTCCTTCGAGGGCAGGCCCATCACCGGCCTCGCGCCGCACCGCATCTGCGCCGCCGGCATGGTCCGCACCTTTCAGATCACGCAGCCCTTCGCGGGCATCAGCGTGCGCGAGAACATCATGGTCGGCGCCTATCTGCACACGGCCGACCGCCGGCTCGCCGCGCGCGAAGCCGAGGCGGTGGCCGCGCTGGTCGGCATGAAGGACCAGCTCGACCAGCGCGGCGCCGACCTCACCGTCGCCGGCCGCAAGCGGCTCGAACTGGCGCGCGCCCTGGCGACCGGACCGCGGCTGCTCCTGCTCGACGAGGTGATGGCTGGACTCAATCCGACCGAGATCGTCGAGATCGTGGGCGTCATCCGCAACATCCGCGAAGCGGGCGTCACCATCCTGCTGATCGAGCACGTCATGCAGGCGGTGACCTCGCTCGCCGAACGCGTCTACGTGCTGAACCAGGGCCGCATGATCGCCGAGGGCACGCCGGCCGCCATCGCCGACAACGAGGAAGTCATCGAAGCCTATCTCGGCCACGGTGCCGCGAAGGTGCTCCGTGCGTGAGACCGTGACCTCGCGCGCCGATGACGGCGCGAGGGAGGTCCTGCGTGCTTGAGATCGCGGGCCTGCGCGCGGGCTACGGCCCCATCGAGGTGCTGCGCGGCGTCGACCTCACCGTGGGCGCGGGCGAGATCGTGGCCCTGCTGGGCAGCAACGGCGCCGGCAAGTCGACGCTCAACAACAATGTTTCCGGCCTCTACCGCCCGTTCGGCGGCTCGATCCGCTTCGAGGGCGAGGAGATCACGGGCGCCTCCTCCATGCACATCGTCGAAGCGGGTCTGGTGCAGGTGCCGGAAGGCCGCCGCGTCTTTCCCAACCTGTCGGTGCGCGACAATCTCGAACTCGGCAGCTATCGCCGCGGCAAGCCCAACCGCACCACCAACCTGGAGCGCGTGCTCGGAACCTTCCCGCGCCTGCGCGAGCGATTGACCCAATCGGCCGGGACGCTGTCGGGCGGCGAACAGCAGATGCTGGCGATCGGCCGCGGGCTGATGAGCGAGCCCCGGCTGCTGATCCTCGACGAGCCCTCGCTCGGCCTATCGCCGCTCCTGGTCGAGGAGATGTTCGGCCTGATCGGCCAGCTCAACCGGGAGGGCCTCGCGATCCTGCTGGTCGAGCAGAATGTCGTGCAGTCGCTCGCGATCGCCCACCGCGCCTATGTGCTGGAGAACGGCCGCATCGCCCTCTCAGGCAGCGCCGCTGACCTCGCGCGCGATCCCGACTTGAGAAAGAGTTACCTGGGTCACTGACCGCCACGGTCAGACGGTCTCGCGGCCATCCATCCGATCGACCGCGCTCACGCGAAGATGACCATCTCCTGGCCGGACCAGCACCGGCTCAGAACTTGGGAGCACGTTTCTCCAGGAACGCCGCCGTGCCCTCATGGTAGTCGGGGCCGAAATAAACGTCCCGGCGCAGGCCATGGAGGTACTCGTAGGTAGCCGGGTTGATCGGCACCGATTCGCTCAACACGCGGATGGCCTCCTTGGACGCGGCAATCGCCTTGGAGGAGCGCGACGCGATCGTCCTCGCCATCGCATAGGTTTCCGCCTCGAGCGACGCCGCCGGCACGACTTGATTGACGATACCGACGCGCTCCGCCCGTTCGGCCGAAATGAGATTCGCCGAGAAGAACATCTCCTTCACCACAGTGAGCGGCAGGCGGCTCATGAAGTTGAGAATTCCGGCCACATTGTACGGCAACCCGAGCTTGGCAGGCGTGATCGCGAAGGCGCAGGTTTCGTCACCCATCACCAGGTCGCAGGCCATGACCAGATCGCACGCGCCGCCCCATGCGGAACCGTGGACCATGGCGATCACCGGCGCCGGAAAGGCCTTGACCGCCCGCAGCAACTGTTCGAGCGGATCGCTATAGGGCAGCGGATCGACATCCGCCCTCGGCAGCTCGCCGACATCGTGGCCGGCCGACCAGACCTTGCCACCGGAGGCGCTGCGCAGCACCACCACGCGGGCACCGTCTGCCTTGAACGAATCCAGAGCCGCGATGACCTCGGCGATCAGATCGGCGCCGAGGGCGTTGCGCTTGTCGTCATGGTCGAACGCAATGGTGCCGATCTTGTCGGCAAGCGTCGTGCGGATCAGCGGCATGCGATCAACCCTCAGATCAATGTGACTTTGCGGGCCGCCGACATCAGCTCGTCGCGGAAGGACGGATCGGCAATCCCGATCAACGCCAGCGCGCGTTCCTTGGTCGACTTGCCCCGCAGGTTCACCGCACCGTGTTCGGTGACCACCCATTCCACGTCCATGCGAAGGTCGGTCACCATCGCGACCTTGGGCACGATACTGGAGACCGTTCCCTTTCGCGCCGTCGACTGGATCGCGATGATCGACTTGCCACGCTTCGCCAGCGAGGCGCCCTTCACGAAGTCGAACTGGCCACCCGAGCCGCTGTACTCATGCTCGCCGATGAACTCGGCGTTGACCTGCCCGTAGAGGTCGATCTCGATCGCCGTATTGACCGAGATGAAGTCGTCGTGCTGCGCGATGACCCGGATGTCGTTCACGTAGGACGAGGCGTAGCTCTCGAAGGCGCTGTTATCGTTCATGAAGGCGTAGGAGTCGGTCGTGCCGAAGGCCACGGTGAAGACGTGCTTGCCGGGGTGGAGCGTCTTGCGCGCGCCGGTGATGACGCCCTTCTGTACCAGGTCAGCCATGGCCGGCGAGAACAGCTCGGTATGGATGCCAAGGTCCGAATGTTTCTCCAGGGCCATGGCAACACCGGAGGGTATCTTGCCGATGCCGAGCTGGATCGTGGCGCCGTTCGGCACCATGGGCGCGACCAGAGCACCGATGGCGCGTCCCTCGGGTGATGGTTCGGCGACACCCGCTTCGATCAGCGGCACGTGATTCTCAACGATCGCGGCCACTTCACTCACATGAACCTGCGACTGCCCGAACACCCGCGGCATGTTGCGATTGACCTCGACGATCAGGCGCTTGCATCGCCGTGCGGCGGTCGAGGCGAAGTCGTTGTTCGTCCCCAGCGAGAAAAACCCGCCGCCGTCCATCGGCGAGACGGTCACCACGAAGGTGTCGAGCGCGATGATTTCCTCGAACAGGCGGGGAATCTGGCTGAAGTTGACGGGAACGAAGCTCAGCAGCTTGAGGCCAGTCTTGACCTGGCGCTTGATGATCTCGTGGTCGGGACCGCCAATGAAGAAGCTGTGGGCGTCGACCTTCTCGATCACATCCTCGGCCAGCAGCGACTTGGCCAACGGCTCCATGGCGATCTTGTAATAGAGTCGAATGCGCTTGAGATCGTTGGACCGCAGCCGGGCGGCAAGTGCCGCCAGCAAGGCCGGCGGCTGGCCGATCGCCATGCCGAGGGAAACCGTCGCCCCATCGGGAACACCCGCAACCGCCTTCTCGGCAGTCGTCAGCTTGGCCATGTACAGGTCAGCATACCGTGTTGCGGTCATTTCAATCCTCCGCGCAGCTCACAACTGCGCCCCGTGCTCACTTGAACTGACAAGGGCATCACGGTCAACAAGCCGGGTCAGGCCGCCTCGCCCGCCACCCAGCCGCTCGACCAGGCCCACTGAAAGTTGTAGCCGCCCAGCCAGCCGGTGACGTCGACCGCCTCGCCGATCGCGTAGAGGCCGGGGACCTTCTTCGCCTCCATCGTCTTCGACGAGAGCCCGTCGGTATCGATGCCGCCCAGCGTGACTTCGGCCTTGGCGTAGCCCTCGGTTCCGCCCGGCACGAACGTCCAGAGCTTGAGCCGGTTCGCGAGCGTTTCGAGATCGCGGTCGCGCTGGCCCGCCATGGTGCCTTCGGTCGCCAGGCTTTGCGCCAGCCGCTGCGGCAGGATTTCCGCGAGGATCGTGCGCAACTCGGCCTTGGGTCGTGTCCGCTTGCGCTCCTTCAGCAGCGACGCCGCATCGAGATCGGGCAGCAGGTCGACCACGATCTCCTGACCGGGCTTCCAGTAGGACGAAACCTGCAGGATCGCCGGCCCCGACAGCCCGCGATGGGTGAACAGCAGCGCCTCGCGGAAGCGTGCGCGGCCGCAGCGCGCCTCGACGTCGAGGGCCACGCCGCTGATCTCGGGCACGGGCAGCGTGAGCGGCACCAGCGCCGGCCGCGTGTCCGTGACGCGCAATTTGAAGTGACGCGCCACCTCGTGCGCGAAGCCGCTCGCGCCCATCTTGGGGATCGACAAGCCACCCGTCGCCAGCACGACCGACGCGGCGGAGAAATCGCCATGGTCCGTGGCGACGGTGAAGCGATCCGACTTCTCCACGCGCGTGACCTTGTGCGCGACCCGCACGTCGACGCCCACGGCCGCGCATTCGTCGAGCAGCATCGCCACGATCTGACGCGCCGAGCCGTCGCAGAAGAGCTGGCCCAGCGTCTTCTCGTGCCAGGCGATGCGGTGCCGGTTCACCAGCTCGATGAAATCGTGCTGCGTGTAACGTGCCAGCGCCGATTTGCAGAAATGCGGGTTGGCCGAGAGGAACGCCTCCGGCCGCGCGTCGAGATTGGTGAAGTTGCAGCGCCCGCCGCCCGAGATCAGGATCTTCTTGCCGACCTTCTCGGCATGGTCGAGCAGCAGCACCTTGCGTCCGCGCTGGCCCGCCCGCATCGCGCACATCAGCCCCGCGGCGCCGCCGCCCAGCACGACGACGTCGAAGGTGTTCGGCTGGCTCACGCCAGCGCCTTGCCCATGATCCAGAGCGCGGCGGCCAGGCCCGCGATGGCGCCGGCGACCGAGCCGCCGACATAGAGCGCCGCCATCAGATACTCATGCCGCTCCCACAGGAGCATCGCATCGAGCGAGAAGGCGGAGAAGGTCGTAAAGCCGCCCATGATGCCGGTGGCGAGGAACAGACGAAGGTGCCCGGCTGCGCCGATCCGTTCGGCGAACCAGCCGGTGATCAGGCCCATTACGATCGAGCCCAGGATGTTGATGACCAGCGTGTGCCACGGGAAGTGCGAGCCCAGCAGCCGCGCCACCCAGATGTTCATGCCGTGGCGCGCCGCGCCACCGATGCCCGCGCCCACGAAGACGATCAGGTAGCTCATTAGCGCCTGCCTCCGAACTTCGTCTTCCAGTCGGGCACGGCGCCGGGAAACGGCAGCGCCGTCGCCTCGTAGACGCCCCGCGCCACCGCCCGCGCCAGACAGTCGGCCGCGACCGTGCCCAGTTCCGTCAGGATCGGCGGATTGCCCCCCGGGCCCGCACGGCCGGTCGCCGCCGCGAACACCGTGTCGCCGTCGTTGGGCGCATGCACCGGCCGCAACGACTTCGAGAGCCCGTCATTGGCCATGATGGCGAGACGCTTGCACTCCGCCTTGGTGAGCGTCGCGTCGGTGGCGACCAGGGCGATGGTGGTCGCTGTCACCGGCAGCGGCTGTCCCTTGAAACGCATCCTGAGCGCATCGTCGGGCAGCTTCGCGGGCCAGCCCAGGCCGCCGAATTCGTTGCCCTGCTCATAGGCGCCGGCCCAGAAATGCGGGCCGCTGCCGATCGTCGCCGCACCCACCGCATTCACCGCGACGAGCGCGCCGACCGTGAAGCCCTGGCTTGTCTTCGCGCTGGTCGAGCCCAGCCCGCCCTTCAGGCCGGCCGTCGTCGCGCCGACGCCCGCGCCTGCGGTGCCCAGCGCGAATTCGTGCGATGCCACCAGCGCCGCATCGCGGCCGAGATCCCAGTAGGGCGGCTTGTGCTTCACCGGCTCGCGCATCCAGTCCTTTTCGCCGCCGTTGATCAGGTCGAACAGGATCGCCTGCACCGCGACGGGAATGGCGAGGCCGCCGAACGTGCGCCCCTGTCCGCGCTGGCACAGCACGGCCGACGCACCGCCTGCGGCGTCGAGCCCGTAGACCGAACCGCCCGACAGCACGACGGCGTCGATCGCCTGCCCCACCGCCTCGGGTTCGAGCGAGGTGGCCATGCGATCGCCCGGTGCGCCGCCCAAGGTCGAGATGCTGGCGATCGCGCCCTCCTCGAAGATCGCGACTGTGGCGCCCGTGGCCGCGCGCATGTCCTGGGCGTTGCCGACCAGCACGCCGGCCACGTCGGTGATCAGGTTCCTCATGTCAGGAACTCACCGCCGTTCACATGGATGGTCTGGCCGGTGATGAAGGTGCCTTCCGGTCCGACCAGCAGGCGCACCATCGCTGCGATCTCCTCGACCGTGCCGAAGCGCTTGAGCGGAATGGGCCGGTTCACGCGATTGGGCGGCGCCGCGCCGGCGGCCGCTCCGCGCGTCGTATCGATGGCGCCCGGCGCCAGGGCGTTGCAGGTGATCCTGTGGGGCGCCAATTCTACCGCCAGCGCCCGCATCAGCCCTTCCAGTCCCGACTTCGACGCCGAGACGTGGCAGCGGTTGGGTGTGCCGACATGCGTGGAGATGCCCGACAGCGCCACGAAGGCGCCGCCGCCGCGCGCCACCATCTGCGGCACGATCGCCTTGCCCAGAAGGAACGCGCCGTCGAGCGCGACCGACATGATCTCCCGCCACTCGTCGAACGACATGTCGAGGAAAGAAGTCTGGCGGCGCAGGCCGGCGTTGCTCACAAGGATGTCGACGCCGCCGAACTTCGCGGCCGCCTCGGCCGCGAGGCGGGGTGGCACGGCGGGATCGGACACGTCGCCCATCGCGGCCATCGCCTTGCCGCCGGACGCCTCGATCTCCGCCACGACGGAATCGACCGCCGCCTTGTCCGACCGGCCGTTGACCACGATCGACGCGCCATCGCGCGCCAGGGTCAGCGCGATCGCGCGGCCGATATTCTTGCCCGCGCCCGTCACCAGCGCGACCTTGCCTTGCAGGGGTAATGACATGCCTTCTCCGCCCAGGGTCCGGCCGGGACCCTAGCGGAGATCGACTGCGAACTTAACCCGCATTTCCCGGATGAACCATTGAACTGAGCCGATCCGAATCCATTTGTTTGATCGGTTCGGCGATCTGGAGCGTTCTGCATTGCGCCCCGGCAACGTCCATTCGGCAGACGGCTGGAAAGCGGTGCTCGAACCAGTCGTGGCCCGCTAACGGGAGCGTGACCGCCGGCGCTACTTCCGCGCCGATACCGCCTTCGCCAACCCCGAGGTCTACGAGTTCCTGGAGGCCGAAGGCTACAAGTACACGATCCGGCTGCCCGCCAACCGCATCCTCCAGGAGCGCATCGGCTACCTGCTCAAGCGCCCTGTTGGTCGCCCGCCGATCACGATCCGACGATACTACGCCAGCTTCCGCTATCAGGCGCAGAGCTGGGCGATGCCACGACGCGTCGTCGCCAAGGTCGAGTGGCACCGGTGAGCTTTATCCCCTCGTCAGCTTTATCGTCACCAATCTGTCCCGACCAGTGGAACGGGTCGTCGCCTTCTACAACAAGCGCGGGACGTGCGAGCAATGGATCAAGGAAGGCAAGAACGCGATCAAGTGGACGCGGCTGTCATGTTGCTCGTTCGCCGCCAATGCGGTGCGTCTCCAGTTGCACGTGCTGGCCTACAATCTCGCCAACTTCATGCGGACCCTGGCGCTACCCGAGGCGGTTGCGCAGCGGTCGCTGACCAGCCTGCGGGAGAAGCTGATCAAGATCGGTGCCAAGGTCGTGCGCCACGCCCGCTACGCCGTCTTCCAGATGACCGAGGTCGCGGTGCCGAAGGAACTGTTCGAGAAAATGCTGCGGCTGATCGACGGGCTGCGAAGACGGCCAGCTCCGACGTAGGACTGAACGGGGCGGATGCGTTGTCACCATGGGAGGAGTGCGTCTGAATTACGAGGGAAAGGGGCAAATCGATGGATCAAAGCTCGTTTTGGACGGTGGACGCTGCCAGGGGCGCCGGGAAAACCGCACAGGCCGCTCATGGCTTCCCCGGAACCAGGCAGAATGCTAGCTTTCGCCCCACTCTTGGGGTTCATCTGGAGAATGTCGGTTTAGGCCAGTCGGGTTTCTCGTACCCGGGCCGCACCCCTCCATGACCAGAGCGAAATGACCAGAAAGAAACGCCATGACCAGCCGCAGAACTGCATTGAAACTGGGAGCCGCCGTTGCGGGCAGTTTCATGATTAACCGCGGCGCACTCGCCGCGGACAGCATCAGGGTGATCGTGCCTTGGGGACAAGGCGGTCAGGTCGGCCAATTATTTCAACTCATCCAAGGGCCTTTCACCAAAGCGATGGGAATGCCGGTCGTCATCGATTTTGTGGCAGGCGACGGTGGCAAGCTTGGGACGCGGGAGACTATCCGCTCGAAGCCCGACAGCCGCACGCTTCTGATAAATTGTCCGGATATACTGGCTAGGTGGGAATTCGAGGGCGACAAGCTGCTGGCCGACCTCAGGCCAGTCGCCAAGCTCACCCGTGGCATGTCACTAGCTATCGCTGTTCGCGAGGACTCGGCGCTGAAAGACTGGCAGGGTATGTCCAACGCCTCGAAGAGTTCGGCATTAACGATGCCCGAGGGTGGATCTGAGCGCCTTTTATTGGACATGGTCAAGAAGCGCACAGGCATCTCCTTCACGATGCAACCGTCGAATAGCTGGGCCTCCGCTGCCGCCTTGTTATTGAGCGGCAAGGCCGACCTCGCGCACTTTGGTACTGACTGGGCCCTGACTTACAACGAGAAGGCTTCTGCCAAGGATAAGTTGCGGTTCCTCGCCACCTTTGGCGCCGAGCGGGCGCCCGAACTGCCCAATGTTCCGACCTTTGCCGAGATCGTGGGCGACCCCAAGGCAGCGTTTGCTTTCAGCTTTGCGGTATGGTCCGCCGCAACTGCCGATAAAGCCTTCACCGACAAGGCGACGGCAGCGCTGCTGTCGATTGCCGGGAACGAGGCCATGCACGCCGAGGCGCGCAAGCTGCGCATTCCACTGCAGATCGACGGGCCGCAAGTGGTGCTCGAAACTCTGGCACGCGACCGTCGGGTGCTGAAGGACGTGTACGGCTGAACGCGGGCGATCCTGCCGATGCAGCAAGCCTCAGGGTCCTGGCGGTTCGTTGAAAGGACCGCCAGGGAACCTTCGAACGTCTTGTAGGGGATGTACGCCGCGCGCGCCTCTCGCGATCATGGCAAGAAATCTACCTTGTCCGGCCGAATCCGTATTAGTGGTCTATCACCCGCCCCCGGGCGCAGGGACACGCGCCGCAGGCAGCAGTACTTGGTGGAATCCGCACTTAAGCGTTGCCATTAGCCGGCGACGATGTAGGCCCGCAGCGCCTCGGTCTCTTGACGGGCCTCTTCGAGACGCGTCTTCACGACGTCGCCGATGGAGACGAGGCCCAGCAGTTCGCCGTGACGCACAACCGGCAGGTGACGGAATCGACCGCGCGTCATGAGCTGCATGACATGGTCGATCGAATCGTCGGGATCGCAGGTCACGACATCGCGGGTCATGACGGCGCGGGCCTCGAGATCCAGGGCGGCGGCGCCGTGCCTGGCGAAGGCGTGCACGAGGTCGCGCTCGGAGACGATGCCGGCGACCGAATCGTCGGAATCGAGAATCAGCACAGACCCGATGCGACGCGTGCTCAGCTGCTGGGAGATCTGGCCGACCGTGGTGCCCGGCGTGACCGTGAAAACGAGACCGCCCTTACGCGACAGGATATCGGAGACGAACATCGGTTCCTCCCTCCGTGGTTGCAGGACTGGTAAACAAGCCAACGCTGTGGCGCGAAGGGAGGTTGCGGGCGATAAAGCCCCTCATGAACGATGCTCGGTCAGCCCTCGTCCTCTTCTCCGGCGGTCAGGATTCCACCACGTGTCTGGCCTGGGCGCTAGAGCGATTCACGCATGTCGAGACGGTGGCTTTTGACTACCGCCAGAGGCATCGAATCGAGCTGGATCAAAGGCTTATCGTTCTCGACGAGGTCAGGCGCCGCTTCCCTCAGTGGGCCGACCGGCTGGGCGAGGACCATTTCATCGACATGGGCGTGCTGGGCCAGATCAGCGAAACCTCGCTGACGCGCGACGTCGCCTTCGCGATGGAAAAGGACGGCCTGCCCAACAGCTTCGTGCCCGGCCGCAACCTGCTGTTCTTCACCTTCGCCGCGGCCGTCGCGTGGCGGCGAAACATCCGCAACCTGGTGGGCGGCATGTGCGAGACGGATTTCTCGGGCTATCCGGACTGCCGCGACAACACGATCAAAGCGCTGCAGGTCACGCTCAACCTCGGAATGGATCGCGCCTTCGTGCTGCACACACCGCTGATGTGGCTCGACAAGGCCGAGACCTGGGGGCTGGCGAACGCGCTGGGCGGCAATCCGCTCGTCGAGCTGGTCCTGGAGCACACCCATACCTGCTACGACAGCGTACGCGGTCCGCGAAATGACTGGGGATACGGGTGCGGCGAATGCCCCGCCTGCGCACTTCGCAAGCGGGGCTTCGTGGCCTGGCGCGAGGGAAAATCCTCGCTCTGAGAGAGGTTAGCGGCCGCCCGCGAGCTGACGGGCGCCGGTCAGGTTCTGCTGGATCTTCGGAAGCTGGCCCTGGGCATAGCGGCGCAGCGCACCGTTGCCGCCGTCCTGCGAATAGGCGCCATACTGCGCGTTGGCATCGATGTGCGCAGCCAGTTGGGCGTTGGCGTAGGAGGTGTCGAATTCGACGCCTTCCAGCACGTTCAGCCGCTGCAGGGTCGCGGTCCAGCCCGGCGCGTTGCTCGGATCGGGCGCGTACGAGACGCCGGCCTCCTGGCGCGACTTGCTGAGGTACTGCGCGGCCTCGGTCTGGTCCGCGACCATGCGGGCCGCGAAACCGCGGACGTTCTCGTTCGTCGACTTGGCGAGCGCGAGGCGGCCCGAGGCGATCTCGAAGTCGTTGAACTCCTGGGCGAAGCCCACGAAACGGGCGTCGGGTAGCGCGTTGACGGCGAACGCGGCGCCGGCCGGAAGAACCGACAGGGCGGCAACGCCGAACAGGACAGAGCGGCGGGCGATGGGCTGCATGAAATACTCCTGAATTGTGTACTCTTGAACGCAACCAGTGCGGGCGGGTTCCCCTGGGTTCCAGTGGCGCAACAGACCTGCTAGGAGCGCGGGCATGATTTCGTCCAAGCAGGCCAAGATCGAAGGCCTCGCCTACTTCCTGGCTTTCGTCGCCTGCATCCCGCTCGCCAACTGGATGATCGGGCATGTCGGAACCGTCTGCGTGCCGCAGGGTCCGTGCCTGGTGCCGGTCTGGCCGTGGGGCCCAGGGGCCAAGCCGCTGATGGCGCCGTCGGGCGTGCTGATGATCGGCCTGGCGCTGGTCCTTCGTGATCTCGTGCAGCGGCGCCTGGGTCGCGGCGTCACCCTGGGGGCCATCGTGGCCGGCGCGGCCCTGTCGGGCGCCGTCGCGCCGCCTCAGCTTCTCGTCGCCTCGACCGCCGCCTTCCTGCTCTCCGAACTCGCCGACTTCGCCGTCTACACGCCGCTGCAGTCGCGCGGCCTGGTCCTGGCGGTGCTGGCCAGCAGCGTCGTCGGGCTGGTGGCCGACAGCGTCCTGTTCCTGTGGCTGGCCTTCGGCAGCCTCGACTATGTGGCCGGGCAGATCATGGGCAAGCTCTGGATGGTGCTGCTGGCCCTGCCCTTCATTCACTGGATCCGCAAACGCGAGTTGTCGACATGAGCCTTTCCCTTCTCCCCGTGGACGACAATGTGTCCGTGTCGGGCCAACTCACGCCAGCCGACATGAAGGAGATCGCCGGCGCGGGCTTCACCGCCGTGGTGAACAACCGGCCCGACGGCGAGGCCTTGTACGGCCAGCCAAGGACCGCCGACCTGCGGGCGGCCGCCGAGGCAGCCGGACTGCAATTCCTCGACCTGCCCTTCTCCGGTCCGCGCGCGACGCCCGACCAGGTGCGCGCCCTCGCCGATCTGCTGGCGGGCGGCGACGGCCGGGTCGTCGCCTTCTGCAAGAGCGGCATGCGCTCGGCGCTTCTCTGGGGCGCCGCGTCGCTGGCCAATGGCCGCTCCCTCGAAGAGGTGCTTCAGGGCGCCCGCAAGGCCGGACAGGAGTTGAGCGGCGCGGCCGACCTGATGACCGGTCTCGCGCAAGCGGCGCGAAGCTGACATGTGAACGGCGGCCAAAGCCGCCGGCCGAAAGACTTGGCTTGCACCGGACGCGCTGCCGCTTCTTAATCGCGCGTCCTGAAGAGATCCGTTGGGGGAATGTTCACATGATGAAGTCGATTCTGGCCGTGTCCGAGGGCGGTCCCGATGCCGCGATGTCGTTCCGGCTCGCCGCCCGGGTCGCCTCGATCTTCGACGCCAGCGTGGACGCGCTGCACCTCCCGGTCGGTCCGGCCGGCGGCGCCGTCGGCGGTCTCGCCATGAGCGGCGAGGCGATGCCCCTGATCATGAACCTCGATGACGACCGGCTCGAGGAGCGCAGCAAGGCGTCCGAGAGCGCGTACAAGGAAGTGCTCGGTGGTCTGGCGGGCTCGACCTATACCGCCGCCGAGACCGCGACGCTCGACACGCTGGTCGCGATGGGCCGCTGCTCGGACCTGGTGGTGCTCGGCCGTCCCGGCTCCGATCCCGAGAACGTGGCGCCCGCCACCGTCGAGGCCGCCATCCATGAATGCGCCCGCGCCGTCATGATCGCGCCGCCGAACGCCGGCAGCGGCGGCTTCGGCTCGATCGTCGTGGCATGGAACGGCAGCTTCCAGGCCGCCCGCGCCGTCGAATACTCCCTGCCGTTCCTCGCGAAGGCCAACAGCGTGACGCTGCTGGTCGTCGGCTCGAAGGCCGACGATGTCGGCGCCTCGTACCTCGCGCGCAACCTCGGCCGCCACGGCATCAAGACCGTCATCGACGCGATCGATCCCGGCGCTGTGTCGGGCCGTGCACGCGGCCGCGCCCTGCTCGACTACACGCACGGCAAGGGCGCCGACCTGCTGGTGATGGGCGCCTACGGCCGCGGCCAGGTGCTGAGCTTCCTCGGCCTCGGCGGCGCGACCGGCAAGGTCATCTCATCCTGCCGCGTGCCGCTGTTGATGGCTCACTAGGCCGAGCAAAGCTCGGCCGCAGGCGAAAGTCCTTACGGGCAGGCGCCCGCGCCCTGGGCCACGACCTGCGGGTCGGTGCACGCGGTGCAGGCGTTGCTGTAGGTCTTGCGTGAGCCGTCGCGCAACTGCCCGCAGGCGGGCCGATAATCCTTGGTGCACATCTGCGGCCGCGGATCGGCGCACTGTCCGCCGGCGACCGGCATCGATTCCGGTGCGAGTTCGGCGCGGACGAAGCGGAACATGAACGGTTGCGTGCGGTAGTCGCTCAGCGTGCCGAACATCGCGATCTTCGTGCCCACCGACGGCGGCGGGTTCAGCGGACGCGACGTCGTGACCTCGATGTCGACGAGATTGCCGGCCTGCGCCTCGTCGGTGATCGCGCCTTCGATGCGCTCGGGCGTGACCGAGATCACCTTGAACATGAGCTTGAGCCGCGAGGCGGCCTGCCTCTCGCCGATCGCCTTCCACACCGCCTCGGCCGCGCGCTTGTTGGCCGGGCTGACATCGCGGTGACGCAACACGAGAACCCACTGTGCCGGGGTGAGTTTGTTGACCTCGTTGTCCTCCAGCACCTGCAGCGCCTGTTCCGGCGGCGTCATGGCGCGCGGGATCGATCTCTTGAAGTTGGCCGGCGGCGCGGTTTCGTTCGCCACCCGCGTCACGATCGCGTCCCATCCCTCCTCGCTGCCGCGATAGACGCGATAGCGCGAGCGAACATAGCGGTCGATGTCCTGCGCGGCCGAATCGTTCTTCGCCGCCTTCGCGATGGCGATCGCGCGGGCGCCGTACCAGAAGCCCAGCGCATCGACCGGCGAGCCTTCGAGCTGCACGACGGCGTACTGATAGACATCCTGAAGATTGGTGGGGTCGGCCGCGACCGCCTCGCGATAGAATACGCGCGCCTTGTCGTAGTCCTTCTCCTGCAACGCCGCGAAGCCCAGCACGCCGTTGAAGATGCCGGCGAGCTGCTCCTTCACCTTCGCGAAGCCCTCGTCGTCGAGCAGCGCCGGCTTCTGCCACTTTGGCATCACGGCGAGGCCGCGCTGCGAGGCCGTCACCGCGCCGGCGAGCGCCGCGGCCTCGCCTCCGGAGGCCTTGAGGCGTCCCACATAGGCCCGGTTGGCAAGCGCGCGCACATTGTCGGGATCGACCTGCAGCAGGCGGGCGACCAGCACGTCGGCCTTGGCCGGCTGGTTGGCGGCCTGCCACGCCGAGATCGCCTGTTCGTGCGCCTCGAACCGCAGGATGCTGCCGGGATACCACGCGATGAACACTTCCATCGCCTGCGCCTTGCGCGCGGGATCCTTCGTGTTCAGTGCCGCCATGTAGCTGTCGTACTCGGCGGGATTGGCGAAGCTGCTGCGCTGCGCCGAGCCTGGCGCCTGGGCAGGGGCCGCCTGGCCCGGACCCTGCGCCGGAGCCTGAACCGTAGGCTGCGTCTGAGCCGAGGCGTGCAATGGCGCGACGGCGCACACCGCCGCGAAAACGAGAGCCATCCATCGCAACGCCTGCATCCCCGACTCCTCTCCGATCACACGCTGTCTTGCAAGGCCCAATCGGCCTGAATTGCCGTGACCATCCAGGGGAATTGAGGCACTCTTCCGGCGCTAGATTTAAGCGGGGAAAATGACGATGAGAAACCGGCGTTCGACGGCATCGATGCTCGTCGCTGCGGCGCTTTGGGTCGCCTGCGGCATGACACCGGCGCTCGCCCAGCAAGGCGGTCCGCCGCCGGCCGTCCTCGTCCAGCCCGCCGAGATGAAGCCGATCGCCGACCAGGCCGAGTTCATCGGCCGCGCCGCCGCCGTCGACAAGGTCGAGCTGCGCGCCCGGGTGAAGGGCTTCCTCGGGCCCCGCAAGTTCGCCGACGGCGACCAGGTCAAGAAGGACCAGATCGTCTTCACCATCGAGCCCGAGACCTACCAGGCGGCGGTCGACCAGAAGAAGGCCCAGCGGGATGCCTCGCTGGCGGCGCTGGCAAACGCCGAGATGCAGCTCAAGCGCGCCGCCGAGCTGCTGCGCACCAACACCGGCACCCAGGTCACCTACGACCAGCGCCTGTCCGAGCAGCTCCAGGCCAAGGCCCAGGTCGAGGACGCCAGCGCCCAGCTCCGCGATGCCGAACTGCAGCTGTCCTACACCGAGATCAAGTCGCCGATCGACGGCCGCATCGGCCGTGCCGCCTTCTCGCCGGGCAACCTCGTCAGCCCCGATTCGGGCGTGCTGGCAACCGTCGTCAGCGAGCATCCGATCCGTGTGCTCTTCCCCGTGACGCAGCGTGAGCTGCTCGACGCCCGCCGCGAGCAGGCCGCCGATCCGAACGGCATCGTCGTGCGCATCCGGCTGGCCGACGGCTCGATCTACAAGGAAAAGGGCAAGATCGACTTCATCGACAACACGGTCGACGCCAAGACCGACGGCCAGATCGTGCGCGCCACCTTCCCCAACACGGGCGGCGTGTTGACCGACGGCCAGACCCTGCGCGTCATCATCGAGGGCGAGACGGTGCCGACGGCGGTCGCCGTGCCGCAGGCCGCCATCGCCCAGGACCAGACCGGCGCCTATCTGTTCGTCGTCAACGACAAGAACGTGGTCGAGCAGAAGAGGGTCAGGACCGGTGTGTCGCGAGACGGCATGGTCGCCATCACCTCGGGCCTCCAAGCTGGCGAAAGGGTCATCGTCCAGGGCCAGCAGCGCGTGCGGCCGGGCATGACGGTCAATCCCACCGTGGCGCCGCCCGCAGCCTCGACGCAGAAGCAGTAAGTCATGACGATCTCGTCGTTGTTCATCCGCCGGCCGCGGCTGGCGTTTGTCATCTCCACCGTCATCACCATCGCCGGCATCATCGCCATGACGGCGCTGCCGGTGGCGCAGTTCCCCGACATCGTACCGCCGCAGGTCCGCGTCACCGCGACCTATCCCGGCGCCTCGGCCCAGGCGGTCGAGGAAAGCGTGGCGCAGGTCATCGAGGCGCAGGTGAACGGCGTCGAGCGCATGATCTACATGAAGTCGACGTCGGGCGGCGACGGCAGCTACGCGCTCAGCGTCAGCTTCGAGGTCGGCTCCGACCCCGACCTCAACACCGTCAACGTCAACAACCGGGTCAACCAGGCCATCGCGCTCCTGCCGCCCGAGGTCCAGCGGCTCGGCGTCACCACCAAGAAGCAGTCCTCGGCGCTGCTGCAGGTGGTGGCCGTCTATTCGCCGAACGGTTCGCGCGACGCGCTGTTCCTGTCGAACTTCGCGACCATCACCCTGCTCGACACGCTGCGGCGCGTTCCGGGCGTCGGCGAGGCCACGCTGTTCGGCGCGCTCGACTACTCGATGCGCATCTGGCTGAACCTCGAGCGCATGGCGAGCCTCGACATCACCCCCAACGAGGTGGTGCAGGCGGTGCAAAGCCAGAACGTGCAGGCCGCCGTCGGCCTGGTGGGCGCGGCGCCATTGCTCGACGATGTCAGCTTCCAGCTCAACATCACCACCCAGGGCCGCCTCGTTACGGTCGAGGAGTTCGAGAACATCGTGGTGCGCGCCAAGTCCGACGGCGCGCTGGTGCGGGTCAAGGACATCGCCCGTGTCGAGCTCGGCGCCAAAACCAGCGACCAGCTCGGCCGCTACAACGGCCAGGCCGCGGCCGGTATCCAGATCTACCAGCTCCCCGGCGCCAATGCCCTGGCCACGGCCAAGGGCGTGCGCGACGCGATCAAGGCGCTGGAGCCGCGCTTCCCCGAGGATGTCGCCTACAACGTCATGTACGACACGACCGTGTTCGTGCAGGCCACGATCAAAAGCGTGATCTCCACGCTGATCGAGGCCTTCGTCCTCGTGGCGATCGTGGTCTTCATCTTCCTCGGCAACCTGCGCGCCACGCTGATTCCCATCATCGCCGTGCCGGTCGCGCTGATCGGCACCTTCGCCGTCATGCTGGCGCTGGGCTACTCGGCCAACACCATCTCGCTGCTGGCGCTGGTGCTGGCCATCGGCATCGTGGTCGACGACGCCATCGTCGTGGTCGAGGCGGTCGAACACATCCTGGAACACGAGCCCGAGCTCACGGTCCCCCAGGCGACCGAGAAGGCCATGGGCCAGGTCACCGGACCGATCATCGCCATCACGCTGGTGCTGCTGTCGGTATTCATCCCGACAGCCTTCATCCCCGGCATCTCCGGCCAGCTCTACGCGCAGTTCGCCGTGGCCGTGTCGGTCTCGATGATCATCTCCGCGATCAACGCGCTCACGCTGTCGCCGGCGCTCTGCTCGCTGATCCTGAAGCATCGCAAGAAGCCGACCGGCGTCATGGGCTGGATGCAAAGCCGCATCGACAAGACTCGCGACGGCTACACCAAGGTCGTGACGCCGATGGCGCGGCGCGGGATCGTGGCGCTCCTGCTGGTCGTGGGCTTCGCTGCCGCGACCGGCGGCATCGGCTCCATGGTGCCCTCGGGCTTCTTGCCCGACGAGGACCAGGGCGCCTTCATGGCCGAGGTGCAGCTCCCCGACGCGGCTTCGACCAACCGCACGCTGGCGGCCGTCGAGGAGGTCGAGAAGACCATCGCGAACCGGCCGTGGAAGCAGAGCGTCTTCACCGTCTCGGGCTACAGCCTGATCGACGGCCTGGCGCTGCCCAACCGTGCGCTGGTCGTGGTCGAGCTGAAGCCGTTCGACCAGAGGAAAGACCCCTCTCTCTCGGTGTTCAATGCACTGAAGGAGCTGAACGCCGCGTTCAGCCAGATCGCGTCCGCCAACGTCTTTGCCTTCAACCTGCCGCCCATCATGGGGCTGGGCAATTCGTCGGGCTTCGAGTTCGTGGTTCAGTCGCTCGCCGGCGCCGCGCCGGCCGACCTCGCCGCCGTGGCACGCGGCGTGATGATCTCGGCGCAGGAAGTGCCGGAGCTTGCCGGGGTCTACACCACCTACAGTGCCTCGACGCCGCAGATCAATCTCAAGCTCGACCGCGAGCGCGCCCAGGCACTGGGCATCTCGATCGCCGACATCTTCTCCGCCATGCAGACCGCGCTTGGCGGCGCCTATACCAACGACTTCAACCTGTTCGGCCGGACCTGGCAGGTGAAGGTGCAGGCCGAGGCCGCCGACCGCAGCAAGGTGAACGACGTGTTCCGCATACGCGTGCGTTCGGCGAGCGGCGAACTCGTGCCGCTGCAGGCAGTGGCGAACATCGAGATGGTCACCGCGCCCTCCTCGGTCGTCCGCTACAACAACCTGCGCTCCGTGGTGGTGAACGGGGCGCCCGCGCCGGGCTACTCCTCGGGCGACGCCATCGCCGCCATGGAAAAGCTCGCGACCCGCACCCTGCCTGCCGGCTACGGCTTCGAGTGGACGGGCACGGCGCTCCAGGAGAAGGCGGCCAGCGGCCAGACCGGGTTCATCCTGGGCCTCGCCGTCGTCTTCGCCTACCTCTTCCTGGTCGGCCTCTACGAGAGCACGGCGATCCCGGTCGCGGCCCTGCTGTCGGTCATCGTCGGCCTGTTCGGCGCGGTGACGGCGCTGTTCGTCTCCGGCCTCGACAACAACATCTTCGCCCAGATCGGCATCGTCGTGCTGATCGCGCTCGCGGCCAAGAACGCCATCCTGATCATCGAGTTCGCGATGGCCGAACGCGAGAAGGGAGCCGACATCGTGACCGCGGCCACGACGGCGGCCAACTTGCGGTTCCGGGCCGTCATGATGACGTCGTTCGCCTTCATCCTGGGTCTGGTGCCGCTGGTCATCTCCTCGGGTGCGGGTGCCGCCACCCAGCGCGCCGTCGGCACCGCGGTGTTCGGCGGCATGATCGCCGCGTCGTTCCTCGGCATCTTCGTGATCCCGGGCCTCTACGTCGCCTTGCAGCGCTTCCGCGAGACGGTGAAGGGCTGGATGGGCACCAAGCCGGCGGCGACGCCGGCTCCGGCCCCGCCCACGGCCAAGCCGGAGCACTGACCGGCGGGCCGCCCGGCGCGGCCGCTGGGGGAGATCTGGATCAGCGCCCGAGCCAGGGCGGGCGCGGCGCGGCGGAAGCCCTCTCAGGCTGGGCGGCAATCCCGTCCGTCTCGCCACACTCGGCGTCCGACAGGACGTGATGCGCCGCCGTCGCCTGCCGCCACGTATCCCAATCCGACGTCTCGCGACCGTTCACCGAATGAAGGTCGCGCACGACGTTCACCCGCACGAACCACAGACCGCTCGCCTGCTGGCCGTGCCCGAAGCTCTCGGGGTCGGCCTCGCCCGACCGGCAGCGCCGCCAGGCCTCGCCGGCGGTGACGAACATGTCGTCCGGCAGATCGGCGAGATCGAACCCGATGCCGAGACGCGGCGCGATGACGGGATCGAGCTGGGCATCGGCGCGATGCCAGCGTCCTTCGCGCCAATACTCGCAGATCCAGTGGTCCTCCCACTCCCCGCTGAAATAGGCCGCGAACCCGCAGCGCACGCGCGCCGGCACGCCCTGCTGGCGCAGCATGCCGCAGAGCATCAACGCATAGTCGCGACAGGTGCCGACGGCGCGCCGGTCCGGCGGCCGCCCGGCCGTCAAGACGCCACCATCGAGATCGGCGATCTGGCGCAGCCGGTCGACGAGCGGCAAGGTCTCGCGTGACACGGTCCGCAACTGCGCCGCGTCGACCCCGTAGGCCGCGATCCAATCCGAATGGAGGAGCACGCCCTGCACGATGCGGCAGAGCGCGCCGACATCGGCGGGCAATCGGTCGAAACCGAGCGGCCCGCGGCCGGGCTCCGACATCGGCCCGTGCTGCCGCCAGCGCTCGGGATTCTCCATGGTCGTCATCCGACCATGGTAGCAGGTTCGGCCGGAAGCGGCGCTCAGGCGGCGGCTTTGACCAGGCGGTCGCTGCGGCACTTCATCAGCGGCTGGATGTGCTGGCCGAACTGGTCCATGCCGGCCAGGAAGTCGTCGAAGGTCAGCATGATGCCCTTGGTGCCGGGCACAGTGGCACATTCGTCGAGCATCTTCGCGATGCTCGCATAGGAGCCCACGAGGGTGCCCATGTTGAAGTTGATCGCGCCCTCGGGCGCGGAGATGCGCTTGGCCGTGCCGCCATCGTCCGCGTTGGGATCGGCGTCGGCCTGGCCCGACATCCACGCCATCGCGCCCATGTCGGCGCCCTCGTTGTAAAGCTTCCACTTGGCCATCGCCTTCTCGTCGGTCTCGTCGGCGATCACCATCATCAGCACGTAGTTGCCGACGTCGCGGCCGGTCTTGGCCGCGGCATCGACCATCAGCTGGTTGGTCGGCGCATGGGCGGTCGGCGTGTTCACGCCCTTGCCCAGGGTGAAGTTGTAGTTGCAGTAGGTCGCGCCGAATTCCATGCCGCGCGGGCTCTGGCCGGCGCTGACGATCTTGATCGGCGTCCCGGGGCGCGGGGAGAGCTTGCAGTCCGACATCTGGAAATACTTGCCCTTGAAATCGGACGTGCCGGTCTCCCAGAGCTCCTTCATCACCGTGACGAACTCGGTGCTGTAGTCGTAGCGGTAACCGAAATAGGCTTCGCCCGGCCACAGCCCCATCTGCTCGTATTCGTCCTTGGCCCAGCCCGACACGATGTTCACGCCGAACCGGCCGTGCGAGATCGAATCGATGGTCGAGGCCATGCGCGCGACGATGGCCGGCGGGATGGTGAGCACCGCGACCGAGGCATAGAGCCGGATGCGCTCCGTGACGGCGGCGAGGCCCGCCATCAGGGTGAAGGATTCGAGATTGTGGTCCCAGAACTCGCTCTCGCCGCCGAAGCCGCGCAGCTTGATCATCGACAGGGCAAAATCGAGCCCGTAGCCCTCGGCCTTCTGAACGATCTGCCGGTTGAGATCGAAGCTCGGCATATACTGCGGCGACGTGGTGGAGATCAGCCAGCCATTGTTTCCGATCGGAATGAACACACCGATGTCCATGGAGCCCTCCTCGACTATGGGCTCCCGGCAGCAAGCGGCATGCCAGCCTAGGCGTCGTTCACGAGTCTCCTGAGCCCGGAATCGTGCAGGGTCGTGTCCTGGCCCGGCGGGGCAATGCGTACGGCATCCTCCAGGGTCATGGTCTGGCACCATTCCTCGGCCGGCCGGGCACGGTCGCCGGAGCCGATCTGGTCGACGCCCCAGTAGAGTTCGAGATGGTGGCCGTCGGGATCGAGGAACTCGACCGAGACCTGGCAGCCGGCGCGGCGGCGGCCCTGGTAGACGATCTCCACGCCGTGCGCCTTCAGGTGATCGCGGGCACGGAACACCTCGTCGAGCGTGGCCAGCTCGAAGGCCAGGTGATGCAGCGTGCGCGCGCTCGCCTCGGTGGCAGGCGCGCCACCGACCAGCGCCAGGCAATGATGGTCGCCGTTGGAGCGCAGGAACACCATGCCGCCCGGCATCATGGAGCCGGGATAGACGTCGGAAATCCTGAAGCCCAGCACGTCGGTATAGAAGCGCCGCGACCGGTCGAGGTCGGCGACGTTCACCACCGCATGGCCGAGCTTCTGGACCTTGAACGGCAAACCCTGGGGCATGAACGGCTACCTTTCCGTGCGGGGCTCGGTCATCATGCGCCCAACGAATCGAAAGGGGAACGAGCGCATGGCGAAATCGCCCAACAAGCTGTCGGCGAGCGAAGCGGTCCTGCGCATGTCGCAGAAGCGCCTGAAGGCGCGCGATCTCGTCGAAGCCTGCCTCGACCGGATCGATCTGCGCGAGGGACAGGTGCACGCCTGGGAGGCGCTCGACGCCGACGGCGCCCGCAAGCGCGCCGACATGCTCGACAAGCGCGCCAGGCCCGTGGGGCCGCTGCACGGCATCCCGCTTGCCGTGAAGGACATCATCTCGACGAAGACCCTGCCGACCACCTGCGGCTCGCCGATCTACCGCGACCATGTCGCGGGCCGTGACGCCGCCTGCGTGACGCAGCTCGTGAACGCCGGCGCCATCGTGCTGGGCAAGTCGGTGACGACGGAATTCGCCGGCGCCCATGCCGGCAAGACGCACAACCCGCACAACCTGCGCCACACACCGGCCGGCTCCTCCTCGGGCTCGGCCGCCGCGGTCGCCGATACGATGGTTCCGATCGGATACGGCACGCAGACCTCGGGCTCGGTGATCCGTCCCGGCGCCTTCAACGGTATCGTTGCCTACAAGGGCACCTTCGGCTGGGCCGACACGACCGGCATCAAGACCTACGCGAAGAGCCTCGACACGCTGGGGTTCTTCACCCGCACGGCCAACGACCTGGCACTGATCCGCGCCGCCTACGGCCATGCCCCGGCCGATCCGCCCCTCCACGCGCCGCGCATCGGCTTGTGCCGCACCCTGTGGTGGGACCAGGCCGAGCCGTACAACAGGAAGAACATCGAGCTTGCCGCCCGAACCTTGCGGGCCGGCGGCGCCAAGGTGCGCGACTGGGAAATGCCAGAGAGCTGGGGGCCGCTCATCACCGCGCACAACCGGGTCATGACCAAGGAGGCGACCCACCATTATGGGCCGGAACGTGCCCGCTTCCCCCATCTCCTGTCGCCCAGCCTGACAGCGAGCCTCGAGGTGGGCGACAGCGTCACCTCAGCCCAGCTCGCCGATGCCAGGAAGCGCAAGCGCCGGGCGTTGGCCGATCTCACACAGGTGTGGGAACGCTTCGACTTCCTGCTCGCTCCTGCCGCCCGCGGCGAGGCACCGGCGGGTCTCGGCTACACCGGCGATCCGATCTTCAATCGCTTCTGGACCCTTTTGGGCACGCCCTGCATTGCCCTGCCCTTCAATGCCGGACCGTTCGGCCTGCCGCTGTCGGTGCAGTTGATCGCGCCGCTGCGGGACGACGACCAGCTCATTGCCTGGGCGCGCTGGGTGGAGGCCCGTCTCTCGTGAAGGTGAAATCGTGAAACTGGGCCTGATCGGTTACGGTGCGATCGGCAAGCATGTCGAAGCCGCTGGCCTCGAGAACATCGAACTGGTCTCCGTTCTGGTGCGCCGGCCGCGGCCGGAAGGCGTGCTGACGCACGAGCCCGACCGGTTCTTCGCCCACAAGTTCGACGCCGTGGCCGAATGCGCCGGACACGAGGCCGTCCGCGCGCATGGGCAGCGCGTGCTGGAGAACGGTGCGGATTTTCTTGTTACCTCCGTCGGCGCTTTTACGGACACGGCGCTGTTCGATCGCTTGCTGGCGGCCGCAAAAGCCAGCGGCAGGCGCCTGATCCTGCCCTCGGCCGGCATCGGCGCACTCGACATATTGAGCAGCGCCGCGGTCGGCGGGCTGGAGAGCGTCACTGTCACGGTGCGCAAGGACCCGTCGGCCTGGAAGGGCACGATCGCCGAGACGCTGGTCGATCTCGATGGTCTCACGGCGCCCCACACCGTGTTCGACGGGCCGGTGCGCGAGGGCGCGCGGCTCTACCCGCAGAACGTCAACATCTCGGCGGCGGCCGCCATTGCCGGAATCGGCCTCGACAGGACGCGCGTCGTCATCGTGGCCGATCCCACCCTCACCACGCACATCGTAGAGCTGGAAGCCAAGGGCACGTTCGGCCGCTTCACATTCCTGGAGGACGTGGCCGTCAGCGAGGAGAACCGCAAGACCGGCAAGCTGGTCGCCATGGCGATGGTGAAGTCGGTGCGCCAACTGGCCTCGACGTTGGTGGTTGCCGCGTAACGAGAAGCCACCTTCACAAGAGGGGGAGGAACCAAATGGAAGAGTTCGACTACGTCATCGTGGGTGCCGGCGCGGCGGGCTGCGTGCTGGCCAATCGCCTGTCGGCTTCGGGCAAGAACACGGTCGCGGTGATCGAGGCCGGCGGCAAGGACAACCATATCTGGATCAAGGTGCCGGCCGGCTTCAACAAGACGGTCTACAACGAGAATCTCAACTGGGGCTATGAGACCGCGCCCGGCCCGCACATCGACGGTCGGAAGATAAGGTTTCCGCGCGGCAAGGTGCTGGGCGGTTCGGGCTCGATCAACGGCCATCTCTATGTGCGCGGCCAGTCGGCCGACTACGACACCTGGGCGCAGCTCGGCTGCCGCGGCTGGTCGTGGGACGACCTGCTGCCCTACTTCAAGCGCGCCGAGAGCCGCGTCGGCGGCAGCGACGAGACGCGCGGCCGTTCCGGTCCGCTGTTCATCGAGGACCAGCGCGACCCGCACGTGCTGAGCGACGCCTTCATGGATGCCAACGAAGCGCTCGGGCTCAAGCGCTCGCCCGACTACAACAGCGGCGACCAGGAAGGCACGCTGCTCTACCAGAACATGATGAAGGGCGGCCGGCGCTGGAGCCCGGTCGACGCCTATCTGCGCCCCGCGATGGGCCGCGCGAACCTCAAGGTCATCACCCACGCACTGGTCGAGCGCATCGATCTCGAGGGCAGGAAGGCCGTCGGCATCACCTATCGCCAGGACGGCCAATCGAAGTCGGTCCGTGCCCGCCGCGACGTGATCCTGAGCGGCGGCGCCATCAACACGCCGCAGCTGCTGCAGATCTCCGGCATCGGCAACGCCGACGACCTGCACGAGATCGGCGTGGCGGTGAAGCATGCTTTGCCGGGCGTCGGCCGCAACTTCCGCGACCACTATGCCGTGCGCGTCTCGGCGCTCGTGAAGGGCGCGGGCTCGCTGAACGAGAAGAGCCGCGGCCTGCCGCTGGTAGCTGAGGTGCTGCGCTATGCCTTCACGCGCAAGGGCCTGCTGACCGCCGCACCCAGCCATGCCGGCGGCTACTTCAAGACGCGGCCAGGCCTCGCCACGCCCGACATGCAGCTCTACTTCGCACCGGCCAGTTACATGCCCGGCCGCTACGGCACCTCGGAACTGGATCGCGTGCCCGGCATGACGCTGGGCGTCTCGCAGCTCCGGCCCGAGAGCACCGGCCACGTCAAGGCGACCACCGCCGATCCCACGGCCAAGCCCGAGATCCAGCCCAACTATCTCGCCGTCCAGCATGACCGCGACGCGCTACTGGCGGCGATGAAGTACCTGCGCAAGCTGCTCGCCACGCCGCCGCTCAGCAGCTTCGTGGTCGAGGAGAACCTGCCGGGACCGGCGGTGCAGACCGACGAGCAATGGATGGCGCACGCCCGCGCCACCGGCTCGACGACCTATCACCCGGTCGGCACCGCCAAGCTCGGCACCGACCCTATGGCCGTGGTCGATCCGCTCAGCATGCGCGTGATCGGCCTCGAAGGCCTGCGCGTCGCCGACGCGTCGTGCATGCCGACCATGGTGTCGGGCAACACCTACGCCGCGACCAACGCGATTGCGGAGAAGGCTAGCGATCTCATAGCCGCGAGTTAGTTCTTCACCGAAGTATTACAGAACGGGTGAGCAATTTGGGCATTCTCAGGCGTTCCGATACCGCCATCCCTCACTCTGACGATATGGTCGTAGGAGCCTGACTTCGAGAAGTCGAGCAATCCCTTACAGATTGGGCACTTCAACGCCGATTCTATTGCAGCACGAACAAATACCATCGACTTGGTGTCATCTGAAAAACTCTGACTAGTCTGCTTTGCATTCACGTCGATGATGCGGCCCTTGAGTCCAAGATGACTAATTAGCGCTTCCGCGGAGAGGGAGCGGCCGGCGTTAGCTTCGGTCACAAGAAAGTTAAACATGTCACGCATTTTGGGCACGCGCTGGAGCTTACCCATGTTCTGAAGCAGAATGCCCAGAAGGGACTTATTCTCCATCAAGAACTTCTCAATAGTTTCTCTTGCCGCCGAGAACTTCTTGAACCAATCGCTATCGTTGTTACGCACCTTGTCTGCGATTAAGGTGGAAATTCCAAGAAACAGGAAGCGACTGTGCTTTCCCCGCTCGTTGTAGAAATAAACGGCCGGATGAAGGCCCAAACTTCCCGGGGCATCACCTGTAATCCTGTTGGCGATATCAACGGACTTCTTCAGCACGTCAATTGTTGCATCACCCGACTCATCATCATCGTATTCAGAGATAGACTTGATTGTTGTTTGATTGCGAGTACCCGCAACCGTCAGGAACTCAATTAGGACCGACAGAGCATCTACAGGAGAAGCTGCCCCACCAAGCGGCAACTCCAATGTGCGCAACGGCGTCTGCGTTTCGGGCTTAAAAAGAATCTTATAGAGATCTGCCGCTACTTCTTCGATTTTCGACTGATTCTTGTCAGTGAAACCAGACCAATATTTGTGACCAGACCCTGCCCTTAATATTGCTCTTGCCCCAATTGCTATTGGCTTACGTCTATTCTTAATGAGCATTTCCTCGACTTCGTCGAGGGGCGTGCCTTGGCTGTTAATTTTAAAGAAGGACGTTTCTGCAACCGACTGAGAGCCAACAACCCACTGCAAATGCAGGGGTCGAGTGAACAGCGCCCCAGCACGACGGGCTTGGATCGGATTCTCTGCGGACTTACTTCCCACCAAGCTCTTGAGCGTCGAAAATCGGCCGATGGACTTTTCGACGAGCAACCGTGTGCGCTTCGCTATCCGCTTCTGCTCTTCGGGAATTTCACCATAGAACGCTCGGGAAATTGCTCCGTCGCCATAATCGTCTTCCATCCAGGCGCGTAGAGCGCTGAGACGATGAGCGCCATCAATAACAAAAATAAAGTTAGGTGACTTCCAGAGTATCAGAGAGGGAACAACCTCCTGATCCACAAAACTAGCAATTAATGAAACAACTTGCCCTGGCGACCAATGATTCGTCTCACGTTGAAAATCCGGCTTTCTTAGCTGGCGTCTTATGGGAGAATCTTCCGCAAGATTTGAAACAGGAAAGTCGCGGATCAGCTCAATGGTAAGCTCTTCATCCGCTTCCCGGCCAAAATCCTCGCGCGGGATCATCGCATCCAAGTTCACGCGTCTAGATGCCAAGGTAGCCCCCTCTTAAATTCAAGCCTTAAGCTTCGCTGCTCGAACAGACAGAAATACAACCCACACTGATAATTATGGCAAGCAGGATGCGTGGGAGCACTAATTGAAGACTCCTCATTACGAGGTCTCCTCATGTGGCTCGTCTTACACGTACCCCGGCCCCTCGATGACCGGATGGGCGATCAGGAACTTCTCGTCGATCTCGACACCGATGCCGGGCTTGTCGAGCGGGCGGACGTTTCCGTCCTTGCCGATCTCCCACGGCGCGCTGCCCAGCTCATCGCGAAACTTGTTGGCCACGGAGAGATCGGCCTCGAAGTAACCGCCATTGTCGATCGACGCCAGGAAGTGGATCGACACGGCATGGTTCAGGCCGGTCATCGAGCTGTGCGGATGGATCGGCAGCTTCCACATCGAGGCCGCCGCCGCGATGCGCTGAACCTCGGTGATGCCGCCGCTCTTGGACAGGTCGGGCTGCAGGATGGTAATGTTGCCGTCCTCGATGATGCGGTGGAACTCGAAGCGCGTGTAGTGGTTCTCGCCGGCGGCCAGCGGCGTCACGCCCCAGCCCTTGGCCATCGCGTAGGAGCGATGGTCGTGCGCCGGGAACGGTTCCTCCAGCCAGGAGATGCCCAGCTCATCCATCGCCGGCATCACGCGGCGCACATCTTCCACCGTGTAGCCCGTGTTGGCGTCGGTCAGCAGCACCATGTCGTCGCCGAAGCGCTTGCGCACCGCGGTCATGCGCGCGATGTCGTTCTTCACGCTGTCGCCCACGCGCAGCTTCAGCGCCTTGTAGCCCGCCGCGACCATCGGCCCGGCCTCGTCGGCCAGCGACTCCGGCGCCTGGTAGCCGAGCGAGATGCCGCCGGCATAGGCCGGCACCGGCCTGTTGGAACCACCCAGCAGCTTGTAGAGCGGCCAGCCCACAGCCTTGCCCTTGATGTCCCACAGCGCCTGGTCGAGGCCGCTCATGGCCATGGCGGTGGCGGCGCCCATGCCGTGGCTGCCGAGCTGGAACTTGTAGATCTTGGCCCAGATGCCGACCGTGTCGGTGGCATCCATGCCGACCACGAAGCCCTTCAGGGTCGTGTTGATCAGGTGGCCGATGCTGCCCGGCGAGCGCGCATGGTGGCTCTCGCCCCATCCCACGATCCCGTCCTCGGTCGTTACCTTGACCATCACGCAGTCGCGCTTGGTCATGGTGCCGATGCCGAGCGAAACCTGCAGCTCCTTGGGCACGCGATAGCTGGTCGGATAGGCCTTTACGTCGACGATTTTCATGAATTCTCCTTCCCTCCCCATTCAAATGGGGAGGTGGCGCCGTCATACGGCGACGGAGGGGTCATCTGCGGAGCGACCCCATGACCCCTCCGTCAGCGTAAGACGCTGACACCTCCCCAGATGACTGGGGAGGCAAGCTTAAGCCACCTTGTACTTCTTCAGTACCTCGCGATCGATCTCGATGCCGAGACCGGGCCCCGTCGGGACCTTCACGATGCCCTTCTTCTGCTCGATCGGCTCCTGTGCCAGGTGATCGCGCAGCGGGTTGGGCGTCTGCTCGAACTCGAGCATCGGCGGCATCGGGCGGAAGGCCGGCGGCTGGTCCGGCAGGGCCGCGAGGAACTGCACCGTGGCGGCGAGGCCGATGGCCGAGCCCCAGGCATGCGGCACGCATTCGACGCCGAAGGCCGAGGCGAGCGTCGCGATCTTGCGACATTCCGAGAAGCCGCCTGCGGCGCAGAGATCGGGCTGCACGATGTCCATCGCCTTGCGCGCAATGACGTCGCGGAAGCCCCAGCGGGTGAAATCGTTCTCACCGCCGGCCACCGCCATGTCGAGGGCGCGCGTCACTTCGATGTAGCCGTCATGATCCTCGGGGCTGATCGGCTCCTCGAACCAGAGGATGTCGTGCTCCTCCAGCATGCGGCCGAGCTTGATGGCGTTGGGCACCGAGAAACAGTGATTGGCGTCGACGGCCAGCTTGACGTTCGGGCCGATCGCCTCGCGCACGGCGGCGACACGCTTCGTGTCGAGCTTGAGGTCGCCCAGCCCGATCTTCATCTTGATGGCCTGGAAGCCGTCGTTCTTGAACTCCAGCGCCTCCTCGACGGCCTCCTCGACGAGCCGGTTCATGTCGATGAAGTAGAGGCCGGTCGCGTAGGGAATCACCTCGCTGCGATAGGCGCCGCCAATCAGCTTGTGGACCGGCTTGTTCACCGCACGGCCCATGATGTCCCATAGCGCGATGTCGATGCCGGAGATGGCGGAGATCGCCATGCCGGTCGTGCCGTAATCCTTGATCCTGTTGTAGAGGTCTTCCCAGATCGCCTCGACGTCGAAGGGATCGCGGCCGACGACGCGCGCCTTGAACTGCGTCTCGACGAAGGTCTTGGCGACGGCGGCGGGCCCGTAGCACTCGCCCCATCCGGTAATGCCCTCGTCCGTCGAGATCTCGACCAGACAGGTCGAGCGCGTGCCATAGACCCAGCCGCGCGCCGAGACGAAGGGCTTGTCCACCTTGCAGCTCAGGATGTGGCAGACGACGTCGGTGACTTTCATTTCTTCCTCCCAGAACTCAGTGTCATCCTGAGCGCAGCGAAGGATCCTTCGCTGCGCTCAGGATGACAACGCAAACTCGATCAGGAAACGGAAATCAGCAGATTGCCGAGCTTGTCCTGCCGGACCTTGTCGCCCGGCTCGACGACCGTCGTGCAGTCGAGCTGTTCGAGGATCGCGGGGCCTTCGAGCGTTGCGTCGAGCGGCAGCCTTTCGCGGGCATAGACCGGCGTGTCGTGCCAGCCGTCGCTGAACCAGACGCGGCGCGTGCCGAGTTTCGCGGCGGCCAGCGTGGACGCGCGATCGGTGGCGGCGAGTGCCGCCAGCGAGATTTCCGGCCGCACACCGATCACGGCCGTGTGCAGGTTGACGAGGACCGGCGGGATCTCCGCCAGCTCGATGCCGAAACGCCGCCAATAGGCGGCGGCGAAGGCCTTGTGCAGGCCCGCGACGCCGATATCGGCGCTGTCGACGCCGACCGACAGGATGTGGCTCTGCCCCTGGAACTGCATGTCGGCCGACAGGACGCGGCGCAGTTCGCGCACCGGCACGCCCTCGCGCCCGATCGTGGCCTCGCCCTCGGCCGCCTGCCCGGCATAGATGCGCGCCACCGTGGCATCGTCGACGGCGGACAATGGCTTGTTCACCGTGCGTACGTAGTCGTGGCGCAGGTCGGCGACGACACAGCCCAGCGCATTAGTGATGCCGGGCCGCGCCGGCACCAGCACCGTGGGAATGCCCAGCTCGCGGGCCAGCGCGGTCGCGTGCAAGGGGCCGGCGCCGCCGAAGGCGAACAGCGCGAAGTCGCGCGGGTCGTGGCCGCGTGACAGCGACACCAGGCGCACCGCGCCCGCCATGCGATCGTTGGCTATGCGCAGCACGGCGGCGGCCGCCGCCTCGGCATCGAGGCCGAGCCGCTGGCCGACCTTCTCCAGCATGAGGCCACGCACATGGTCGAGCGTCACCGGATGGTCGACGCCCAGGAGCTTGTCGGGATTGAGTCGGCCCAGGACCAGGTTGGCGTCGGTGATGGTGGGCTCGGCGCCGCCGCGGCCGTAGCAGATCGGGCCGGGCCGCGCGCCCGCGCTCTCCGGCCCGACCCTCAGCATGCCCGCCGCATCGACCGAGGCGATCGAGCCGCCGCCTGCACCGATCGTGTGCACGTCGACCATCGGTACGTGGATCGGCATGGCATATTCGAGTTCGAGCTCGCCCGAGACCTGCGGCACGGCATTCTCGATCAGCCCGACATCGGTGGAGGTGCCGCCCATGTCGTAGGTGATCAGGTTGGGATGGCCCGAGGCACGGCCGGTATAGGCCGCTGCCATCACGCCCGAAGCCGGGCCGGACATCACCGTGTTCACCGCCGCCTCGGCGATCAGCTGCGACGAGATGGTGCCGCCATTGCCCTGCATCACCAGCAGGTCGCGATCGTAGCCCTTGGCCTTCAACTCCGTGCGCAGCCGCGACAGGTAGCGGTCGAGGACGGGCTGGACCGAGGCGTTTACCGCCGCCGTCACGCCGCGCTCGTACTCGCGATACTCCGACAGGATGACGTGACCCGCCGTGACATAGGCGTTGGGCCAGAGCCCGCGCACGATCTCGGCGGCGCGGCGTTCGTGCGCCGGGTTGATGTAGCTGTGCAGGAAATGGATGACGACCGCCTCGCAGCCTGCCGCCAGAAGCTTGCGCGCGGCGTCGGCCACCGCGGCCTCGTCGAGCGCGGTCAGCACCTTGCCGTCGGCGTCCATGCGCTCGGGCACTTCCAGCCTCACCTCACGGTCGATCATCGGCCGGAAGGTGCCGCGCAATCCGTAGGCTTGCGGGCGCGTGCGACGACCGAGTTCGAGTACGTCGCGAAAACCCTTGGTCGTGATGAGCCCGACCCTGGCGATCTTGCGTTCGAGCAGCGCGTTCGTAGTCGTCGTCGTGCCGTGGACGACCGCCTGCAGGAGCGCCGGATCGAGGCTGGCGGCCGCCAGTGCGGCCATGAAGCCGATCGCCTGGTTCTCGACGGTGGTCGGCACCTTGGCCAGCCTCACCTCATTCGAGGCGGGATCGATCGCCAGCAGGTCGGTGAAGGTACCGCCGACATCGATGCCGACGGTGAAGGTGCTTTTGGGCGGCATGTGTTCAAACCGAAAGATATTGTTCGCGGAGGGAATCGTTGGCCGCCAGCTCGGCCATCGAGCCGCCGAAGCGGATCTGGCCTTTCTCGATGATGTAGGCGCGGTCGGCGACGCCCAGCGCGAAGTGCAGGTTCTGCTCGCAGAGGATGACCGACACGCCCTCGCCCTTCAGCGCCCGGATGGAATTGCCCATCTCCTCGACGATGATGGGCGCGAGGCCCTCGGACGGCTCGTCGAGCAGCACGCAGCTCGGATTGCCCATCAGGGTGCGGGCGATGGTGAGCATCTGCTGTTCGCCGCCCGACATGCGCCCGCCCGGCCGCTCGCGCATGCGCGCGAGATTGGGGAACAGCGCGAAGAGCTTCTCCTCGGTCCAGACTGGCACGCCGGCGCGCGCCGCCTGGCGGCCGACTTCGAGATTCTCCATCACCGACAGCTCGGTGAAGATGCGCCGCTCCTCCGGCACGTAGCCGAGGCCGAGCCGCGCAATGCGATACGGCGGCAGGCGCTCGATGCGCTGGCCCGCGAAGCTCACCTCGCCGCGGGCCGGCGGCACCAGGCCCATGATCGCCTTCATGGCCGTCGACTTGCCCGCACCGTTGCGGCCGAGCAGCGCCACGACCTCGCCCGCGCGCGCCTCAAGCGAGATGCCGTGCAGGATGTGGGCGCGGCCGTAGAAGGCGTGCAGGTCGTTGACCTGGAGCATCGCCGCGGCCATCAGTGCGCGCTCCCGAGATAGACCGCGCGCACATCGGGATTGGCGCGTACTTCCTGGGGCGTGCCACCGGCGATCAGCACGCCGCGGTCGAGCACGATGATGCGATCGGCCTGGGTGAAGACCACGTCCATGTCGTGTTCGGTGAACAGCACGGCGATATTGCGCGCCCGCGCCAGCCGCGCCGTCAGCTCCATCAACGCGACCCTCTCCTTGGGCGCCATGCCGGCGGTCGGCTCGTCCATCAGCAACAGGCGCGGCTCGTTCGCCAGCGCGATCGCGAGTTCCACGCGCTTCAGGTCGCCATAGGCCAGCACGCCGCATGTCCGCTCCGCCTGGTCGAGCATGCCGACCTGGTCGAGCAGCGCGTCGGCCTCGGCGGCGAAGGCCGCGCCGAAGCGCGACAGCAGCGAGCGCAGGCGGCCGGCATGGGAATAGAGCGCCATCTGCACGTTCTCGCGGACGCTGAGCGAGGCGAAGGTGGCGGTGATCTGGAAGGTACGGCCGACGCCCAGCCGCCAGATGGCGCGCGGGCGCAGGCCCACGATGTCGCGGCCTTCGAGGCGCACGATGCCGGCATCGGGTGCGAGCTGGCCGTTCAGCATGTTGAAGCAGGTACTCTTGCCCGCGCCGTTCGGCCCGATCAGCGCCAGCATCTCGCCGGCCGACACGGCGAAGGAGACGTCGGCCACCGCCTGCACGCCGCCAAACGCCTTGTGCAGGCCATCGACCTGGAGGACCGGATGGCTCATGCCCGCTGCTCCCGCCAGCGCGTGACCAGCGCCTTCAGGCCGCCGACAAGTCCTTGCGGAAAGAGCAGGACGATCAGAAGGATCACGCCGCCCATGACGGCGCGCCAGAACTCGGTGTTGCGTGCCACCGCGTCGCGCAGCCAGGTGAAGATGGCCGCGCCGACGACCGGGCCGGTCAACGTCTCGACGCCGCCCAGCAGGACCATGATCAGCCCGTCGGTCGACTGCGCGATCGAGATGCTCGACGGCGAGATGCTGCCCTTGGAGAAGGCATAAACCGCGCCCGCGAGACCGGCCATCGCACCGACCAGCACGAAGGCCGCCCACTGGAAGCCGCGCAGGTCGATGCCGATCGCCTCGGCGCGCAACGGCGAATCGCGGCCGGCGCGCAGGGCGTAGCCGAACGGCGAGAACAGCACCCTCCACAGGAACACGATGCCGGCGCCGCACAGGACCAGCGCCAGATAGTAGTAGACCGTCTTGTCGGCCAGCCAGCCGGCCGGCCAGACGCCGAACACGCCGTTGCTGCCGCCGGTGACGGAATCCCACTGGAAGACGATCGACCAGCTGATCTGCGCGAAGGCCAGAGTCAGCATCGCGAGATAGACGCCGGATAGGCGCACGCAGAACCAGCCGTAGACGATGGCGAAGGCGCCGGCGACCAGCGGCGCCAGCAGGAGTGCTGCTTCCATCGGCAGGCCGAAGCGCTTCAGCAGGAGCCCCGCCGCATAGGCGCCGATGCCGAAATAGGCGGCGTGGCCGAACGAGACCATGCCGGCCGGGCCCATGATGAAGTGCAGCGACACAGAGAAGAGCGCAAAGCAGACGATGTCGGTGAGCAGGATCGTGGCGTAGCGGTCGGCGACCAGCGGCACGAGGGCCAGCAGCGCCAGCCAGACCAGCGCGAAGGTCCAGGACGGGACCTGCAGCGGCGGCGCCGGCTCCGATGCGGCGCGCTGTGCGGCCTGCGGCTTGCCCAGCAAACCGTAGGGCCGCACCACCAGCACCAGCGCCATGATCAGAAACTCGACCACCAGGGTGAGCTTGGAGAAGGACACCTCGAAGCCGAACCAGGTCACGGTGCCAATGCCGATGCAGAAGGCCTTGGCGACGCCGATGATGATGGCGGCCAGGAACGCGCCGCCGATGCTGCCAAGGCCGCCCACGACCGTGACCACGAAAGCGTCGGCGATGATGGCGAGGTCGAGTTCGAGATTGGCCGGCTCGCGCGGGATTTGTAGCGCGCCACCGAGGCCCGCGAGCACGGAGCCCACGAAGAAGACCGAGGTGAAGAGCTTGGCCTGGTCGACGCCCAGCGCGCCGACCATTTCTCGATCCTGCGTCGCCGCCCGCACCAGCGCGCCCCAGCGCGTGCGAGTCAACAGCAGCCAGATCGCGCCGAGCACGACCGGCCCGATGGCGATCAGCAGCAGGTCGTAGGCCGGGATGCGGCGGCCCATGATCTCGACAGCCATCGTGAGACCCGGCGCGCGTGGGCCGACCAGGTCCTCGGCACCCCAGGTGAAGAGCGCGATGTCCTTGATCACCAGCACGATCGCGAAGGTCGCCAGCAACTGGAACAGCTCCGGCGCGCGGTAGATGCGCCGCAGCACCAGCACCTCGATCAGGACGCCGACCAGCCCAACCGCCAGCGCGGCCAGCACGACGGCGCCCCAGAAGCCCAGCGGCGTGCGGCCGAAAAACTCGATCAGCGAATAGGCGCCGTAGAGCCCCAGCATGTAGAGCGAACCGTGCGCGAAGTTCACGATCCGCGTGACGCCGAAGATCAGCGACAGGCCGGCCGACACCAGGAACAGCGACGCGGCCGCGGCCAGCCCGTTCAGGAGCTGGATGATGAAGGAAGCGAGGGTCACCTTAGATCGTCGTCTCGACCGGAGCGCGCAGCGCGGAGTGGAGAGACCTCGCGCGCATCAGGCGAGATCCCTCGACTTCGCTCGGGATGACGGTGACTGCGTCACCGTCAGTTCTTCGGCCGCATCTTCTGGACGTCGGCGTCGCTCGGCAGGGCATCCTTGCCGTCGATGAAGCGCCAGTTCTTCATGTAGCCCTTGCCGTCCTTCACACCGATCTGGCCGACATAGGCGCCCATGGTCGACTGATGGTCGATCGGCCGGTACTCGACCATGCCGAACGGCGTGATCAGCGTGAGCCCCTTCATGGCGGCGACCAGCTTCTCCTGATCGAGCGAGCCCGCCTTCTTGATGGCTTCGGCGGCCGACATCACGGTCGCATAGCCCACCACCGAGCCCAGCCGCGGATAGTCCTTGAACTTCGCCTGGTAGGCGTTGAGGAACTTGGTGTGCTCGGGCGTCTTGAGTTCGCTCCACGGATAGCCCGTGACGTACCAGCCATCGGGCGACTCCTCCTTCAGCGGATCGAGATATTCCGGCTCGCCGGCCAGGAGATTGAACACCTCGACGCCCTTGAACAGGCCGCGGGTCTGGCCCTCGCGCACGAACTTCGCGAGATCCGGACCAAACAGCGAGGAGAAGATCGCATCGGGCTTGGCGTCGGCCAGCGCCTGCGCGACCGCACCCGCGTCGATCTTGCCGAGCGGCGGCGCCTGCTCGGCGACGAACTCGACGTCAGGCTGCTTCTCCTTCAGGAGCTTCTTGAAGGCGGCCGTCGCCGACTGGCCGTACTCGTAGTTCGGATAGACGATCGCCCAGCGCTTCTTCTTGAGCTTGACGGCGTCGGGAATGAGCATCGCCGTCTGCATGTAGGTCGAGGTGCGCAGGCGGAACGTGTAGGCGTTGCCCTGGTCCCAGACGATCTTGTCCGTCAGAGGCTCGGCGGCGATGAACAGCACCTTGCGCTGCTTGGCGAAGTCGGCGACGGCAAGGCCGACGTTCGAGGGGAAGGTGCCGATCAGGAACGCGGCGCCCTCGCGGCTCAGCAGCTCCTCGGCGACGCGCACGGCGTCACCGGGATTGCCATTGTCATCGCGGCTCACGACCTCGATCTTGCGGCCGAGCACGCCGCCCGCCGCGTTCACTTCCTCGACCGCCAACTCGATGCCCTTCTTGTAGGGCTCGAGGAAGGCCGGGAAAACCTTGTAGCTGTTGAGCTCGCCGATCTTGATCGGTGCCTGCGCGGCGGCCGGTCCGACGAGCGACAACGCGACGAGCGCGGCCGTGCCAGCGAGCAGGCGATTGCGGGTCAGCATGAGATCCCCCTCTTCGTTAAGTGAAACATTCCCTGTGAACCGACCCTAGCGAGGCCGGCCCCTCTCCCACAAGCATTCAGTCGGCGAAGCTCGACCGGGCCTGTATTCCCCAGTGACCGTCCTGACGGGTCACGATGTAGATCGTCTCGAAGGCGCCCAGCAGCGAGTTGTCCGCGCGCCAGCGGCTGAACTTCACCTTGAGGTGGACCTTGTCGCGCCCGACATGGATCGGCGTGCGCTCGTCCCACGTGCTGTGATGCCAGCCATCACCGGCGCGGGCGACGAAATCGCCCAGCTTGTAGTCGCCGTGGTTGGGCCAGACCACGACCTTGCCGCCGGCCAGCCGCACATGCGGGAAATTGCAGGCGGCGTTGACAGCCGGCTCGTCGTGGCGGTTCAGCCCGTCGATATAGGCGTCCATCACCGTCAAGGCGGCCGCGAGCGCGTCGTCGTTCATCGTTGCCCCCTGGTCATCGCTGACCATCCCCCAGCTTGATCTCGGCCGGCGTCAGCCCGCCCACCCTCGCATGAGGACGGCCACCCATCGAGGCGGCGACGATGAACACGATCTCGTCCGGCCGCGGCCCGTCGGGCACGCAGAACTCGATGGTGTCGAAATGGCTGCGTACATAGGCCGCCGATACGTGATGCAGCGGAATGTCGATGCGCGCGCCGGCCGACGCGACCTTCACGGTCGAGGGCACGATCGATTTGGCGCCGCCCATGGCGTGACGAATGCCGAAGCCGCTGGGCTGATGCCACAGCGCGGCATGTTCGAGTTCACCGTTCAGGCCGACGATCGCGCCCTTGCCGTAGGCTTCCAGTTCGGAGCCCCTGGCGCCCAGCATCTTCATCACCCGTTCGGTGAGATCGACCGCCAGCGGCTCCAGCGCCTTCATCATCGGCTGGATGTCGGCCACGTAGCGGCCGGCATAGGGGTTGGCGATCATGCCGCCGACCACGGCCTTGGTGACCGGCCGCGCCAGCGCCGGACCGAAGTCGTGGAGCGTCTCCTCGACCGTCGCCACGTATTTCCGGATTTTCACAAGGTCGCTCATCCCGCCTCCGACAGATCAAGCGGCGTGCCGCCCGTTTCGAGTCTCCAATGTCCCCGCAACGACACGGCAGCGCTGTCGATCAGGCCACGGAGCCTGAGGCGGCGCGCTTCGGCGAGCCCGCGATCGAGCGCCGCGTCGATGGTTTCCAACGGCAGGTCGCCCACCGCGACCGTCACCAGCCGGTCGCCGAGGTCGCTGTCCGGATCGAGCGAACAGGCTGGCTGGCGCTCGATGGCCGGATGATCGGCATTCACCGCATTGGCGATCATCGTGGCCGCCGCATCGGCCGCCGCCGCCGTCGCGGCGAGCACCGTCGCACTGTCGGCAATACCCCGGGAGAAAGAACGTCCGCCCCGGCCCGACGTTGCGATACCCCGCACCCGCCGCTCGTGCGTCAGCAGGGCCACGCCGTCTAATGAATAACGTTCCTCCCCATTCAAATGGGGAGGTGGCGGCGTCATCGCCGACGGAGGGGTCATACTGTGCGGCGCCGACAAGCATGACCCCATCGCCCCGTATGACGGGGCACTTCCCCATCTGAATGGGGAAGAGGTCGAATCCGCGAAGATGCCGGCACGCAGCGACTGCCCGGGCGCGAGATGAAGGGCTATGTCGCCGCCGTCGTTCACATAGGCCTTGTCGAGGGTGCGGCCGCGGACCATCGCCTGAAGCATCTCGTCGGCGACGGCGCCGGCGACAGCCGCCATCGGCGTGATGAAGACCGTGCGATGCGGCCATACGGCTTCGGCCATGCGCCGGGCCACCGGCCCCTGCAGCAGCGGATAAGCCTCGCCCACCGGCCGGCGCAGCACCGCAAGCTCGCCAACCAGAGTCGACAGGATGTCGCCGAAGCGATCGATCGCCTGCGCATAGGCGCGCTCGACTTCGTCCGCCGCGCCGAACGCCTCGACGATGAGATCGATCGGCCCGTGCTGCAGGTGCAGCCGGCCATCGCCGAGGCGGGCGGCGACGGCGCTCATTCGATACGCACCTTGTGGTGCGCCAGCACGCTTTCCAGCGTGACCGCACGCGAAGCGTAGCCGCCCAGCGCCGCATAATCGTCGGCGCGCAGGGTGAACTCGATCGGCGCCACCAGCGCCGGGGTCGGCACATAGCCGAACGAATTGGCCGGCATGCGCGCCACGTCGACCATCAGCGTGATGCCTCCGCCCGGCCAGATGAAGGCCGGCACGCCTCCCAGCGTGACCTTGGTCAGTGTGTCGCGCACCGAGCGCGTCAGCCGCACCGGGTTCTCGGTGACGCCGGCACGCAGCGAGCCCCCGGCGCCGGCCATGAACAGCACGGTACAGAGCGCGGGCTCGCAATTCTCGGCGATGCGATCGACGACGTGACGCACCGGGACTGGCATCTCGGCCGGCTGTGGCTTCAATTCATTGTCGAGCGTGAACCACGCCGAATGCTCGCCGGTCGTCGAGACCATCAGCAGCTTCAGACCGGGCCAGGCCTGCTTCGGATCGATCTTCTCGATGATCTCCAGCGGGTCGCTGACGTTGGTGCCGCCCCAGCCCAGTCCCGGCTCGGCGACCTGGAAGTAGCGGCCCGGCGTCGAGCGGCGGCCGCGCACGCGAATGCCGGCCGGCTTCATGTCGAGGAAGGCGCCGCCCTGGTGCTCGCTCAGCACGCCGGTGATGTGGTCGTCGACCACGATCACCTCGTCGACATGATCCTTCCATTGCGGCGCGAACATGCCGATGGCCGCCGAGCCGCAACCCACGCGCATGCGCTCCTCGAGAACGCCGTTCACGATCGGCGGCCGGTCGGCCTGCACCACCACCGTCGAGCCGCCGTCGATGCTGAGTTCGACGGCCTCGCGATTGCACAGCGCCAGCAGGGCGTCGCAGGTGACGACGCCCTCCTTCTTGCTGCCGCCGGTGAGGTGATGGACGCCGCCCAGCGACAGCATCTGCGAGCCGTATTCGGCCGTGGTGACGTGGCCCACCGCCTCACCCTTGACCCTCACCGCCGCCTGCTCGGGACCAAGATAGCGATCGGTGTCGATCTTCACCTTGACGCCGCAGTAGCTGAAGATCCCCTCGGTCACGACCGTGACCATGTCGACGCCGTCATGCTTCGACGAGACGATGAACGGCGCCGGCTTGTAGTCGGGATAGGTGGTGGTGGCGCCGATGCCGGTGACGAACGCGCCCTCCCCCTTCCCGAGTTCGCCGCGCCACGCCTCGCTGCCCTCGACGAAGGCGACGCGGGCGAGATCGGGCTTGGCCAGCAGCAGCAGTGGATCGACCCGCACCAGCGCGCCGTTCTCGTTGGCGTAGCGGTCGCAGGCGCCAGCGCGGCCGGGACGGATGCGGCAGAGGACGGGACAGGCATCGCAGCGCACGATGCCGGCGCTACGCTCGGCCTCCGAGAGCGAGATGTCGTCGCTCATGTCGTCTTCGCCTCCGATTGCTTGACGATGGCCTCCCGCAAGCGATGCGGCAATAGCGGGACGCGATGGGCGCGCACGCCGGTCGCATGATGGACCGCGCCCAGGATCGCGGGCGCCGTCGGCACCAGGGCCGGCTCGCCGATTCCCTTGGCGCCGGACGGGCCCAGCGGCTCGCGGTCCTCGATCAGGATGCACTCGATCTCGGGGACATCGCCCACGGTCGGGATGAGATAGTCATGCAGGTTCTCGGTACGGCCGGGCAGGTATTCCTCCATCAACGCGAGACCCAGCCCCTGCGCCACTCCACCTTGGATCTGGCCCTCGACGAGGGTCGGGTTGATCGCCCGGCCGACATCGTGTGCCGCCACGATGCGCAGGACCTTCACCGTTCCCAGCTCGACATCGACCTCGACTTCCGCCAGCTGGGCGGCGAACCCGTACGTCGCGTAGGGCACGCCCTGGCCGTCGGCATCCAGCGGCGTGGTCGGCGGATCGAACGTGCCTTCGCCGATCAACGGACCCGCCATGACGAGATCGATCGCCCGCACCACGGCGCCATCGCGCACCGAGAGCTTCGCGCCCTCGAGTGTCAGGATCGCCTCCGGGCCGGCATTCGCCAGCCGCAGGATCTGCTGGCGGAGATCCTGGCCGGCTTTCTCCGCCGCCCTGCCCGACACGAAGGTCTGGCGCGAGGCCGAGGTCTTGCCGGCATCGGCGGTGAGATCGGTGTCCCCGGTCACGAGGGAGAATTGCGAGGCCGGCAAGCCCAGCGCATCGGCCGCGATCTGCACCATGATCGTGTTGCTGCCTTGCCCGATGTCGAGCGCACCGCTGTAGAGCGTGAGCGTGCCGGCCGGCGACAGCCCGACACGCATGCGCGAGGGGTTCGACATCGAGGTATTGCCGATGCCGTACCACATGCAGCCGACGCCGATGCCGCGCCGGCGCGGACCGCCTTGGGCATTGAAGGCAGCGATCGCCTCGTGGGCGGCCCGCCAATGCGGCCGCAGGGCGTCGAGGCATTGGGCGAGACCGGCGGAATGGGCGAGCGTCTGCCCCGTCGCCGTCGTGTCGCCGGCCCGCAGGGCGTTGCGATGGCGGAACTCCAACCGGTCGATGCCCAGCCGGTCGGCCAGTTTGTCCATCATCGCCTCGTGCGCGATGGCGGCCTGCGGCACGCCGAAGCCGCGAAAGGCGCCCGCGGGCGGGCCGTTGGTGAAGAAGGCCTCGCCCCAGGTCCGCACGTTGGGAATGGCATAAGGCCCCATCGCATGCACCGGCACGCGGTTGGCGACGGTCGGACCCCACGAGGCATAGGCGCCCGTATCGAAGGTCGCCGTCACGTCGCAGGCGAGAAGCTTGCCCTCGGCGTCGCACCCGAACCGGGCCTTCACTCGCGCCGGATGGCGCTTGGTGCTGGCGGCCATGCTTTCAGGCCGCGTGTAGACGAGCGCGACGGGACGGCCCAGCGTCCAGGCCGCGATGGCGATCAGCGGCTGGACCGACAGGTCGAGCTTGCCGCCGAAGCCGCCGCCGCAGGCGGTCGGCACGATGCGAACGGCCTCGGGCTTCAGCCGCATCAGGTTCGCGACCTCGTCGCGGTCCATGTAGGGCGTCTGCGTGGTCGCGTGGATCTCGATACGGTCGCCGACCCGCAACGCCCAGCCGGCCTCCGGTTCGATATAGGCGTGTTCGACGAAGGCGGTCTCGAACGTGCCTTCCGCGACGGCGGTGCACGACTCGAAGGCGCTCGCCGCGTCGCCGCGCTTCACGCCGCCGTTCTGCAGCAGATTGCCCGGCTTGTCGGCCTGGACCAGCGGCGCGTCGGCGGCCATCGCGGCATCTATGCCCACCACCGGCGGCTCCGGCATCCAGGTGATCGGCACTTCGTCGTCGCGGATGGCCATGACGTCGGCCCGTTCGCCGACCAGCGCGACCACCGCCTCGCCGCGATAGCGGACCAGCCCGTCGGCCAGCACCGGCTGGTCCTTCACGTCGGGATAGATGCCATAGCCGTTGAACGGCACGTCCGCCGCCGTGAGCACGGCCGCAAGGCGTTGGCGCAAGGGGCCGAGATCGCCCAATTCGAAGCGCGCCCGCGCATGGGGCGAACGCACGACGCGAACCCACAGGGCATCCTTGGGAATGGCGTCGGCGCCAAAGACATCGCGGCCCGTGACCTTGACGTGCCCGTCGACGCGGACGATGCGGGCACCGACGGCTTCACCGGCCGGCGGCGCGGGCGCCGGCGCTCGTGCGACGACGTCCATCACCGCATCGACGATCTTGCCGTAGCCGGTGCAGCGGCAGAGCACGCCCCCCAGCGCATCCTCGACCTCGGCGCGCGTCGGCTTGCCGTTCTGCCGCACCAGCTCCTGCGCGGCCATCAGCATGCCCGGCGTGCAGATGCCGCACTGGGCCGCACCATGATCGAGGAATGATTGCTGGAGGTCAGCAACAGCACTATCGCCGCTTTCGAGACCTTCGACCGTCTCGACGCTGCAGCCTTCCACCTGCCCCATGGCGACCAGGCAGGAACAGACCTGCCGCCCGTCGAGCAGGACCGTACAGGCGCCGCAATCGCCGGCGTCGCAGCCGATCTTGGTGCCGGTGACGCCGAGATCGTCGCGCAGCGCCGCGGCCAGTCGCGTGACCGGCGCGCCGTCCCAGTCCGTCTCGCGTCCATTGAGGGTGAACTGGAGTTTCACGCCGCCACCTCCGACAGGAGGCGTCGCAGCAGGACCAGGGCCACTTCGCCGCGATAGCCCGCGCTGCCGCGCACATCATCGATCGGCGACAGCGGCGCTAGATGGCGGGGCTCGACCCGTTCACCCAGGTGCGCGTCAACCGGCACACCGACCAGCGTTCGTTCGAGGTCCGGCAGGCGTTGCGCCACCGGTGAACAGGCGCCGACGGCGATACGCGCCGCCGCGACCGTTCGATTGCTAACCTCCACGACGACCGAGGCCATCGCGATCGAGATCACGAGATAGCGGCGGGCGCCCAGTTTGAGGAACGCGCTGCGGGCCTCGTGTTTCGGACGCGGAACATGAAGGGCCGTGACGAGCTCGCCGGGCAGCAGCGCCGTCTTGCGGACGCCGGTGACGAACGCTCCGAGCGGCAGGCGGCGAGCGCCGTCGCGGCTCGCCACCTCGACTTCGGCTTCGAGGGCCAGCAGGGCCGGCATGCCATCTGCCGCCGGCGAGGCGTTGCAGATGTTTCCCGCGATCGTGCCGGCATTCTGGATCTGCCGGCCGCCGACTTCGCGCGCCGCCTGCTTCAGCCCGTCGAACAGGGGAGGCAGGCCAGCTTCGACCAGTTCGCTCCAGGTCGTCGTGGCGCCCACGCGCCAGCCGTCGGCGGTTTCGGAAATGCCGCGAAGGGCCGCAATTGCCCCGATGTCGAGAATGTCTTCGGTGACGGGCCGTCCGACGCGGGCAGGATAGAAGTCGGTCCCGCCCGCAAGCACCATGAAGGGTCGGGTCAGTGCCTGGAGAGCCTCTTCAAGGCCTCGGGGTCGGAGATAGGCGCCCATATCGTTCGTGTACGTACGATGACACAGGACACGTACGAGTCAAACGATTGAGTCGGATTCAGATGATGCGCGACAGGAGTTCGAGGAGCTGCTTCTGCTCCTGGGCGCTGAGCGGCTTCAGCGTCTCGCGCGACACGGCCGGTCCGTTGAGCAGGAGCTTGTTGACCAGCTTCTGGCCTTCGGTGGTGAGACTGAGCAGGGTGCGGCGGGCATCGCCCGGATCGGGGCGCGAATCGACGAGGCCTCGTTCCTTCAGCCGGCGCACCACGCCCTGCATCGTGGCCTTGTCCATGCCCACAAGGCGACCGAGGAGGTTCTGCGACAGCTCGGTATATTCATCGAGCTTCGCGAGACTCGAATACTGCGTCGGTGTGATGTTGGGATCGCCGATGCCGACCTGGAAGATCGCGCTGGCGCGCTGATGCGCGCGACGCAGCAGATATCCGATCTGGTCTTCGATACGATAGGGTCGTGAGGCAGCGCTCGATGCCGTTTTCGGCTCGTGCTGTTTTTTTGCGACGTTGCTCCGCATCGCCCCCCCGGCTTGCTGCCTCTTGGCTACACCGGCGAAGCGCGTCGCACAACGGTCACATAACACTCTTTATCGAAGGTGAATGATCGGATCATCGATTCGCTCGCGCGATGCTGAAGGCGCGAACTTTTCGAGGTCCTGCAACCCGGAGCGTTTCCAAGCGGCGCAATGCCCGAGTCGGCCGCGCGGAGAATCGCGAGCCGGCTCTCATCTATCAAGCGCCTTCAAGGATTTACGGCGATGTTTTGCGACGCAATGGCTGGAACGATGACGCCGCCCCATGGCGATGTCAGTGTGACCGTACATTCATTCAACACAGGACAGGCAAATGCCCGGCGCGCTCGAAGGCATCAGGATCGTCGATCTCACGAACATCATCCTCGGCCCTTACGGCACGATGCTGCTGGCCGACCAGGGCGCCGACGTGATCAAGGTCGAGGCACCGGAGGGCGACGCGGTACGTCACATCGGCAAACCCGGCAAGACACCGGGGATGGGACCGACCTATCTCTATGTGAACCGCAACAAGCGCTCGCTCTGCCTCGACCTGAAGAACAAGGACGCGCGCGCCGCCCTGCTCAAGGTCATCGCAACGGCCGATGCCTTCGTCCATGCGCTGCGACCGCAGGCCATCAAGTCGCTGGGGCTGGACTACGAGGAGATCCGCAAGGTGAAGCCGGACATCGTCTATGTCGGCGCCTATGGCTATTCGGCCGAAGGTCCTTACGGAAAACTGCCAGCCTACGACGACGCCATCCAGGCGCGCTTCGGCATCGCCGACCTGATGGGCCGCGCCGCCGGCGACGACGTCCCGAAATATCCGCCGACCATCATCGCCGACAAGACGGTGGGCCTGACCTTCGCCTTCTCGACTCTTTCGGCCCTGATGCACCGCCAGCGCACCGGCGAGGGCCAGTTCGTCGAGGTGCCGATGTTCGAGACCATGTCGGCCTGGCTGCTGGTCGAGCATCTGTGGGAGCGGACCTTCAGCGACGAGGGCGAGGTCGGCTACACGCGCCTGCTGGCCCGGACCCGCAAGCCCTACCGCACGCTCGACGGCTGGATGGCGATCCTGCCCTACAACGACAAGCACTGGCGCAACTTCTTCGAGCTGGTCGGCCGCTCCGAGGTGCTGCAGGACCCGCGCTATTCGACCATCAACGCGCGCTCGATGCATATCGGCGACATGTACGCCATGGTCGAGGCGATTGCCCCGTCGAAGACCACGGCCGAATGGGTGAAGCTGCTCGACCAGGCACAGATCCCCAACGCGCCGGTGTCCAAGCCGGCCGACCTGTTCGAGGACCCGCACCTGATCTGGCGCAAGCTGTTCAAGAAGTATCCGCACCCGTCGGAAGGCGAGATCATGATGGTCGAGCCGCCGATGACCATGAGCAAGACACCGCCTTCGATCCGCACCATGGCGCCGCTGCAGGGGCAGGATTCCCGTGCCGTGCTGGCCGAGGCGGGCGTCACCGCCGCCGACATCGAGGCGCTGAAGACGTCCGGCGCGCTTATCGAGCCGTCATAGTCCCGGCGGATCTTTCGACGGCCAGTTCGGCGGCGGCGAGATCTTCCAGCGCCGCCCCGACCGACTTGAACAAGGTAATCGAGGCAGCATCGCCGGTCGCGCGGCCGGGCTGCTGGCCGCGGGCCAGTTCGAACAGGTCGCCGATCACATGCGCCTCTCCGATGGCGCCGCTGGCGATGGCCTGGACGACGTCGCCGCCTTCCTTCAGCGCACCGGCGCGCGTGTCGACGTAGAGGCGGGCCCGCTGCACCGCGCGGTCGTCGCTCTCGCGCATCTGGGGTGTGTAGGCTCCGACCAGATCGATATGTTGCCCTTCGCGCAGCCACTCGCCCTCGACCAGGGGCGCCTTGGAGAGCGTGGCACAGGAAATGATATCGGCCTCCTGCACGGCGGCCTTGAGGTCGCTGACTGCCCGGACGCCGACCGCACGGCCGATCGCGGCCGGCAGGGTCGCCGAAAGCCGGGCCGCCAGTGTCTCGGCCTGCGCCGGGGTGCGTCCCCAGATGGCCACCTCCGTGATCGGTCGCACCTTGGCGTGAACCCGGATCAGCTCGGGCGCCAGCGCGCCGGTGCCGATCATCAGCAGGCGCGAGGCATCGGGCCGCGACAGGTAGCGCGAGGCGAGACCCGAGGCGCAGGCGGTGCGCCGCTTGGTCAGCATCGTGCCGTCGAGCAGCGCCAGCGTGGCGCCGGTCGTGCCGTCGAGCAGCAGGTACTGGCCGTAGATCGATGGCAACGCGCGCTTGCCGTTCTCGGGGAACACCGTCACGACCTTGACGCCGACATGGGCGGACGGGCCCGTGGTCCAGGCCGGCATCAGGAGCAGCATCGCATCGGCCGACCCCGCGCCGAGCGCCTCCCGGATCGGATGATGGTGACGGACCGGCATCTCGCAGCCCGCGCGGAACAGCGCGTCGAGCCGGTCGATCAGGGCGATGTCATCCAGGGCGGCGTCGATCTCGGACGCCGAGAGAACCTTCACGAAAGCGGGCCGCGCGCGGCGCGGGAACCGAGTTCGGGCGCGACCAGTGCGCTCTGACGCTCCAGCGCCCGCTGGTCGCGGGGCGCAAGGCCGGCCGGCGCCGCGGCCTGCTGCGCTGTCTGCACGGCCTTGAGGCGCGCCACCTCACGATCCAGGCGGGCGGCCTCGCCACCCGCCTCACGGGCCCGGCGGCGATGATGCCGGCCGGCCCACCAGCCCATGCTCAGCCCCGCCAGGACGCCCAGCATCAGCATGGCGATGACCAGCAGATAGACCGGCAGCACGATGATGTGCGGCAGCGGCCACAGCGCGAGCTGCACGGGCTGGGTATTGCTGACGGCCACCAGCACGCCGATCAGGATGAACACCAGGAAAAGGATGCGGGAGAGGATTTTCATGCGGGGTGGAGAATGCCACACCGCGCCCCTGCGACGCGAGGCGAACGATCAGGCCGGGGTTACTTCTTGTCGTCGTCCGCGGACTCGGGTGGCAGCAGGCCGGCGGCGCGCGCGGCCTCCTTGTTCAGCCGGTCGCGCAGGTCCTTGCCGGTCTTGAAATAGGGCACGCGCTTGGAGGCCACCGCGACCTGCTCGCCGGTGCGCGGATTGCGGCCGGTGCGCGGATCGCGCTTTTTCACGGAGAATGCCCCGAAGCCGCGCAATTCGACCCGGTGACCGGAAGCCAGCGCCTTTGAGATCTCGTCGAACACGGTGGCGACGATCCGCTCGACGTCCCTCTGGTAGAGGTGCGGATTCCGGGCCGCCAGGCGGGCAATCAGCTCGGACTTGGTCATCGCGTTTCCATGAACGGGGCGATTCAGCCCCAGAGCACAATGATTAAGTCCTTGATATTAAACTCAATAACGGGATCGTCAAGCCTAAGTCCTTGAAACCAAAAGAAAAGGCCGACCCTTGCGGGCCGGCCCTTCCGTAAACCATGAGAAACCGGCTTACTTTTCGTCGCCGGCTTCGGCCTTCTTCTTGAGGGCCGCGCCCAGGATGTCGCCCAGGCTGGCGCCGGAGTCAGACGAACCGAAGTCGGCCATCGCCTTCTTCTCCTCGTCGAGCTCGCGGGCCTTGACCGACAGCACGACCCGGCGCGAGGCCTTGTCGATGTTGGTGATCTTGGCATCGAGCTTGTCGCCGATCGCGTAGCGGTCGGGACGCTGCTCGGAGCGGTCGCGGCTGAGCTCGGTCTTGCGGATGAAACCCGGGATGCCGTCCTGCACCGTGACTTCGATGCCATTGTCCTGGATGCCGGCCACAATGACCGTGACGACGTCACCCTTCTTGGCAACCACACCGACTGCCTCGAACGGGTCGTTGGCAAGCTGCTTGATGCCGAGCGAGATGCGTTCCTTGTCCATGTCGACGTCGAGGACCTTGACCTTGACCTGGTCGCCCTTCTTGAAGTCGCGGATCGCCTCCTCGCCGGCCTTGTCCCAGCTCAGGTCGCTGAGATGGACCATGCCGTCGATGTCGCCGGGCAGGCCCACGAACAGGCCGAACTCGGTGATGTTGCGGACCTCGCCCTCGAGTTCCGTACCGGCCGGGAACTGCTCGGCGAAGCTCTCCCACGGGTTGGCCATGCACTGCTTGAGGCCGAGCGAGATGCGGCGCTTGGACATGTCGACGTCCAGCACCATCACTTCGACTTCCTGCGACGTCGACACGATCTTGCCGGGGTGCACGTTCTTCTTGGTCCAGCTCATCTCCGAGACGTGCACCAGACCCTCGACACCCGGCTCCAGCTCGACGAACGCGCCGTAGTCGGTGATGTTGGTGACGCGGCCCTTGAGCTTGAGGTTGACCGGGTACTTCGCACCCGCGCCGTCCCACGGATCGCTCATCAGCTGCTTCATGCCGAGCGAGATACGCTGCGTCTCGGGATTGAAGCGGACGACCTGCACCTTGACCTGCTGGCCGATGGTGAGGGCTTCCGACGGATGGTTGATGCGCTTCCAGGCGATGTCGGTGACATGGAGCAGGCCATCGACGCCGCCCAGATCCACGAACGCGCCGTAGTCGGTGATGTTCTTGACGACGCCGTCGAGCACCTGGCCCTCGGACAGCGCGCCCATCAGGCGCGTACGGTCTTCGGCGCGGGTCTCTTCCATGACGGCGCGACGCGACACGACGATGTTGCCGCGGCGACGGTCCATCTTGAGGATCGCGAACTGCTGGGCCTGGCCCATCAGCGGGCCGACATCGCGCACCGGGCGCACGTCGACCTGGCTGCCCGGCAGGAAGGCCACGGCGCCCGACAGGTCGACCGTGAAGCCACCCTTCACGCGGCCGAAGATCGTGCCCATGACACGTTCCTGGTCGGTGAAAGCCTTCTCGAGAACGGTCCAGGCCTCTTCGCGGCGAGCCTTGTCGCGCGACAGGACGGCCTCGCCCTCCTTGTTTTCCATGCGGTCGACGAAGATGTCGACGGTGTCGCCTTCCTTGACCTCGGGGGCCCCGGTGCCGCCGTTGGCGAACTCACGCAGGGCGACGCGGCCCTCGGACTTCAAGCCGACGTCGATGGTGACGAAATCGTTGGCGATGCGAATGACGCGGCCCTTGACGACCTGTCCTTCGAAGCTCGTCGAACCGCCCAGCGATTCGTCGAGTAGTGCTGCGAACTCGTCGCTCGACGTGTCGTTCGCGGGTTTACGGAGGGCGCTGCCCTTTGCCATGTAGAACTCTCCATCATCGATCCCGGGACCCTTGTCCCGTCGGCCAACCGGTTAAGTCCGGCGGATCCACTGCCTTTGAAAACACCGACGCAAGGACGACACGTCCCGGCGCAATCGCCGCTGAAAATCTTCGATCTTCCGGCGGCGACTTACGGCCCGGAAGATCGAAAGCCCTTGCGCTCGATGAATGCCAAAGCCGCGGCGAAAGCCGCATCGGCATCCATGTCGCTGGTATCGAGGTGGAAAGCATCGGGTGCGGCTTTAAGAGGTGCTGCCGCCCGTTCGCTGTCGCGACGGTCCCGCTCCGCCATCTCGGCAAGAACGCGCGGCTTTATAGTGTCCACCCCCTTGGCGCGCAACTCCCGGTACCGCCGTTCCGCCCGCGCCTCGGCGCTGGCCGTCACGAACAGCTTTATCGGAGCCCCAGGGCAGATCACGGTGCCCACGTCCCGCCCGTCGAGCACCGCCCCGGAGGCCTGACTCGCGAATTTCTTCTGGAAATCCAACAGCTTGGCCCGGACTTCCGGCAGCGCCGCGACCTTCGAGGCAGCCTGGCCCGCCACGTCGGTGCGCAACTCGGGATTCCCGAGATCGGCCGGCTCCAGCCCGGCGGCAACCTCTTCCGGCGGACGGCCGGTCTGCTCCGCCTTCAGCCCGACCGCCCGGTAGAGCAAGCCGGTATCGAGATGGGGCAGGCCGAAATGAGCCGCCAGGCGTCGTGCCAGCGTGCCCTTGCCGGCCGCCGACGGCCCGTCGATGGCGATGATGGGGGCAATGACGGTGCCAGCCACGGGCTTCGTCACGCCGCCTCGATCCGGGCCCCGAGGGCGCCCATCAGGTGGGCGAAGCCCGGGAAGCTGGTGTCGATCGGCGAGCCGTCGTCGACCGCCACGCCCTCGCGCGAGGCCAGCCCCAGCACGAGGAACGCCATGGCGATGCGATGATCGAGATGGGTGACGACCGTCCCGCCGCCCGCCGGCGTCGCGCCGGTACCGTGCACGAACAGCGTGTCGGCGCCCATCTCGTGGCTGACGCCGTTGACGGTCAGGCCGGCCGAGACGCTGGCCAACCGGTCGCTTTCCTTGGCCCGCAGCTCGGCCAGGCCCAGCATCCGCGTGGTGCCGCGGGCGCAGGCGGCCGCGACGGCCAGGATCGGATACTCGTCGATCATCGAGGGCGCGCGCTCCGGGGGCACCTCGACGCCGGTCAGCTCGCTGCCCCTGACGCGCAGGTCGGCCACCGGCTCGCCGCCGACCTCGCGGCGATTCTCCTCTGTGATGTCGGCGCCCATCTCGCGCAGCGTGTCGTAGAGGCCGGCGCGCAGCGGGTTGAGGCCGACATTCTCGACCGTCACGTCGCTGCCCGGCCGGATGGCCGCCGCCACGACGGCGAAGGCCGCCGACGAGGGATCGCCCGGCACGACGATGTCGCGCGCCTTGAGTTCGGGCCAGCCGACCACGGTGATGCGCTTGCCGCCGCCCTCGGCCGGACCGACCCGCACCTCGGCACCGAAATGGCGCAGCATGCGCTCGGTATGGTCGCGCGTGGCCTCGGGCTCGATCACGGTGGTCTCGCCCGCCGTGTTGAGGCCCGCCAGCAGGATCGCGCTCTTGACCTGGGCCGAGGCCACGGGGAGGCGGTATTCGATCGGCACCATCTCGTCGGTGCCGACGATGGCGAGCGGCATGCGGCCGCCCTCGCGCGCCTCGAAGCGGGCGCCCATCTGCGACAGCGGTACGATGACCCGCTGCATCGGACGGCGGCGCAGCGAGGCGTCGCCGGTCATGAAGCTGGTGAAGCGGTGGCTGGCCAGGATGCCCGAGAGCAGCCGCGCCGAGGTGCCGGAATTGCCGAGGTCGAGCACATTGTCGGGCTCGCGCGCGCCGCCGACGCCAAATCCGCGCACGCGCCATGCACCGCCGCCTTCATGGTCGACCTGCGCGCCCAGCGCCCGCAGGGCGGCGGCGGTGGCGAGCACGTCCTCGCCTTCCAGCAGGCCTGTGATCTTCGTTTCGCCCAGCGCAAGCGCGCCGAACATCAGGGAGCGATGGGAGACCGACTTGTCGCCGGGCGCCCGGACGCGTCCCTGCAACCGGTCCACGGGACGGGCGATCAGCTTGGCCGGAGCGGCGTGAGCGGACAGGGCGGACTCCACGGCAGAGGGTCGGACGGAAGGCCGCATGGCGGCGCGGCGCCGTCCTAGCACGCCGGAATTTGGTTTTGACAGGGTGAAAGACGCGTGACATACGCCCTCCCTCGCGGCCCGTTCGGCCGATTCCAGCTTATTTGCAGGAGATTCAGCGTGGTCAAAGCAAGCTGGGGCACCAAACGCACCTGCCAGAGCTGTGCAGCGCGCTTCTACGACCTGAACAAGAGCCCGATCAAATGCCCGAAGTGCGGGCGTGAGCACGATCGCGAGGACTTCGTGAAGGTCCGCCGGGGTCGCGGCGCCGCCGCGGCGACGGCAGCAGCGGCAGCCGCCGCGGCAGCGGCAGCGGCCAAGGCAGCGGCCGCCAAGAAGAAGGTGGACGATCTGGACGGCGACGACTTGCCCGATGCGGACGGCGACGACGCGCTGGCGGCGGACGACCTGGACGATGACGAGGACGATATCGAGGTTGAGGTCGAAGTCGACGATAAGGGAGAAGGCGACCGCTAGAGGCAGTTGCAAGCGCGCGAGGCATTAATTATACCTCCCGCCTTCCCAAGGATTTCGGGGCCATAGCTCAGCTGGGAGAGCGCTACAATGGCATTGTAGAGGTCAACGGTTCGATCCCGTTTGGCTCCACCAACTAAAACAAGGGCTCAGTCGGAAACGACTGGGCCCTTCGTTTTTCCAGGGACACGGCGACTTCAGTTCATCGGTTCGCAGGCTTGGCGACTGGTGTTCCGTTAGGTCGGGACACAGGATCGGGCAACTGCGATGCCGCCAAGTGTGAAGGCGTGGCACGGCGGACGAACAAGATCGGCGCCCACGAGGTGGTCCGAAGTTAAGGTGAGTGGAAGCGGTCGTTTGAAGCGAGCGTGAGCATTGCCCGCGGAACGCTCGCCCACGCCAGCCGCAGTATCATTTTCCCCGTGATCGGGCGCGGCGGCGAGGCCGTTGGCCGGGGTCTTGCGGGCTTCGCATTCCAGAGCGTTTCTCGCGCGCGCGGGAATTAGCAAGCGGAAAAGCCCGTGCCGGAACTGACGAATAAAAGGCCAAAGGAGATTCAGTGCTTGTTACCACTCAATATTTACTCGCTATTGATGCAAGTAATTCTTTGGGGGCTCGCAGATGGCAACGATTATTCAATCGACGGATACGCACGTCTCGACCAGCCCCGCGTACACGCTAAACCCTGGCGACTATTTCTACCAAGTAGCCGGCATCAATTTGACCACAACCGATGGGAGTCTTCCGGCCATCCTCGCGACCGGAAATGGAACCGTCGACATCCACGGCACAGTATTTTCGCCGAACGTTGCGATCGGCGGACCTCTCACAGCGGTGATCATCGCATCTGGCGCCGATGTCACCGGCGGTTCGACCGGTCTGCAGACACTCAACACAAGTACTCAAAACCACTACGCGATCAACGGGAGCCTGACTGGAGGAACATACGGCCTCAATTCCTCCGGATCGAACATGCTTTATCTGCACGTCGGAGCGACCGGTATCGTGACCGGGTTAGACTCGAACGGCATAAATCTGAATCATGACATCGTGTTCGCTTCCATCGATGGCAGCGTGTCCGGCGTGCAGGGCATCGGGCAGTCGTCCACCAACGGCTTCTTCGTACTCAACATGACTGCGGGCGCGAAGGCCACGGCTACGTCTTCCTATGGCATCAATTTCGCGAATAGCGGCTACCTGGCGATCAATGGACAAGCAGCCGGCACCACCGGCATCAACAGCACAACGAGCCAACAAGTTACGATCACGGTAGGAACGAGCGGCAGCGCCGCCGGGTCGTGGGGTGACGGCATTGCTTTCATGTCGCAGTCGGCAACGATTGCGATCAATGGCGACGTGAACGGTTCGTTCAATGGTCTGCGCGGTGCGGCGAGCATGGGCACGAGCAGCATTGCGGTCGGTGCGGACGGCTTTGTCAGCGGTGGCAACTACGGCATTTACGTGGACAACAACGCGACCGTCAGTGTCGCAGGCACTGTGAGCGGCATCAATTCCTGGGGCATCCAGACCGGGACATACAGCGAGGCCGGCGAAATCTATGTCCATGCCGGTGGTCTCGTCACGGGCGGCGGCGGATCCAGCGGCGGCGCCGTCAGAACCCGTGGCACGCACGTCATCACCAATGACGGAACGATCTCGTCGACAGACGGGGTCGGCGTACTCGCCGACGGTGCTGGCTACCTGCTCAATACCGGGATCATCTCGGGCAGCACGGTCGGCATCCTCTATACCGATACCTTCAGCACCAGCGACGTGCTGACGACCGTGAACACGGGAACGATATCAGGCGGCCCGGATCCGGCGATCGCGGTCGGTCCGAACTTCTTCGCCTACGACGCGACAGGAAGTATCGGAACCGATCGCTTCATCAATGAGGGCGATATCATTGGCGACGTTCGACTGGGGCAGCATGCCGGCAGCAACTTCGTCAATGCGGGAACGCTCACCGGCAGCGTCTATCTCGGAACTGGCGGCCAAGTCGCCAACTCGGCCCTTGGGACCGTGTCCGGGATGATGGTTGGCGGCACGGGGAACGACGCCATTGTCGGCGGCCAAAACGGCGGCTTGCTGCTGGGCAATGCCGGAAATGACATGATTTACGCCAATCCGACGCAAGCCGCGGCAGACAATCACGCGACGGCTACGCTCGCGGGCGGTACGGGGACCAACGCACTCTACGGGGGCGGCGGGTTCAACGTATTCGTCGGTGGAGACACCAATGGCGGATACAATCAGATCTGGGGCGGTGCTTCGGGGATGTCCGGGCTTTCGTTCGACTTCACCAACAACACCATCACCTTTGCCTCTCTCAATCCGAGCCAGAGCGTTTATGTCGATCTGTTGAATGGCCACAACGCCTATATCAACAGCGGCCCCAATCAGAGCGGCACCTATGTCTACGAAGATTCGATCGTCAACGTGCCGAATGTCATCGGATCGTCGAGCGGTGACGTGATCATCGCGGACAACGGAATTGATCGGATCCAGGGAAATGGCGGTGCCGATGCGCTGTATGCCGGCACCGGCCTGTCGAGCCAGGATACGTTTGTGTATACATCGTACGCAGACAGCAATCTCAACACCGGCTACGACACCATCGTCGGCTTCAAACTTGGTATCGATAAGATTGACCTGTCGGCCCTGTTCACCGACGGCTCTCATCTTGCGATCTCAACGGCCGGCACATCCAATACGCTCTACATCGAAGTCACACCCGGCACGTTCAATCCCGCCACGGACCTTGCCTTGATCGTCAATGCGACGACGAATCTGGGCCTCACAGCGGTGGATTTCATATTCTGAACATCGGAGATTCATGCCTCCAAGTGTTTCAGAAGGCATGAACTGAACAAGGCGGGGGCTTGTCGCGCTTGAGACAAGCCCCCGTTTGTTGGACGCGCGCGCGGACGCACCCGCCCCGCTTCGTGGCGCCCTTGCCTTCTGCCCTGGTCTTCCCGTCGACAAAGGCACGCCGAAACCGCTGCACGCCGGCCGTCGTCACTGATGAAAGGGACTTGCTGCCCAGGATCGGCACGACATGGCGGCGGATGTTGCAGGCGTCGGTTTCCCAGGTGGAGGCCTTCTTGGTCGGCTTGTCGGCCGGACCATCCGCGAGATACCGCTCGACCAGCTGAGCCAAGGTGAGGTCCGCGCCCGCTCCTCCACCAAATCGAAAAGGGCTCAGTCGGAAACGACTGGGCCCTTTGTTTTTGCGGGAGACACGCTCTCCCCAGTGCCGGACTTTCTACTAACGCTATCCCTCCGCGGCCGACGGAGCCGGCGTGCTCGTCGCCGCGCGGCTTCTCCCGACGCTCGCCGCTGCGGCGGATCTCTATGCGGCCCGCACCGAGATCGCGTGCAGCGAGGCCGGTCTCGGGGGAAAGCTGCGAGGCCGATGGCGGCGCTGCGGCGCTAGCGGACGCCCATCCTCGACACGAGATTCAGCCGCTCCAGTTCACGCAGCACCAGGTCCGCCACGATCCGGTTGCCCTCGGCCGAGTGATGGTCGGAGCGATAGAGCGCGTCGACGCCCTTCGCGTCGACGATAGGCTGCATCGGCCTGGCGAGATCGAAGGGAATGAGACCCGACGTTCTCGCGCAGCCCATCACCCTATCGACCGACCGCTGGTCCTCGGCGCGGCGCGCCGCGCTCTGCGTCCAGTACTCGCGGCTGTATTGCGCCATGACCACGACCGGCACGCCGAGCGCGGCGAGCCGCGGCATCAGCAGGCAGACGACCGCCTCGCCGCTGCCGGCGGGCGCGCCGCGGACTTCGTCGAAGTACCAGCCGCGCTGCAGGCCCAGCCGCTGGACGACCAGGTCGGCCAGCGCGAAGCGGCCGAGCCACCGCGCCGGTTCCGGCAAGGGCACCGGCGCATTCGGCTGGCCCGGGACCGGCACGTTGTGCTCCTGGAGCTTGCCGTCGGTCACGGTGAAGTACGGCTTCTCGCGGCTCCACGCGACCTTCAGTTCGCTGCGCCGGATGTCGCCGGGCGTGAAACTCATCACGACGAACAGCGGCTTCACCTTCGGCACCAGCCGTTCGGTGCTGAGCGCGCTCTGGTCGAAGGCGTAGCCGCTGACGCCGGCATTCACCACCTTGCGCCCGGTGAGGCTCTGCAGGTCGGCCGGCCAGGTCTCGTCGTCCTTCACCTCGTCGCCCTTGGCGAAGGACGAGCCGGTCACCAGCACCGGCGGTTCGGCGAGAGCGGATTTGGGGCTGGTACGGCGGAAGCCGTCGGCATCGACATTGTAGGTGCGCGAGACGCAACCGGGCGGCGACGTCCAGCCGATCTCGGCATCGAAGGCGTACTGGCAGCGGATCCTCGCGACATCCGGCCCCGTGCCCATCCGTTCGCGCGCCAGGTTCGGCCAGTGAGCCAGGCTGCCCGGACCTGACAGCAACACGCGACAGGCCAGCTCAAGCAGTACCAGCGACACCAGGACCGAGACCGCTGCCAGCAGGAGGGTCGCAAACCTGCCGGTTGTGATTGTATCCGAACGAAGCTTTCGCTCGTCTTTCGGAGCGGCCTTCACCGCCTCGCGATTGACGCTCATGTCTTACCTCTCATGACGAGCGGATTTACTCGAAGCCCCCTCCGAAGGGGATGTGACGCTCCGTCGTAGGATTGGGCAGCCCGGAAGGCGAAATTTGGGCTGCGCGGGCTTGCCGTCGCCTCTGTTAAGGTGGTGCCCATTGCCTTTGCATGAGGACCAGACGCGTGACCGATGCCGCTCGCGGCCGTGACCCGACATGGGCCGCCGCTCGACGGCGGATCGAGCAAGGCGACCATTATTGCGGCCCCGACGGTCCTCGGCCGCGTCGCCGCAAGGTCGTCTTCACCCGCCTGCTCGATCTGTTCGCCTGGGGATTGAAGCTCACCCCCCTTTACCGCCGGGGCGTGGACAACGCCCTCGACCTGCGGCGCACCGAGTTCGAGATCGCGGTTCCGGGCCTGCCAGCGGCGTTCGACGGCTACCGCATCCTGCATGTGAGCGACACGCATCTCGATGTCCTGCCGGACCTGGTGCCGGCCGCCCGCCGCCTGCTCGACGGTGTCGAAGTCGACCTGCTCGCCCTCACCGGCGATGTCCACGGCGACCACCATGCGCCCGTCGCCCTGTCAGCCGATCATCTGATGGAGGTGCTGCGCGACGTCCGTGTGAACGGACCTCGCCTCGCCATCCTGGGCAACCACGATTCCGAGGCCATGGCCGACACGCTGGAGAGGCTGGGCTTCGACGTGCTGATCAACCGCTCCATCGTCATCGAGCGAGGGACGGACCGGCTCGGCATAACAGGGCTGGACGATGTGAACAGCTTCTATACCGATGCGGCGCACCGGGCGCTGGGCGATTCGACCGAGGCCTGCCGCATCGCCCTGATCCATTCCGCGGAAATGGCCGATCACGCTGCCGAGGCGGGCTATGCGCTTTATCTCGCGGGGCACACCCATGGCGGCCAGATCTGCCTGCCGGGCGGACGGCCCGTGTTCAGCACGCTGACCCGGTGCCACCATGGCGCGGTCGGACTCTGGAAGCAGGGCACGATGACCGGCTACACGAATTCGGGCCTGGGCGTTGCCTATCCGCCGGTGCGTTTCAATTGTCGCGGCGAGGTCGCGATCATCACCCTGCGAGGTGGCCGCTGACGGGCTTCAGCCCTAGGTGCGGTCGGACGGCATCGCATGCAGGCACGCGAAGCCCGCCTCGGTCAGTTGCGGATAGTCGCGGTTTCCCGTCACCAGGCCCAGCCGCGCCAGGCTCCCCAACTCCTGGCGGATTCCGAGGCCGGTCAGCGTCAGGCCGAGGGCGAGGCGGCGAACGATGATCTGCTGCGCCGGATTGAGTTCGCGGAACTTCATGACCGCCGCACGTTAGGCGGCGTTGCTTACGAGGCCCTGACGACGCCAATTCTAGCCGCCGGAGCGTCCCAGCCGCGCCGCAGCGGTGGCCAGGGAACCGTCCGCTGCCTCGAGCTGGTCCATGATCGAGAAATGATTGAGGCCGGGCAGCGGCAACAACTCACTGGGGAGCCCCGCCGCCTGCCGCGCCTCGTGATAGGCGATCGACTGCCGCTGCAGCTCGGGCAGCTCGCCGGTGCCGTAGGCCAGGACGACCGGGGCGCTCTTCTTCGGCAGGTGCAGGATCGGACTCGTTTCCGCCGCCTGCGCCGCGGTCAGCCGCAGATTGTCGTTGAGGTAGTTCAGCCGGCAGGGTTCCACGTCGTAGATGCCGCTGATGGCGAGGCCGGCATCGACCTCGTCCATCGCCAGCGTCGTCGCGGTAAGATGGCCGCCCGCCGACCAGCCCGACACGACCAGCCGTCCCTGCCCGACGCCGTGGCGGGGCCCCTCGCGGCGCAGCCAGCGGATTGCGTCGGCGATCTCCCCGACGATGGCCGGCAAGGTCGCCTCGGGCGCCAGCGTGTAGCCCAGGAAGGCGACGTCCATGCCGTTGGCCAAGGGACCCGCTGCCATGCAGGCGAAGGTCTCCTTGGCATTGCGCTGCCAGTAGCCGCCATGGATGAAGGCGAACAGCGGCGCCCTGGCCGCGCCGCAGCGGAACAGATCGAGCTTGTTGCGGGGCAGCGGACCGTAGGCGAGATCGAGGCTCTCGGCATGTTCGGCGCGGAAGCGTTCGCTGCGGGCGACCCAGCCGTCGCGCCGCGTCCCGGAATCCGCGACGGCGTCGGTATTGTTGTAGCCCTTGTCGAGCTCAGCCCGCGTCATGCCCCGCCACACGATCTCGCTCATTCCAGCCTCTTTCGTTTCAAGCTCTCTTCTTAGCACGGCCCTTCCCCGCTTTGCCGTTCGGTGCGAACGTTGGCGCAATGAGTTCTCTTTCGCGTCCGACCGCCCTTCGCGGCCCCGCCCTCACCTTCAGCGGCGATCCTTTCCGCGACGGCCTCGACCGCACGATGGTCCACGAGCCCGATGCGATCGTGGCGATGCAGGACGGACACATCACCCATTTCGGCCCCGCTGCCCGTATCGCGCCGCTTCTGCCGCCCGGTACCGAGATCCGGGACTTCGGCAAGGACGCGCTGATCTCGGCAGGCTTCGTCGACACGCACGTGCATTTCCCGCAGACGCCGATGATCGCGAGCTTCGGCACGCAGCTCCTCGACTGGCTCGAGCGCTACACATTTCCGACCGAGCTGAAGTTCGCCGACCGCACCTACACGCGGCAGGTCACGCGCCGGTTCCTGCAGGAGAGTCTGCGCAACGGCATCACCACGAGCTGCGTCTACTGCACCGTCCACGCGCATTCGGCCGACATCCTGTTCGAGGAAGCCGAAGCGCTCGGCCTGCGGCTGGCCGCCGGCAAGGTCCTGATGGATTGCAATGCACCCGAGGCGCTGCGCGACACCGCCCAGTCCGCCTACGACGATTCGCTGGCGCTCATCCGCAAGTGGCACGGGCGCGGACGCCTGCTCTATGCGATCACTCCGCGCTTCGCCTGCACCAGTTCACGCGAGCAACTCGCCGTCGCCGGGGCGCTGTGGAGGGAACATCCCGATTGCCTGATGCAGACGCACATCGCCGAAACAGAGGCCGAGGTCGCGTGGATCAAGGAACTGTTCCCCGAGCGCAGTTCCTATCTCGACGTCTACGACCACTACGGTCTCTGCCGGAAACGCGCCGTGTTCGGCCACGGCATCTGGCTGGGCGACGACGAACTGCAGCGCCTGCACGAAGCCGATGCCGCGATCGCCCATTGCCCGACCTCGAACTTCTTCCTGGGCAGCGGCATGTTCGACATCACCCGCGCGATCCGCGCCGACCGGCCGGTGCGCGTCGGTCTCGGCACCGACATCGGCGCCGGCACATCCTTCTCGATCCTGCAGACGCTGAACGAGGCCTACAAGGCGGCCCAGCTCAACCGCCATCCCCTGTCGGCCGCCCATGCCTACTATCTGGCGACGCGCGGCTCGGCGGCGGCCATGCATCTCGAGGACAAGGTCGGCAGCATCGCGCCGGGCATGGAGGCCGATCTCGTGGTGCTCGACATGCGCTCCACGCCCCTGATCGCCTTCCGCATGGACGAGGCCCGCGACTTCGCCGAGCAGCTCTTCATCCAGATGATCCTGGGCGACGACCGGGCGGTACAGGCGACCTACGTCGCCGGCCGGCCAGCCTATGCCCGCTGACGACGGATTGCTTTCCCTAGCGTTAATTTTCAGTGTCAGACCATAAATATGGTGGAAGAGGGTCCGGTTTCGGCTTACGCTTTCTTCGGTAACTGAGGGAGGGTTTTTATCCGTTCGAGGACATGTCCCCCGACGGAAACTGGTTCACCGGTGGAACGTCCACCGCGTGCCCTATCGGCCTCACCCTTCAGCCAGACCATCGATCGCCAACGCCTCCGCTCACCGGGGGCGTTTTTGTTTTGGGCGATCGGTCCCGCTCCCCTGACCAAGACACCGGAGTAAGAATATGGCCAAACGCGCCGCACGCCGATCCAAGCTGCACGCCATCGACAGCGCCCGTATTCACAACGTCGTTTTCGACAACGCTCCGGCCAATCAACGCGATCAGAGCTACATCAAGAAGGTCAGGCCGCGGACCGACAACCAAAGGGTCCTGATGGAGGCGATAGAAACCAAACCGCTGACCGTGGCGCTGGGACCGGCAGGGACCGGCAAGACCTACCTCGCGATCGCCGCCGCCGTCGAAGCCCTGGATGCAGGCACCGTCTCGCGCATCGTGCTGTCGCGGCCGGCCGTCGAAGCGGGCGAGAACTTGGGCTTCCTGCCGGGCGACATGCGCGAGAAGCTCGACCCCTACCTGCGCCCCCTGTGGGACGCCCTGAACGACCGGATGGGGCCGAAGCGCCTGAGCCAGCATCTCGACGACGGCACGATCGAGATCGCGCCGGTGGCCTTCATGCGCGGCCGCACGCTGAACAACGCTTTCGTGCTGATCGACGAAGCCCAGAACTGCACCTACGGCCAGCTCAAGATGCTGCTCACCCGTCTCGGCTGGCACTCGACCATGGTCATGACGGGCGATCCGGACCAGACCGACCTGCTGCCGGAACTCTCCGGCCTAGCCGCAATCGGCACCAAGCTGGACGGGCTCGACGACGTCTCCGTGGTCCGCCTGACGCAGCAGGACGTGGTGCGCCATCCGCTGGTCGGACGCATGCTGTCGGTGCTTTGAGGTCCCTGAACTTATCCACATATCGAAGCGCGCCAGCCAAATGGCCCGAAACGGGAACAAAAGGGAGTGCCAGCTTTTTCTGACGTGAAGCCAGATCGTTGAAAACCAAATGGATACATGAGGTTAAGAGAGGGGTGGCGGGCGACTGCCACCCCTCCTACATTGAGTCAATATGGTGACTCTCCGCGAGCCTTCGAAGGGCATCGGGCTTGTTCACAGACTTCCCCACATGCCGCCGATTGCCTTGTGTGGACGTGCCAGCGACACCATTCTCCGCCTCCCGTGAACGACGAAACCGACATCGACCTGCCCCCGAGCGAAGGCTCCCTTGCCGACGGCATGCGGATCATCGCCGACTTCGTGCGGACCCTGCCGCGCAAGCCGGGCGTCTACCGCATGATCTCGGCCGAGGGCGAGATCCTGTACGTCGGCAAGGCACGCTCGCTGCGCAGCCGCGTCGCCGCCTATACCCAGCCGACGCGGCTGGCCACCCGCCTGATCCGCATGGTTTCCGCGACGCGGACCATGGAATTCGCCGTTACCGACAGCGAAGCGGAGGCGCTGCTCCTCGAGAACAACCTGATCAAGCGCTTCCGGCCGCGCTTCAACGTGCTGCTGCGCGACGACAAGTCGTTCCCCTATATCGTGATCCGCCGCGATACCGACTGGCCGCAGCTCGCCAAGCATCGCGGCACACGCGAACCGGCCAACGAGTATTTCGGACCCTTCGCCTCGGCCACGGCGGTCAACCGCACGCTCTACGCCCTGCAGCGCGCCTTCCCGCTGCGCTCCTGCTCGGACGGCGTCTTCTCGACGCGCACGCGGCCCTGCCTGCAGTACCAGATCAAGCGCTGCACGGCGCCCTGCGTCGGCCGTATCGAGAAGCCCGAGTACGACGCCATCGTGCAGGAGGTGCGCGGCTTCCTCGGCGGGCGCAATCGCGAGATCCAGCAGAAGCTGTCGCAGCGCATGGAGCAGGCCTCGGCCAATCTCGAATTCGAGGGCGCGGCCATCCTGCGCGATCGCATCCGCGCGCTGGCCCACATCACCTCGCACCAGTCGATCAGCCTCCCGTCGATCGACGAGGCCGACATCTTCGCCGCTCACGCCGATAGCGGCCAGATCTGCATCCAGGTCTTCTTCCTGCGCGCCGGCCAGAACCTCGGCAACCGCGCCTACTTCCCGAGCCATGGCCGGGACCTCGACGAGCCGCAGGTGCTCGAAGCCTTCATGGGCCAGTTCTACGAATCGCGTCAGGCACCCAAACTGGTCCTGACCAGCCATGACATTCCCGAGCGCGAGCTGATGGAAAACGCGCTGTCCCTGTCGGCCGGCCATAAGGTCGAGATCCGCCAGCCCAAGCGCGGCGACCAGAAGGACGCGCTCGACCAGGCGGTGAACAATGCGCGCGAGGCGCTGGCCCGCCGCATGGCCGAACGCGGCACGCAGCGCACCCTGCTCGAAGGCGTGGCCCGCGTGTTCGGCCTCGACGCGCCGCCCGAGCGCATCGAGGTCTACGACAACAGCCACATCCAGGGGACGGCGGCGATCGGCGCGATGATCGTGGCCGGGCCGGAAGGCTTCAACAAGAACGCCTATCGCAAATTCAATATCAAGACCGAGGGCGCGGCGGGCGACGATTTCGCGATGATGCGCGAGGTGATGACCCGCCGCTTCGGTCGCGCGCTCAAGGAGAACCCCGAGCGCGACGACGAGCATTGGCCGGACCTGCTGCTGATCGACGGCGGCCAGGGCCAGCTCGAAGCGGTGCGTGGGGTGATGGCCGAGCTTGGCCTCGAAGACATTCCCCTGGTTGGCATCGCCAAGGGGCCCGACCGCGATGCGGGCCGGGAGCGCTTCTTCATGGCGGGCAAGCCGCCCTTTTCCCTCGAACCGCGCGATCCGGTTCTCTATTTCCTGCAACGGCTGCGGGACGAGGCGCATCGTTTCGCGATCGGCACGCACCGTACGCGCCGCGCAGCCGACATGACGCGCTCGGCGCTCGACGAGGTGCCGGGGATCGGCGCCGGCCGCAAGCGCGCGCTGCTCAACCATTTCGGCAGCGCCCGTGCGGTATCGGGTGCCACACTGGAGGACATCAAGTCGGTACCGGGAATCTCCAGCGCACTCGCCCAGAAAATCCATGACCACTTCCGGGGCGGCCGGTAAGGTCGGGGCGATGCTGTTCAATCTTCCCAACATGCTCACCCTGTCGCGCATCGTCGCGATCCCGCTGGTCGTGGCCTGCTTCTGGCTCGATCGCGGCTGGGCGCAGTGGTTCTCGATGGCGCTGTTCGTAGCCGCCGCGGTGACCGACTGGTTCGACGGCTATTTCGCGCGGCGCTATCACCAGATCTCGCGCTTCGGACGCTTCCTCGACCCGATCGCAGACAAGCTGCTGGTCGCCGCCGCCCTGGTCATGCTGGTCGACAACAGCACCCTGGCCGGCCTGAACGTGCTGGCGGCCCTCATCATCCTGGCGCGCGAGATCCTGGTCTCCGGCCTGCGGGAATTCCTCGCCGAGCTGCGGGTCGGCCTGCCGGTCAGCGCGCTCGCGAAGTGGAAGACCGCCGTTCAGATGGTGGCGATCGCCGCACTGCTGGTCGGCGACGCGGCAGCGCACTGGGTGACGCAGGCCGGCATCGTGCTGATCTGGATCGCCGCCGCGCTCACCCTGATCACCGGCTATGACTATCTCCGTACCGGCCTGCGCCACATGGCGGAGGATCCGCCCACCACCGGTGGCCAGAAGTGAAGGTCCGTTATTTCGCCTGGATGAAGAAAACCGTCGGCGTGCCGGAGGAAGAGGTCACGCCGCCGGCCGACATCGACACGGTGGGCGATCTGATCGTGTGGCTGCGCAGCCGCAGCCCCGGCCATGCCGAGGCGCTGGCGGAAGGTGCCGCGTTCGGCGCCGCCGTCGACCAGCGCACGGCGACCTTCGACGTGAAGCTCGCGGGCGCGCGCGAAGTCGCCTTCTTCCCGCCCTTCACCGGGGGCTGACATGACGGTGCGCGTCCAGGAAGCCGATTTCGATGTCGGCGCCGAACTGGCCCGCCTCACCGACGGCAACAAGCGCATTGGCGGCCTCGCCGTCTTCGTCGGCCTCGTGCGCGAGATGCACGTGCGCGAGGGCTATCATCGCGATCGCGTCGACGCGCTGACGCTCGAACACTATCCCGGCATGACCGAGACGGCTCTGGAAGAGATCGAGGCCGAGGCGCACAGGCGCTGGCCGCTGGAAGCGACGCTGATCGTGCATCGCCATGGCCGCATGGAGCCGGGCGAGCGCATCGTGATGGTGGCCGTCGGCTCGCCGCATCGCGAGGCCGCCTTCGAGGCCTGCGAATTCCTGGTCGACTGGCTGAAGACCAAGGCACCGTTCTGGAAGCTGGAAGACACGCCGAAGGGCGAACAGTGGGTCGGCGCCCACCAGGAAGACGATGCGGCCGCCGCGCGCTGGGAGAAGAAGTAAGCCGAGGAGGCTTTCTTTCTCAGCCTTCCCCAATGACCTCATCCTGAGGAGGTCGCGCAGCGACCGTCTCGAAGGATGGGCTGCAAACGAGGTGCTCGTGCCGACCCTTCGAGACGCGGTCCGGAGTTTACCCCGAGGTACTCGAGGGGGACCGCTCCTCAGGGTGAGGCCTTTGGCGTGACCGCTACCCCAACGCCACCAGCGCCAGGTTCGTGACGCCGCGTTCGCGCAAACGGTCCGCCGCCATCAGTGCGCGCTGGCCGCTGCGGCAGGCCAGGACGACGCGGCCGTCGGGCGTGCCCAGTTCGTCGATCGTGTCGACCACCAGACGACGCGCGCCGGCGAAGGGCGAGACAGGCGCCTCGTCGAGCCCGCGCAGGTCGACCACGATGTCGTCTGAGCGCACCTGGTCGGGCGCGATGAAGGCCACCTGCTCCTCGGGTTCGGGACTCCCGGCGAAGGCGAAGCCGCCGAAGGCCACGCGCCTGGCATCGAAGGTGACGACGCGGCCCAGTACGGCCGGCTCGAGCCCGAGCAGGTGATGCAGCGTGAGATGCGCCTGCAGGCTTCCCATCATCGCGACCGCGGTGCCGATCACGCCCACCGTGGCACAGGTGCCGCCATCGACCGAAACCTCGGGGAACACCGCACGATAGCTCGGGCCGCCGCCGCAGAAGACGCCGGCATAGCCGGTCATGCCGATCACCGACGCGCTGACCAGCGGCTTGGCCACTGCGAAGCAGACGTCGCTCAGCATGTAGGTCACGGCGAAACTGTCCGCGGCGTCGACCACGATGTCCGCATCGGCAACCAGCCTGGCGACGTTCTGCGGGGTGAGCCGCTCGGGCACCGCGTCGACACGGACATGCGGGTTGAACCGCTGCAAGGTTGCGCGCGCTGCCTCGACCTTCAGCTTGCCAATGTCCGGCATGCCGTAGAGCGGCTGGCGATGCAGGTTCGTCTCTTCGACCGTGTCGTGATCGACGATGGTGAGATGGCCGACTCCGGCACCGCTGAGATACTGCAGCACCGGGCAGCCGAGACCGCCGGCGCCAACGACCAGCACCGAGGCGGCGGCGAGACGCGCCTGCCCCGCATCGCCGATCTCGGGCAGCACGGCCTGGCGGGCGTAGCGGTTGGTCACGGTCTTCTCGTCGCGGCGATCCAGGCCCTGGCCTGAGCGACCGGATCGGCATGGTTCACGATGTCGCCCACGACCGAGACGATGTCGGCGCCCGACTTCAGGCAGAGCAGCGCGCGCTCCAGCGTGAGGCCACCGATCGCGACCAGTGGCTTGTCGCCGATCAGCTTCTTCCATTCGGCCAGACGCTCGGTGCCCTGCGGTGCCCACGGCATCTGCTTCAACACGGTCGGCCAGACCGGACCCAGCGCGACATAGTCGGGATCGATGGCGAGGCCCTTGTCGAGTTCGGCATGGTCGTGCGTGCTGACGCCGATCCTGATGCCGGCGCGGCGCACCGCCTTCACGTCTGCATCGACCAGATCCTCCTGGCCGAGATGGACCCAGGAACAACCTTCGTCGATCGCCACCTGCCAGTAGTCGTTCACGATCAGGTCGGCGCCATGCTGCACGCACACGGCCTTGGCCTCGCGCACCTGGCGGCGCACCTCGGCCTCTTGCTGGTCCTTGATGCGCAACTGGATGAGCTTGGTGCCGACGGGCACCAGCTTCAGCACCCAACTCGAATCGGGCACGACGGGATAGAAGGGATCGAGCATCTCTCTAGTCTCCAAGGGCCGCTTTGCCGATAACCGGCGTCGACGGCACCGCCATGTCGCGCGGCTCCATGGGCTGCGCAAGATAGGCGGCACGGCCGGCTTCGACGCCCAGCGCGAAGGCGCGCGCCATCTCGACGGGATCGCCCGCTTCGGCAACCGCCGTGTTGAGCAGCACCGCGTCGTAGCCCAGCTCCATCGCCGCGGCCGCATGCGATGGCACGCCGAGCCCGGCATCGACCACCAGCGGGATGTCGGGGAAATGCGCGCGCATCGAGCGCAGGCCATAGACGTTGTTCAGGCCGCGCGCCGAGCCGATGGGAGCGCCCCACGGCATCAGCACCCTGCAGCCCGCCTCGACCAGTCGCTCGGCGACCACGAGATCCTCGGTCGTGTAGGGAAACACCTCGAACCCGTCCTCGGACAGAATGCGCGCAGCTTCCACCAGACCGAACACATCGGGCTGCAAAGTGTCGGCCTCCCCGATCACCTCGAGCTTGATCCAGGGCGTGTCGAACAGCTCGCGCGCCATGTGGGCGGTCGTCACCGCCTCCTTCACCGAATGGCAACCGGCGGTGTTGGGCAGCACGCGCACGCCCATCGACTGGATCAGCGACCAGAAGGCCTGGCCGGCCTTGCCCGCGCCGCTCTCGCGACGCAGCGAGACCGTCACGACTTCCGCGCCGGATGCCTTGACCGCGCGCTCGAGGACCGCCGGCGAGGGATAGCGCGACGTGCCCAGCAGCAGGCGCGATTTCAGCTCGACGCCGTAGAAGGACGACACGGTCTTAACCTCCCTGCATCGGCGCGACGACTTCGATCCTGTCGCCGTCGGCCAGCTCGGTGCGCGGCCGCGCGGCAGCGGCGACGAAGCGGCCGTTCACCGCCGTCGCAATCTTGCGGCCGCCGAAGCCCAAGGTTTCCAGAGCCGCGGCCAACGTGCCGGGTGAGACCTCATGCATGTCGTCGTTCAGGAATATCCGCATCTCTCGTCTCCAGAAGAACGGCATCGGCCACTTGCCGCGCCAGCCAGGGCGCGAGCAGGAAACCATGCCGGAAAAGACCGTTGGCGTGCAGCACGCGGCCCTTGCGCCTGATGCACGGCAGGTTGTCGGGAAAGGTCGGCCGCAGGTCGGCGCCCAGCTCGACGATCTCGGCCTCGCCGAACGCCGGGTGCAGCGTGTAGGCCGCGTTCAGCAACTCGATCGCCGAACGCACGCTGACGGCGCGGCGTTCCTCGCTTTCGATCATGGTGGCGCCGATCATGAAGATGCCGTCGCCGCGCGGCACGATGTAGAGCGGGATGCGCGGATGCAGCATCCGCACCGGCCGCGCCAGCGACACGTCGCTGGTCCGCACGACGATCATCTCGCCGCGCACGCCGCGCAGGTCGGGCAGTTCGTCACGCGCGGCCAGACCGCGGCAATCGACGACGAAGTCCGAGCGGGCCTCGGAGGGCTTCACGTCGACGCCGAACCGGATCGGTACGCCGCGCGCCGCGAGACCGGCCGCGAGCGCCGCCAGCGCCTGGCGCGGTTCGAGATGGGCCTCGTCGGCAAAGAACAGCGCACGGCGGAAGCGGCCGGCGAGATCGGGTTCGAGCGCGGCGATTCCGTCGGCGTCGAGCCATTCGTGGCGCTCGGTCCGGGAGGCAAAGCGTGTGAGGTCGGCGGCGTCGCGCGGCGGCGTCAGCACGAGGCTGCCCTTCGAGACGGTGCCGGGAAAATGCTGGCGCCACCAATCGATCGACGGCTCGCCCAGCCGGGCGACGATCTCATCGGTGGTCGCCCGTTCGCACCAGGGCGCCAGCATGCCGCCCGCCATCCACGAGCAGGCACCTTCGCCGAGATGGGCGGCACGCTCCAGCACCTCGACGGCCACGCCACGCGCGGCAAGCTCCGTCGCACAGGCAAGGCCTGCGACGCCGGCTCCGATGATTGTTACGACAGGTCGATCCAACGCTGACTCCCGTTCCTTCGCCGGCATGACCCGGATCAGGTTCAAAGGGTTCAGCCGCTAAGGCTGTCTCAGCCCGTCTCCCACAGGAAGATCAGGCACCCCTCGGACGCCATCGAGAAAAGGGGATTGCCGCCCCCGATGTCAAGCCATGCAGTGCGCTCAGGCCGCCAGCGACGACGCCGGCTTCATGAGATGGGTGGCCTCGCCAAAACCCTCGCTGTCGGGTTCCCGCACCAGCTTCTGGAAGTCGGCCATCAGCGTCTTGGCGACGGGCCCTGCCTGGAAATGGTGCTGGTCGATCGAGCCGACCGGCACGATCTCGGCGGCGCTGCCGCAGAGGAACACCTCGCTCGCCTGGGCCAGCTCCTCCGGCATCACGTCGCGCTCCTCGACGGTCCAGCCACGCTTCCGGGCCATCCCCATCACCGCACGGCGCGTGATTCCATCCAGAAAGTTGTGCGGCGTCGGCGTGACCAGCCGGCCGTCGATCACCAGAAAGATGTTGGCGCCGGTCGTCTCGGCGATGCGGCCCTGCCAGTCGAGCATCAGCGCATCGTCGAAGCCGGCCTTCAGGGCGCGGTCCTTCTCGATGCCGCAGATCACGTAGAGGCCGGCCACCTTGGCGTGGCCGGGAGCGGTCTCGGGCGAGGGCCGGCGGTATTTCGCCATGGTGACGTTGATGCCGGCGTCGCGCGCCTGCACCGACAGGCGGCCTTCCTGCGCCCACGGGGCGATGGCGAGGTGGACCGTCGTGCCGATCGCCGACACACCCAGCACTTCCGAGCCGCGCCAGGCGATCGGACGGATGTAGCCGGCGGTGAGGTCGTTGGCCTTCACGACGGCGCGGGTCGCCTCGTCGATCTCCTCCCGCGACCAGGGCAGGTCGTAGTCGAGCAGGTTGGCCGAGCGGATCAGGCGGGCGCTGTGGGCGGCGAGGCGGAAGACGCGGCCATCATAGATGCGCTCGCCCTCGAAGACGGCCGAGCCGTAATGCAGCGCATGGGTCAGCACATGCATGCGGGTCTCGCGCCACGGGACCAGCTTGCCGTCCAGCCAGATGAAGCCGTCGCGGTCGTCCATGGTTAAGGACATTGCGATATCCCCCTTCGTTTGATTCCGATCAGGTCTTTGCGGTCAGTCAAAACACAACTATCCGCCCATTTAGGTCAATAGTGCTGACCTTGTCAAACACACTGACCCTATGGTGATTCCTGCAGGAAAAAATCAGGTCAGGAGGAGCGGCATGCCCGGGTCGCCCTTCTCCATCGCGCGCCGGTAGGCCGGGCGAGCGGCGATTCGCTGCAGATAGGCGAGGATCGCGGGATAAGGCGAAAGATCGAACGGCAGGAAGTAGCGCATGGTCGTCAGGGAGAAGACGGCCATGATGTCGGCAGTGGTGAACGCAGATCCGGCCAGATACTCCGCCTTCGCAAGCCGGGCTTCCAGCAGGCCAAGCGCGAGATCGAGGCGGGCCTTCATCGCCTTGAGCATCGGATTGCCGGCCGGAAGATCGAGCCGCCCCAGGATCATGTTGCGGCCGGTCGCCGGCTGGAGCGTGCCGTTGGCGAAATGGAACCAATAGAGGAAGTCGGCGAAGTCGGGATGGTCGGGCGCCAGCACCAGCCGGCCCTTGCCATGCTTCGCGATGATCCAGTCGACGATGGCGCCGGACTCGGCCAGCAGCACGTCGCCGTCCTGCATCACCGGCGCCGCGCCCAGCGGATGCAGCGCCTTGTATTCGGGCGGCGCCAGCCGCGTGACCGCATCGCGGTCGTAGACCTTCAGGTCGTAAGGGATGCCGAGTTCCTCGCAGAGCCAGACGATCCGCTCGGATTGCGACTTGCCGAGATGATGGACCGTCAGCATGGCGTCCTCGCACGAAGAAAGAAAAATGCCGGGGAAAAGCGTCGCGCCGTAACATCGGCCCGCGCGGGGTGTCAACGCAACGCGCCCGCTCTATAAAGATGGCGTGGAATCCAGAGCCCCCGCCAACCCCCTGTTCCTGCGCGACGAAGAGCTGCGTCAGGGCATCGAGCTGATGTTCTACGCCTATCGCGACTTCACGTTCGAATCCGACCAGCAGCTGCGGCACTACCAGCTGGGCCGCGCTCATCACCGGGCGCTCTACTTCATCGGCCGCCACCCCGGCCAGACGGTCGGGCACCTGCTGTCGATCCTGAAGGTGACCAAGCAGTCGATCAGCCGCGTCCTGAAGGACCTGCTGGAACAGGGCTATGTCGAGCAGAAGAGCGGCGCGCGCGACCGGCGCGAACGTCTCCTGTGGCTCACGCCGAGGGGTCAGGAACTGGAGCGCGACCTGACGGACCGCCAGAGCCAGCGCTTCGCCCGCGCCTATCGCGAGACCGGTGCCGAGGCCGTGGAGGGCTTCCGCAAGGTCCTGCTCGGACTGCTCGACCCCGCGGAGCGGCAGGTGGTCGACAAGCGAATGCGCAGCGGCAACCGCTAGCGCTCATGGACGCCTCGTCCGACAAGCCGCACATCCTGGTCGTCGACGACGACACGCGCTTGCGCGAACTCCTCAAGTCCTTCCTGTCGCGCAACGACTTCCGCGTCACGACCGCGGCCAGCGCGGCGGAGGCGCGGCAGCGGCTGGGCTCCCTCGATTTCGACCTGATCGTGCTCGACGTCATGATGCCCGGCGAGACCGGCCTGGAATTCGCCGGCGAGCTGCGCCGCACCGACGACGTGCCGATTCTGATGCTCACCGCCATGGTCGAGACCAAGGATCGCATCGCCGGCCTGGAGAAGGGCGTCGACGACTATCTCGGCAAGCCGTTCGAACCGCGCGAACTGCTGCTGCGCATCCAGAGCGTGCTGCGCCGCGGCCGGCCGCCTGCTACCGCCGCCGCCGCCGCCGCGGCCGAGACGCCGCGACAGGTGACGTTCGGCCCGATGCAGTTCGACCTCGAACTCGGCGAGCTCACCGACAAGGGCAAGCGCGTGGCACTGACCGATGCGGAGATCGCGCTGATGCGCGCCTTCACCGGCCGCATCGGCGAGGTGCTGAGCCGCGATACGTTGTGCAAGACCGTCGGCGCCAACGTGAACGAGCGCGCCATCGACGTGCAGGTCACGCGCCTGCGCCGCAAGATCGAGCCCGATCCCTCGTTCCCGCGCTATCTGCGCACCGTGCGCGGCCAGGGCTACCGGCTGGTCGACGCATGAAGTGGAGCGCCATCAGCGACGTGTTCGAGCGCATCGCGCAATGGTCGGACAAGCATTCGCCGCAGACCCTGTTCGCGCGCGCTTTGATCATCATCGTCGTGCCGATGCTGCTGCTGCAGGCGCTGTCGGCCTGGTGGTTCTACAGCCAGCGCGGCGACAACGTGACCAACCGGCTGGCCATCCTGCTGGTGCGCGACCTGCGCCTGCTGATCTCGCTGCGGTCGGACTTCCCCGACGACGAGCATCGCAACTGGATCCTGCGCCGCTCGGCGCAGGACCTCCTGCTGTTCGTCTCCTTCCGCAAGGGCATCGTACGGCCCTTCAAGGAGCCCGAGTATTTCGACATCGTGGCCCGCGAGGTCCAGGGCGCGCTCAATGCCGACCTCAAGCGGCCCTTCTTCCTCGACAACAATATCGGCGGCGGCCAGCTGCTGATCGAGATCCAGCTTTCCGATGGCGACGTCATGGAGGTGCTGGTGCCGCATGTGCGCCTCACCTTCGGGTCGAGCTTCGCCTATGTCGTGGCACAGCTCGGCCTCGCGCTGGTCCTGTTCGGCCTCGCCATCTGGTTCATGCGCCGCGAACTCGTGCCCATCGAGCATCTCGGCGTGGCGGCCGACGCGCTCGGCAAGGGCCGCGACGTGCCCGATTTCGCCTTCTCCGGCGGAACGCGCGAGGTGCGCAATGCCGCGACCGCTTTCCACACGATGCGCATCCGGCTCCGCCGCTCGATCCAGCAGCGCACCGAGATGCTGGCCGGGGTCAGCCACGACCTGCGCACGCCGCTCACGCGCATGAAACTGTCGCTGGCCCTCCTGCCCGAATCGCCCGAGACGAAGGAGCTGGCCGACGACGTGGCCGACATGCAGCGCATGATCGAGGGCTATCTCGCCTTCGCCCGCGGCGAGGGCGACGAGGAGCCGGTCGTGACCGACCTGTCCGAGATCCTCGAGGACGTGGCGGCGGGCGTGCGGCGCGACAATGCCGGCCTCGACCTTGGCTGGAACGGCGACATGACGGTCGAGCTGCGCCCCGTGGCCATGAAGCGCTGCCTGACCAACATCGTGTCCAATGCGTTGCGCCATGCCAACCACGTGAAGGTCGAGGCGGTGCGCGGCCGCACCTCGATGGAGGTCACGGTCGACGACAACGGCCCCGGCATCCCGCCCGAAAGGTACGAGGACGTGTTCCGCCCCTTCTACCGGCTGGACGAGTCGCGCAACGCCGACACCGGCGGCGTGGGCCTCGGCCTCAGCATCGCCCGCGACGTGGCCCGCAGCCATGGCGGCGACGTGACCCTCGCCGCCTCGCCGTTCGGCGGCCTGCGCGTGATTGTGCGAATTCCGCTATGAGCGATGCTCCGGGGCTTGCGGCGCGGCCGCCTGTGATAGAGTGAGAGAAATACTCAAGAGAGAAATGTCCAAGACAATGTCCACGCTTCAATTCACCAGCGTTCCGCATCCGTCGCCGGTCTCCGCCGAGAAGCGCGCGGAATTGCTCAAGAATCCGGGCTTCGGCCGGGTCTTTTCCGACCACATGGTCACCATCCGCTATCATGAGACCAAGGGCTGGTATGACGCCAAGGTCGAGCCGCGCGCGCCGATCCCGATGGATCCGGCCGCGGCGGTCCTGCACTACGCGCAGGAGATCTTCGAGGGGCTGAAGGCCTACCGCACCGCCGACGGCGGCGCGACGCTGTTCCGCCCGCTGGAGAATGCCCGCCGCTTCCAGCAGTCGGCCGAGCGCCTCGCCATGCCGATCCTGCCGGAGGACGTGTTCCTCGAGGCTGTCGACCAGCTCGTGAAGATCGACCGCGCCTGGATCCCGGACGGCGACGGCAGCCTTTACATCCGGCCGTTCATGTTCGCCAACGAGATCTTCCTCGGCGTGAAGCCCTCGTCGGACTACCTGTTCATCGTCATCGCCTCGTCGGTCGGGGCCTATTTCAAGACCGATGCACCCGCGGTGTCGGTGTGGGTCTCGCAGGATTACACGCGCGCGGCTCCCGGCGGCACGGGCGCCGCCAAGTGCGGCGGCAACTACGCCTCCAGCCTCCAGGCGCAGGCCGAGGCGACGCGCCATGGCTGCGACCAGGTCGTGTTCCTCGACGCCGTCGAGCAGCGCTGGATCGAGGAGCTGGGTGGCATGAACATCTTCTTCGTGTTCGACGACGGCTCGATGATCACCCCGCCGCTCGGCGGCACGATCCTGCCCGGCATCACCCGCAACTCGCTGCTGACGCTGGCCAGGGACAAGGGCATCAAGGTGAGCGAGGAGCGCTACTCGATCGACCAGTGGCGCAAGGATGCCGCCAGCGGCCGCCTGCGCGAGGCCTTCGCCTGCGGCACCGCCGCGGTCGTCACGCCGATCGGCACGGTCCGCAGCAACGACGGCGAGTTCATGATGGGCAATGGCGGCTCCGGCGCCAAGACCGAGGAACTGAAGGCCGCCCTCGTCGGCATCCAGCGCGGCCGCGTCGCCGACCCGCACGGCTGGATCCACAAGGTTTACTAGAGCGGAGCCGCGCTACTTTATCCGCTTCCCCATTTGAATGGTGCGGAGAGCGGTTCGCGTCACTTCTGGACGTCGTGCAGAAGCCGCCCGACATTGTAGCCGTCGATATCGTCGGCGCTGACCGCCATGACGAGGCGTGTGCGGCGGGGCGTCGTCCAGACCGTGACGTAGTGCACGGGTGCGCCCTCGCGGTTGTGTACAAGCCGATCGATCTTGAGCGTCGCCGAATTGATCTCGACGTCGAGCGCGCGCGCGACGAACGGGTCGGCGAGCGCGGCGTTGACCTCCTGCGCCACATCCCCCAGCCGCTCGAAGCTGCCGGCGATCAGCTCGTGCAGCGGCGTCGTCTTCAGCCCCTCCTCCGTGACGGCCTGCGCGAACGGCATCGGAATCCAGCCGTCGAGCAAGGTCACGGGCTTGTTCTCGAACGACCTCACGCGCACCAGGTGCAGGGCCTGCTCGCCGTCGGTGATGCCGAGATGAGCGGCGATCGGCCGGGGACAGCGCTCGACCTCGAGCGCCAGGATCCGCATCGTCGTCTCTTTCAGCGTGCGCCGCAGGTCGCCGATGAACCCGAAGTCCGGTCCATGCTTCGTGTCGATGGTCTTGGCCGTGACGAAGGCGCCGACGCCCTGGCGATTCTGGACGAAGCCGTCGTCGGCCAGATCGGAGAGCGCGCGTCGCACCGTGATCCGCGAAATCGAGAACTGGCGGCAGAGCGCTTCCTGGGTGGGCAGCGCCTCGCCCGGGCGGTAGCGGCCCGACACGATCTGCTCCTTCAGCAGGACATAGAGCTGTCGATGCAGCAGCGCGCCATCGGCCTGCAATTTCATATCGGCGCCCGGTTTCGCCTGCCGGCCCATGCCGCGCGGTCTGCTTGCCTCGATGTCGATTGCCATATTGTATTAACTATATACCAACAAAAAGAGGAGGAACGAGGATGGCCAGAAGTATCACAGCGGCGTTCGCCGGCATCGCCCTTGCGTTGGGTGTTGCAGCAACGGCAATGGCCCAGAACGCGGCCCCCGCCAAGTCCAACTTCGCGCCCACCAGGACCGTCACCATCATCGTTCCCTACAGCCCCGGCGGCGGCACCGATGCCGTCGGCCGCCTCATGGCCAAGGCGCTGGAGGAAAAGTGGGGCCAGACGGTGATCGTCGACAACCGAACCGGCGGCAATGGCTCGGTGGGCGCGGCCATCGTCGCGCGTGCCCAGCCCGACGGGCACACGATGGTGCTGGCGGTGTCGGGCATCGCCATCAACGCCCACCTGATGAAGCTGCCCTACGACACGACGACGGCTTTCGCGCCGGTCACCGCTGTCGCCTATCCGGTCGCGACGCTGCTGGCGACGCCCGACCTGCCGGCCAACGACCTCAAGGGCCTGGTCGAGCTGGTGCGCAAGGAAGGGCCCGACAAGCGCACGTCGGCGAGCCCCGATCCGGGCAGCCGCCTGATGGCCGAGCGCATCTTCGACAGCGCCGGCATCAAGCTGCTGAACGTCCCCTACAAGGGCGCGGCCTCGTTCGTCGGCGACATCTCCGCCGGTCGCGTCGATGTCGGCATCGCCAGCGTCACCTCGGGCCTGGCCCTGATCAACGGAGGCAAGCTCAAGGCGCTGGGCATCATGGGCACGCAGCGCATCCCCGCCTTGCCCAACGTCGCGACCTTCAAGGAGCAGGGCTTCTCCGGCCTCGACGAGAATTCCTGGTACGGCCTGTTCGCGCCGGCCGGGACGCCGCCCGCTATCGTCGATGCGATCCAGAAGGACATCGCCAGCGTGCTCGCGGTGCCGGAGTTCCGCGCCAAGATCATCGAATACGGCTCCCTGCCCGGCGGCGATTCGCCGACCGCCTTCAGCGAACGCTTCCAGCGCGACATCAAGGTGTCCGGCGAGACGATCCGCCGACTCGGCATGACGGCGGACTGACGGAGGACACCATGACAAAGACCGCTCCCATTTCGTGGACCGTCGCCGACGTCGCGGCGGACAAAGGCTGGATCTATGCGCTGTCGCCGACCGAAGGCGCCGGCCTGATCGCGACGGTGCGCAAGGCCGGATCGGCCGACCGGCCGATCCTGTCGTGGCGCCGCGAGGATTTCGATCTCGGCTCGGCGGTCCCGACACTCGCCGCTGCCTTCCACGAAGTGCGCGACGGGCGTGGCATGGCGCTGGTGAAGAACCTGCCGCGCGCCAGCGTCACGCCTGACGAATTCAGGCTGATGACCTGGGCGATCGGCCTGCATTTCGGCGTGGCGCGGCCGCAGAACAAGGCCAGCGACTACATCACCGAGGTGAAGAACGCCGGGATGAACTACCGTAGCCCGACCGGCCGCGGCTACAACTCCAACGCCGAGCTCGACTTCCATGTCGACGGCTCCGACGTGGTGCTGCTCTCCTGCTACAATCAGGCGCCGGTCGGCGGCATGAGCATGTGCGCCAGCGCCGCCACCGCCTACGACATCGTCAAGCAGGAGCGGCCCGACTATGCCGCGGCCCTGACGACCGACTATCCGTTCAGCCGCAACGGCGAGCAGTCCGAGGGCGAAGCGCCTTGGTATCCCGCGCCGATCGTCACGGAAGAGAACGGCCGGGTCTTCTGCAAGTGGAACCGCAACCGCATCGTCAACGCCCTGAGGCTCGACGGCGCGACGCCGCTTACGGCGCTGCAGCAGGAGGCGATGGAGTATTTCGACACGGTGCTGCGCCGGCCCGAGAACATGTTCTGCATGAATCTCGAACCCGGCGATCTCCAGATCCTGTGCAACCAGACGATGCTGCACTCGCGCACCGGCTTCGAGGACCATGAAGACGAGGCGAAGAAGCGCACGCTCTACCGGCTCTGGCTGGCCCGCCCCGATTCGCGGCGCCTGCCGCAGAGCTGGGAGGTCTTCTACGGCACGGTCGAGCCCGGCGCGGTGCGCGGCGTGATGAAAGGCCAGAACTACGACGAAGTGCGGCGCGGCTTCGACGAGCGCCAGGCCGCGGCCATGGGAATGAAGGCCGCCTGAGAAGGAGAGCGACATGTCCAAGGGTAAGATATTCCGCGACGCCATGAAGCGCGGGATGGTGGCGGCGCCAGGCTGCTTCGACTGCATCACCGCGCGCTCGATCGAACGCGCCGGCTTCGAGGCGGTCTACATGACCGGCGCCGGCACGGCGGCCAGCCTCGGCTATCCCGACTACGGCCTCGTCACCATGTCGGAGATGGCCGACAATGCCGGCCGCATCGCCACGGCGATCAGGCTGCCGGTGATCGCCGACGCCGATACCGGCTACGGCAACGAGCTGAACGCCATCCGCACCGTGCGCGAGTACGAGAAGCGCGGCGTCGCGGGCATCCATATCGAGGACCAGGGCTTCCCCAAGAAGTGCGGCCACCTCGAGGACAAGACCATCGTCCCCATCGAGGACTATGTCGCCAAGATCCGCGCGGCAGTGAGCGCCAAGGTCGATCCGGACTTCCTCATCATCGCCCGCACCGATTCGCGCGCCATGCTGGGTTTCGAGGAGGCGATCCGCCGCGCCAATGCCGCCATCGAGGCCGGCGCCGACATGGCCTTCGTCGAGGCGCCGCAGACGCTCGAGGAAACGGCTTCGGTGCCGAAGCTTGTGAAGGGTCCGTGCCTGCTCAACATGGTGTGGAAGGGCAAGACCCCGGACCTGTCGATCGACGAGGCGGGCAAGATGAACTACGCGGTGATGATCCTGCCCGGTGTGCTGACGCGCACCGTGGTCGGCGCCTGCGACGCGGCGCTGGCCGATCTCAAGGCCAAGGGCCGCCATCCCGCGCCGCTCTCCGACATCACGCCGCAACAGGGCTTCCGTCTTTCCGGCGCTGACGAATGGGACGGCTATCGCACCCGCTTTCGTGAGCCGGTGCCGAAGGCGGCAGAGTAGTCGAGATTTCCGTCTAAGGTTGACCTACTGACCTCATCCTGAGGAGGCCGCGAAGCGGCCGTCTCGAAGGATGAGCAACTGACGTGGTGCGCGCGCCCACCCTTCGAGACGCGGCCTCGCGGCCGCTCCTCAGGGTGAGGTCATTGTGTCGGGCCCAGCGTGATTCCATCACGCTAGAAAAGCTTGCCGCCGTTCGGAACGGCCTTGGTCGGCGCGATCAGCACCACGCTGCCGTCGGCGGCGAGGAAGCCGAGGGTCAGGACTTCCGACATGAACTTGCCGATCTGGCGTGGCGGGAAGTTCACGACCGCGGCGACCTGACGGCCGACCAGCTCCTGCTGCGTGTAGTGGACGGTGATCTGCGCCGAGGATTTCTTCGTGCCGATCCCGTCGCCGAAATCGATCAGCAGTTTGTAGGCGGGTTTGCGCGCGCCTTCGAGCGGTGCGGCTTCGACGATGGTGCCGACGCGGATGTCGACGCGCTCGAAATCTTCGTAAGCAATGGTGGCCATGCGCCGACAGTAGAGTCGCGCGCGCAAAAGAAAAGGGGCCACGTACGCGGCCCCTTTCCCGGATCGGCAACAGGCCGACCCACGCTTGCTCGAAACGCTTACTTCTTGGCGATCGCGGCCTTGACCTCTTCGGTCAGCTCGGCGACGCGGGCGCTCAGCGCCGTCACGGCGTCGGACTGGCCCTTGGTGTAGAGATCGGCCAGCTCCTTGGAGTTGGTGATCGCCGACTCGTACGACTTCTTCATGAAGTCGATCTGCTTGGCGGCCTTCTCCTCGACGGTCGCGGCGGCGAGGACTTCGCTGCCGTGCTTGGAGAGGTCTTCCATCGCGGCGCGGACCATGTCGCCCTGGCGCTGCGCGATCGTCTTCATCTGCTCGACGGCGGCGGTGTTGAGCGAGGTGATGGTCGCGAAGTTCTTGCGCGCGGTCTCGACGAAGCTCTCGACGTTGACGGCCGGCAGCTTGAACTCGCTGGAGATCTTGCTGAAGTCGAAGTCGGTGAAGGGGTTCTTGAAGGCGCCGTTGGCGTACATGGATGTTCTCCTGCAGGGTCTAACAAAGGCTAAGCATGGGTGCCCCGCCTTTGCTGCGGTGCACAACGAAGCCTAATTTAGGGATGCACTGCAGCGAGTCAAGGGGAGTTTTTGTGCACTGCACAAAATATTCACGCCACAGGCGAAACCGGCGGCTCCTGCGGCGTCCGCGAACGCGGTGATTTTGTATATTTGTCAAACAGTTGCGACCAGCGCTCCGCGGTCTTCAGCCTCCCGTCCAGGGCTGCCATGGTCTTTGACAGATCGCCCGTCTCGTCCCCGTCGAAGACCCGGGAAACGGCATAGTGAATGGCCAGAAGGCCGTTTTGCCGCAATGCACCGGGGAGACCGTCGCTGGGCACGGAGGCCGCCTCGAGCATGGCGGACATCGAGCGCCGCAGGGCCGGTCCCATAGCCAGGGCGACCATCGGATCGCTTGTACCGGCGCGGCGGAGCGCACGGAGCGCCGCGCGGTGCGGCTTCAGCGCGTCGTAGCGGCGCATCATCACGTCGAACAGCCGGTCGCGCACCGTCTCCTCGGGATCGGTCGCCGACGGCGTCCCGGCCAGAACCTCGGCATCGATGCGCGCCATGAACGCGGCCGCCAGGGACATCTTGTCGGGATGCAGGCGATAGAGGTCGGGAAAGCCCAAGCCGGCGGCCTGAGCCACCTCACGAAGGGAAACCGCCGCAAAGCCCTTCTCGGCGATCAGGCCGAGAAAGGCGTCGAGGGCTTTGTCTTCCACCGCACTCATCCCGCCAGCTCCTTCGAGCGATGCGAGGCGGCGGCGAGCGCCTTGTCGAACACGGGCTGGATGCCGTCATCTGCCATCAGGACCTGCAGGGCCGCGGCGGTGGTGCCGCCGGGACTGGTGACGTTGACGCGGAGCTGCGACGCGGGCTCCTTCGATTGCTTCAGCAACTCCCCGCTGCCGGCCACGGTTGCGCGGGCGAGCTGCATGGCCATGTCGGCCGGAAGGCCCGCCTTCACGCCCGCCGCGGCCATCGCCTCGACCAGCAGGAAGACATAGGCCGGCCCGCTGCCCGACAGGGCCGTGACCGGATCCATCAGCGCCTCGTCGTCGGCCCACAGGACCTGGCCGACCGCTTCCAGCAATTCATGGCAGCGCTTCTTTTCGGCCGCGGTCACGCTGGCCGCCGCCGTCGCCACGGTGATTCCCTGGCGCACCGCCGCCGGCGTGTTGGGCATGGAGCGCACGATCTTGGCGGCATGGCCGAGACGGGCGGCGAAATAGCCCAGCGTCTTGCCGGCCGCGATCGAGAGGAACACCGAGCCCTGCCCGGCGAAGCGCCGGAGATCGACCAGCGTCTCGTCCATCGACTGCGGCTTCACCGCCAGCACGACGATCTCCGGTGTCTCCGCCATCTCGGTCGAGGAGGAAACGACACGGACGCCGGCATGCCGGGGACGGATCGCCTCGACCGGCTCGGCCACGACGATGTCGGCAGCCACGAGGCCGCGCGCCAGCCAGCCGTCCAGCATGGCCCCGCCCATCTTGCCGCAACCGACCAGGAGCAGCTTGCCCATGGCGTCAGCGTCCCTTGAACTTCGCGGCCCGCTTCTCGCGGAAGGCGGCGGCGCCTTCCTTGCGGTCCTCGGAATTGGCGATGGTCTCTAGTTTGTAACGCTCCGGGATGAAGTTCTCGGCCGGGCCTCGCGGCAGGGTCTGGTTGGCGAAGTCGCGCAGGGTGCGGATCACCAGCGGCGCGGACTGGGCGATGATCGTGGCCATGCGGCGCGCCTCGGCCCGCTCCTCGCCCAGCGGCACGACCTTGTTCACGAAGCCCACGTCGTAGGCACGCTTCACCGAGATCTCCTCGCCGAGCAGCAGCAGTTCCATGGCCACCTTGTGCGGCATGCGCGAGACGATGCCCGGCATCAGGCCGCCGAACACGCCGACCTTGGCCTCGGGATACATGAACTTCGTGGTATCCGCAGACACCATGAGATCGCAGGTCATCACCAGGCAGATGCCGCCGCCGATCACCCAGCCCTGGGTGGCGGCGATGACCGGCTTGGTCAGGGCGTGGCTGACATGCGGCACCGCCTTCCACATGGCGGCGGGCGGGGCCGTGAGGTCGGCGCCGACGCAGAAGGCCGGGCCGTCGGCCTGCAGCACCGCGACCTGGTCGTCGCCCGCCTCGAAGGCGCGATAGGCGTCGTAGAGCCCGTCGCACAGCTCCTGGGTCAGCGCATTGCGCTTCTCCGGGCGCATCATGGTGATGGTGGTGATACCTTCGCTCGACTCGACTTTGACCAGACCCACGGCGTCCTCCAGTGCTTCTTGCGCCGGATGCTACCAGCCGCCCATACTCGCCGCATCAGGAGAGCTGCCATGCAAACCCGCAATCCCTTCATCGACGACCTCACCAAGGTGGCCAACGGCGCCATGGGTGCGCTGACCGGCGTGAAGGGCGAGGTCGAGGCCCGCGTGCGCGACCAGATCGCGAAGATCCTGGACGGCATGGACATTCCGCGCCGCGACGAGTTCGACGCCGTGAAGGCGATGGCCGCCAGGGCGCGCGAGGAGAACGAGGAGCTGAAGAAGCAGATCGCCGAGCTGCAGGCCAGGCTCGGCAGCCCCTCCGGCCCCGAAGCGTAGGGCGCCCGGAAGATGCGCGTCGGCGTCGAGGTTGGGGGAACGTTCACCGACCTCGTGGCCGTCGAAGGCGGCCGGTTGGTCGTCACCAAGGTCCCGAGCACGCCGAAGTCGCCCGATGTCGGCGCCTTCGCCGCCCTCACCGCATCGGGCATCGACCTCGCGAGCATCGAAGATCTCGGCCACGGCTCGACCGTCGCCACCAATGCCGTGCTGGAGCGCAAGGGCGCGACCGTGGCTTTCATCGCGACGGCGGGCTTTCGCGACCTGCTGTTCATGCAGCGTCACGACCGGCGCAACATCTACGATCTCTTCTACGCCAAGCCCGCGCCGCCGGTGCGCCGCAAGGATTGCTTCGAGGCGGTCGAGCGTCTGCGTGCCGATGGCTCGATCGAGAAGCCGCTCGACGAAGCGAAGGTGAAGGCCGAACTGCTGCCCGCACTCAGGGACGGCGGCTATCGCGCCGTCGCGATCTGCCTGCTGAACGCCTATGCCGATCCGGTGCACGAGAAGCGGCTGGCCGCGCTGATCGGCGACGCGCTGCCGGGCGTTCTCGTGACCTGCAGCCATCAGGTCGCGCGCGAGTTCCGCGAGTTCGAGCGCGCTTCGACGACGCTGCTCTCGGCCTATGTGCAGCCGGTGATCGACGGCTACCTGCACCGCTTCGAAGGCAAGCTCGCCGAGGCGGGTTTCAAGGGCCGTTTCACCGTGATGCAATCCAACGGCGGACGCCTGCCCGCCGAGGCGATGCGCCAGAGCGCGATCACGGCGCTCTATTCAGGTCCCGCCGCCGGCGTGGTCGGCGCCACGCGCCAGGCCGCCCGCTCGGGCTACAAGGATCTCATCACCTTCGACATGGGTGGCACCTCGACCGACGTCTGCCTGGTGCAGGATGGCCGGCCCTCTCTGGCCGCCGAGACCGAGATCGACGGCCTGCCGATCCGCACGCCCGTGCTCGACATCGTTTCCGTGGGCGCCGGCGGCGGCTCGCTCGCCTGGGTCGACGATGGCGGCATGCTGCGCGTCGGCCCGCAAAGCGCCGGCGCCGATCCCGGCCCGGCCTGTTATGGCCGCGGCGGCACCGAGCCCGCGACCACCGACGCCCATATCGTCATCGGCACGATCCGGCCGGGTGCCTTCCTCGGCGGCCGTATGCAGCTCGACGGCGAAGCCGCACGCCGCGCCTTCGAGCCGCTGGCCGAGCGCTTTGCGCTGAGCGTCGAGCAGGCCGCTTCCTCGGCATTGCAGCTCGCCGACGCCAATATCGTGCGCGCCATCCAGCTCGTCTCGACCGAGCGCGGGCGCGATCCGCGCGACTACGCACTGGTGCCGTTCGGCGGTGCGGGCCCGCTCCATGCCGCGCGCATCGCCGAGGAGCTGGGCATCTCGACCATCGTTGTACCGCCCAATGCCGGCGTGATCTCGGCCTACGGCCTGGTCGCGTCCGACTACACCAAGTTCGACGCCGTCACGCGCAAGATGAAGCTCGACGACGCGGCGGCTCGCGACGCCGGCCGTATCTTCGGCGAGATGCGTGACCGGCTTGCCGCGCAGTTCGCCGACATGAAGCTGCCGGGCGAACTCGACTACACACACACGCTCGACATGCGATTCGTAGGACAAGCCTTCGAGGTCGGTGTCGAGATCCCGGCCGAGCGTCTCGATTCGCTCGACGCGACCTATCTGTCGGGCCTGTTCGCCGACGCCCACCACCGCACCTTCATGCACGGTGCCACGCTCGACCGCCCGGTCGAGATCGTGACGCTCCGCGTGGGCGCCACCCTGCCGATCGGCGGCGCGCCGAAGCTCGATCGCGAAAAGCTCGAAGCCCGCGCCCCCGAACAGGCCAAGATCTTCCACGGCGAAGCCTGGCTCGATTGCGCCCGTCACACCGCCGAGGCGCTGGACGCGGACGAGCAGATCACAGGCCCCGCCGTCATCGAAGGCTACACCGCGACGACCTGGGTCCCGCCGGGCTGGACGGCCGGGCTCGACGCTGCAGACAATCTGATCCTCCGGAGATCGCCATGAGCCAGCTCGGCCCGATCGACTATGCCGTGATCAGCCAGGCGCTGATCGCCGGCGCCCGCGAAATGGGCGTCAAGCTGATCCGCTCCGCCTACTCGACCATCCTGCGCGAGGCGCGCGACGGCTCGGCCGGCCTGATGGACCGCGACGGCAACACGGTGGCGCAGGCCGAGCTGATCCCCATGCAGCTCGGCCCGATCGGCGAGACCTTGCGCGCCTGCCTGCGGCGCCATCCCGTCGAGACGCTGAAGGAAGGCGACTTCCTCATCAACAACGACCCGTTCGAGGGCGGCCAGCACATCCCCGACGTCTTCATCTTCACGCCGATCTTCGTCGAAGGCCGGGTCGTCGGTTTCGGCGCCTCGGTGGCGCATCATCTCGACCTCGGCGGCGGCGCGCCCGGCCTCAACATCCATGCCTCCGACGTCTATCAGGAAGGGCTGCGCTTCCCGCCCTCGCGCTACAGTTTCGAGCACGACTGGAACGGCGGCTCGTTCGAGCGCCTCGTGACGGCCAACGTGCGCGTGCCCGACCTCACGATCGGAGACTTCAATGCGCAGTTCGCCGCAAATGCCATCGGGGTGTTGCGGGTAAAGCAGCTCTGCGAGCGCTACGGCACCGACAAGGTCGAGGCCGCGATGCGCGAGATGCAGGATTATTCCGAGCGCCGCGTGCGCGCGGCCATCGCGCAGGCCCCCAAGGGCATCTTCTACGGCGAGGACGCGGTCGACGATGACGGCCTCACCGACGAGCCGCTGGTGGTGAAGGCCAAGGTCACCATCGCCGAGGATTCGGTCGAGATCGATTTCGAGGGCACCTGCGCGCAGGTGAAGCGCAACCTCAACTGTCCCTACTCCAGCACGCTGTCGGCGGCGCTCAGCTGCGTGAAGTCGGTGCTGACCAGTCCCGATATTCCCTACAACGAAGGAATGGCGCGGCCGATCACGATCAAGGTGCCCTACGGCTCGCTGCTCAACCCGCGGCCGCCGGCGCCGGTGCGCGCCCGCATGATCCCGGCCTATCGCGTGTTCAACGCCGTGATGAAGGCGCTGGCCCAGGCGCTCCCCGACAAGGTGATCGCCACTGGCTTCGACTGCACCACCGCCTTCTGCCTCTCCCATCTCGGCGAGAAGGGCTACAGCGTCTATCTTGAAATCTTCGGTGGCGGCTACGGCGCCTCGCGCGATGCCGACGGCTGCGACGCCGTCGATTCGCCGCTCAGCAACTGCTCCAACGCGCCGGTCGAATCGCTCGACATCGACTACGGTTTCTTCCGCATCGTCGGCTACGAGCTGGCGCCGGACTCATTCGGCCTGGGCGCACGACGCGGCGGCGCGGGCTTCACGCGGCGCTGCGAGATCCTGCACGACGACGTGCAGCTCGCGATCTACTCCGACCGATTCCGCCTCGCCCCCGAGGGCCTTCTGGGCGGCGAGCCCGGCCAGCGCGGCTACTGTCGGGTGTTCCGTGCCGACGGCAGCGTCGAGGAGCTGAAAAGCAAGGCCGCCCTCGATCTCGGCAAGGGCGACATCGTCGAGATGTTCGTGGGCGGCGGCGCGGGCTTCGGCCGCGTCGTCGAGCGCCCCGATTCGATGATCGATCGCGACCTGGCCGACGGTCTCCTCACGCGCGATCCGCGCAGCGTGCGGAAGCTCGCGGCGGAGTAGCTATACGTAGCAGTGCATCCGCTTGCCGGGGAGCAGGTCGTACGGGGCCTTCCACCCGGGAAGTGCCGCCATGCGCAGAAGCCACGCCTTCACGGCGGGATGGCTGACCGCGAGATCGTAGCCGGCTTCGTGCCCGGGAAAGGACAGATAAGCCATCATCGAGATATCGGCGATCGTCGGCTTGTCGCCGATCACGAACGGGCGATCCGCGAGGTGGTCATTCACGATGCCGAGACAGCCGTCGATGCGCTTGCGCAGGAAGGCGAGCACGGCGGGATCAGGCGAAGGGGTGAAGGCGCGAATGTAGCGGTAGGTCGCCATGTAGCTGGTGAGCTTGTGATTGTCCCAGAACAACCAGCGCAGGATCTCGAACTTCTCCACGTCGCTCTGCCCGCCAAACCGGCCATGGCGCTCGGCAAGTCTGAGCAGGATCGGCGCGGTCTGGGTCAGGCGCTCGCCATTCTCTTCAAGTACAGGGATCTCGCCCATCTCGTTGACCCTGGCGCGCCATTCGGGCGTGCGCGTGACGCCGCCGCCGAAGTCGGTCCAGACCGGCTCGAAGGTCTGGCCGCAGAGGGCCAGCATCAGCGCCAGCTTGTAGCTGTTGCCCGACTCGGGGAAGCAATGGAGGCGATAGGGCGGGGACGGCTGGCTCATGGCGCCAACCTAGATCGTTCCTCCCGCTCCGCCGAACGGGGTTCGGTAGGGCAAGGATGAAGGAAACTTGTCCAAGTGGCAGGACATCAGAGGGCGCCCACCGACCTCAGATAGAGATCGCTGGCTTCCTTCGTGACCTTTCCCGCCTTGCCGTCGCCGATAAAACGGCCGTCGATCTTCGTGGCCGGCGTAACGCCGCCCAGGGTGCCGGTCACGAAAGCCTCGTCGGCGGAGTAGACCTGCGCCAGCGTGAAGTCGCATTCCTTCGCGACGTTGCCGGCGGCGCGCCAGGCGTCGATCACGTTCTGCTGGGTAATGCCCTTGAAGCTGTAGAGGCTGGTCGAGGTCCACAGCTCGCGGCCGCGCACGATGAAGAAGTTGGTCGAGTTGCACGAGGCCACGAAGCCGCGCGGGTCGAGCATCAGCGCCTCGTCGGCGCCGGCCTTGATCGCTTGTATCAGCGCCTGAATGAGGTTCAGCCGCGAATGCGAGTTGAGACGCAGGTCGAACTGGTCGGGCTGGGTCGTGCGGAAGGTCGAGGTGAAGAGCGAATAGCCCTTGGCCTTGGCCTCGGGGATCGGTGTCTTGTATTCGGCGACGCAGACGATCGTGGCCTTGCCGATCACGAAGCGCGGATCCTGGTTGGGAGTCTTCTTCAGGCCGCGGGTGATCATGAGGCGGACATGCGCGCCGTCGGTCATGCCGTTCTTCGCCAGCGTATCGGTCACGACCTTCGCTACGCCCGCACGGTCGAGCCCGATATCGAGATCGATCGAGCGCGCGCCCTCGAACAGGCGATCGAGATGGGCTTCGAGACTGATCAGCTTGCCTTTTATGAGGCGCAACCCCTCCCACACGCCGTCGCCCAGCACGAAGCCGGAATCGAACACCGATACCCTCGCCTCGTTGCGCGGGAAGAACTCCCCGTTCACGTAGACCAGCACCTGGTCGTTGCGCGCATCGGCCAGATAGGCCTGGGCGCTCGCCTGCTCGTTGCTCATGACGTTTCCCTAGAAGCTGAATTGCCTGTGGCTGGCGAGGAAGGCGCGCGTGCGCTCCTTCCTCGGATTCTTGAGCACTTCGTCCGGGGTGCCCTGCTCATGAATCGCGCCGTCGGCCAGGAAGATGATCCGCGTCGCGACGTGGTAGGCGAAGCCCAGCTCATGCGTGACGAGCAGCATGGTGCGGCCCTCTTCCGCGAGGGCGAGGATGACGGCCAGCACCTCGCCGACCAGTTCCGGATCGAGCGCCGAGGTCGGCTCGTCGAACAGCAGCATCTCGGGCTCCATCGCGAGCGCCCGCGCGATGGCGACGCGCTGCTTCTGCCCGCCCGAGAGATGTGCCGGGTAGGTGTCCGCCTTCTCGGCGAGTCCGACCCGCGCCAGTTCCTGCCGCGCCCGTGTCTCGGCTTCGGGCCTCGGCAGGCCGCGCACGGTACGCAGCCCCTCCATCACGTTGCCGATCGCCGTCATGTGCGGGAAGAGATTGAACTGCTGGAACACCATGCCGACCCGCTGGCGCACCTGGATCAGCTCGTTCTCGCGATAGATCCGCTCAGCCGTCCGGCCCTCGCGGCCGAGCAGCTGGCCGTCGAGCGCAATCGTGCCGCCGCTCGGACGCTCCATGAAGTTGAGGCAGCGCAGCAGCGTGCTCTTGCCCGAACCCGAGGCGCCGAGGATCGCGATGCGCTCGCCGCGCGCCACCTCGAGATCGATGCCGCGCAGCACGTCGGTGGCGCCGAAGCGCTTGGTGAGGCCGGAGACGCGGAGGATGGTCATTCGTCCCGCCTCAGCCGACGTTCGAGGAAATAGCTGAACTGCACCAGCGGCCACAGGAACACGAAGAAGATCAGGGCGACGGCGGTATAGGCCTCGATCGGATTGTAGTTGAGCGAGGCGATCAGCTTGCCCTGCTGCAGCAGCTCGACATAGGCCACGGCCGAGGCCAGCGTCGACATCTTGAAGATCTCGATGGCGCGGTTGGTCAGCGCCGGCAGCATGCGCTTCAGGGCCTGCGGCAGGATGATGCGCCGCATCGCCTGGCCCCAGCGCATGCCGAGCGCCCGCGCGCCGTCCCATTGGCCAGTCTCGATCGACTGGATGCCGCCGCGGTAGATCTCCGCCGAGAAGGCGGCCGAGTTGAGCGAGATGCCGAGCGAGGCGGCGGCAAGCGGCGAGATCTGGAAGGGCAGCAGGATCGGCAGCGCGAAGTAGAACCACAGGATCTGCACGAGCACCGGCGTATTGCGGAAGAACTCGACGAAGATCGTCGCCGGTATATGGAGCCAGCGGTTGCGCGAGTAGCGGCCGAGGCCGACCAGCAGGCCGAGGCTGAGCCCCAGCACCAGGCAGATGGCGAAGATGCGCAGGGTGCCGGCCGCGCCGACCAGCAGCGCATCGGTGTTCTCGAAGACCGAGGCGAAATCCCAGCGCATCAATGCACCCCGCTCAATGCACTGTGCTTTCGCCGCTGCGCGCCAGCCGCAGCTCGACCAGTCGGGCGACCTGGCTCGCGAGGAAGATCACCACGAAATAGATCAACGCCACGACCGTATAGGTCTCGAGCGGCCGGAAGGTCTTCTGCGAGACCTCGTTGGCGGCAAACAGCAGGTCGGCATAGGAGATGGTGGCGATCAGCGTCGTGGTCTTCATGAGCTCGATGGCGCGCTCCATGAAGGCCGGGATCATGCGTTTCACCGCCTGCGGCAGGATGATGCGACGCATCGCCTGGTCGTGGCGCATGCCGATGGCGCGCGCGCCGTCCCATTGACCACGCTCGATCGACTGGATGCCGGCTCGGAACACCTCGGCGAAGAACGCGGCCGACTGGATCGAGAAGGTGACGGCGCCGGCCACGAAGGGCGTCATCTCGATGCCGACCAGGATCGGCAGCGCGAAGAAGAACCAGAAGAGCTGGACCAGCGGCGGCGTCGTGCGGAACACTTCTATGACGAAGCCGGCCGGCCACGACAGGAACCGCCGGGGCGACAGGCGCAGCAGCGCCAGCGCCAGACCCAGCACGACGCCGCAGACCAGCGCCGTGCCCGTGATCTTGAGCGTGTTCGCCAGCCCCTGCGCCAACAAAGGTGCGTTGGCGAGGACCGGCGAGAAGTCCCACTGGTAGGCCAAGAGGCGGCGCCGCCTACTTGATCATTTCCTTCATGACCGGCGGCGCGAGCTTGGGATCGAGGCCGAAGTCCGCGAGCGCCTGATCGTAGTACTTCTGAGTCTGGCCGCTCTTGTAGTAGCCCGCGATCTGCTTATCGACCCATTCGGTGAACGCTGTGTCGCCCTTGCGCAGCGCCACACTGGAGGGCTGCGATTCCGCGGGCAGCGGCACCACGATCTTGCCCTTGCCGAGCCGCTGGCGCGCGGCGAGCAGCGGCGGATGGAAGAGCAGCACGGCATCGACGCGGCCCGACTGGAAGGCCGCGATCGCCTCGGCATTGCCGGGGAAGCGCTGGATGTCGGCCTTGGGCGTGTGCTGCGTGGCCCAGCGGTCCATGGTCGAGGCCTGCGGCACGGCGATGCGTACGCCCTGCTTGTTGAGGTCCTCCCAGGTCTTGGCGTCGAGGTCGTCGCGCGCCAGCACGGCGAGCGAGTACCAGAGCAGCGGCGACTCGGGGAAGTTGGCGGCCTGCTTGCGCTCGGCGGTGGCGTCGAGCATGAACATCAGGTCGATCTTGTCGCCTTGGAGTGCGGCGATCGCGTTGCCCCACGTCACTTCGACCGGCTCGAACTTCACGCCGAGCGTCTGCGCCATCGCCTTGCCCATCGCGATGCCGAGACCGGACGCCCATTCGCCGGTCTTGGGATCCTTCGAATACCAGGGCGGCGCCTGGGTGACACCGACGCGCAACACGCCGCGCTTCTTGATCGCGTCCAGCGTGCCGTCGGCACGGGCCGCGAACGGAATTGCCAGGGCCACGCCGCTCGCGGCGGCAACGGCAAACAGCGAACGTCGATTGATGGTCATGAATTGTCTCCCCTTCTTGGCTTCCCGGACGAAGTCGGAATCGAGCGCAGGAACCTATCCGTGGTTTCCATGCCCCGACGCATGTGATCGGCGATCTCGGCCTTCATCGCCTCGATGTCGGGCCCGAAGGCCGCCCTGATATAGCTGTCGTGGCTGTCGCGCTTCGGACCGCGCCGTCCGTGCGCGCGATGATGCGCCGCCCAATAGAGTTGCAGCCGGCCGCGCAGGCCGTGCCAGGCGCGCTGCAGGAGCTTGTGGCCGCTCGCCTCGTAGACGAGTCCGTGGAATTCGAGTTCTGCAAGGATGCTGGCGCGATCTTCGCCGGCATCGATCGTGGCGATCAGCGCCTCGTTGCGGCGCTTCAACTCGGCACGGAAGCGATCGTCGCGCCGCAGCCAGACCTGCTCGAAGGCGAAGGTCTCCAGCACCGTGCGCAGCGAATAGATTTCGTGGACGTCCTCGACCGAGAGTTCGGCGACACGCGTTCCGGTGTAGGGCACGGTCACGACCAGCCCCTCCTCGATCAACTGCCGCAGCGCCTCGCGCAACGGCCCGCGGCTGACATCGAAGCGTTCCGACAGCGCCGTCTCGACCAGCGGCGCCCCCGGCGGAATGTCACCGGCCAGGATCGCGGACCGCAGCCGCTCGACGATATGCGCGCGCAACGTCGCCTTCGGCACGCGCTCAAGATGCACACCCACGTCCCGCATCGAGACATCGGAAAGAGCCACCTGACGTCCTCGCAAACCCAATCGTCGATTGTTGACAATCTGGCATAGTGAAAGGCCGCCGCACAAGGAGTGCGACGGCCGGTCGATCAGTAGCTCTTGTACCCCAGGAACTTGCCCGACATGGCGATCTTCACCCGGTCGCCCTTCTGGTCGGGCTGGCGCTCCATGGTCATGTCGAAGTCGATGGCGCTCATGATGCCGTCGCCGAATTCCTCCTGGATCAGTTCCTTCCAGGTCGTGCCGTAGACCTGCACCAGCTCGTAGAAGCGGTAGATCAGAGGGTCGGTCGGCGGGATCTGGGGCAGCGAGCCGCGATACGGGACTTCCTGCAGCAGCAGCACTTCTTCCTTGCCCAGGCCGAACAGCTTGCCGGCCTTGGTGGCCTGCTCCTTGGTCATCTTCATCTGGCCCATGCAGGCCGCGGTGACGATGATCTTCGAGGCGCCGCCGATCTTCTTGGCGATCTCCTCCCAGCTCAGCTCCTTCATGCGCTTGGCCGTCAGGATCTTCTCTGTGACTTCAGCCCGCTTCATTGCCGTCTCCCGGTTGTTAAAGGCACGATCTCGGCCGGCGGATTGACCGCCGACAGTCCTGGTTTCACCAGCTTCGGCCGCCGCGGATCGAAGCCATGCTCGGCGATCTCCTTGTCGAACGCCTTCGAGCGGTTCACGAGGAATTCCACCAGATGGTTGCGGATCGCGTAGTACTGCGGATGGCGGTGCAGGTCGTTCCGGTGCCGCTCGTTCTTCGGCATGGTGTTGACCACGATCTCGGCGATGCGCGCGCCCGGCCCGTTGGTCATCAGCACGATCTTGTCGGCCAGCAGGATCGCCTCGTCGACGTCGTGGGTGATCATGAACACGGTCTGCTGCGTATCGGCGCAGATACGCAGCACCTCGTCCTGCAGCATGCCGCGCGTCAGCGCGTCGAGGGCGCTGAACGGCTCGTCCATCAGCAGCATCTTGGGCTGGATCGACAGCGCGCGGGCGATGCCGACGCGCTGCTTCATGCCGCCGGAGAGCTGCGCCGGCCGCTTGCTCTCCGCACCCGCGAGCCCGACCAACTCGATGAACTTGCGCGCATGCTCCTGCACCTTGGCGCGGTCCCATTTCGGCCAGCGCGAGGAGACGGCGAAGGCGATGTTGCCCATCACCGTCATCCACGGCAGCAGCGCGTGGCCCTGGAAGATCACGGCGCGGTCGAGACTCGGCCCGTCGATCTCGCGATTGTCGACGATGACGGCGCCGCCGCTCGGACTGTCGAGGCCGGCAAGCACGTTCAGGATCGTAGTCTTGCCGCAGCCGGAATGACCGATCAGGCAGCAGAACTCGCCCTTGTCGACGCCGAACCAGATATCCTCGAACACGGCCGGCTGGCCGGTCTCGCCGAAGCAGCGCGCGAGCCCTTCGACGCTGATGAGCGGACGATTCTCCATGGCGCGCCTATTCCGGATAGGTGACGAGCCTGGCGAGATACGCCAGGCCCTGGTCGAGCAGGAGACCGACCAGCCCGATCAGCAGGATCGCGGTCACGATGTTGGCGATCGAGAGGTTGTTCCACTCGTTCCAGACGAAGTAGCCGATGCCGGTGCCGCCCACGAGCATCTCGGCCGCCACGATCACCAGCCAGGCGATACCGACGGAGATGCGCATGCCGGTCATGATGGTCGGCGCCGCGGCCGGCAGGATCACCTTGAAGGCGGTGCGGAAGGGACCGACCTCGAGGGTGCGCGCGACGTTCAGCCATTCGCGGCGCACGCTGCCCACGCCGAACGCCGTGTTGATCAGCATCGGCCAGACCGAGCAGATGAAGATCACGAAGATCGACGAGATGGCGCTGTCCTTGATGGTGTAGAGGGCGAGCGGCATCCAGGCGAGCGGCGAGACGGGCTTCAGGATCTGGATGAACGGATCGAGCGCGCGATAGACGAGCGGCGACATGCCGATCAGGAATCCGAGCGGGATCGCGACCAGCGCCGCGAGACCGAAGCCCAGCAGCACGCGGCCCAGCGAATAGGCGAGCTGGATGCCGATGCCCTTATCGTTGCTGCCGCGCACGTAGAAGGGATCGGCGAGGTGCTTCCAGATCGTGGCGCCGATGTCGGCCGGTGTCGGCATCGCCGACTTCGAGCCGGTGGCCGCCGCGGCGCCGACCAGCTTGGCATACTCCGGATCGACCGCCGGACCGCTCGCGGCCGTCGGCAGCGTGGCGACGTGCCAGATCGCGACGATCGCCACGAAGATCAGGAGCGACAGCAGGCCCGCCCGCATGCCGAGCGAGGTTTTCATCATGCGTGTGCCTCACGCACCAAAAGCAAAGACCTCATCCTGGGGAGCGAGCGCAGCGAGCGTCTCGAAGGATGGGCCAAGGTCACCGTGCCTGCTGCCCATCCTTCGAGACGGCTGCTGCGCAGCCTCCTCAGGATGAGGTTGGTGTTTGATGGAGCCGACAAGATCAGGTCCGCTTGATCGCGAAGCTGTTGACGTACTCGGCGGGCTTGGACGCATCGAAGGGCTTGCCCATCACCACGATTGTCTTCTTCGACGGATCGGGCGGCGTCAGGCCCATCTCCTTCATCATGCTCGCCGTGTCGGTGGCGAGATAGACCTCGGACGCGACCTTGGCGTAGTCGACGTCGGCCTTGAGCTGACCCCAGCGCTTCATCTGGGTCATGATCCAGATCGCGAACTGGTTCCACGGGAACGGATCGAAGTCGATGCGGTCGGGATCCTTCTTCACCCCGCCCAGCCCGTCGGCATAGGTGCCGGTCAGGATCTGCTCCAGCACCGTCTCGGGCTGGTTCAGGTAGTTGGCCGGCGCGATCGCCTTGGCGATCTCCTTGCGGTTCTCCTGCTTGTGGGCGTAGGCGGTCGCATCGATGATCGACTTCAGCAGCGCGCGATAGGAGTTCGGATTCTGGGTCGCGAATTCCTTGCTGACGGTGAAGGCGCAACAGGGATGGCCGTCCCACAGTTCCTTGGTCAGCAGGTGGATGAAGCCGATGCCGTCGAACACGGCGCGCTGGTTGAACGGATCGGGGCCGAGATAGCCGTCGATATTGTCGGCGCGCAGGTTGGCGACCATCTCGGGCGGCGGCACCGAGCGGATCGAGATGTCCTTGTCGGGGTCGAGCCCGTGCTCCGCCACGTAGTAGCGCAGCAGGTAGTTGTGCATCGAGTAGTCGAACGGGACGGCGAAGCGGAAGCCCTTCCAGTCCTTCGGGTTGCGCTTGTCCTTGTGCTTGTTGGCGAGGGTGATCGCCTGGCCGTTGATGTTCTCGATCGCCGGCATCGTCCACGGCACCGGGTTCGAGCCGACCCCCAGGGAGATGGCGATCGGCATCGGCGAGAGCATGTGCGAGGCGTCGTATTCCTTGGCCAGCGACTTGTCGCGGATCACCGCCCAGCCGGCCGTCTTCACCACTTCGACGTTGAGGCCCTGCTTGGAATAGAAGCCCATCGGATGGGCCATGATGATCGGCGTGGCGCAGGTGATCGGGATGAAGCCGACCTTGAGGTCCTTCTTCTCCGGTGCGCCCCCCTGGGCGAAGGCCTCGCGGGCGGCGCCGAGCGGCAGGACGGAGGAGATGGCGGCCATCGCGGTGGCCGCGCCCACGGTCTTCAGGAACTGGCGGCGCTGGGCGTCGACCGGAAAGACAGCGCGCAGGACGGCGGTATCGACCACGCGGTTCCAGCGATCCTCTTCCCCGGCCGGGACGGAGGCGGCGGTCAGCCGGTCGTGGTCGCGCTGGGCATGATTGCCGCCGCAGCTGCAGGTCCCGCGGCCGAGCAGGGCCTTGGGATCGAACGGGTCCTTGAACATCGAAGCCTCCTCCACGTCTTGTTCCGGCAGGTGCCGGGGTGCTTGCAGGGGGAAGAGGCAAGGCCTGTGCCAACCGCGCAGGCGGCCGGGAAAGGCGGGGCAAACGGCGATCAAAGCGTGTTTTTGCTCAAATTTTCGGCAGTCTTTTCCGATTCGTCCTGCGGAATCTCCGGACTCGAATCTTAACGTTGGGGATTAAATTCATGGAATCCCTGACTCTTTCCCCGTTTTACACGGGCCTTTGTTATTGCGTGGCGAGATAGGCTTATGGCAGGCTACCGCTAGTGGGTTGTTGGGTGCCCACCACGATATGTCGACCACCCGCCTCAAGAATGGCTCCAATGAGCCGCACGGCGGAATGGTTGGGGAGCGGGTCGATGGCGTTAACACGACAAGAGCGGACCAGGCGGAAAGCCGATCTGAACCCGCTCGAAATGATCGAAAGAGTCGTATCCGCCAACGATTGGCCGTTCGACCGGACCTCGGACCGGGAAATCGCCGTCGAGGTCGCGGGTCGCTGGTGCGACTACCGCATGTTCTTCAGCTGGCGGGACGACGTCGAGGCGCTGCACTTCACCTGCGCCTACGACGTCCGCATTCCGGCCGAGCGTCACAGCGACATTCATTGCCTGCTCGGGCTGATCAACGAGAAGATGTGGCTGGGTCACTTCGATCTGTGGAGCGAAGAGGGCCTGCCGATGTTCCGCCACGCCATCCCGCTGCGCGGCACCAATGGCTTGATGGCCGAGCAACTCAACGACCTCGTCGAGGTGGCGATCACCGAGAGCGAGCGCTTCTACCCCGCCTTTCAGTACGTCGTCTGGGCCGGCAAGAGCCCCGCCGACGCGTTGACCGCCTCGATCCTCGAGACGGTCGGCGAAGCCTGAGCCGACAAGGACCTTCCGACGCCCCCTCTCTCAACACTACAAAAAAGATAGTTCGGATAGTCCCCAGCGGCGCCGGTCCTCCAGGATCGGCGCCGCGACGATTTTGAGGACAGGCAGCCCCAATCCATTAATTTCGAAGGAAAGCGAAGGATCCCTCACTGCGTTCGGGATGACACACTTGCAGAAGTTGACGCAGTGCGCCGATGCAAAAAGCCGTGTCATCCCGAACGAAGTGAGGGATCCTTGATTCATCTGCGATAGCCCGCGCTATAAGGGTCGCCCTCATGAACATGCTTTCCGCGACCCTCCTCGCGATCCCCTACCCCCAGATCGACCCGGTGCTGGTGCAGCTCGGGCCGTTCGCCATCCGCTGGTACGCGCTGGCCTACATCGCCGGCCTGGTGATCGGCTGGCAGGTCATGCGCCGGGTCTGCGACCAGCCGCCGAAGGTGCTGTCGCCGCTCAAGATCGACGATTTCCTGCTGTGGGCCGCGCTCGGCGTGATCCTCGGCGGCCGGCTGGGTTACGTGCTTTTCTACAAGCCGGGCTTCTACATCGAACATCCGCTCGCCGCGCTCACCCTGTGGGAAGGCGGCATGTCGTTCCATGGCGGTCTGCTGGGCGTCATCGCCGCCATCCTGCTCTTCGCGATGCGCAACAAGGCCGATCCCTTCATGCTGTCGGACCTGGTGGCGATCGTGGCGCCGCTCGGCCTGCTCTTCGGCCGCCTCGCCAACTTCATCAACGGCGAACTGTGGGGCAGGGTCAGCGACGTGCCCTGGGCCATGGTCTTCCCGCGCGGCGGGCCGCTGCCGCGTCATCCCAGCCAGCTCTACCAGGCCTTCTTCGAGGGCGTGCTGCTCACCCTGATCGTGGTCGCGGTCTGGAAGTTGACCGACGGCCGCCGCCGTCCCGGCCTGCTGACCGGCGTGTTCTGCGCGGGTTACGGTCTCGCACGCATCGTCGGCGAGATCTTCCGAGAGCCCGACGCTCATCTCGGTTACCTGTGGGGGCCGATCACCATGGGCATGCTGCTGTCGCTGCCGGTGCTCCTGTTCGGCGTGTGGTTGATCTCGCGCGCCTACCGGAAGCCCGTCTTGCCATGATTGGGCCGTGACCGAACTGGGCGGGCTGATCGCGCGCCGCATCGCGCTCACCGGCCCGATCTCGCTGGCCGACTTCATGGCAGAGGCACTGGGCCATCCGCGGCTCGGCTACTATCGCCGTGCCGTGCCGGTGGGCGCCGCCGGCGACTTCACCACCGCGCCCGAAATCTCGCAGATGTTCGGCGAGCTGATCGGCGCCTGGCTGGCCGAACGCTGGCTCGCGATGGGCCGGCCGTCGCCCGTGCGGCTGGTCGAACTCGGCCCCGGCCGCGGCACCTTGATGGCCGACGCGCTGCGCGCGACGCGCGGCGTGCCGGGCTTCCATGCCGCGCTCGACCTTCACCTGGTCGACACCAATGCGCCGATGCGCGCGGCCCAGCGCGCCGCGCTGCAGGCCTATCGCCCGACCTGGCACGAACGCTTCGACGAGGTGCCCGAAGGGCCGCTGCTGTTGGTCGCCAACGAATTCTTCGACGCCCTGCCGGTGCGCCAGTTCCATCGCACCGCGGCGGGCTGGCGCGAGCGCATGGTCGGCCTCGACGAGCACGGCGAACTGCGTCTCGCCCTGGCGCCCGGCGCCACGCCCTTCGCCTCCGTGCTGCCCGATGCCGAGGAAGGCGCCGAGGCGGAACTGAGCGAAGCCGGCCGCGCGCTGGCCGCCGCCATCGGCGGCCGGATCGCCCGCGACGGCGGCTGGGCACTCATCATCGACTATGGCCTCGAGAGCGCCGGCCGCGCGGCGTCGCTGCAGGCGGTGCGCGGCCACCAGGGAGCGGGCATCCTCGACCGGCCCGGCGAGACCGACCTCAGCGCCCATGTCGATTTTGCTGCGATTGCCGCCGCATCGGGGGTCGCGTCTTTCGGTCCGGTGGGCCAGGGCGACTTCCTGCGAAGGCTCGGCCTCGCCGAACGGGCGCAGGCCCTGAAGCAGCGCGCGAAGGCGGCGCAGGCCGATGCCATCGATGCGGCATCGGCCCGCTTGATCGCGCCCGACCAAATGGGCACCCTCTTCCGCGTGCTGGCTCTCGGCGACGGCAAGAGCGCCCCGCCGGCCGGTTTCTCGGATGCCCCCTCGGACTGATACCTCGGACGAATAGATGATCCAGGCCCAGACGCTCGCCGCCCTCGACGGGGTGCAGCATCGTTTCTTCACGCGACAGGGCGGCGTCAGCGCCGGTCTCTACTCCTCGCTCAACTGCGGCTACGGCTCGGGCGATTCGCCCGACAATGTGCGGGAGAACCGCCGCCGCGTGGCCGAGCAGTTCGGCCTCGTCGAACCCGACCTGCAGACCGTCCACCAGACCCATTCGACGGACGTGCTGACGGTCGCGGAAGGCCGCTGGAGCTCACCGGGCGCACCGAAGGCCGACGGCCTCGTGACCGACCGGCCCGGCGTGGTGCTGGGCGTGCTGGCTGCCGATTGCGCGCCGGTGTTGCTGGCAGACGGCGACGCCTCGGTGATCGGCGCGGCGCATGCCGGCTGGAAGGGTGCGCTGGGCGGGATCGTCGACGTCACCATCACGTCGATGGAGAAACTCGGCGCCCGGCGCGAGCGCATCAAGGTCGTGGTCGGCCCCTGCATCGGCCCGCAGTCGTATGAAGTCGGGCCGGAATTCCCCGCCCCGTTCCTGGCGCAGGACGAGGCCAACGGGGCGTTCTTCAGGACCGCCGCGCGCGCCGGCCACTTCATGTTCGACCTGCCGGGCTATCTCGTTCACCGCATCGCACGCAATGGCGTCGCGGTGACGGCGACAGGACACGACACGCTGACCGGCACCGACGATTTCTTCAGCTACCGTCGCAACACGCTGCAGGGTGTGCGCGACTACGGGCGCGGCCTGTCGGCCATCGCCCTCGCGGCCTGACGTGCCCTACTTCATCATCCTGATGTTCTGCTGCCTGCTCGGGGTCGTTGCGACATGCGCCATGTTGTGATGCTGCTCTGCCTGCTCGCCCTTGCGGCGTGCGGCGGAACACCGAGGCCCTTCGAGCACGACCCATCGAAAATCTCCTACGGCCGGCAGCTGCGCGACAAGGTCGAGGTGGCAATCAGCCCGCCGCGCAACATGCCCCCGGAAATGGGCGAGCGGGTTGCCGCGGCCCTCGCGATCGAACTCCAGTCCTACGGCATCGTCGCTGCCGTGGCGCCGGCCGAGGCGCCCATCCAGATCGAAGGCGTGATGAGCACGCGCGACGCCGGCATGTCGATCGAGGTCCAGGTCGACTGGCGCATCCACGGCAGGCCGCGGACCGACGAGCCCGCGACCGTCAAGACGCGCGCGCCGCCCGAAGACTATGCCCAGCAGGCCGAACGACTGATTTCGCGCATCGCCCAGCAAGCCGCGCCCCGGGTCGCGACCCTGATCGGCAAACCGCCCAATTTCATTCCAAAAGCGCCGGGCCAGGTCGCCGCCGGCATCACGATCCCCTACGAATTCCCGCCCGATCCGGCGGCGGCGCCGCCGCCCGACGGCGCCGTGCCGACGAGCACGACCACCCCCACGCCGGTCGCGGCCAAACCCGCCGAGCCGCAGCTGAAGGTGTTCGTGGCGCAGGTCACCGGAGCGCCCTCCGACGGCAATCGCCAGCTCACCTCGGGCATGCGGCGTGCCCTGGGATCGAGCAAGCTGGTGATCGTCGACCAGGCGGACAGCGAGGCCTTCTCCGTCGCCGGCACCGTGAGCCTGACCCAGATCGACGAGCGCACCGGAAGGCTCGTCGTCAAATGGGTTGTCAAGGACCCGGCCGGCAAGGTGATCGGCGACATCGAACAGTCCAACCCCGTGCCGATGGCGGCAGCCAAGGGATCGTGGGCGGGATTCGGCGACATCGTTGCCTCGGCCGCGTCCGAAGGCGTGCTGGAACTGCTCGAAAAGGCGATCAACCTGCGGCGCTGACCTCCGCGCAGCGTGTGAATCGGCTTGTCAGAGGGGGGCTCCCGGCTGCTACTGTCTCTCGGGGCGGCTCGATTCTTGCAAGACTTCACAACGCACGAACGGGGCGCGAGACAGGGAGCACAACAAGCATGTTTTCGTTCAGGAAATCGGCATTGGCGATCGTCGCCGCGGCCAGCGTCGGCGGGCTGATGGCCACTGCGCCGGCACAGGCGCAGACACTAAAGGTCGTGATGCACTCGGACGTGAAGATTCTCGATCCGATCTGGACCACTGCCTACATCCAGCGCAACCACGGCTACATGGTGTGGGACACGCTCTTCGCGATGGACGAGAAGTTCGACGTGAAGCCGCAGATGGTCGAAAAGTACGACGTGTCGGCGGACAAGCTCACCTGGACCTTCACATTGCGTGACGGCCTCGAGTGGCACGACGGCAAGCCGGTCACCGCCGAGGATTGTGTCGCCTCGATCAAGCGCTGGGCCGCGCGCGACTCGATGGGCCAGAAGATGATGGCATCGGCCGAGGGCCTCGAAGTCGTCGATGCCAAGACTTTCAAGCTGAAGATGAAGGAGCCGTACGGTCTGGTGCTCCAGTCGCTCGGCAAGCCGTCGTCGAACGTGCCGTTCATGATGCCGAAGAAGACGGCCGAAACCGATCCGATGCAGCAGATCAAGCTGGAGGACGTGATCGGCTCCGGGCCGTTCGTGTTCAAGGGCGACGAATGGAAGCCCGGCGAGAAGATCGTCTACGTCAAGAACACCAAGTACAAGCCGCGCAGCGAGCCCGCCAACGGACTGGCCGGCGGCAAGGTGGTCAAGGTCGATCGCGTCGAATGGATCGCGATGCCCGACATCCAGACGCAGGTCGGCGCCCTGCAGAACGGCGAGATCGACATGATCGAATCGCCCGGCCATGACCTGCTGCCGCTGCTGGCGAAGGACAAGAACGTCAAGCTGGTCAGCTTCAACCCGACCGGCAACCAGTACACGTTCCGCTTCAACAGCACGGCCAAGCCGTTCGACAACGCGAAGATCCGTCACGCCGTGTTCGTGGCCTTCGCGCAGGAGGACTTCCTCAAGGCCACGATCGGCGACCCGCAGTGGTTCAAGGTCTGCAAGGCGCCGTTCGTGTGCGGCACGCCGCTCGCCACCGATGCCGGCATGGCGGACGTGCTGAACGGCAACGCCGCCAAGGCCAAGCAGCTCCTGACCGAGGCCGGCTATGACGGCACGCCGATCGTGCTGATGCATTCGACCGACCTGCAGGTCCTGACCAACCTCGCGCCGGTCGCCAAGGCACAGCTGGAGCGGGCAGGCTTCAAGGTCGATATGGTGTCGATGGACTGGCAGACGCTGGTCGCGCGCCGCGTCAAGAAGGACCCGCCGAATGCCGGCGGCTGGCACGCCTTCCTCACCTCCTGGGTCGCCGCCGACATCCTCAATCCGGTGATGGCCGGCTTCTTCAACGCCTCGTGCGACAAGGCCATGTTCGGCTGGCCGTGCGACGCGACGATCGAGAAGTTCCGCGACCAGTTCGCCAAGGAGACGGACCCGGCGAAACAGAAGCAGATCGTCGAGGATCTGCAGAAGTATTGGGTCAATCATCCGACGCATATCAACGTCGGCCAGTGGTACGCGCCGCTGGCACGTCGCGCCAACATCGACGGCAACCTGACGGCCCCCGTTCCCGTGTTCTGGAACGTCACCAAGAAGTAGCCGATCAGCGCGCGGGGTCTCCGGGCCCCGCGCGCCCATCGACGAAGGCGGGCGATCCCCGCCTTTCTCGATGGGGAAGAAACCCGAAGGGGGCACGATGAAAAAAGTTATGAAGCGTACGCTTGCGGCGATGCTTGCCGGAGCGATCCTGTCGAGTGCGGGGCCAGCGCTGGCCCAGGGCAAGGTCATCAAGTTCGTCCAGAACGGCAACCTGACGATCCTCGATCCGATCTGGACGACGGCCTACGTCACCCGCAACCACGGCTATCTCGTCTACGACACGCTGTTCGCCTCCGACGAGAACAATGCCATCAAGCCACAGATGGTCGACAAGTACGAAGTCTCCGCCGACAAGACGGTGTGGACCTTCACCCTGCGCGACGGCCTCGAATGGCATGACGGCAAGCCGGTGACGTCCGAGGACTGCATCGCCTCGATCAAGCGCTGGGGCGCGCGCGACTCGATGGGCCAGAAGCTCATGGACTTCGTCAAGGAGTTCAAGGAGGTCAATCCCAAGACCTTCCAGATGGTGCTGAAGGAGCCGTACGGTCTGGTGCTCGATTCGCTGGGCAAGCCGTCTTCGCAGGTTCCGTTCATGATGCCGAAGCGGGTCGCCGACACCGATCCCTTCAAGCAGATCGACAGCCAGATCGGCTCCGGCCCGTTCATCTACATGAACGCCGAGTCCAAGCCCGGCGAGAAGCACGTCTACACCAAGAACGCCAAGTACAAGCCGCGCGCCGAGCCGCCCTCGGGTCTGGCCGGCGGCAAGGTCGTGAAGGTCGACCGCGTCGAGATCATCGAGATGCCCGATCCGCAGCAGCAGGTGAACGCCATCGCCGCCGGCGAGATCGACGTCATCGAGCAGCCGCCGCACGACCTGATCCCGATCCTGAAGAAGGAAAAGGGCGTCACGCTCTTCAACTGGAACCCGCTCGGCCACCAGTTCATCTTCCGCATGAACTGGCTCCAGCCGCCGTTCAACAATCCGAAGATCCGCGAAGCCGCGCTGCTGAGCATCCGCCAGGAGGACTACCTCAAGGCGACCGTCGGCGAGCCGGAATTCTACAAGGTCTGCACCGCGGCCTTCATCTGCGGCACGCCCAACGCCGTCGACGCGCCGGGCGACCTGTTCGTGAAGCCGAACTTCGAGAAGTCGAAGGCGCTGCTCAAGGAAGCCGGCTACGACGGCACGCCGATCGTGCTGCTGCAGTCGACGACCCTGCCGGTTCTCACCAACATGGCTCCTGTGACAAAGGCACTGCTCGAACAGGGTGGCTTCAAGGTCGACATGCAGTCGATGGACTGGCAAACCGTCGTCACGCGTCGAACCAACAAGGGTCCCGTGAGTCAGGGCGGCTGGAACCTGTTCCACACATTCTCGGTGGCAGCGGACATCCTGAACCCGATCTCGACCTCCTACATGGTCGCGAACGGCGACAAGGCATGGTTCGGCTGGCCGACCGATCCGGAGATGGAAAAGCTGCGCGACGCCTACGCCAAGGAAACCGACCCCGCGAAGAACAAGGCGCTCGCCGCCGCCGTTCAGGCCCGGGCCTTGCAAACTGCGCAGTATGGCTGGGTCGGCCAATGGTACGGACCCGGCGCCATGCGCTCCAACGTCTCGGGCTGGCTGAAGGCGCCGGTTCCGGTGATGTGGAACATAGAGAAGAAGTGACGGTGGGGCCGCCAGCCGGCGGCCGCACCGTTATCTCCCGAGCGAAACGAGACCTCTCGCTTCGCTCGGGGTGACAAGTAGAGGGAATATGCTCGACTTCATTGCTCGTCGTCTCATAGCCATCATCCCGGTGCTCGCGGTGGTGGCTGTCTTCGTCTTCCTCATGCTGCGATTGACGCCGGGCGACCCCGCCGCGGTCATCGCCGGGGACAACGCCACCTCGGACCAGATCGCCGACATCCGCAACAAGCTCGGGCTCGACGAGCCGATCTGGACGCAGTTCGCCATCTGGATCGGCAACGTGCTGCAGGGCAATTTCGGCGAAAGCTTCTTCTTCAAGAAAACCGTCGCCGAGCTGATCGCCCAGCGCGTCGAGCCGACGCTGGCGCTGGCGATCTGCACGCTGGTCTTCGCCGTCAGCATCTCCGTGCCGATCGGCGTCATGGCCGCCTACCGCCAGGGCTCCCTGATCGACAAGGCGGTGATGGGCTTCTCGGTGCTGGGCTTCTCGGTACCCGGCTTCGTCATCGGCTACTGCCTGATCTATGTCTTCGCCATCGAACTCGGCTGGCTGCCGGTGCAGGGTTATGTGCGCATCGGCGTCAACTTCTGGCAGTTCGCCGAACGCATGGTCCTGCCGTCGCTCACCCTCTCGGTCGGCTTCGTGGCGCTGATCTCTCGCATCACGCGCGCCTCGGTGCTCGAGGTGCTGAACGAGGATTACATCCGAACCGCCCGCGCCAAGGGCCTGTCCAACCGTGTCGTGCTGATGCGCCATGCGCTGCGCAACGCCGCCGTGCCGATCCTCACCGTGATCGGCCTCGGCATCGCCATTCTGATCGGCGGCGCGGTGGTCACGGAAAGCGTCTTCGGCCTGCCCGGCCTCGGTCGTCTCACGGTCGAGGCGGTACTGAGCCGCGATTTCCCGACCATCCAGACCGTCATTCTTCTCTTCTCCGTCGTCTATGTCGTGATCAACCTGCTCATCGACATCAGCTACACCCTGTTCGACCCGAGGATCCGGTATTGAGCGCGATCACAGAAGAAGTCGTCGACTCCGCCTCCATTGCGGCGGCAGCGACCAAGCGCAAGAGCCTCTGGCTCGTTGCCCTCCGCAACCCGAACGTCATCTTCGGCGGCGTCATCCTGCTCACAATGCTGCTGATCGCCATCCTGGCGCCGTTCCTCGGCACCGTGGACCCGACCCGCATTGACCCGGCGTCCCGCAACAAGAAGCCGGGCACGGAGATCACCTACCGCCTCGACGACGGACAGACCCTCAAGCGTGTGGCCATCATGGGCACCGACAGCCTGGGCCGCGACATATACAGCCGCGTGCTCTACGGCGCGCGCGTCTCCCTGGCCGTCGGCGTCGCCGTTTCGGTCATCTCCGTGGCCATCGGCATGGTGATCGGCCTCGTCTCCGGATACATCCGCTGGGCCGACGGGATTATCATGCGCATCATGGATGGGTTGATGGCGATCCCGGGCATATTGCTCGCGATCGCCCTCGTCTCGATCTGGCGCGCCGGCCTCATCACGGTGGTCTTCGCCATCGTCGTGCCTGACGTGCCCAGAGTCGTGCGCCTGGTGCGCTCGATCGTGCTGACGGTGCGCGAGGAGCCCTATGTCGAAGGCGCGATTTCGGTCGGCACTCCGACCTGGATCCTGATGTTCCGCCACATCCTGCCCAACACGGTGGCGCCGCTGATCGTGCAGGGCACCTTCCTGGCCGCCGCGGCAATCCTGACCGAAGCCGCTCTGTCGTTCCTCGGCATCGGCATCCCGCCGGAAATCCCGAGCTGGGGCAACATCATGGCCGAGGGCCGCACGCTGTTCCGCGTGTTCCCGCACAACATCCTCTATCCCGGCATCTTCCTTGCCTTGACGGTGCTGGCCATCAACATCATGGGCGACGGTCTGCGCGACACGCTCGATCCCAAAATGAGCAAGAAAGTCTGATGTCGACCGAAACCAAGAGACCCGTTCTCGAAGTCCGCAACCTGAGCGTCGCCCTGCCCAAGGGCGGCGACCGCGTACATGCCGTCGAGAAAGTGAGCTTCACCGTCAATCCCGGCGAGATCGTCTGCCTCGTGGGCGAATCGGGCTCGGGCAAGTCGGTGATCGCCTTCACCGTCATGGGCCTGCTGGCCAAGGCGCTGAAGCCGACCTCGGGCGAGATCCTGCTCGAGGGCGAGAACATCCTCGCGGCCAGCGAGGACCGGCTGCGCGAACTGCGCTGCACGCGCATGTCGATGATCTTCCAGGAGCCGATGACGGCGCTCAATCCCGTCATGACCTGCGGCGAGCAGATCGACGAGGTGCTGAACACCCACACCAACCTCGACCCCGAGACGCGCAAGGCCAAGATCATCGCCATCCTGGCCCGCGTGAAGCTGCCGGAGCCCGAGCGCATCTACGGCTCGTTCCCACACCAGCTCTCGGGCGGCCAGCGCCAGCGCATCATGATCGCCATGGCGCTGGTGCTCGACCCCGTGCTGCTGATCGCCGACGAGCCGACCACGGCGCTCGACGTCACCACCCAGGCCGAGATCCTGAAGCTCGTCGCCGAGCTGCAGGCGGGCCAGGGCACCGGCGTGCTGTTCATCACCCACGATTTCGGCGTCGTTGCCGAGATTGCCCATCGCGTCGCCGTCCTGCGCTGGGGCGAACTGGTGGAGATGGGTCCGACAGAGCAGATCCTGTCGCGGCCGGTGCAGGGCTACACCAAGATGCTGATCTCGTCGGTGCCGTCCATCACGCCCGTCCACCGCGGCGTGCGGCGCGACGGTGTCACCATCCTGCGTACCGAGAAGCTCGGCAAGACCTACTCCGGCAACGCCTTCTTCCAGAAGGCGCGCGTCGTGAAGGCTGCCATCGACGTCGACCTCGACATCCGCCGCGGCGAAACGCTGGGCATCGTGGGCGAATCCGGCTCTGGCAAGTCGACCGTGGCGCGCTGCATCGCGCGCCTGATCGATCCGTCCGAAGGCAAGGTCTATATCGGCGACACCGAGATCGCCACCATGTCGGCCAGAAAGCTCCGCCCGCATCGCCGGCGCGTGCAGATCGTCTTCCAGGATCCCTACCGTTCGATGAACCCGCGCATCACCGTGGGCGAGTTCATCATCGAAGGACCGATGAACTTCGGCATCAAGCGTGACGAGGCGATGGCCCGGGCGCGCAAGCTGATGGAGACGGTGCGTCTCGATCCCAACTCGCTCGACCGCTACCCCCACCAGTTCTCCGGCGGCCAGCGCCAGCGCATCTGCATCGCGCGCGCGCTCGCCATGGAACCGGAGCTGCTGATCGCCGACGAGGCCGTCTCGGCGCTCGACGTGTCGGTGCAGAAGCAGGTGCTGGAGCTGCTGGACGAGATCCGCGTCCGGCTGAATCTCGCGGTGCTGTTCATCACCCACGACCTGCGCGTCGCTGCGCAGATCTGCGACTATGTCGCCGTGATGAGCAAGGGCCGCGTCGTCGAGTACGGCTCGGCCGAGCAGGTCTTCGGCTCGCCCAAGGACGACTACACCAAGGCCCTGTTCGCCGCCGCGCCTGGCCGCCACTGGGAATTCGGCAAGTTCGCCGCCTGATCTTCTGCGCCGCCCTCCCCTGCAAAGGGGGAGAGCGGCGTGAAGCGACCTACTTTCTCGCGAGCAGGCCAGCCAGGCCGGTATAGGTCTCGGGCCGGAGCAAACGCAGTCGTGCCTTCAGGTCGGGCGCGACATCGAGCCCGTCGATGAAGGTCGCGAAGTCCTGCAGCGTGACCTGCCGGCCGCGCGTCAGCGCCTTCAGCTTCTCGTACGGCATCTCGACCTCGGCCACGCGCAGCATCGTCTGGATCGCTTCGGCCAGGACTTCCGGATGCGCCATCAGCGCCTCCTGCAGGGCCGGTTCGTTGACGCTCACCTTGCCGAACCCGCGCAGCAGCGCGCCATAGCCGATCAACGCATGCGCGAAGGCGGTGCCGAACGTGCGGGCGACCGTAGAGTCCGAAAGATCGCGCTGCAGGCGCGAGATCGGCAGCTTGCGCGACAGATGCTCGAACAGAGCGTTGGCCACGCCGAAATTGCCCTCGGCATTCTCGAAGTCGATGGGATTGACCTTGTGCGGCATGGCCGACGAGCCGATCTCGCCTTCCTTCGGCTTCTGGGTCACCCAGCCGTCGGAGATGTAGCGCCACATGTCCTGCGACAGGTCGATCAGGATGGTGTTGATGCGGCGGAGCGCATCGAACATTTCCGCGAACGTGTCGTGCGGCTCGATCTGGGTCGTCACTTCGTTCAGCGCGAGGCGCACGGAATGCCCGCCGGCCGATCCCGGGCGGTTGAGGCGTTCCACGAAGGTGTGCGCAAACGCCAGCCAGTCGACCTGCGGCAGCGCCACCATCTGGGCGTTGTAGTTGGCCGTGGGGCCGCCCCACTTCACCAGCACGGGGTTGCTGCCGAGATAGGCGACCTGACGGGCAAGACGCGTCGCGAAGACGTTCATCTCCTTGCCGAAGGTGGTGGGCGTCGCGCTCTGCCCGTGGGTGCGCGCCAGCATGGCGGTGTCGGCGTGCCGCCGGGCGAGGCCCTCGATCTCCTTCGCGACCTTCGCGAGCGACGGCAGCATGACCATCTCGACGGCGCCGCGCAGGCAGAGCGCGTGGGCGGTGCTGTTCACGTCCTCGGAGGTGAGCGCGAAATGCACCCATTCCAGCACGTCGGCCAGGCTCGATCCCTTGAGCTTCAGCTTGATGAAGTACTCGACCGCCTTGACGTCGTGATTGGTGGCGGGGATGCCGGCATGACCCTCGCGCTCGAATTTGCGGATGATCCGCGCATCCTCGATCGAGATGTCGGGCAATGCCTTCAGCAGGGCCGTCTCGGCCGCCGTGAGCGGGCGCATGCCGACGCCCCTGGTCTCGGAGAGGGCGGCGAGATATTCGCACTCCACGACGACGCGCGCCTTCATGAGCGCGTACTCGCTGAAATAGCCTGCCAGCGCCTCGGAGGTGGTGCGATAGCGGCCGTCGATGGAGCTAACGGCGGTAAGGGAATCGAGCTGCATGCCGGCCACATAGCACAGCCGGCGGCCGGCTGCTTGCCCTCCCCGGGACAGGGGGGTCAGACTGGCCCGATGAGCATCTCAGGCTTCCTCGAAGACGCCTCGTTCAACCAGTCGCCGGGCTTCGGCGACGTCGACCTGTTCTCGGCCGACCGGCCTTTGGCCGACGCGGCGATGCGGGCGGGCCTCGACCTCGCTTCCCTGTCGGCCTGCGGAAAGGACTACGGCGCCAGCGACACGCTCGATCTCGGGCGGATGGCCAACGAGAACCCGCCGAAGCTCCGCACCATGGACGGCAAGGGCAACCGCCTCGATCTGGTCGAGTTCCATCCCGCCTATCACGCGTTGATGCAGAAGAGCATCGGCCACGGCATCCACGCCTCCGCCCATGACGGCAGCGACCGTCCGGCGCCGATGTCGGCCCGCGCGGTCCGCCTCTATCTCGCGACGCAGGCAGAGAGCGGCCATATGTGCCCGATCACCATGACGCATGCCTGTCTGGGCGCGCTGCGGTCCGAGCCGGCGCTGCTTGCGAAGTGGCTGCCGAAGATCCAGACCCGCACCTACGATCCGCGCCCTCTGCCCTGGTGGGAGAAGAACGGCGTCACGCTGGGCATGGGCATGACCGAGCGCCAGGGCGGCACCGACGTGCGCGCCAACATCACGAGCGCCACCGCACATGGCGACCATGTCGAGATCAGCGGCCACAAATGGTTCATGTCGGCGCCGATGTGCGACGCCTTCCTCGTGCTCGCCCAAGCAGAAGGCGGCCTCACCTGTTACCTGATGCCGCGTTACCGGCCGGATGGCTCGCAGAACACGATCCGCTTCCAGCGGCTGAAGGACAAGCTCGGCAACAAATCCAATGCCTCCTCCGAGGTCGAGTTCCACGACGCCTGGGCCGAGAGGGTCGGCCCAGAGGGCGGCGGAATCCGCACCATCATCGAGATGGTGAACCTGACGCGTCTCGACTGCGCCATCGCCTCGGCCGGCCAGTCGCGCATCGCGCTCAGCCAGGCGATGCATCACATCCGCAACCGTTCGGTCTTCCAGCGGCGGCTGGCCGACCAGCCTTCGATGCGGTCCGTCACGGCCGACATGGCGCTGGAGCTCGAAGCGCAGGTCGCGCTGGTCTTCCGCCTCGTCCGCGCCGCCGAGCATGCGGCCCACGATCCGCGCGAGGCCGCCTATGCGCGGCTGCTCACGCCCGCGGTGAAGTTCCTCGTCTGCAAGAGCACGCCGCAGCTCGTCTATGAATCGCTCGAGTGCCTGGGCGGCAACGGCTACACCGAGGACCTGCCGCTGGCGCGCTACTTCCGCGAATCGCCGCTTAATGCCATCTGGGAAGGCTCTGGCAACGTCATGGCGCTCGACGTGCTGCGCGCTGCTGGCCGCCATCCCGAAGCCGCCACCGACACGCTCTCACGGCTGGTGCGCACCGCCGACCAGGCCTTCAAGGCCGGCCCGTTGGCGCAAGCGCTGGAGCAGGTGTTGAAGTCGGGCGAAGCCGAACGCCGCGCGCGTTTCGTCTGCGAGAGCCTGGCCAAGCTCGCCGCCGTGGCGGCGCTGGTCGAAGCAGGCTCCCCCTTCGCCGCCCTCTATGCCGAGACACGCCTTGGCGGCTCGCCCTTCGCGCAGTTCGGCAGCGCCGATCTCGTTGGCAGCGAGACGGCACTGATGGACCGCGCGCTGGCGGCCTAGCGCTTCGCGGGAAGGCGCGACTGCCAGGGCCGCAGCAACAGCATGCCGCCCATCACGACGCCGTAGACGGCGAGCCCGATTCCCATCGCCCAGAACAGCGCATCGAGCCCCTGCCCCAGCTCGATCGCGAGCCAGCCGCCGCCGACGGTAACGACCAGCCGCACCAGCACGGCCGCGACCGGCACGGTCATGCGGCCGGCGCCCTGGCTGCCGAAATGCAGCGTCAGACCAAGGCCGTAGAGGATGTAGAAGGGCGCCGCGCGCGTGAGATAGCCGACGCAGGCGGCGATCGTTGCGGGATCGCTCGTGAACAGCAGCGACCATTGCTCCGGCAGGAGCGCGATCGCGCCGCCGATCGTGCCGATCACCCCGGCGGCAAACAGGCTGCCGGTCCAGGCGATGCGACGCGCGCGCGCCCAGCCGTCGGCGCCGGCGGCGACGCCGATCAGCGTCAGCATCCCGGTGCCAATCCCGTAGGAAATCGCGCCCATAAGATTCTCCAGCCTCGAGCCGATGGCGTAGCCCGCCAGCGCCGACGTGCCGAAGCGGCCGACCAGACCGGTCAGCACCATCGTGCCGATGCCGCCGACCACCGTGACGGCCGAGGAGGCGAGGCCGACGCCCATGATTTCCGCGAACAGGCGGCGCTGCAGACCGCGACCGCCGAGCGACGGCACGAAGCCCAGCCGGCCGCCCCAGATCGCGCGCGCCGTCAAGGCAAGCGACACGGCAGAGGCCGCGACGCCTGCAGCCGCGAAGCCCGCGAGCCCCCAGCCGGGCCAGCCACCGATGCCCAGCCCCAGCAGCGCCGACAATGGCACGTAGACCGCCGAGCCCACGACGCCGAAGCGCGCCGCCAGGACCGTGTTGCCCACGCCCCGCAGGATGGCCGACGTGAAGTTGGTCGCCCAGACGAGAACGCCGAGGCTGAACCAGAGATCGCTGTAGGCGCGCGCCTGCTGCAGCACGGCGCCCTCGCCGCCCATCATGCGGTAGAGGAGCGGCGCCGCCGTCCATGCGAACAGCATGCAGAGCGCGGCAAAGACAAGCGCCAGCGTCATCGCGTGGATGACCAGCGCCTGGGCATCCTCGCGCCGGCCGCCGCCCAGCGCGCGCGCCATGGACGCGGCGACGGCGCCGCCCAGCCCACCCGAGGAGACGTTCATCACCATGACGACGAAGGGATAGACCAGCGCGAAGGCCGCCAGCGCCCCGCTGCCCAGCCGCCCGATCAGCCAGATCTCGGCCAGCACGACGGCGATCTGCACCACCATGAAAGCAGTCGTGGGACCGGCGAGCCGCAGCAGCGAACGCCCGATGGGCGCGACGAGGAGAGGATGGGACACGAGGGAATTCCGGCTGGAGCGGCAACGGCGGTAACGGCGGTAACGATGCACCAGGTCCCTGGCGGGACTGGCAATGAGGGATCGTTAAAGTCGTCGGCTCATGTGCGGAGTCTCCGAAGCGGCTAGCACTATGACCTCGCATGCGCGCGCCGACAAGCTGACCGCTTTGCCCGACGGTGCCGCGCCGGTACACTCCGACGCCAGCTTTCCAGCCAATGTTCAGCGAGTAACTCGTTCCAATGAAGAAGATCTTCACCGCGTGCCTCGGCACGGAGACCAATACCTTCGCGTCGATCCCGACCGGGCACGGCCTGTTCGAGGAGACCTGCCTCTTCCGCAAGGGCAGCTACGGCAAGAACGTCCCCATGTTCGGTGCACCGCTCGACGTCTGGCGCAAGCGCTCCGAGGCCAAGGGATGGCAGGTGGTCGAGAGCCTCTGCGCCTTCGCCCAGCCGGCCGGCAAGACCGTGAAGAAGGTCTATGAGGCGTTCCGCGACGAGATCGTCGCCGATCTCAAGGCGGCGATGCCGGTCGACGCGGTGTTCCTGTCGATGCACGGCGCCATGGTGGCCGAGGGCTACGACGATTGCGAAAGCGACCTGCTGGCCCATGTGCGCAAGGTCGTCGGGCCGGATGTTCCGGTCGGCGTCGAGCTCGACCTTCATTGCAACGTCGGCGAAGGCACGATGCGCGACGCAACGGCGCTGGTCCTCTTCAAGGAATACCCGCATGTCGACGTGTCGGACCGCGCCGACGACCTGTTCAACGTCATGGAAGGCGCCATCGAGGGCCGCACAAGGCCGGTGATGGCCACCTGGGACTGCCGCATGATCGGCGTGTTTCACACCACGCGCGAGCCGATGCGCGGCTTCGTCGACAAGCTGATGGCAATGGAAGGCAAGGACGGCGTGCTCTCGCTCTCCGTCGCCCACGGTTTCCCGTGGTCCGACATCAAGGAGATGAGCAGCCGCATCATCGCCGTCACCGACGGCGACAAGGCCAAGGCGGAGAAGCTCGCCAAGGAACTCGGCCAGGAATTCTTCGCCATGCGCCAGGCGACGCAGCCGCCCTACGTGACGCTGGAGGCCGCCATGGCGAGGGTCAGTTCGCACAACCTGCCCAAGCCGATGGTGCTGGCCGACGTGTCGGACAATGCCGGCGGTGGTGCTGCCTCGGATTCGACCTTCATCCTGAAGTCGCTGCTCGACGGCAAGGTGAAGGACGCGGCCATCGCCATGTTCTGGGATCCCGGTGCCGTGAAGCTCGCCTTCGAGGTGGGCGAAGGCGCCGAGCTCGACATTCGGCTGGGCGGCAAGCTCGGGCCGCAGTCCGGCCCGCCGATCGACGCACGCGCCAGGGTGCTGAAGCTTGAGAAGGACGTGTTCATCCAGTTCGGCGGCGCCCGCAAGGGCACCAACCCGATCGGCGACGTGGCCGCCCTGCAGATCGAGGGCGTGACCGTGATCGTCAACACCAAGCGCTCGCAGTGCCACAGCCTCGACTGCTTCACCAAGCTCGGCATCGACCCCTCGACCAAGAAAGTCGTCGTCGTGAAGTCGATGCAGCACTTCCATGCCGCCTACGCCCCGATCGCCAGCGAGGTGGTCTATGTCGCCGCCCCCGGCGCGCTGGTGCCGGACTGGTCGCTGCTGCCCTACACCAAGGCCGACAAGACGCAGTGGCCCTTCGTCGCCAACCCGCACGCGTGAGGCATCTCGCCCTCGCAAGCCTTGTGGCTACGGCGACGGCAAGCCTCGCCGCAGCACAGTCGTCACCTGCCCTTTCGCCCAACGGCGTGCGGACACTCAGCCCGCCCGGCGCCATCAAGGCCGAGGGCACCTGGAGCCTCGGCGCCCGGGCCGGCGACTTCGTCTTCGTCGCCGGTATGCAGGGCGTCGATCCGGCGACCAACAAGCTGGTCGAGGGCAACGAGGCGCGTATCCGCCAGGCCTTCCTGAACATCAGGCTGATCGCCCAGTCGGAAGGCGCCAGCCTGCAGGACTGCGTGCGGCTCACGATCTACGTGAGCGACCTCGCCACGGTCGCACCGCTGGTCGACAAGGTGCAGGCCGAACTCTGGGGCAAGCCGCCCTACCCGCCGCGCACCATGTTCGAGGCCAGGAAACTGTTCGACGGCGACATCATCGAGATCGACAGCGTCTTCTACGCGCCGCAGAGGAAGTGACCTCATTGGCGACGCGGAGGGAGGCATGGCGACCTTCGAACCGCGCCGCGTGCTGCGCCTTGCCGAGGCGGCGAAAACCCCGCATTGCAGGGCGTTTACAGACCTTCGACTCATTGGTATGTTCCGCCCCGTCGCGGCCCGGGATGGCCGTTTTGTCGTTTTAGATCAACGGCTTAACGATTTCCCGCCCCGGCGCGAGGGACGCGATCCATGAAGATTCTCACCGGCAACAGCAATCGACCGCTGGCCGAAGCCATTTCCGCCAAGCTGGCCCTGCCGCTGGTGAAGGCCAATATTCGCCGGTTCTCGGACAACGAGATCTTCGTCGAGATCCTGGAAAACGTGCGCGGCGAGGATGTTTTCGTCATCCAGTCGACCAGCTTCCCGGCCAACGACCATCTGATGGAACTGCTGATTACCATCGATGCGCTGCGCCGCAGCTCGGCCCGCCGCATCACCGCGGTGATCCCCTACTACGGCTACGCCCGCCAGGACCGTCGCACCGGCTCGCGCACGCCGATCTCGGCCAAGCTGGTCGCCAACCTGATCACTCATGCCGGCGCCCATCGCGTGCTGACGCTCGACCTGCATGCCGGCCAGATCCAGGGCTTCTTCGACATCCCGCTCGACAATCTCTACGCCGGCCCGGTCTTCTCGAAGGACATCAAGGAGACCTTCTCCAACCGCAGCCTGACCGTCGTGTCGCCCGACACCGGCGGCGTGGTACGCGCCCGCGCCATCGCCAAGCGCATCGACGCCGACCTCGCAATCATCGACAAGCGCCGCGAAGCCGCCGGCGTCAGCGAAGTGATGAACGTGATCGGCGACGTGAAGAACCGCGACTGCATCCTGATCGACGACATCGTCGATTCGGGCGGCACGCTGTGCAACGCCGCGGTCGCGCTGATGGACCAGGGCGCCAAGTCGGTTTCCGCCTACATCACGCATGGCGTGCTGTCGGGCGGCGCGGTGGCCCGCGTCGCGGCCTCGCCGCTCGAGAAGATGGTCATCACCGATTCGATCATGCCGACCGAGGCGGTGCGCGTCTCGCCGAACATCCGGCCGCTCAGCATCGCGACGCTGATGGCCGAGGCGATGAAGCGCATCACCGACGAGGCATCGGTTTCGAGCTTGTTCGACTGAGGAATTTCAAGAGATCCGGCGATGGGCACCCCTGGAGGCCACGCCGCGATAACAGAGCAACCCAAGGAGATGTGAGATGGCAGAGACGACCAAAGTCGTCGCGAAGATGCGGGACCGGGCCGGTAAAGGGGGCGCCCGTTCCAGCCGTCGCGATGGACTGATTCCCGCCGTGATCTACGGCGACAAGCAGCCCCCGGTGATGATCGCCGTCGAGCCGAAGACGATCGAGCGCGAGCTTCACAAGGAAGGCTACTTCAATCACCTGATGAAGATCGCCGTCGATGGCACGGACTACGACGTCCTGCCGCGCGACGTGCAGGTCGATCCGGTGACGGACAAGCCCCTCCATCTCGACTTTCTGCGCATCGGGCCTGAGTCGATCATCACCGTGCAGGTGCCCGTGCACTTCCGCAACGAGCTGGCGTCGCCCGGCATCAAGCGCGGCGGCGTGCTGAACGTGGTGCTGCACGAGATCACCGTGCGCACCAAGGCCAGCTCCATTCCGGAGTATTTCGAGGTCGACCTGACCGGTCTCGAGATCGGCCATTCGATCCACATGTCGACGCTGAACATCCCGGAGAGCGTCCGGGTCGTGACGCGCGACAAGAACGCGACCGTGGCCTCGATCGCCGCCCCGACCGTGGCCCGCGAAGCGGCCGCGACGGAAGCGGCTCCGGCCGATGGTGCGGCGCCGGCGGCGGGTGCAGCGGCGGCGGCTCCGGCAGCAGGCGCCAAGGCGCCCGCTCCGGCGAAGAAGTAACAGGCGGGCGAAGGCTCCGCTCCGTCGATGCTTCTGCTGGTCGGGCTCGGCAATCCCGGGTCGCGCTATGCGGGGCACCGGCACAACGTGGGATTCATGGCGGTGGACGAGATCGTCCGCCGCCGTGTCTTCTCCCCGTGGCGTTCGCGTTTCAACGGCGAGGTGGCCGAGGGCCATCTGGGCGGCGAGCGCGTCATCGCCCTGAAGCCGATGACGTTCATGAACGAATCGAGCAAGGCCGTGGGCGAAGCCGTGCGCTTCCTCAAGGTGCCGCTCGACCGGCTGGTCGTCTTCCACGACGAACTCGACATCGCACCGGGAAAGGTGCGCATGAAGAAGGGCGGCGGCGCCGGCGGGCATAACGGCCTGCGCGACATCGACGCCCATGTCGGCAAGGATTACCGCCGGGTCCGTATCGGCATCGGCCACCCCGGCCACAAGGACCTGGTGCTGCACTGGGTGCTGCGCGACTTCGAGCGCGATGAGCGCGACCCGAAGGACGGGTGGCTGCCGAAGGTGCTGAACGCGCTGGCCGAGGAAGCGGCGCTGCTGGTCGAAGGCGGCGCCAAGGCCGACGAGAAATACATGAGCCGGGTGGCGCATCTTGCGCCGCCTCCCGATCTTCCGGCCCGCCTCGACATCAAGGGCGCCCAGGACAGCAAAGAGTAGAACATGGGTTTCAATTGCGGAATCGTCGGCCTGCCCAACGTCGGCAAGTCGACCCTGTTCAACGCGCTGACCGCCACGCAGGCGGCGCAGGCGGCCAACTATCCGTTTTGCACCATCGAGCCGAACGTCGGCCGCGTCGCCGTGCCCGATCCCCGGCTCGACAAGCTCGCGGCCATCGCGGGCTCGGCCAAGATCATCAACACCCAGCTCGAATTCGTCGACATCGCCGGTCTGGTGAAGGGCGCCTCCCGCGGCGAGGGGCTGGGCAACCAGTTCCTGGGCAACATCCGCGAGGTCGATGCGATCGTCCACGTGCTGCGCTGCTTCGAGGACGGCGACGTCACGCACGTGAGCGGCAAGGTCGATCCGGTGAGCGACGCCGAGGTCGTCGAGACCGAGCTGATGCTGGCCGACATGGACAGCCTTGAGAAGCGCCTGCCCAACCTCGAGAAGAAGGCCAAGGGCGGCGACAAGGAATCGGGCGCCGAGGTGCCGGTCGTGAAGAAGGCGCTCGACGCGCTGCGCGATGGCAAGCCGGCCCGCGAGGCCAAGCTCACCGACGACGAGCGCGCGATCTTCGCCCGCCTGCAGCTCATCACCGCCAAGCCGATGATGTACGTGCTGAACGTCGAGGAAAGCTCGGCCGCCACCGGCAACGAGCACAGCGCCAGGGCCGAGGCTTTCGCCACGTCGCGCGGCATGCCGTCGGTCGTGATCTCCGCCGCCATCGAGGCCGAGGTGGCACAGCTCCCGGCCGAGGACCAGAGCGACTACCTGTCTTCGCTCGGCCTCGCGGAAACCGGCCTCGCCCGCGTCGTGCGCGCGGGCTACGCGCTGCTCGACCTCGTGACGTTCTTCACGGTGGGCCCGAAGGAAGCGCGCGCCTGGACGGTGCGCCGCGAAGCCACCGCACCGCAGGCGGCCGGCGTCATCCATACCGACTTCGAGAAGGGCTTCATCCGCGCCGAGACGATCGCCTTCGACGACTATGTCACGCTGAACGGCGAGTCCGGCGCACGCGATGCCGGCAAGCTCCGGCTCGAAGGCAAGGAATACGCCGTGAAGGACGGCGACGTATTTCATTTCAGGTTCAATGTCTGAGGCGCCTCAGCGCCTCAGACATTGAACCGGCGAACGGCAGCGCTTGTCATCAAGCACGAGAGTTCGCACCGCGCAGAATGGATAAGAACCCTCTTCCCCATTCAGATGGGGAAGTGCCCCGTCATACGGGGCGATGGGGTCATGCGCGTCGGCACCGACCACTCTGACCCCTCCGTCGGCGATTACGCCGACACCTCCCCATTTGAATGGGGAGGCAAGCACGGAGTCCGTCGCTACGTACCGATCGTCCCCCCGCCCTTCTTCGTGATCGCGATCACCGACGGCCGCGGCGGCATGCCGTCCTTGAAGTCGGGCCAGCGCGTCGAGGGCTTCTCGTAGCTCGAGCCGCGATCCTCGCCGGGATGCTGGATGGCGAGGAACAGCGTCTTGTCGTCCGGCGTGAAGATCGGCCCGCACACTTCGGCGCCCGTCGGCGCCTGATAGAAGCAGCGCGTCAGCGCCCGGCCGAAGCCCACCGTGTCGGCGGCATAGAGGCCGTCGGCGATGCCGGCGGCGGAAGGGCCGCCGTCGGTCGCGATCCAGATGCGGCCCTTGCTGTCGAAGGCGATGTTGTCGGGACAGCTCAGCCAGCCATTCTCCGAGGTCGCGCGATGATAGCGGGCGCCGGCGTCCTGGCCGGGCTTGCCGCCCAGCAGGAAGATCGACCAGGTGCCTTCCGGCGCGGCATGGTCGCCGTCCTTGGGCGCGATCTCGAGGATATGGCCATGATCGTTCGAGGCCCGCGGATTGGCCTTGTCGACCTGGTCGGGCTTGCGCCGGCCGTTGTTGGTCAGCACGACATAGACGCGGCCGTTGACCGGATTGGTTTCGATATCCTCCGGCCGGTCCATCGGCGTCGCCTTGAGCAGGTCGGCGGCCAGCCGCGTCCTCACCAGCACGTCGCCCTGGGTTACGAAGCCGTTCGTGGCCGTCAGCGGCCCCTGCCCCTGGACCAGCGGCAGCCACTCGACCTTGCCGTCGGCATCGAAACGCGCGACCGAGAGCGTGCCCTCGTCCAGCAGGTTCCTGTTGGACGCCCGATCGTTCGGGTTCCACGGCTTGGACGTGACAAACCGGTATACATATTCGAACCGCTCGTCGTCGCCGCTGTAGAACACCACACGGCCGTCCTTCGCCAGCGCGTAGGTGCAACCCTCATGCTTGAAGCGGCCGAGCGCGGTGCGCTTGATCGGCACTGCCGCGGGATCGTAGGGATCCGTCTCGACCACCCAGCCGAACCGGTTGGGCTCGTTCGGTTCCTTGTCGAAGTTGAAGCGGTCGACATGCTGGCCCCAGGCATTGGTCGCCTTGGCCACTCCGTAGCGCTTGCCGAGCTCGGTATCGGCCAACCGCGCCGCGTCGCCATCGAAGTAGAAGTTGAAATTCTCCTCGCAGGTCAGCCACGTGCCCCAGGGCGTGCTGCCGCCGGCGCAATTGCCGAACGTGCCCAGCACGCGCGTTCCCGTGGGATCGGCGGACGTCTTCATCTTGTCGTGCCCAGCGGCGGGGCCTGAAATCTCCATCGGTGTCGTCGCGGTGAGACGGCGCGCGAACCTGCTGTCGGGCACGACTTTCCAGCCGGCGCCCTCGCGCACGATCTCGACGATCGCACCGCCGACCGACGCCATCTCGACCGCGACCTGCTCCCGCGTGGCCTTGAGCGCGGCGCCGCGACCGGCGCCGAGGCCGGGAAACATGAGGTTGGCGTTCGTGTACTCGTGGTTGGCGACCATCAGGAAGCGGTCGCCGCTGCGGCTGCCGGCCGGCATCGGGTAGAGGCCGAGATAGTCGTTGTTGTAGCCGAACCGCTTCTCCTGCTCCGCAGCCGTCAGAGCCGCCGGATCGAAAGCCGCGCCGCCGCCGATGAGGGGATCGCCCCAGCGGATCAGCACCTGCATCTTGTAGCCTTCGGCGACATGCTGCGTGTCGTCGAGCGTGTGCGCGAGTTCCTTGAACGTGAGCGTCGAGGGACCGTTCACCTGGGCCTGCGCGTCGGTGCTGGCGAACGGGCTGCCGAGCGAGGCGGCGACGCTCACGCCTGCGAGACCGCGCAACGCGTCGCGCCGGCTGAGGCGCCGCTCGATCAAATCGCCGATCGACGGCTCGGTACTGGCATTCACGCCGATATCGTCGGGATCGATGAAGTCATCGCTGTGCGCGGCCATGCCAACTCCTGGAAACAGCCTGTCTGGTAACCGGCGATGGTGGCGTTTCCGTTACGAGTTTGCCCGGCCTCCGGCGCGATCCACAAGCACCGTCAGCAAACCGTAGCGCGATGCCTGTAGCAGGCGGATGTCACACCTCATGAAGAGACCGACATGAAAACACATCTGCTGCTTGCGACCTCCGCCACCGCCTTGCTGCTGGCCGCGTTCCCCGCCTCGGCCCAGACCAAGTTCCCGGCCACGCTTGAAGGGCACGCGATCCTGCCGGCCATGACGCTCGTTCCTGCCCCGGCCGACGCGCCGCAGGAGCTGCAGATCTCCGGCCGCTATGCCGGTCCGGCCGGGCAGAGGACCGACACGCCCGAGAGCGTGCAGGCTTTCTCCGCCCTCTCCGACAAGGCAGCACCACGCCCGACCGGCCTCATGCTGCCGCTGAAGGGCCAGGCCGTGCAGGGCCTGTCCGGCATCAGGAACATGAAGGACGGCACCTTCCTGACCCTGACCGACAACGGCTTCGGCTCGAAGGCCAACTCGCCCGATTCGATGCTGATGTTCCACGTGCTGAAGCCCGACTGGAAGAGCGGCGCCGTCGAGCGCGTCTCGACCACCTTCCTCAGCGATCCCGACCGCAAGGTACCGTTCCGCATCGTCAACGAGAACACGCCCAGACGTTACCTGACCGGCGGCGACTTCGATCTCGAATCGGTGCAGCCGATCGGCGACGCGCTGTACTTCGGCGAGGAATTCGGCCCCTTCCTGATCAAGACCGACAAGAGCGGCAAGGTCCTGCAGGTCTTCGAGACCAGGGTCGACGGCAAGGTCGTGCGCTCACCCGACCATCCCGCGATGACGCTGCCGGGCGCGCCCGGCGCGGTGAAGTTCGAGGTCCGGCGCAGCAAGGGCTTCGAGGGCATGGCGGCCTCGCCTGACGGCAAGTTCCTCTATCCGCTGCTCGAGGGCCCGCTGGTGACCGAGTCGGGCGAGATGGAAGCGAAGGACGGCAAGCGCTTCCTGCGCATCCTCGAATTCGACGTGGCCAAGGGCGAGTACACGGGCAAGAGCTTCAAGTACACGCTCGAGGCGCCGGGCAATGCCATCGGCGACTTCAACATGATCGACGCCAGCACCGGCCTGATCATCGAGCGCGACGACACCGAGGGCGACACGGCGCAAGCCTGCAAGGACGGCACCGTGAAGGCCGACTGCTTCAACGTGCCGGCGAAGTTCAAGCGCATCTACAAGATCGACATGAGCCAGGCCGATACCGACGGCTTCGTGAAGAAGGTCGGCTACATCGACCTGATGGACATCCAGGATCCGAACAAGGTCGCGCGCGCAGGTGCCAAGGACGGCAAGCTCACCTTCCCGTTCTTCACCATCGAGAACGTCGACCTGGTCGATGCCGACCACATCATCGTCGGCAACGACAACAACCTGCCCTTCTCGTCGGGCCGCGCGCTGGGCAAGTCCGACGACAACGAGCTGATCCTGCTCAAGGTCACAGATCTGCTGAAGGCCAAGTAGCTAGTCGGTCGCGTCCAGTGCCACCTTCTCGCGCTTCTTGCGGAGCGCGGGAAGGAGCGGCGCGATCAGCAGGACCGCCGCAACCAGCAGGCAGACCAGGGATATCGGGCGGACCACGAAGATGTCGAAGGTCCCCTCGCTCAGGATCAGCGACTTCCGCAGATTGTTCTCGAGCATCGGGCCGAGCACGAACGCCAGCACCAGCGGCGCTGCCTCGTAGCCGAACTTGCGCATCAGATAGCCCAGCACGCCGGTACCGATCATCACGAAGACGTCGAACACGGCATTGCCGGAAGCGAACACGCCGACGATGCAGAACATCAGGATCAGCGGGAACAGAATCCTGTAGGGCGCCTTGAGGACCTGAACCCACATGCCGATCAGCGGCATGTTGAGCACCAGCAGCATGATGTTGCCGACATACATGCTGGCGACGATGCCCCAGAAGATCTGCGGATTCTGGCTCATCATCAACGGCCCGGGCTGCAGCCCGTGGATGACGAAGGCGCCGAGCAGCAGCGCCATCACCACATTGGGCGGAATACCCAGCGTCATCAGCGGTATGAACGCGCCACCGGCGGCGGCGTTGTTGGCGGACTCAGGCCCGGCCACGCCCTCGATGGCGCCCTTGCCGAACCGCTCGGGCGTCCGCGACAGCTTCTTCTCGATCGCGTAGGACGCAAAGGACGAGATCACGGCACCGCCGCCCGGCAGAATGCCCAGCAGGAAGCCCAGCACCGTGCCGCGCGCCACCGGGCCGGCGCTCGCCTTCAGGTCCTCCTTCGACGGCCACAGGCTGCCGATGCGCGACTGGACGATGTCGCGACGGATCTGCTGCTCGATGTTCGTCAGTATCTCGGCAACCCCGAACAGGCCCATCACGACCGGAATGAGGCCTATGCCGTCGACCAGCTCCAGCCGGTCGAAGGTGAGTCGCGGCATGGCATTGATCTGGTCGAGGCCGATCAGGCCGATGACCACGCCAACGGCCGCCATCAACAGCGCCTTCGCCATCGATCCCTGCGTCAGGAAGCTGAGGATGGAAAGGCCGAGCACCATCAGGCTGAAATACTCCGGCGGGCCGAACGCCACCGCGACCCTGGCCAGCATCGGCGCCACCAGCATCAGCGCGACGATGGAGAAGGTGCCGGCGACGAAGGAGCCGAGCGCGGCGATACCGAGCGCCGGACCGGCGCGCCCGCGCTTGGCCATCTCGTGGCCGTCGATACAGGTCACGACCGAGGCGGCCTCGCCCGGGATGTTGACCAGTACCGCCGTCGTCGATCCGCCATACATCGAGCCGTAGTAGATGCCCGCCATCATGATGATGCCGGACTCCGGCGTGCCCGAGAGCGTGACGGGCAGCAGCAGCGACATGGCCGAGACGGGGCCGATGCCCGGCAGCACGCCGACCAGGGTCCCGATGAAGACGCCGATGAAGCAATAGAGCAGGTTTATCGGATCGAAGGCGACCAGAAAGCCCTGGCCCAGGCCGGCGATGACGTCCATTTCAATCGCCCATCAGAACGGGATGAAGTCTTCGATCCATATGCCCTTGGGCAACTGGACGAGGAGCACTTTCTCGAGGACGTACCAGACCCCGACTGCAGCGATCACCGAAATCGGGATCGAAAGCGCAGGTCGCACCGGATCAACCACCGTCATCAGGAAGAGAAGCAGGGCGAGGCTGCAGATCACGAAGCCCAGCCGCTCGAACAGGAATCCGAAGGCGATCAGCGCGAGGACGACCAGCAGGACGTTACGCCACCGGGCGCCCCGCCACAGGTCGTCGAGCAACGGCCCGCCGCCCCGCGCGCCCCCGATCGCGATGAACGTGGCGAAGGCCGAAATGATGAGACCCAGCCAGAAGAAGACGAACCCGGAGCCCGGCTCCCGCAGCGTGCCGAGTTCGAGAAGCCAGCCCTGCCAGGCGACGAAGACACCCACCGCCAGCCAGAACAGTCCACCCCAGAACTCAGCGCGTCGCAGCATCATCAGTTCTTCTTGGCGAGGCCGAGCTGGTCGACGACGCCGCGCTGCTCGTCGAACTGCTGTTGGGCGAACTTGGCGTAATCCGCCGTGTTCATGTAGCGCTTGGGATAGTCATACTTGGCCATCAGTTCGACCACCTTGGGATCTTCGAGCGCGGCCTTGAAGGCGTCGTGCAGCTTCTGCACCACCGCCGGGTCCATGCCCTTCGGCCCCGCGAGGCCGAACGGCGAGTCGAGGATCAGGCCGAAGCCCAGCTCATTCAGCGTCGGCGCGTCGGGCCAGCGGGGATTGCGCTTCTCCGTCCAGATGCAGAGCAGGCGGAACTTGCCGGCATCCACCAGGGGCGCCCAGCCGGTGGCATCGGCGTCGGCCATGACATGGCCGCCCTCCAGCGCCGCCCAGCCCTCGGGACCGCCCTTGAAGGGCACATGGGTGAACTTCACGCCGGCCTTCTGGGCGATCTGCTCCATGCCGATATGAAGCGACGTACCGGCGCCCGGCGTGGCGTAGGTGAACTTGCCGGGATTGGCGCGCGCGAACTCGATCACATCCTTGAAGGACTTGAACTGCGAATCGGCACGAACGACGACGCCGAACGTGTAGCCCGACGTGTGAAGGATCCAGGTGAAATCCTTCATCGGGTCGTACGGCGTCTTCTGCATGTGCGGGAGACGGAACAGCGTCACCGGCATCTGCGCGATCGTGTAGCCGTCCGGCTTGGCGGCGGCGGCCATGCTGGCTGGACCGCTCGTGCCCGATCCGCCGACACGGTTGTCGACGACGACCGGCTGGCCCAGAAGCTTGCCGGCGGCATCGGCCATGGCGCGGTGCCAGAGGTCGACGCCGCTGCCCGCCGGCCACGGCATGATCAGGGTGATGGGCTTGCTGGGAAAATCCTTGGCACCCTGGGCTTGCAGGACCGCTGGAGCGAGAAAGCCGGCGGCAAGAGCTCCCGACGAAGCGAGAAGTGAGCGACGACGCATGGCGGCCCTCCTCAGCTCTTCGCCAGGCCGAGCTTCTCCAGCGCGACCTTTTCCTCGGCATAGAGCTGGCGCGCGAACTTGTCATAGGCCACGGCGGGCATGTAACGCGGCGACATGTCGTATTTCTCGAGCGTCGCGATGACGTCCTTGTCCTCGAGCGCGATCTTGAAGGCCTCGTCGAGCTTCTTGACCGTTGCCGGGTCCATACCCTTCGGGCCGCCCATGCCGAACGGCGAGTCGAACACCATGTCGAAGCCGAGATCCTTCAGGGTCGGCACATCGGGCCAGTTCTTGGTGCGCTTCTCCGTCCAGACGCAGAGCAGGCGGAGCTGGCCGGCGTCGACCAAAGGCTTCCAGCCCGTCGAATCGGCCTGCAGCGTGGTGTGCTTGCCCAGCACGGCGGCATTGGTTTCGGCACCACCCTTGAACGGCACCATGGTCCACTTGATTCCGGCCTGGGCGGCAATCCGCTCCATGCCGATATGCAGGGACGTGCCCGCGCCCGGCGTACCGTAGGTCACCTTGCCCGGATTGGCCTTGGCGAACTCGATGACTTCCTTGAACGTCTTGTAGGGCTGATCAGCCGCCGTCGTGACACCGAACGTGTAGCCGCTCAGGTGCGAGACGTAGGTGAAATCCTTCAGCGGATCGAACGCCGTCTTCTGCATCACCGGCAGGCGGAACACGGAAATCGGGAGCTGCGAGAGGGTGTAGCCATCGGGCCGGGCCGTGGCGGCCATCGTTGCCGGTCCCAGCGTGCCCGAGGCACCGCCCTTGTTGTCGATCTGGAACGGCTGACCCAGCACCTTGCCGGCGCGCTCGCACATGGCGCGGAGCGTGATGTCGCTCGATCCGCCGGCGGGCCACGGGACGATGAACGTGATCGGCTTGCTGGGGTAGGTCTGCGCGCGGGCGGCCGGCAGATAGAGCGGCATGCCGACGCCGGCAGCAATCACGGTTCCCAGACCCCGCTTCACGAGACCACGGCGACGAATCGTCATTTTATTTCCTCCACTGTTTGCGGAGGAAATTGGCCGATGGCTTACACGATGTAAAGCGATTGCAGGGCGTGTGTTACGGCAACACCCGCTTCATCCAGCGGGCGGTGGCCTGCGCGTCCTGGCTGTCGCTGGCGTCCAGCCGGTCGATCACGCGCTGCCGGTCTTCGAGGTCGCGGTTCTGGCTGAGCTTGATCTTGGTCTGGAGTCGCGCGAGCGGCATGCGGAAGGCGACGATGCCGCGGGTCTGGGCCTCGGCATTGCCCGGCGGCAGGCGATCGAGATTCCATGACGAAGGATCGGCGCCCTCGTAGGCCGTCGATAGCCGGGTGAGGATGTCGAGCGCACCCTGCGTGTCCTCGACGATCTGCGGCCGGCCATAGGCATGGACGGTGACGTAGTTCCAGGTCGGCACCTTGGGGCCCGGGGCGTACCAGGTGGGCGAGACATAGGCGTGCGGCCCCCAGAACAGCGCCAGCGATTCCGCCGGCCGCTCGAACAGCTTCCAGTGGGGATTGGCGCGGGCCAGATGGCCGATCAGCGCGCCGTGCTCGCTGCCGTCGTCCTGCCAGAGCAGCGACAGATGGGTGGCGAAAGGCGCGCCGGCCTCGTCGGTCGTCATCAGCAGCGCCCAGCTATGGGCCTGCATGACTTCCCGGCCGACCGCTTCGTCGCCTGCGAAATGCTTGGGGAGATACATGGCTCTGATTCCTTGAACGGCGCGTGCTTACCATGGTCCAATGCCGGCCACAGAGGGAGGAATATTCATGGGCGACGATATCCGTCTTAAGTCTGCCGCCGGCGAAATCGGTGCTTACCTGGCCACCCCGGCGGGCACGCCGAAGGGCGGCATCGTGGTCATCCAGGAGATTTTCGGCGTCAACCAGCACATCCGGGCCGTGACCGACAAGTTCGCAGCCGCTGGCTACCTCGCCCTCGCGCCGCGCTTCTTCGACCACATCAAGCCGGGCATCGAGCTGGGCTATACGCCCGACACCATCGCCGAGGGCCGCGGCTACGTCATGACGCCGGGCTTTACCGACAAGGCCGTTCAGGACGTCCAGGCGGCGATGGACGAGCTGAAGAAGCGTGGCGTGAAGAAGGTCGGAGTGACCGGCTACTGCTGGGGCGGCACGATCAGCTGGCTGGCCGCGACCCGGCTCAAGCCCGACGCGGTTTCCGCCTACTATGGCGGCGGCATCCATGGCGCGAAGGCTGAGAAGCCGACCGTGCCGACTCAGCTTCATTTCGGCGACAAGGACATGCACATCCCGATGGCGCACGTGAACGAGCTGCGCGCGCTGCATCCCAATGTCGAGATCTTCGACTATCCGGCCGATCACGGCTTCCATTGCGACGAGCGCGGCAGCTGGGACGCCGCCGCCTCCAAGAAGGCGATGGAGCGCACGCTCGAATTGATGGCCAAGCACGTCGGCTGACGCACGACACCGTTCCCACCACCATTGTCATCCCGAGCGTAAGCGAGGGACCCTTCCAGGCATCGCCAAGGGTCCCTCGCTGCGCTCGGGATGACAGGATTTTCGCTCCAAGATGCCCAGCAAACGTCCCGCCAAGAAATCATTCACCCCCGAGGCGCGTGGCCCGTTGAACGGGGTCCGCGTCGTCGACCTGTCGCGACTGGTCGCCGGCAATGTGCTGACGCTCCAGCTCGCGGACTTCGGCGCCGAGGTCATCAAGATCGAGCCGCCGGAGGGCGACACGCTGCGCTCGTGGAGGGTGAAGGGTGTCGAGACGGCGTGGAAGGTCTACAGCCGCAACAAGAAGAGCGTCGGGCTCGACCTGCGCTCGGATGCCGGCCGCACCATCGTGCGCGAACTGGCGAAGACCGCCGCCATCCTGGTCGAGAGTTTCCGGCCGGGCGTCATGGAAGACATGGGCCTCTCGCCCGCCGAGCTGCACGCAATCAACCCGAAGCTTGTGATCCTGCGCATCTCCGGCTGGGGCCAGGACGGGCGCTATCGCCACAAGCCGGGCTTCGGCACGCTGATCGAGGGCTATAGCGGCTTCGCCTCGATGAACGGCTTCGCCGACCGCGAGCCGGTGCTGCCGCCGATGTATCTCGCCGACTGCATGGCCGCGCTGAACGGCTACGGTGCCGTCCTGGTCGCGCTGCGCGAGGTCGAGATGAACGGCGGCAAGGGCCAGGTGCTCGACCTGCCGCTGTTCGACCCGCTCTTCTCGATGCTGGGTCCGCAGGCCGCCAATCACCGGCTGACCGGCGAGGTCAAGATCCGCACCGGCAGCCGCTCGACCAATGCCGCGCCGCGCAACGTCTACCAGACGAAGGACGGAAGCTGGGTCTGCCTCTCGGCTTCGACGCAGGGCATGGCGATGCGCGTGCTGGCCAAGATCGGCCGACCGGAGCTGGCGGAGGATCCGCGCTTCGCGACCAACATCGAGCGGGTGCGCAACGGCGTCGAGCTCGACCGGATCATCGGCGAGTTCATCGGCGCCCGCGATCTCGACGAGAACCTGCGCTACTTCGACGAGGCCGGCGTCACCATCGGCCCGGTCTACGACATCTCGCAGATCGTGCAGGACGATTATGTGCTGGAGCGCGAATCGCTGATCGAGATCGAGGACGAGGAGATGGGCGAATTGCCCACCCATCCGGTCGTGCCGCGCATGTCCGGAACGCCGGGCGCCCTGAAGAACGCCGCACCGAAGATCGGCGAGGACAACGAGGCGCTGCTGAAGCCGATGCTGGGCGCCGCCGAATACGACAGGCTGTGCGCGTCGGGCACCATCTCGCGCGGGAAGAAGAAGTGAACCGGCCTGTCCCGCCCGTCTGGCGCTCGATCCTCTACGTTCCCGGCAACGTCCCGAAGTTCATCGACAGGGCACACGAACGCGGCGCCGATTGCGTGCTGGTCGATCTCGAGGACAGCGTGCAGCCGGCGCAGAAGCCCGAGGCGCGGGCGATGCTGCCGGAGACGATGAGGAAGGTGGTGCGTGGCGGTGCCGACGTCGCGGTGCGAATCAACCGACCGCTGCGGCTGGCGATCCCCGACATCGAGGCGGCGGTGCGGCCCGGCCTCTCGGCCCTGTTCGTCACCAAGACCGAGGGGGTGCAGCATCTGCGGCTGCTCGACGAGATGGTGACCGAGCTGGAGCGCGAGCGCGGCATGCCGGTGGGTGGCATCGGCTTCGCCGCCATGATCGAGCATCCGCGCGCCCTGCCCGAGCTCGCCGACATCGCCGAGCGCGGCCCGCGCCTCGTCGCCATGATGCTGGGCGGCGAGGATTTCGCGCTGGAGACGGGCTCCGTGCCGGGCGACGAGACGCTCGAGTTCCCGAAGCGCATGGTGGCCTTCGCGGCCCAGGCGCACGGCGTGTCGATGATCGGCATCCTGGGCACGGTCGCCGACTATTCAGACCCCGCCGCTTACCGGAAGAGCGCCGAACGGGCGCGCCGCTTCGGCTTCTCGGGCGGCACCTGCATTCATCCCGGCCAGGTCGGCGCGCTTAACGAGGCGTTCACGCCGACGGCGGACGAAGTGGCCTATGCGCGGAAGCTGATCGCGGCCGACGAAAAAGCCGCGGCTGAGGGCCGCGGCTCGTTCTCGGTGGATGGCAAGATGATCGACATCCCGGTGATCGATCGCGCCCGCCGGCTGTTGGAGCGGCACGCAGCGATCGAGCGGCGTCTCGGGCGTTAGCGCCGGTCGGCGCCAACACCCTTGGCGTCAGTGCTTGTCGGCCCACACCATGCGCTTCACGGCGTACATCAGGCCGGCCAGCGCCAGGAGGAACAGGATGACGCGAACGCCGGTGCGCTTGCGGTCTTCCATGTGCGGCTCGGACGCCCAGGCCAGGAACTCGGTGACGTCGGCGGCTTCCTGATCAAGCGTGGCCTTGGTGCCGTCGGCGTAGGTCACCTTGTCGTCGCTGAGCGGCGGCGCCATGGCGATCTTGTGGCCCGGGAAGTACTTGTTGAAGTTGTCGTCCTTCTTGACGTCGAACTCCTTGATCTGCTCCGGCGTCAGCTTGTCGTACGGAACGTAGCCCGTGAGGATTCCGTAGATGAAATCGGGGCCGTACTGGCGCGCCTTGACGATGACGCTGAGGTCGGGCGGCGCCTTGCCGTTGTTGGCGGCGGCCGCGGCGGCCAGGTTGGGGAACGGCTTCTTGAAGCGATCCGAGGGACGGGCCGGCCGGTCGACCGGCGCGCCGTCGTCGTTGAGATCGGGGACGGAGATGTCCTTGATCAGGCCCTTCACCTGGTTCTCGGTCAGGCCGAGGTCGGTGAGGTTGCGATAGGCCACCAGCGACAGCGAATGACAGGCGGCGCAGACTTCCTGGTAGACCTGGAAGCCACGCTGGGCCGCAGCACGGTCGTAGGTGCCGAACGGACCCTGGAAGTGCCACTTCCGGGCAGGCGGCTGCTCGGTCCCGCCAGCCGCGATGGCGACGGTACCGGTGGCGAAGGCTGCGAGCGCGATGGCGCCAGAGACCAACAGATTGCGGGCGAACGGCTTGCGCATGGCTCTTATACCGCCTTCTTCTTGAGTACCGCGTCGGCGATGCTGGGAGGCAATGGCAACGGCCGTTCGATCTTGCCCAGGATCGGCAGCAGCACGAGGAAGTGGGCGAAGTAGTACAGCGTCGCGAGCTGCGACAGCGGCACCCAGAAGCCTTCCGCCGGCTTGGAACCGCAGATGCCCAGGACGATCACATCGACCACCAGGAACATCATGAACCACTTGTAGATCGGCCGGAACGTGCAGGAGCGCACGCGCGAGGTGTCGAGCCACGGCAGGACGAACAACACCGCGATGGCTCCGAACATCGCCAGCACGCCGCCCAGCTTGTCGGGAATGGCGCGCAGGATCGCGTAGAACGGCAGGAAGTACCATTCCGGCACGATGTGCGCGGGCGTGACCAGCGGGTCGGCCGGAATGTAGTTGTCCGGATGGCCCAGATAGTCGGGCGCGAAGAAGACGAACGCGGCGAAGACGATCAGGAACACCATGACGCCGAAGCCGTCCTTCATCGTGTAGTACGGATGAAAGGGGACGGTGTCCTGCGGGCCCTTCGGGTCGATACCGGTCGGGTTGTTCGAGCCGTGCACGTGCAGCGCCACGACGTGCAGCGCGACCACCGCCACGATGATGAACGGCAACAAGTAGTGCAGGGCAAAGAAGCGGTTGAGCGTCGGGTTATCGACGGCGAAGCCGCCCCACAGCCAGATGACGATCGACTCGCCGACGACCGGGATCGCCGAGAACAGGTTGGTGATGACGGTGGCGCCCCAGAAGCTCATCTGGCCCCACGGCAGCACGTAGCCCATGAAGGCCGTCGCCATCATCAGCAGGAAGATGACGACGCCCAGGATCCACAGCAGTTCGCGCGGCGCCTTGTAGGAGCCGTAGTACATGCCGCGGAAGATGTGGATGTAGACGGCGATGAAGAAGAACGACGCCCCGTTCATGTGCAGGTCGCGGATCAGCCAGCCCTGCGGCACGTCGCGGTCGATGCGCTCGACGGCGTCGAAGGCCATCAACACGTGCGGCGTGTAGTTGGTCGCGAGCACGATGCCGGTGGCGATCATGAGGACCAGCATCACCGTGGCGATCGCGCCGAAGTTCCAGAAGTAGTTGAAGTTCCGAGGCGTCGGGAACGTGTGATATTCCTTCTCGATATACGAGAAGATCGGCAACCGGTGATCGATCCAGGAGATCACCTTGTTATTGAAGACCGGCGGCGTGCCGTGAGACGAGGCCATTCTGGGAACTCCAGCGAGATCTGAGCGGGCGATCTGGTCGATCAGCCGATGCGGACGAGGGCGTCGGAAGTGAACAGGTAATCCGGAACCACGAGGTTCTTGGGTGCCGGTCCTTTGCGGATGCGGCCCGACGTGTCGTAGCTCGAGCCGTGGCAGGGGCAGAACCAGCCGCCGTACTCACCCTTGGGATCGCCCGCCTTGTTGCCGAGCGGCACGCAGCCCAGGTGGGTGCAGACGCCGATCATGATCAGCCACTCCGGCCGGACCTTCTTGGCGGTGTCGGTCACGCGCTTGTTGTCGGTCTCGGGATCCGGAAGCTGCGACATCGGCACAGCCTCGGCTTCCTTGATTTCGGCCTCGGTGCGGTGCCGGATGAACACCGGCTTGCCGCGCCACTTCACGGTCACCGCCTGGCCGACCGCGATCGGCGTGACGTTCACCTCGATGGTCGACAGGGCCAGCGTGTCCGCGGCGGGATTGAGGTTATTGATGAAGGGCCATGCGACGGCCGCGGCACCAACGGCGCCAAGAGCGCCCGTCGCGACCATGAGGAAGTCGCGCCGTGTCGGTTCGCTGTGCCCGTGGGCTGTCGTGCTTGAAGAAGCCATGATTACTCTCTTCCGTCCCCCCGAGGAGATGGCGGGTATATAGCCGGGAAAGCCCCTTTTGTTTCAAGGCTCTGTTGGTCGCAGGCCCGATGAGCGGCATTCTGTGACAGCGTGCCGCAGAAAAGTCACTTTCGCCCTGCGGTCTGTTTGGGAAAGTTCATGCGTTTGGCCCTTTTCGAGCCGGATATTCCGCAAAACCTCGGCGCCTTCATCCGGCTGTCGGCTGGGATGGGCGTTCCGTTGGACGTGATCGAGCCCTGCGGCTTCCCGGTCGACGACAAGAGAATCCGCAGAGCGGCCATGGACTACTACGATCTGGCCCGCCTGACCCGCCATGCGTCCTGGGCGGCGTTTTGCCGGGACCGGCCCGCCGGCCGGCTGGTCCTGTTGTCCACCGCCGGCGCGACCCGGCTTCCTGAGGCGGTTTTCCGGCCCGACGACATCCTCCTGCTCGGCCGCGAAAGCGCCGGGGTGCCGCCCGAGGTCCATGAGAGGGCCGATCTGCGCGTGCGGATCCCGCTCCAGGCCGGGGCGAGGTCGCTCAATGTCGCCCTGTCGGCCGCGATGGTATTGAGCGAGGCCCTTCGCCAGACCTCGGGATTCGAAAAGCTCGCATGACCGCCAAGCCAAACCGCACCGCCACCAGCCCCAACGGCCCCTCTCCGCTGCCCGACGAGGCGACGATCGCCCGCCGCAAGGAGGAGGCCGCGACCTGGTTCGCCGGCCTGCGCGACCGCATCTGTGCCGAGTTCGAGAAGATCGAGAACGAGCTTCAGGGCACCCACAGCGACAGGGCGCCCGGCCGCTTCGAGCGCAAGACCTGGCAGCGCGACAAAGGCGAGAACGGCGAGGATCGCGGCGGCGGCACCATGTCGTTGATGCGCGGCCGCGTGTTCGAGAAGGTCGGCGTCAACATCTCGACCGTGTTCGGCGAGTTCAGCCCCGAGTTCCGCGCCCAGATCCCCGGCGCCGCGCAGGACCCCCGCTTCTTCGCAGCCGGCATCTCGCTGGTCGCCCATATGCAATCGCCCAAGGTGCCGGCGGTTCACATGAACACGCGCTACATCGTGACGACGCGCAGCTGGTTCGGCGGCGGTGCCGACCTCACGCCGATGGTGCCGCACGAGCCCGACACGCGCGACTTCCACTCAGCGCTACGCGCCACCTGCGACGCGCACGATCCGTCCTGCCATCCGAACTTCAAGGAATGGTGCGACGAGTACTTCTTCCTGCCGCATCGCAACGAGCCGCGCGGCGTCGGCGGCATCTTCTACGATTATCTCGACAGCGGCGATCATGCCCGCGACTTCGCCTTCACGCGCGCCGTCGGCGAGACCTTCCTCGACATCTATCCCAGGCTGGTCCGGCGCCACATGAACGAGCCGTGGACCGAGGCCGAGCGCGCGCACCAGCTCACGCGCCGCGGCCGCTACGTCGAGTTCAACCTGCTGCACGATCGCGGCACGCGATTTGGACTGATGACCGGCGGCAACGTCGAGGCGATCCTGATGTCGCTGCCGCCCGAGGTGCGCTGGCCTTAAAAATATCCCGTCGTCTCGGCCGGAGCCTCGCGCAGCGAGGCGTAGCGGAGAGACGACGGGATTTTTTTCTATCGCCCCGGCCAGTTCCACATCGGGCGCTCCTCGCCCTCGGCGACCGTTTCGCCCAGTTCCTTGGCGAGCGTGATGCGTCGTCCGCCGGCTTTCGTCAGCGCCGCGACGAGGCGTTCGGCGTGTGACACCACGATCACCTGCGATCGTTTCGCTGCGCTCGCGATGAGGCGCGCCAGCGGCGCCAGCAGGTCGGGATGCAGGCTGGTCTCGGGCTCGTTCAGGATCATCAGCGACGGCGGCCGCGGTGACAGGAGCGCCGCCACCAGCAGGAGATAGCGCAGCGTTCCGTCCGACAGCTCCGTCGCCTTCAGAGGCCGCAGCAGCCCGTGCTGCAGCATCTCGACTTCGAAATAACCGTCGCTCACCGCGACATCGACCGAGCCGCCGGGAAAGGCATCTGCCACGGCGGCTTCGAGTTCGCCCTCGATCCCGATCTCCTGGATGGTCGCGAGGGCGGCGGCGAGATCGGCACCGTCGCCGGCGAGTACCGGCGTGCGCGTGCCGACCTGCCGGCGGCGGGCCGGTGCGTCGATATCGGTGCGGAAGTGGTCGTAGAAACGCCAGTCGCGCAGTTGCTCGCGCAACGACAGCAGCTCGGCGCCATCCTCGGGATTGGCGCAATGGGTGAGCATGCTGTCGAACGGCTGGAGGTGCGTGTAGGCCTGCCGGCGCTGCCCCTTGCGATCGCGCAGGGTAACCGAGGGACCGAGCCGCTCGGCGAAGGCGTTGGCGCGTTGAAGGACCAGCCCGGTCCAGAGAGTTTCCGTCTTGATCACGGGATCGCGGCCGAACAGGCCGCCCGGGATCGGCAGGCCGAGGTCGATCGCATAGCCATACGACTCGGACGAGAAGCCGAGCTTCAGGCTGATCGACGCCTTGCGCACGGTGCCCTGCACGGCCTGCTCACCACGCTTCATGCCGCGCGAGAACTGCTCGGGCCCCGCCCACAGCACGGAAGAAATGCCGCCTTCGAGCGCCAGCGACGGGATGATACGGCCCTGCGCGACATCGGCCAGCAGCCGCAGCGCGCGATAGAGGCTCGACTTGCCGCTGCCGTTGGCGCCGGTCACGACGGTCAGCGGCTCGATCTCCAGCCGCACGTCGCGCAGCGAGCGATAGCCTGAGATGCAGAGCCGCGAGACGATGCTCATCGTCGTGCGGCCAGCGCCCATCCTGCAACGACGGGCGCCACGAACAGCACGAGCACCAGCAAAGGATAGGGCGCGCCCCACCAGAAGCCGAGACGGTCGAAGAAGGCCTCGGCGCCCTCTTCATAGGCGAGGCGGGCATAGAGAAAGCCGGCCAGCATCGTCGAGGTCGGCCACAGCAGCGCCGCCAGCAAAGACGCCTCGAACCAGTTGTCGCCCCGCGTGCGCCCCGCATGGATGATCGCCATCATCGCGACATAGGGAATCGGCACCAGCGCCTTGTACCATTCGACCGCGCGCACCGAGAGCGTGGCGGCGATCCAGGTGTCGCCCACGAAGTCGTTCAGCACGACGAAGATCGCGATCGCCAGCCAGAGCGCTAAGGTGACGGCGGGCCGGATCATGACGCGGCGCGGACCAGGCGTTCGAGTTCGGCCAGGCAGGCCGCGCGATCGGCCGTGAAGTCGCCGTCGATCCACCAGCGCTCGACCGTTTCGATCAGGCCGCCGACTTTCGGGCCGGGCTTCAGTCCGAGCTTCAGCGCGTCACCGCCGCTCACCGGCAGTTCGGGCGGCGTCCAGCCGCGCGCCATCGCAAGCGCGCCGCGCCAGTCGCCCGGCGCCTCGGTCGCCAGCAGCAGGCGGTCGGCATAGAGATTGCCGCCCAGATCATAGATCTGCGCCCGCCAGGCCTTCGGTCCACCGGCCACGTCGATCACTGGATCGGAGTCGAGCATCACCTCGAGCCGCAGGGACTCTTGCGTCGAGAGCCTCAGCCGCTTGCCGATCACGGTGGCATCGGCCTCGCGCGACAGGATCGATGCGAAACGGCGCAATGGATCGGGCTTGTCCTCGCGCGCGATCAGCGCCCGAAGACGGGCCGCGCCGTCGCATTCGGGCAGCCAGTGATCGAGGATCGCGGCTTCGCGCATCGCATCAACCGTGTCGGACGGCGCCGGTGCGTCGAGCAGGCGCAGGAATTCCTTGCGCACCCGTTCGCCCGAGAGTCCGCGCAGGCCGCCGGCATTGCGGCGGCAGGCCATGAAGCCTGCCGCGTCGAACGGCGGCCGGCCTAACCAGGCATGGAACCGGAAGAAGCGCAGGATCCGCAGCTTGTCTTCGGCGATACGCTGATCGGCATCGCCGATGAAGCGGACGTGCTTTGCGGCTAGATCGGCGCGGCCCTCGAACGGATCGTAGAGCGTGCCGTCGAGATCGGCGTAGAGCGCGTTGAAGGTGAAGTCGCGGCGACTCGCATCCTCCAGCCAGTCGTCGGTGAAGGCGACGACGGCATGCCTGCCGTCCGTCTCGACATCGCGGCGCAAGGTGGTGAGCTCGTACGGAGCTCCGGCGATCACCGCCGTCACGGTGCCATGCTTCAGGCCTGTGGGCACCACCTTGATCCGCGACGCCTTGAGGGCGAGCATCACCGTCTCAGGCGGCTTGTCGACGGCGAGGTCGGGCTCGTTGGTCAGCGTCACCCCGCGCACGGCGTCGCGCACCCAGCCGCCGACAAAGCGCGCGGTGATGCCGGCGGCGCCCAGCGCGCCGAACAGCGTATGGACCGCCGTGTCGCTTGCCCACGGCGGCGGTTCCAGGCGGCCGGATGGCTTCATGATGCGAAGAGCCCGCCGTAGCCCTGGTCCTGGGTGAAGAACATGACGATGAAGCCGACGATGGCGCAGGCGAAGCCCGCGATGCCCAGCCAGGTCATCGGCATGTCCTGCCACGATGGCAGCGTGCCGGCGATCCTGCGCTCCTGCTTGATCTTCACCGCCCAGGCCCAGAGAAAGAAGGCGCAGAACGGCGCCAGCACCAGGGCGAGTATCAGAAGGACGACGCGCATGAAGACTCCCGGCCGGCGTCAGGCGCCGGCGGTCAGGATGAAGTGGAGGTTCTTCAGCATACCCGCCGTGGCGCCCCAGATGTAGCGTTCGCCATAGGGCATCGCATAATAGCGCCGCTCGCGGCCCTGCCAGACCCTGCTGTCGATGCGGTGATTGCGTTCGTCGAGGAAGTGGGCCAGCGGCACCTCGAACACGTCGGCAACCTCGCGCGGGTCTGCACGGGTCGTGAATCCCGGCGTGACCATGCCCACGATCGGCGTGATCTCGTAGCCCGTGCCCGTCCTGTACTGATCGACCGTGCCGATGACCTCGATGAAATCGCGGGTCAGGCCGACCTCTTCCTCGGTCTCGCGCAGCGCCGTGGCGATGGCGTCGACATCCTCGGCCTGCCGGCGACCGCCGGGAAAGGCGATCTGGCCGGCATGGCTCGGCATGTCCTCCGTGCGCTGGGTCAGCAGCACGGTGATCCCGGGCTCGCGGCGCACCAGCGGCACCAGCACGGACGCGGGACGCCAGACCTGCGGCATCGACGCGACGCCGTTTAGTGAAAAGTCGCTGCCGAGGGGCGGCGTCGCGACGGGCAAGCCGGATGCCAAACGCCGGCTGCGCTCGCTCACCCGCCGCACAATTTCGTCAACTGTCATGCCCTTGTTCCGGCCTCAATTCTGGGCTTCCCTCAATTATAATTCCCATCGACGACAGGAGCGCCCTGGTGGCCCCCGACACATCGACTGCTACCGACGCCGACGCCCAGGCCGCCCTCGCCGACATCGAACGGCTGGGCGGACAGCTCCGCGCCGCTCGCGCCTCCATCGGCAAGGTCATTTATGGCCAGCAGGACGTGATCGATCAAACGCTGGTTGCCCTCCTGTCGGGCGGCCACCTCCTTCTGATCGGTGTCCCGGGTCTCGCCAAGACCAAACTCGTCGACACGCTGGGCGTCGTTCTGGGTATGGAAGCCAAGCGCATCCAGTTCACGCCCGACCTGATGCCGGCCGACATCCTGGGCTCCGAGGTGCTCGAGGAGAGCGAAGGCGGCCGGCGCACCTTCCGCTTCCTGCAGGGTCCCGTCTTCGCCCAGCTGCTGATGGCCGACGAGATCAACCGCGCCAGCCCGCGCACCCAGTCGGCGCTGCTCCAGTCGATGCAGGAGCGGCACGTGACCGTGGCCGGCAAGCGCTACGACCTGCCCGCGCCGTTCCATGTGCTGGCGACCCAGAACCCGCTGGAACAGGAAGGCACCTATCCGCTGCCCGAAGCCCAGCTCGACCGCTTCCTGCTTCAGGTCGACGTCGGCTATCCGGACGAAGAGGCCGAGCGCCAGATCATGATCGGCACCACCGGCGCCGAGCAGGCGGTCGCTACGCAGGCCCTGTCGCCCGGCGACCTGATGGCCGCCCAGGCGCTGGTTCGGCGCCTGCCGATCGGCGAGAGCGTCGTCGACGCCATCCTGAAGCTGGTGCGTGCCGGCCGTCCCGAACACACCGATCTCGACGTCGTGCGCCAGCGCGTCGCCTGGGGTCCCGGTCCGCGCGCCAGCCAGGCCTTCATGCTGGCCTGCCGCGCCCGCGCGATCATCCAGGGCCGCCTCGCGCCGTCGGTCGACGACGTCGTGGCGCTGGCCGGGCCGATCCTGCGCCATCGCATGGCCGTCAACTTCTCCGCCCGCGCCGAAGGCGTCACCGTCGAGTCCGTCATCGCCCAGATGTGCGCCCGCCTCGGGTAAACGTCTGGCCTAGGCATTGCACTGCGGGTGTTCATGGCTTCGCCTTCAACCCTCCATCGGTCGCTCGAACTCGCCGGCACGCTGCCCGCTCTGATGGTGGCCGCCGATCGCGTCGCCGCGACCGTCATCCAGGGCGTGCACGGGCGTCGTCGCGTCGGCCAGGGCGATGCCTTCTGGCAGTACCGGCCCTATCGCGACGGCGACAGCGCGAGCCAGATCGACTGGCGCCAGAGCGCGCGCAGCCGGCATCTGTTCGTGCGCGAGACCGAATGGGAGGCCGCCGCCAGCATCTGGCTGTGGCGCGATGCGTCGCCCTCGATGCAGTACGCCTCGCTCAAGAACATCGACACCAAGGCGGTGCGCGCCGAACTCCTCACGCTGGCCGTCGCCAGCCTGCTGGCCGATGCCGGCGAGCGCGTCGCCGTGCTGGGCGGCGGCATGCGCCCCGCCTCCGGCCGCGTCGCGGTGCGGCGCGTCGCCGAGACCCTGCTCGACGAAAGCCGCGATACCACGCGCACGCCGGCCAGCCTGCCGCCGATGGTGCCACTGCCCGCCCACGGCACGATCGTGCTGGTGTCCGACTGGCTCGACCCGCTCGAGAAGATCGAGGAGATCATCCGCTACTACGCCAGCGTCGGCGTGCGCGGCCATCTCGTGCAGATCCTCGATCCCGCCGAGGAAGAGCTGCCGTTCGACGGTCATGTGAAATTCGAGGGCCTCGAAGCCGAGGGCCAGCACACGATCCGCCGGGTCGAGGCCGTGCGCGCCGCCTATGGCGCGCGACTCGCCGCCCAGAAGGAAGGCCTCAACCGCCTGGCGCGGCCGGCCAACTGGACGGTGCATCTGCATCGCACCGATCGCTCGCCGCAGACCGTGCTTCTGTCGCTTTACCTCGCTATGGCCGACATGGGTCGGCTGAACATGGCCTGATGACATGCTGAGTCTCGGCGCGTTTGCCTTTGCCGCTCCCGGCATGCTGGCCCTGCTGTTGGCCCTCCCGGCGATCTATTTCCTGCTGCGGCTGATCCCGCCGCTGCCCAAGCTCGTGCGCTTCCCGGCGATCCGGCTGCTGGTCGGGCTCGAGCCCGCCGAGCAGACGCCGATGAAGATGCCGTGGTGGCTGTTGCTGCTGCGGCTGCTGCTCGCCACCGCGCTGATCCTCGCCGTGGCGCGCCCGCTGCTGAACCCGCAGGCCGACCTGCCGGGCCGCGGCCCGCTGCTGCTGGTGATCGACGACGGCTGGTCGAGCGCGCCAGGCTGGGCCACGCGCACCGCCCATGCCGAGCGGCTGATCCAGCGCGCCGAACGCGCCAACCGCCCTGTCGTGCTGGTCGGCACCGCGCCGGCGCCGCTCGATGCCCCCGCGGTTCGCCGTGGCGCGATGCGGCCCGACGAGGCGCGCACGCTGCTGCGCGCCTTCCGCCCCAAGCCCTGGTCGACCGATCGCACGGCCGCGGCCACCGCCATCGACCAGATGCAGATCGATCCGGGCGCCTATGCCGTGTGGCTGAGCGATGGCCTCGAGGACGAAGGCGCGACCCGCCTCGCCGAACGCCTGCGTCGCTTCGACGGGCTGCAAGTTCTGCTGCCCGACCAGGCAACGACGCCGCTCCTTCTGCTGCCGCCTGTCGCCGAAGGCCGCGACCTCAAGGTGCGGGCGCTGCGCGCCGCCGCCGACGGCCCCCGCAAGACCGCGATCCAGGCGTCCGACGAACAGGGCCGTGTCGTGGCCCGCATGGATCTCGACTTCGCCGCGACCGCGACGCAGGGCGAAGGCGTGCTGGCCATCCCGCCCGAGCTGCGCAATCGCATGGCCCGCCTCGACATCGAGGCGCAGGGCGGGGCCGGCAGCACTATCCTGCTCGACGAGCGTCATCGCCGCCGGCCGGTCGCCATCCTGGGCGAGCGCGCCACCGCAGGGAACCAGCCACTGCTACAGGAGATCTACTTCCTCGAGCGCGCCCTCGATCCCTATGTGAGCTTGAGCATCGGCGATCGCGAATCGGTCCTGACGCGCAACACCGCCGTGCTGCTGATCCCCGACGGCGCGGCACCGTCGGCCAACGACCGCGAGGAGATCGCGAAATGGGTCGAGCGCGGCGGTGTCGCCGTGCGCTTTGCGGGCCCCAACCTCGCGGCCGGCGCCGACAACCTCGTGCCGACCAAGCTGCGCCTCGGCGACCGTGCGCTGGGCGGCATCATGAGCTGGGGCCAGCCCAGTTCGCTGGCCGAGTTCCCACCCAACAGCCCCTTCCTCGGCATTCCGATCCCCAAGGACGTGCGCATCTCGCAGCAGGTGCTGGCCGAGCCGACGCCCGACCTCGCCGACAAGACCTGGGCGCGCCTGGCCGACGGCACGCCGCTGGTCACCGCCGAGAAGCGCGGCCAGGGCTATCTCGTGCTGATCCACACCACCGCGAACACCGGCTGGAGCAACATGTCTTTGTCGGGCCTGTTCGTGAACATGCTGCAACGTCTCGTGACGCTGTCGCGCGGCGTTGCCGGCGACGGCGTCAACAAGGCGCTGAAGCCGTGGCGTACGCTCGACGGCTTCGGCCGCCTCGGCGCGCCGCCCGCCGGCATCCAGATCCTGCCGCCCGACGCCGTCGAGACCTTCCAGCCCAGGCCCTCCTCCCCGCCCGGCCTCTATGGCGACGAGAACGCCCAGGTCGCCTTCAACATCGGCGGCCGCATTCCCGCGCCGAAGCCGCTGGCGCTGCCGAGCGGCATTTCGACGGACAGGCTCTCGGAAGGCGGCGAGACCGATCTTTCCAAGTGGTTCCTGCTGGCGGCGCTCCTGCTGCTGCTCGCCGACCTGCTGATCTCGCTGTGGCTGCGCGGCCTGCTGCCCAAGGCCGTCCGCTTCGGCCGCGCCGCACCGGCCGCACTCCTTCTCGGCGCTCTCGTCTTCACGAGTTCACCCGACGTTGAGGCGCAGCAGCCCGCTCCGCCGCAACGTCCCGGCACGGCGGCGACGGCGCCGGCGGCAAGACCCGGCCCGCCACCGCTCACCGACGAGCAGGCACTGAAGGGCTCGCTCGACATCCGCCTCGCCTACATCGTCACCGGCGACAAGGAAGTCGACGACATCAGCAAGGCCGGGCTCGAAGGGTTGAGCGAGATCCTGCGCAGCCGCACCTCGGTCGAGCCGGCCGATCCGGTCGGCCTCGATCTCGAGCGCGACGAACCGCGCCTCTATCCGCTGATCTACTGGCCCGTGACCTCGACGCAGCCGCCGCTGTCGCCGCGCGCGCAGGCCGCGCTCGACCGCTACCTGCGGACCGGCGGCATCATCTTCATCGACACGCGCGACCAGCACATGACGTTCGATCGTCCGGCCGGGGGCAATCCCGATCTCAAGCGCCTGCTGGCCGGCGTCGAGACGCCGCCACTGGTCGCCATGCCGCCGGACCATGTGCTGAGCCGGGCGTTCTATCTTCTGTCGGACATGCCGGGCCGCTGGCAGGGCGGAAAGCTCTGGATCGAGTCGGGCGGCGGCCGCGTCAATGACGGCGTGACCACCATCCTGATCGGCTCCAACGACTATGCCGGCGCCTGGGCCACCGACCAGCGCGGCCGCGGCCTCAATCCGGTTTCGCCGGGCGGCGAGACGCAGCGCGAGATGTCGTACCGTTTCGGCGTCAACCTCGTGATGCATGCCCTGACCGGCAACTACAAGGACGACCAGGTTCACCTGCCTGACATCATGCAGAGGTTGAGGCGATGAACATGACATCGGCCGTCTCGGTCGCCTTCGATCCGCTGCTGCCGTGGACGGTGCTGGCCGTGCTGGGCGCGGTCGGACTCGTTCTTGTCCTGCTCGGTCTGCGCGCGGGCGCGCGCGGCACGATCTGGCGGCTGGGCTCGCTCGTCGTCGTGCTGGCGGCGCTGGCCAATCCCTCGCTGATCGAGGAGCAGCGCAAGCCCATCGCCGACGTGGCGCTGGTCGTCGTCGACGACAGCGATTCCATGGCGATCGGCGAACGCCGCCAGCAGGTCCAGACCGCGCGCGAGTCGCTGAAGCGCAAGCTCGGCCAGCAGGACGGCTTGGAAGTGCGCGAGGTCGTGCTGCCGCCGTCGCAGATCCAGTTGGGCAGCGAGCGGCCGGGCGGCACGCGCCTGATCGACACGATGCGCTCGGCCCTGATCGAGATTCCGCCGGAGCGACTGGCCGGCGTCGTTCTCTTGAGCGACGGCCAGGTCCATGACCTGCCGGCCGGCGTGCCGCCGGAGCTGGGCGGCGCGCCCGTGCATGCGCTGATCGCCGGCAAGAAGAACGAACGCGACCGGCTGATCGTGCTGGAACAGTCGCCGCGCTTCGGCGTGGTCGGCCGCGACGTCGTCGCCAAGTTCCGCATCGACGATCCCGCCGGCGGCACCGCGCCGGTGACGCTGTCGGTCGGCGGCGAGGTCGTGAAGCGCATCGACGTGCCGGTCGGCCGCTCGGTCGAGCTGCCGATCACCGTCGGCAACCCCGGCGCCAACGTCGTCGAGCTGGAAGTCGGCCCCGGCCAAAACGAGCTCACCCTCGACAACAACCGCGCGCTCTTCACCATCAACGGCGTGCGCGACCGGCTGCGCGTGCTGCTGGTCTCGGGCGAGCCCTATCAGGGCGAGCGGGCGTGGCGGAACCTGCTGAAGAGCGACCCCGCGGTCGATCTCGTGCACTTCACCATCCTGCGCACGCCGCAGAAGGACGATTTCACGCCGGTGCGCGAACTGTCGCTGATCGTCTTCCCGATGCGCGAGCTGTTCGAGCAGAAGCTCAAGGAATTCGATCTGATCATCTTCGACCGCTACGAGTCGGGGAACCTGATCACGCGCGACTACTTCCGCAACATCACCGAATACGTGAAGGGCGGCGGCGCCCTGCTCGTCTCGGTCGGTCCCGTTTTCGCGACCCAGCGTTCGCTCTATCGCACGCCGCTGGGCGCCATCCTGCCCGGCGCACCAACGGGCGACGTGGTGGAAACCGGCTTCAAGCCCAAGGTCACCGAGATCGGCCAGCGTCATCCGGTGACGGCCAATCTCCCGCAGGCCGGCGATCCCAACAAGGAGCCGGAATGGGGCCGCTGGTTCCGCCTGATCACGTCGCGCACCGAGCGCGGCAACGCCGTGCTGGCCGGTGCCGAGGAGAAGCCGCTGGTGATCCTCGACCGCGTCGGCGAGGGCCGCGTGGCGCAGCTTCTGTCCGATCACCTGTGGCTGTGGAATCGCGGCATCGACGGCGGCGGCCCGCAGCCCGAACTCGTACGCCGCGTTGCGCACTGGTTGATGAAGGAACCCGATCTCGAGGAAGAGGCGCTGCGCGCCACGGCGATCGGCGGCCGCATCGAGGTGACGCGCCGCACGCTGGCCGCCACCTTCCCGCAGGTCACCATGACCTCGCCTGGCGGCGCCACGCGCACGCTCGACCTGCGCCAGACCGCGCCGGGCCTCGGCCTCGCCGTGGTCGATGTCGACAAGCCCGGCCTCTATCGCTTCGACGACGGCACGCTGCGCACCGTCGCCGCGGTCGGCAGTCCCGATCCGCTGGAATTCTCGGACGTGCGCGCGACCGACGCGAAGCTGAAGCCGCTGGTCGAAGCAACGGGCGGCGGGCTGATGTGGATCTCCGACCAGTCCGAGCCCGACATCCGCACCGTCCGCCCCGGCCGCGCCGCCGGCGGATCCGACTGGATCGGCCTGCGCCGCAACGAGGGCTACACCGTCGCCGGCATCAACCAGCTTCCGCTGCTGCCGGGCATCCTCGTGGCGCTCGCCTTCCTGATGGCCATCGCCAGCGCCTGGTGGCGCGAAGGGCGTTAAGCGCTCTTCCCATCAGTGGCACGCGGTTCGCGCCGGCTCTGCCTTCGTGCCAAGCTTCGGGCCGTCATCACGCTTTGTCGGACGAGACCGGCATGACTCGCATACAGCGCTTCACGCTTTGCTCGGTGTTTTGGATGGTCGGGCTGGCAGTCCTCACTAGCGGCATTTTGATCGCAGCCGATACACGGGACCACTACCTTCTCGCCAGAATCGCCGAGACCTTCGGCATGACCCTCACTGGGCAGAACTGCAACATCGCGATCGGCGCCAGGATACTATTCTGGTTACTACTGGCCGTCGAACTCGTGATCGCGGCGCGTGCGGTCTCGTTGAAGCTGACCGCATCGGAACAGGCTCATTTCCAGAAGGCGTCGACAGCGCCCCTCGAGACCTCGCGGGACCGCCTCCTGATCGCCCTGATATTTCCGATATTCGTGGCCGCTTTCTATTTCATTTCCTATTCGGTCGGTCATCACAGCGGCGGCCGGTTCAAGCTGTGCTCCACCGCGCCGGGCACGCAGCTTGCGTACCATTGGTACCTCCTCGTGGCGTCTAGCGGGCGAGCAGCAATGATCGCACTGGCCTGCCTCCTCTATTTCAGGCGCAAGGCGTTAGCTGCCTCTTGAGGCCGCGCTACTCAGTAGGTCGCCCGACCGCCCGAGATGTCAAAGACGGCGCCGGTCGAGAAGGAACAGGCCGGCGACGACAGCCAGAAGGCCAGTTCGGCAACCTCTTCAGGACGCACCATGCGCGCCATCGGCACGTTGGCCAGCAGCTTTGCGCGCCGCTCGTCGGTGAGTTCACCGAAGATCGCCGTCTCGGAGGCCGAGGGCGAGATCGCGTTGACCAGCACGCCTGAGGTCGCGAGTTCCTTGCCCATCGACTTGGTGAGCGCGATCACGGCGGCCTTCGACGCGACATAGGCCGCGACGTTCGGGTTGCCGTCCTTGCCCGCGATCGAGGCGATGTTGACGATGCGGCCGTAGCCGCTCGCTACCATGTCGGGCACTGCCGCCTGGCAGCAGCGGAACGTGCCGTTGAGGTTGATGTCGAGCACGCGGTGCCACTGCTCCTCGGGATAGGAGGCGATGCCGGCCGAGGGACCGAGGATGCCGGCGCTGTTCACCAGGATCGACGGCGTGCCGAGCGCCGCCTTGCTCGCCGCCCAGGCCGCGCGCACGGACTGGGTATCGGTCACGTCGACGGCGAAGGCCTTCGCCGACGCGCCGATCTCCCCTGCGATACGCTCAGCACCGGCGAGATCGACATCCCACAGCGCGACCCGCATGCCTTGCTTTGCAAAGCGATGCGCGATGGCGCGGCCCAGTCCGCTGGCCGCACCCGTGACGACGGCCACCTGCTGCGTGATGGAGCTCACGGCTTGATGTTCGCCTGCTGCGCGATCTTGCGCAGGGTCGCGATGTCCTTGGCGGTCTGCGCCTTTAGATCGTCGGGGCTGATGGTCGAGGCGGTCATGCCGAACTCGGCCCAGCGCGCCTTGATGTCGGGCATCGCCAGGATCTTCATCAGCTCGGCGTGCAGCCGCTGCACGATCGGCTTGGGCGTGTTGATCGGCGCCATCAGGTCGTAGCGCCAGACGAAGTCGAAATCGACGCCCTGCTCCACGAAGCCCGGCACGTCGGGGAAGTTGATCGAGCGGCGCGTGCAGGAGACCACCACCTTGACCTTGCCCGACTTCACCATCGGCACCGCCGACTGAACGTCGGAGAAGCCGAGCTTGATGTGGCCCGCCGCCACGTCGTTCAGCACCGGCGCGGCGCCCTTGTAGGGCACATGGGTCATGTTGATGCCGGTGCCGGCGCGGATGATCTCGGCGCAGAGATGGCCGGTGGAGCCGTTGCCCCAGGTCCCGTAGTTCACTTCACCGGGCTTGGCCTTGGCCAGCGCGATCACGTCGCGCAGGTCCTTCACCGGATAGTCCGGACTGGCCACCATCACGACCGTGGCCGAGCCGATGTCGGCCAGGTGCTCGAAGTCCTTGATCGGATCGTAGGGCAGGTCGGGCAAAACCGCCGGATTGACGACGACGGTGCTGGCCGATCCGAGGACCAGCGTATAGCCGTCCGCCGGCGCCTTCTGCGCCGCTTCCATCGCGATGATGCCCGACGCGCCGGGCTTGTTGTCAACCACCACGGTCTGGCCGAGCGCGGTGCCGAGCTTCTCGGCCAGCGCACGCGCCACCAGGTCGGTGCCGCCGCCCGCCGCGAACGGCACGATCAGGCGGATCGGCTTGGTCGGCCACTTGGCGTCGGCCGTCTGCGCGAGCGCCGGTGTCGCGAGGCCCAAGGCCAAAGTCAGGGCAAACGCCCTCCGCAGCAGTCTCATTCTTTCCTCCACATGGTTCTTGATTACGTCGTCTTCGGCGGCCCGCAGGACTCCCGCAGCACGAGGTCGACCGGAAGCAACGCCCGCGACTGTCCCTCGCCCGAAGCGCCTTTCAGCCGTTGCAGCAACAGCTCGGCAGCCGCGCGACCGACATCTTCCAGGCTCCAGCGCAGGGCCGTGATCGCCGGCGTGTGCACGGCGGCGAGATCGGTGTCGCCCACCGCGATTACCGACAGGTCTGCCGGGATGGAAAGCCGGAGGTCGCGGGCGGCGCGCAGCGCACCGGCCAGAATGCGGGTGCCGAGCGCGATGATCGCCGTCGGGCGCCGCTCGCGTTGCAGCAGCGCGAGCGCATCGCCCTGGGCGAAATCCATGGACGATTCCTGGAGGCAGATCTCGGCGCCCGCCGGGTCGATGTCGGCCTCGGCGAAGGCCGCGTGGAAGCCCGCGATGCGCTCGCGTCCCGGCCGCATGCGGGCGCCCGGCGTCAGCAGGGCGATGCGGCGATGACCGAGACCGATCAGGTAGCGGGTCGCCGTCCGAGCACCCTCGCGATGATCGACCAGCACCGCAGGCCACGGCGAACCCTCGTCTTGAGGCACGTCGCGATCGAGGATGACGACTGGCGCGCCGCCGGCGGCGAGTTCGCACCATGCCCGGTCGTTCTCGTCGCTGCCCGGCGCGACCAGGATCCCGTCGAGGCGACGGCTGCGAAAGGCGGCGACCATCGCCCGTTCGCGCGCGGGATCGTTCACGGTGTTGGCGACGACCATCAGCAGGCCGGCGTCGCGCAGCCGCGCCTCGGCCGCCTGCACGATGCTGGCGTAGAGCGGATTGGCGACGTCGGAGACGAGACAGCCGACCATGCCGGTGGTGCGCGTGCGCAGGCTGCGCGCCAGGAAATCCGGCTGGTAGCCGAGCTTCTCCGCCGCCGCGGCCACGTCGCGCGCCACCCGGGCACTGACGTTCTTGCCGCCGTTCAGCGCGCGCGACACCGATCCGACCGACACCCCGGCGGTCCGCGCAACGTCGCGAATCGTGGCCTTGGAAACGATTTCTGCCATACGAAGTCGCATAATTGACATCGAGGCCAACGCTTGCAAGGTTAAATTGGAAACGTTTCCATATTCGGGAGTTTGCGGAGCATGGCGGCGAGCGTCCAGGAACATGCGGGTGCGATCGAGACCGGCATCGACGACTGCGATGTCGTGGTGGTGGGCGCCGGCTTCGGCGGGCTCTATGCGTTGCACAAGCTGCGGGAGATCGGCCTGTCGGTGCGCGGCCTCGAGGCGGCGCCGGACGTGGGCGGCACCTGGTACTGGAACCGCTATCCGGGCGCGCGCTGCGACGTGCCCAGCCTCTTCTATTCCTACAGCTGGTCGCCGGAGCTGCGCCGCGAATGGCGCTGGACCAACCGGTACGCAGGCCAGGACGAGATCCTGCGCTACGCCCAGTTTGCCGCCGACCGCCTCGACCTGCGCAAGCTGATCCAGTTCGACACCCGGGTCGCCGGCGCGACGTTCGACGAGACGTCCGAGCGCTGGATCGTCGAGACCGATCGCGGTAGCCGCCTGCGCGCCCGCTTCGTCATCATGGCGACCGGCGCCCTGTCGGTGCCCAACACGCCCGACATTCCCGGCGTCGCCGACTTCAAGGGCGAGATCTTCCATACCGCGAGCTGGCCGCAGGAGCCCGTCAGCTTCGAGGGCAAGCGCGTCGGCATCATCGGCACGGGATCGTCCGGCATCCAGGCGATCCCGATGATCGCCCGGGCCGCCCGGCAGCTCGTGGTTTTCCAGCGTACGCCCAACTTCTCGGTGCCGGCGCGCAATCGCCCGCTGACCGACGAGGACCACAGGAGCTTCGACGACGGGCTGGAAGCCTATCTCGCGAGCCTCGAGCAATCCGACTTCGGGCGCGTGCCGCCGACCGCGTTCACCGCCGACGTGCCGCCGCGCGACGTCCAGTGGAAGCACTATGAGAAGCTCTGGCAGGACGGCGGCAGCGGCGGCTTCCTGAAGGCCTTCCCCAACATCCTGGTCCATCCGGACGTCAACGAGGTCGCCGCCGACTTCGTGCGCCAGAAGATCCGCGAGACGGTGAAGGATCCGAAGACCGCGGCGGCCCTCTCGCCCGAAGGCTATCCGTTCGGCGTGAAGCGCCTGTGCGTCGATACCGACTACTTCGACACCTACAACCGCCCCAACGTCGAACTCGTGAACCTGCGCGACGAGCCGATCGAGAAGATCACGGCCGATTCCGTCGAGACGGCATCGCGGCATTTCGAGCTCGATGCGCTGGTCTTCGCGACCGGCTTCGATGCCGTGACCGGCGCCCTGCTCGCGGTCGATATCAGGGGACGGGGCGGCGTCACGCTGAAGGACGCGTGGTCGGAAGGACCCCGGACCTATCTCGGTCTCACCGTCGCGGGCTTCCCGAACATGTTCACGATCACCGGACCGGGCAGCCCGTCGGTCATCGGCAACGTCATCACCAACTGCGAGTATCACGTCGACTGGATCGCGGAGTGCCTGACCCACATGCGACGGCGCAACCTCGGCACGATAGAGCCCGATCGCGATGCGCAGACGGCCTGGGGCACGCATGTCGCCGAGGTCGCCGACCGCACGCTCTTTCCCAAGGCCAATTCCTGGTACCTGGGCGTCAACATTCCGGGCAAGCCACGCGTGTTCATGCCGTATATCGGCGAGGGCTATCGCACGACCTGCAAGGAGATCGTGGCCGACGGCTACAGGGGCTTTACGTTCGGGGCCTCGCCCGGACGCGAGCGGGCGGTGGGCAAATGAGCCGCCTGTTCGGCCCGGTCCGCCAGAACGGCTATGTCGTGCGCGACATCGAGGCCGCGATGGCGCACTGGATCGACGTGCTCAAGGTCGGCCCGTGGTTCTACATCGATCGCGTGAAGACCGACTGGTTCCGCCATCGCGGACAGGACTCGCCCCTCGAACTCAGCGTCGCGCTCGCCAATGCCGGCGACCTGCAGATCGAACTGATCCAGCAGCGCAACGACGCGCCGTCGATGTACAAGGAGTTCCTCGATTCCGGCCGCGAGGGTCTGCAGCACCTGGCCTTCTGGTCGACCGATTACCAGGCCCTGTACGACCGGGCACTCAGCCTCGGTTACACGATGGGCCATGAAGGCCAGATCGGCGGCGAACGCGGCCGCTTCGCCTACTTCGACACGGGGGCACCATCTGGCGCTTTTGCCGGCACCGTCGTGGAGATCTCCGACATCAGCGGGAGCAAGGGCCGCTTCTTCGACCATGTGCGGAAATGCGCGCTCGGTTGGGACGGTACCGATCCGATCCGTCCTGTGCGCTAGTATTGCCTCCCCATTCAAATCGGGAGGTGCCCCGTAGGGGCGGAGGGGTCATAAAATTCCAGTGATCGTTCTTCCTTCGGCGCTCTCGGACATTGCCCAAAGCAATGTCCTGCCGCTCCTGGGGCTGAGCTCCGCTCAGCCCACCGTTACCAGCCAGAAACTTGATCGCATTCCTTGTAAGGCCATTTTGGGGGCAACAAGGAGAACACCATGATCGAGCTCAGACCCTTCGAGAAATTGGGCAAGTCGGACCACGGCTGGCTCAAGGCCAACTTCCACTTCAGCTTCGCGGACTACCGCAATCAGGACCGTGTCCACTGGGGCGCGCTGCGCGTCTGGAACAACGACCGGATCGCGCCGCAGTCGGGCTTCCCGCCGCACCCTCACCGCGACATGGAAATCGTGACCTATGTCATCAAGGGCGCGATCACGCACAAGGACCATCTCGGCAACGAGGGCCGGACCGAAGCGGGCCAGATCCAGGTGATGAGCGCGGGCAGCGGCATCCAGCACGCCGAGTACAACATGGAGCAGGCCGAGACCGAGCTGTTCCAGATCTGGATCCTGCCCAACAAGCAGGGCGTGCCGGCGCGCTGGGAGACGGTGCAGTTCCCCGCCGACGCGCGCGACGGTAGGCTGGTGCCGCTGGCTTCGGGGCGCGGCGACGACGGGGCGATCCCGCTCTATGCCGACGGCTCGCTGATGGCCGGTACGGTGAAGGCGGGCCAGTCGACCCGGCAGACGCTGAACGGCAAGCCCGCCTATCTCGTGCCCGCCAAGGGCCGCATCGAGGTCCGCGGCAGCGACGGCACGGTCGTGACGGCCAATGCCCGCGACGGCGTGGCGGTCGTCGACCAGGACGAGATCGAGATCGTGGCACTCGAGGATGCGGAGATTGTGCTGGTCGAAACGGACCGGCTGAACTGAGCCCTTCTGTCCCTCCGCTCTCTCCCGCTAGGATGCTCCGGCATCTGTGCGGAGAGAGCGTGAAGGAAGTCGAGTATTTCTACGCGGCGCATTCCGCGTTCGCCTATCTCGGTTCGGCGCGATTCAGGGCGATTGTCGCGGCGGCCGGCCGACGGATCGCGCACCGACCAGTGGACCTGCGTCGCGTCGTGGCTGAAGCCGGTGCCGTACCTTTCGGCCGTCGCACCAGGGCACACGCGGCATATTACTTCGGCCGCGAAATCGAGCGCTGGAGCGAGGAGCGCGGCGCGCCGTGGCTGGGCCGGATACCCACCCATCACGCCAACGACATCACGCTGCCCAACTGCATGCTGATCGCGGGGCTGGTGCGCGGCATCGAGATCGATGATCTGGCTCATGCGATGCTGGAAGCGCATTGGCGAGACGACGCCGATCTGGCCGACCGGGACACCCTGGCTGCGATCGGACGAGGAGCGGGCGTCGATCCACTGCCGTTGCTCGATCTTGCCCTCTCGCCGGAGGTGAAGACGATCTACCAGGCCAATACGGACGAAGCGATCCGCCGCTCGGTATTCGGTTCCCCGACATACTTCGTCGATGGCGACATGTTCTATGGCCAGGATCGCCTCGACATGGTCGAACGGGCGCTACGAAAGCCCTATGCGGGAGTCTGGCCGCCGGCATAGGCCCCGCCCCGAGATCCAAGATCAATTGACGATAGAGACCGGGCGGGCTTTGATCCCGCCCGGTTTTCGTTTGGGAGAGACGCATGGCCTACAAGGGCTTCGATCTGACGGGCAAGGTGGCGCTGGTGACCGGCGGCAATGGCGGCATCGGCCTCGGCATGGCCGACGCGATGGCACAGGCCGGCGCGGGCGTCTGCATCTGGGGGACGCGCAAGGAGAAGAACGACGCCGCCGTCGAGCAGCTCAGGAAGCATGGCGGCAAGGTCCACGCCCAGATCGTCGACGTCGGCGACGAGAAGCAGGTGGCGGACGCCTTCGCCGAGACGGTGAAGGTGATGGGCCATGTCGACAACTGCGTCGCCAATGCCGGCGTCTCGGGCCGCGGCAAGGGCTCGATCCTCGAGATGGACTACGCCGAATGGCGCCGCGTCCTGCAGATCAACCTCGACGGCGTTTTCTTCACGTTTCGTGCAGCCGCCAAGCACATGGTCGAGCGCGGCCAGGGCGGCTCGCTGGTGGCGATGGCCAGCACCGCGGCCATCGAAGGTGCGGCCCGCTCCAGCCACTACGGCGCCAGCAAGGGCGGTGTCACCGCGATGGTGCGGGCGCTGGCCGTCGAGCTGGCGCGCTACAAGATCACGGTGAACTCGATCCTGCCGGGCTGGATCGAGACCGAGATGACGGCCAATGCGGTCGCCAACCCGAAGTTCGCGGGCAACGTCCTGCCGCGCATCCCGGCCCGCCGCTGGGGCAGCGGCGCCGACTTCGGCCCGATCGCGGTCTACCTGGCGAGCAGCGCCTCCGGCTACACGACGGGACGCGACTTCGTCATCGATGGCGGCTATACGTTGTTCTAGCCCGTCGCCACTACAGCATCAGTCTTTGGGGAAATACTCATGATGAATCGGTTTGCAACCGGCCTCGCCGTCCTCCTCGCCTTCGGCGCCCTGCCCGCCTTCGCGCAGCAGCAGCCCAAGCCGACGGCCGCCGCGGCGACCCCGAAGGCCGACGAGGACCGCTATGTCGGCTACTACTACCCGAAGCCGACGGCGATCGAGACCTACACCTCGCCGATGCAGACGATCGCCGGCGCCGAGCGCGCCCAGCGCGTGCAGTTCGCCACGGTCGTGTCGCAGGGCACCATCCAGTCGGCCTACCGCGTCCCCTACGCGGTCTTCGTGAAGGGCGAGAAGGCCGACAAGATGATCATCGTCGGCCTGCAGCCCGGCGAAATGAGCACGATCTTCCGTGCGCGCGCGATCCTCGCGAACATGACGACCATGTCGCGCCTGTCGCCGTTCTTCCAGGAGCGCACGATCGCCGAGGACGCGAACTTCTTCGACCTGCTGAAGCTGCTCGGCTTCCACCAGATCACGATCAGCGACGGCGACAAGTTCACTCATCAGGTGAATATTAAGTAAGCGCCTTCAGAGGCGCTGGCGGGCGGCAGCGCTTGTAATCAAGCGCGAGAGCCCGCACGGCCGGGTTGGCGCACCTCCATCTTTTCTGCACCGCACGGCGCCCGCGCTTCGGTCGCTGCGCTCCCTGCAGCGCTACACGCCGCCAGGCGCTCCGCCAGCGGAGCGCCTCATATGGCATTCATCCCGCCGTCGATGACCAGCTCCGCGCCGGTCATGAAGCGGGACTCATCGGAAATCAGGTAGAGCACGCCGTAGGCAATGTCCTCCGGCGTGCCGAAATGACCGACCGGCACGCGCTGGCGCGTGCGCTCGCGCGCCTTCTCGCTGGGGAGGATGCTCTCGCCCATCGGCGTCATGATGATGCCGGGATGGACCGAGTTGCAGCGCACCTTGTAGCCCTTGCGCGCGCAATCCATCGCCACCGTCTTGGTGAACTGCCGCACCGCGCCCTTGCTGGCGCCGTAGGCCGAGAGGTCGGGCGTGCCGAGGAAAGCCGCCAGCGAGGAGAGGTTCACGATCGAGCCGCCGCCCGAGGACCTGAGCGCGGGAACGCCATACTTGCAGCCGAGGAACACGCCCTCGACGTTGATCGACAGGATGCGGCGCCACTGGTCGAGGCTCTCGCCCTCGAAGGTCGAGGGGAATGGCCCGGCGATGCCGGCATTGTTCACGAGCCCGTTCAGCCGGCCCTCGCGCGCCATTATGTCGTCGATGATGCGCTTCCAGTCGGCTTCCTTGGACGTGTCCTGCTCCTCGAAGCGGGCTTGGCCCCCTATCTGCTGCACCGTCTCCAGGCCGCCCGCACGGTTCACGTCGGTCACGATCACCGTCGCGCCCTCCGCCGCCAGCAGCTGCGCGGATGCCCGGCCGATGCCCGACCCCGCGCCCGTCACCAGCACGACCTTGTCTGCCACGCGGCCCATGCGATCCTCCCTTGAACATTCTTGTCGCAAGGCTAGAAGCGGCGCAGGCTTGCCACAAGCAAGGAGGAACGGATGACCCGCACGCTGGAATTCTACTTCGACTATGGCAGCCCCTACAGCTATCTCGCCGACACGCAGGTCGAGGGGATCGCGCGGCGCGCGGGCGCAACGCTGGTGCGCAAGCCGATGCTGCTGGGCGGCGTGTTCAAGGCGACGGGCAACCATTCGCCGGCCGAGCTGCCGCAGAAATCCAAATGGAGCGGCTTCGACATGCCGCTGTGGGCGCGCCACTACGGCGTGCCGTTCCAGCGCAATCCCTTCTTTCCGGTGAATACGCTGGCGCTGATGCGCGGCGCCGCGGCGGCGCAGATCGACGGTACGTTCGAGCGCTATCATCCCGCGGTCTACAAGGCGATGTGGGTCGACGGCCGCAACCTGAACGACATGAAGGAGATCGCCGCCGTGCTGTCGTCGGCCGGCCTCGATCCGGCGAAGGTCGGCGCCCGCATCCAGGATCAGGACGTGAAGGATCGGCTCAAGGCCACTACCGAGGAAGCCGTCGCACGCGGCGTGTTCGGCGCGCCGACCTGCTTCGTGGACAACATGATGTTCTTCGGCAACGATCGCCTCCCCTTCGTCGAAATGGCCCTCAAGGGAGAGCTCAAGTGAAAAGAATCGGCGCCCTCCTCGCGGGCGGCATCCTGCTCGCCGCCACGCCGTCCTTCGCGCAGACCGTCGGCACCTGCCCGCGCGGCGGCGGCAGCAGCCAGCCGCAGCCGGTCCGCATCCTGTTCGACCTCAACAGTTCGCATCTCAGGCAGGCCGAGAAGCCGGCGATTGCGCAGGCGGTGAAGATCGCAAAGGATCGCCAGGTCTCGGCCGTCTGCCTGATCGGCCATACCGACAAGCTTGGCGACAAGGCCTACAATCTGAAGCTCGCCCGTGCGCGCGCCCAGACAGTGGCTGCCGAGATGATCCGCGACGGCTATCCCGCGAAGAACATCACCATCGTGGCCGATCCCGAGGCCTTCGGGAACATGAGCTTCGGCAGCGACAACGCCTCGGACATCGACCGCAAGGTGACGATCTTCTACGCGCGGTAGAGCACCGTCTCTCAAGCTTTCCTCCCCATTCAAATGGGGAGGTGGCGGCGTCATACGCCGACGGAGGGGTCATCCCCTTCCTCATCGCCGAGCGATGCCCCCTCCGTCGCGCTCTGAGCGCGACACCTCCCCACTTGAATGGGGAGGAAAAGAGCCGTGAAGGCTCGGTCTTGCTAGGCTCCCGAACCCATCTCGATCGCGACCTTGCCGACGACCTTGCGGTCGATCAGGACCTGAAAGGCTTCGGCCGCCTGCTCCATCGGGAAGCGGTGCGAGACGTTCGGGCGCATGACGCCCAGCGACGCGAGCCGCGGCAGTTCCTCGACATAGTCGCGGCCGAGCTCGGGCGAAAGGCGCAGGATGGTCTCGCCGGCGCGCACGCCCAGGACCGAGAGGCCCTTGATCAGGATGTGGCTGGACATGAGCCTGCTCGGCCCGCCCGAGGTGAAGCCGACGACCAGCAGGCGCGCGCCGTAGGCGGCGGCCCGCACCGACTTCTCCAGCACCTCGCCGCCCACCGGATCGTAGATCACGTTGCAGCCCTTGCCGTTCGTCATCTCCTTCACCGCGGAGACGAAGTCGCCGGTACGATAGTTCACGACCTCGTCGGCGCCGTTGGCCCGCACGACGGCCAGCCGCGCATCGTCGCTGCCCGTCGCGATCACGCGCGCACCGATGTGCTTGCCGAGCTGAACGGCCGCGAGACCGACACCGCCCGAGGCACCGTGCACCAGCAAGGTCTCGCCCTTCTTCAGTGCGGCGCGATGGACCAGCGAGTGATAGGCGGTCTGCGCGGCGACCCGGAAGCCGGCGCCCTCGGCAAAGGACCAGTCGGCCGGCAGGCGCATGAGGTGGCCGCTCGCCTTCACCTTCACGTACTCGGCAAAGGCGCCGGGGCGCACGCCGAAGATCACGCGGTCGCCCGCTTTCCAGCCCTCGACGCCGGCACCGATGGCGTGGATCGTCCCCGCGCCTTCCATGCCGGGCACGAAGGGCAGTTCGGGCTTGTGCTGGTAGCCGCCGGCCACCATCAGAACGTCGGGAAAATTGACCGAACCGGCGCCGACCCTGAGAACGATCTCGCCCGGTCCCGCTTCGGGGATCGGGCGTTCCTCGATATGGAGAACGGAAGGGTCGCCGAGGCGATCGCAAACCAAGGCTCTCATGAGGGGCGCGCGCATTACGGAAGCGCCCACCCGGCTAGTCGAGCTCGAAGGCGTTCTTGTAGTCGAGCTTCAGCGACGGATCCTGGTCTTCCTTGCGCAGCAGGCAGTTGCCGACCACGAGGACCTCGATCTCGCTGCCCATGAAGCAGCGCCATGCATCCTCAGGCGTGCAGACGATCGGCTCGCCGCGCACGTTGAACGAGGTGTTCACGATCACCGAGCTGCCGGTCTTCGCCTTGAAGGCCGAGATCAGGTCGTAGAACGGCTTGTTGGTCTCTTCGTGGACCGTCTGGATGCGGCCCGAATAGTCGACGTGCGTAACCGCGGGAATGTCGGAGCGCGGCACGTTCAGCTTCTCGATGCCGAACAGCGCGTCTTCCTCGGCGGTCATCTTGCGACGGCGTTCCTCGACAACCGGCGCGACCATCAGCATGTAGGGGCTGTCGGTGTGGAAATCGAAATACTTGTCGACGTCCTCGCGCAGCACCGCCGGCGCGAAGGGGCGGAACGACTCGCGGTACTTCACCTTGAGGTTCAGCGTCTTCTGCATCGACGGCGAACGCGCGTCGCCAAGGATCGAGCGGGCGCCCAGCGAACGCGGACCGAACTCCATGCGGCCCTGCATCCAGCCGACCGCCTTGTCGTCGGCCAGCGCCTGCGCGGTCTGGTCGATCATCTCGTCGCGGCTGAGGCGCGAGAACCTGGCGCCGACGGCGGTGAGCCGCTCGGCGATCTCGTCGTCGGTGAAATCCGGGCCGAGATAGGAGCCGGCCATGCCGTCCATGTGGCCGTTGAGCTTGCGCGGCTGGCCGAGGAAGCCGTGATAGGCGGCATAGGCCGCGCCGACCGCGCCGCCGGCATCGCCGGCCGCCGGCTGCACCCAGATGCCGTCGAAGATGTTCTCGCGCAGCAGCTTGCCGTTGGCGACGCAGTTCAGCGCCACGCCGCCGGCAAGGCAGATGTTCTTGACGCCGGTTTCCTTCTTCACCGACCGGCCGAGGCGGATCACGATCTCCTCGGTGACGGCCTGGATCGACGCCGCGAGGTCCATGTGATGCTGCGTCAGCTGTTCCTCGGCCTTGCGACGCTCGCCGCCGAACAGATCGCCGAACTTGTCGTTCGTCATCCGCAGGCCGGTGCAATAGTCGAAGTAGCTCTGGTCGAGGCGGAAAGTGCCGTCTTCCTTGAGGTCGACGATCTTGTCGAGGATCAGGTTCTTGAACTTGGGCTCGCCGTAGGGCGCGAGACCCATGACCTTGTATTCGCCCGAGTTGACCTTGAAGCCGGTGTAGTAGGTAAACGCCGAGTAGAGCAGGCCGATCGAGTGCGGGAAGTGGATCTCACGCAGCATCTCGAGCTTGTTGCCGCTTCCCATGGCCAGCGACGTCGTTGCCCATTCGCCGACGCCGTCCATGCAGAGGACTGCCGCCTCTTCATAGGGCGACGGGAAGAAGGCCGAGGCCGCGTGGCTCTGGTGGTGCTCGCCGAACAGCAGGCGCTTCTGCCAGTCGAAGTCGGGCTCCCACTTCTTCATCTCGTCGCGCAGCAGCATCTTCTGGAAGAGCTTCTCCTTCAGCCACAACGGCATGGCCATGCGGAAGGAGTTGAAGCCCCGCGGCGCGTAGGCGAGGTAGGTCTCAAGCAGGCGCTCGAACTTCAGGAACGGCTTGTCGTAGAAGGCGACGTAGTCGACGTCCTGAAGCTTGATGCCGGCGCGGTCCAGACAGAACTGGACCGCATTCTGCGGGAAGCCCGCATCGTGCTTCTTGCGGGTAAAGCGCTCTTCCTGCGCGGCACTGACGAGATGACCGTCCTCGATGAGCGCAGCCGCGCTGTCGTGATAGAAGGCCGAGACGCCGAGCACCCGCATGGAAGAGTCCTTAACCGCCTAGAACAGCGTGTAGATGAAGGGCGCAATGGCCGAACCCTTGGTGAGAACGATCAGGCCGCCGAAGATCACCATCATGACCAGGATCGGCAGCAGCCAGAACTTCTTGCGCTCGCGCATGAAAGCCCAGAGTTCGACAAGTATGGAGCCCATTGCTCTGTCCTTTCGCGATCAGAATTGGTTGCGCATGGATTGCGGCGGCGGCCCCGGAGGCGCGCGCTCGATCCAGTAGGTCTTGGCGTTGCGGTCGAGCTTCAGCCGCAGGAAATCCTTGCCGAAGGCACGCATCACCAGACCGATCGGCATGATGGTCACGAAGAACAGCAGTCCGAGGATCAGCGGGTTCATCACCTTGTAGAGGAGAAGGCCGAACTTCAGCCACAGCCGGTTCAGCGGGCCGAGCGCCCTGGGATAGACCAGCGCCACCACGAGGAAGGCCGCCGCGACCGGAAGCATCCACTTCCAGGCGGCGCCCTTCTCCATCCCGTGGTTCCACAGGTTGATCGCCGTCAGGATTCCGAAGAAACCCGCGAAAACGAACCCGAAACCGCGATCGGTGCCCGCCTTGACGTGCTCCTCACGCGAAAAGTCTTCATGAAGCTGGCTGGTCGCCATTTACCGAGGTTTCGTCAATTGATTGGGGCTCTTAACTCTCTGATCCCAAACGCCAAGTCAATCGGCGACCAGCAGGGAAAGGCTATTCCGCCGCAACCGAAGCGAACCGATGCGACAGGAGGGCCTGGAGCGTCATCCGCCAGACGGCGGCCGCCCGCTCGAAGCTGAGGTTGTCCCGGCGACGCAGCACGATCCACGCATCGAGGGAGAGGGCCGCACCGATCGCGTCCGCCAGTTCCTCGCGGGCCGGCTCGCTCAGGCCGGCAAACTCGGGCGCGAACGTCTCGAAGGTCGAGTTCCGGAGCTCCTGCTTGAAGGCCTGGCCGCGCTCGATCAGGGCCGGGTGGCCGACGAACTGGCCGGCGGCGACGCGCAGCGGGACGATCCCGTCGAACACTTCGGCAAGGTTCTGGACCACCGAGGCGATGCGGTCCGACAGCGGGCGGGTGTTGGCCGTCGGCGGCGGAACCACGATGTCCTGCCGGATGGCATCCATGACAGTTACAAAAAGTGACTCAACGTCGCCGAAATGCTGGAAGACCGAGCGAACCGATACATCGGCGCGGCGCGCGACGGCGACCACGGTGGGGGCCGTGCTGGTTTCGGCGATCATGAGCTTGGCGGCTTCGATGATCTTCCGACGGGTCTCGGCAGCCCGCCGATTGCGCCCGTCAGGACGAGCCGTCTGGTTCGTGTCCGTCGTTGCCGCCACTACCGCCACTGCGTTGCCGCGCGGCATCACCGCTGCTTCGCTCATGTGTAAATTCCTAATCCGGAGTTCAGGTCGATGGTCAACGAGCAACCAGTCGCCTATGGAGGGCGTGAGATAGGGGCCGACTGCGGCAGCAACAAGGTAAAGACCGTCGCACCACCATGAATACGAGCCATGCAAAAACCCCGCTCGCGGTCCTCTGGGACTTCGGCGGCGTGATCCTTTCCAGCCCCTTCGAGGCCTTCAACCGCTACGAAGCGGAGGCCGGTCTTCCCAAAGATTTCCTGCGCGGCCTCAATGCGCGCAATCCCGATACGAACGCGTGGGCGAAAATGGAACGAAGCGAGGTTTCCCTCGACGGCTTCGTCACGCTCTTCGAGGAGGAGGCCCGGCTCCAGGGGCACCGGGTCGAGGGCCTGAAGATTTTGCAGGCACTGAGCGGCGACATTCGGCCGCAGATGGTCGAAGCGCTCCGCCGCTGCAAGGCGGCGTTCCGGGTGGCCTGCATCACCAACAACGTGAAATCGGGCGAAGGGCCCGGCATGGCGCGCAGCCCCGAGAAGGCAAAAGCCGTGTCCGAGGTCCTGTCTCTTTTCGAGCATGTCGTCGAATCGAGCAAAATCGGCCTGCGCAAACCCGATCCCAAGATCTACCAGCATGCGTGCGACCTGCTCGGCGTCCCGCCGGACCGCTGCATCTATCTCGACGATCTCGGCATCAACCTGAAGCCGGCGCGCGCGATGGGGATGCGCACCATCAAGGTCGGCGATCCCGACGTCGCGATCGACGAACTGCAGGCGATGGTGGGCATCCCGCTCAGAGGCTGATGCCGTGAAGCGTACCGCCTCTCCGATCACGGCGAAGTATCTGCAGAACGCCGCCGTGTTCTATCTCGAGCGGTACGCCAGTTCGGCAGAGGGATTGCGGCGCGTCCTGCGCCGCCGGGTCTCCAAGGCCCGGATGCTCGAGGCCCCGGTGATGGAGAATGTCGAAGAAGCAATCGAGGCCGTCGTGCAGAAGTTCGTGACGGCCGGTCTTCTCGACGACAAGGCCTTCGCCCAGACCAAGGCCCGGTCGCTGCACCGTCGCGGCATGTCGGGCCGCCTCACCCGCCAGCGGCTGCAGGTCGCGGGCGTGGGTCGTGAGGATGTCGACCAGGCCATGACTGCGCTCGACGACGAACTCGGCACCGATCCCGCGAAGCGCGAGCTTCAGGCCGCCTTGGCCTTCGCCCGCCGGCGGCGCCTCGGTCCCTTTCGCCTGAAGGACCGCGACGACAACAAGGCGCGCGACCTCGCCTCGATGGCCCGCGCGGGCTTTGCCTATGCGCTGGCCCGCAAGGTGATCGAGGCCGCCGACCCCGATGCTCTGGACGAAGGCTGAAGGGCTCGCCATGGTTCGGCCAACGAGGAAACCATGACCGTCACGATCTGGCACAATCCGCGCTGCAGCAAGTCGCGGCAGACACTCGACCTGCTGAAGAGCAACGGTGTCGAGCCCACGGTGCGCGAGTATCTGAAGGAGCCGCCGAGCAAGGCCGAGATCGAGAAGCTCGTCTCGCAGGTCGGCGGCGATCCGCGCGAGCTGATCCGCGACGGCGAGGCCGAGTTCAAGGCGCTGAAGCTCAGGAAAGCGGACCTCGCCAAGGCCGACATCGTCGACGCCATCGCCGCACACCCCGTCCTGCTGCAGCGCCCGATCGTCGTGAAGGGCAGTCGCGCGGCGATCGGCCGGCCGCCCGAGGCGGTCCTGACTCTGCTGAAATGACGCCATGACCGGACGGCTTCGCCTCTGGTCGGGCTACGTCCTTTTCTTCTACGTCGTCACCCATCTCCTCAATCACGCGCTCGGGCTGATCTCGCTGCGGGTCCTCGAAGCAGGCCGTCACTGGTTCGCGTCCGTCTGGGGCAACCCCGTCGGGCTGACGGTGCTCTATGGCGCGATGCTCGTTCACTTCCTGCTTGCGCTGTGGTCGCTCTACCGGCGGCGCGCGCTGAAGCTGTCGCGCTGGGAATGGGCCCAATGGATCCTCGGTGCCTCGATCATCCCGCTGGGCGTGATCCACGTGGTCGGCACGCGGCTCGCCGAAACGTTCTACGACGTCCAGTCGGGCTATCCCTGGGTGCTGGGCTCGCTGGTCGCCGGCGGCTGGCCGGGCATCGTGCGGCAGTTCTCCCTGCCGCTGGTCGTGTGGATGCATGGCTGCATCGGCCTGCACTTCGCGCTGCGCCTGAAGCCCTGGTATCGCGGCTGGCTGCCACTGCTCTACGGTCTCGCGCTGCTGATCCCCGCCGCCAGCCTTGCGGGCGCGGCTGTCGCGCTGCGCGATGTCGCCGAGCTGGCGCAGCGCCCCGGCTTTCTCGAGATGCTGTTCCAGCAGGCGCGTGTTCCGGGCCCCGCCCAGATCGCCAATCTCTATTCGATCGCGTCCGGATTGGAGTACACGGCCCTTGCGCTGCTTGTCGGCGCGATCGCCGCGCGGCCCTTGCGCGACCTCTGGGAACGGCGGGCCGGCGTCGTGCGCCTCGATTACGACGAGCGTCGCAGCGTGACGCAGCCCGCCGGCCTCACGGTCCTCGAGATCAGTCGAATTGCCGGCATTCCCCATGCCTCGGTCTGCGGCGGGCGCGGTCGCTGCTCGACCTGCCGCGTGCGCATCACCGGAGACGACCGCCACAGGCTGCCGCCGGCCTCGCCGGAGGAGGCGAAGGTACTGGCGCGAATCGGCGCTCCCGCGAATGTCCGTCTCGCCTGCCAGCTACACCCACCGCCGGGCCACTATCGCGTGACCCCGCTGTTGCCGGCCGCTGCCGGACCCGTCGAGGCCTATCGCCGGCAGCCGCAGGCCCATGGCGGTGAGCGCTACATCGCGGTGCTGTTCGCCGACATACGGGGCTTCACGACGATCTCCGAAGGCAAGCTGCCCTACGACGTCGTGTTCCTGCTCAACCGCTACTTCCGCGCCACAGGTCAGGCGGTCGAAGCCGCCGGCGGGCGGCTCGACAAGTTCATCGGCGACGGCGTCATGGCGATCTTCGGCCTCAACCAGGATCCCCAGACTGCCTGTCGTCAGGCGCTCGATGCGGCACGGCGCATGGCGCTGGCGCTCGACGATCTCAACGAGGCGATGTCGGGCGATCTCGACGTGCCGCTTCGCATCGGCATCGGCATCCATGCCGGCCCCGCCATCGTGGGCGAAATGGGCTATGCGCGCGCCGCCCAGATCACGGCGATCGGCGACACGGTGAATACGGCAAGCCGGCTGGAATCGATGACCAAGGAATTCGCCGTCGAGCTGGTCGTCTCGCAGGAGCTGCTCGACCGTGCCGGCATCGATCTCGGCGACGCGCCCCGGCACGAGGTCGAAATCCGCGGCCGCCAGAGCCGGCTCGCCGTCCGGGCCGTCGCCAAGGCCGGCGATCTCACGGCAATGTCATAATATTTTCGTTGTCCGGCGGACGGTCCGGGCGACAATCCAGCAATCTTCAGGAGGTATTCCCATGCGCGCCCTTTTTGTTGCTGCAGCGATGACCGTGACGGCCCTTGGCTTGTCCTCGCCCGTCCTGGCCGCGGGCGGCGGCGGCTCCATGGAAACGCCGGCCAAGCCGGTCGATGCCAATTTCACGCGCGCCAAGGCGATGATCGAGGCACGCGACTACAGGGGCGCGCTGCCATTGCTGCAGCAGGTCGTGACGAAGGACCCGAAGAACGCCGACGCCTACAACCTGATGGGCTTCGCCACCCGCCAGTCCGGCGATGCCAACGGCTCGCTGCAATACTACCAGCAGGCGCTCGCCATCGATTCCCGCCACATCGGCGCCTACGAATATCTCGGCCAGGCGTACCTGATGCTGGGCCGGTTGCCGGAAGCCGAGCAGCAGCTCGCCCGCCTCGACTCGCTCTGCACCTTCGGATGCGCCGAATATCGCCAGCTCAAGGCCGCCGTCGCCGACTACAAGGCCGGCAAGCGCCCGACCAACTAGACGGACTCTCCTGAGCGAAATTCGGGGCGGCAGAAGCCTCAACGGGCTTTTGCGCCAGCGGCTCCGCCCGCTATGCTGCGGCAAATAAACGCCCGTTCACGCCGCCGCATCGGAGGGCTCCCGCCATGAGCACCATCACCCCAGTTCCGCTCGTTTTCGGCGACTACGCCCTTGAGGACCGCTACCGCCTCGGCAAGGGTCGCGTCTACATGACCGGCATCCAGGCGCTGGTCCGCCTGCCGATGATGCAGCGCCAGCGCGACCTCGCGGCCGGGCTCAACACCGGCGGTTTCATCTCCGGCTATCGCGGCTCGCCGCTCGGCATGTACGACAACGCGCTGTGGGGCGCGAAGAAGTACCTGAAAGAGAACAACATCCACTTCCAGCCCGGCCTCAATGAGGATCTCGCGGCGACGGCCGTCTGGGGCAGCCAGCAGACCAACCTGTTTCCCGGCGCCAAGGTCGATGGCGTCTTCTCGATCTGGTACGGCAAGGGGCCGGGCGTCGACCGCTCGATGGACGTGCTGAAGCACGGCAATGCCGCCGGCACCTCGCCGCATGGCGGCGTGATCGCGCTCGCGGGCGACGACCACGGATGCCAGTCATCGACCCTGCCGCACCAGAGCGAGCAGGTCTTCGCCGCGGCGATGATCCCGGTCGTCAATCCGGCGACCGTCCAGGAATATCTCGACTTCGGCATGCTGGGCTTCGCGCTGTCGCGCTACTCCGGCTGCTGGGTCGGCTTCAAGGCGATCTCCGAGACGGTCGAGAGCGGCGCCTCGGTGTGGGTCGATCCCGAGCGCATCCAGATCGTGATGCCGACCGACTTCCAGCTGCCGCCGGGCGGGCTCGGCATCCGCAATCCCGATCCGCCGCTGGAGGCCGAGCGTCGCCTGCACGGGCCGAAGATGGCGGCCGTGAACGCGTTCGTGCGCGCCAACGGCTTCGACCGCACCGTGATCGAGCCGACCGAGACCGGCACAAAGGCCCGCATCGGCATCATGACGACCGGCAAGGCCTATCTCGACACGCGCCAGGCGCTGGAAGATCTCGGCATCGACGACGCGCGCGCGCGCGCGCTCGGCATCCGGCTCTACAAGGTGGGCGTCACCTGGCCGCTCGAATCCGAAGGCGCGCGGCGCTTCGCCGAAGGGCTGCAGGAAGTGATCGTCGTCGAGGAGAAGCGCTCCAACCTCGAAGACCAGCTGTTGCGGATCCTCTACCACCTTCCGGCCGACCGCCGCCCGACGGTGATCGGCAAGGCCGACGAGACCGGCCGCATCATCCTGCCCAGCGAGGGCGAGCTGACGCCGACCGGCGTCGCCATGGTGATCGCCTCGCGCCTGATGAAGCACCAGGGCGAATCGCCCGAGCTGCGCCAGCGCCTCGCGCGTCTCGAAGCGAAAGAAAAACTCCTGTCGGCGCCGCCGCCCAAGGTCGCGCGCACGCCGTTCTTCTGCTCGGGCTGCCCGCACAACACCTCGACCAAGGTGCCGGAGGGCAGCCGCGCCATGGCCGGCATCGGCTGCCATGGCATGGCGATCTGGATGCCGGAGCGGCGCACGTCGCTGATCAGCCACATGGGCGGCGAGGGCGTGGGCTGGGTCGGGCAGGCGCCGTTCCATTCCGACAACCACATCTTCCAGAACCTGGGCGACGGCACCTATTACCATTCCGGCCTGATGGCGATCCGCCAGTCGGCCGCCGCCGGCGTCAACATCACCTACAAGATCCTGTTCAACGACGCGGTCGCCATGACCGGCGGCCAGCCGCACGACGGCCCGCTGACGGTTCCCGAGATCACCCGGCAGGTCGAGGCCGAGGGTGCCAAGAAGGTGATCGTCGTCACCGACGAGCCGGACAAATATCCGATGAACGCCGGCTTCGCTCATGGCGTCACGATCCGTCATCGCGACGAGCTCGACGCCGTGCAGCGCGAGCTGCGCGAGATCCCGGGCCTCACCGTGCTGGTCTACGATCAGACCTGCGCCGCCGAGAAGCGCCGCCGCCGCAAGCGCGGCACTTTCCCCGATCCAGATCGCCGCGTGTTCATCAACGACGCGGTCTGCGAGGGCTGCGGCGACTGCTCGGAAAAGAGCAACTGCGTGTCGGTGAAGCCGCTCGAGACCGAGCTCGGCCGCAAGCGGCAGATCGACCAGAGCAATTGCAACAAGGACTTCTCCTGCGTGAACGGCTTCTGCCCGAGCTTCGTGTCGGTGCGCGGCGGCGTTCCGGCCAAGGCCCGGCGCCCGAAGCTGGCGCTGGTTGCCGAGGATCCATTCGCGTCGCTGCCGATGCCGACACTGCGGCCGCTCGACGAAGCCTACGGCATCCTGGTGACCGGCATCGGCGGCACCGGCGTCATCACCGTCGGCGCGCTGATCGGCATGGCCGCGCATCTTGAAGGCAAGGGCTGCACCGTCCTCGACTTCACGGGCCTCGCCCAGAAGAACGGCGCGGTGATGAGCCACGTGCGACTCGCGCCCAAGCCTGAAGACCTCCACGCCGTGCGCATCGCCGCCGGCGGCGCCAACCTGGTGCTGGGCTGCGACATGGTCGTGGCCGCCTCACCGGCCGCGCTGTCGCGCATCGAGCAGGGCATCACCAAGGCGGTGATCAACGGTCACGTCCAGCCGGTCGCGGCGTTCGTGATGAACGGCGACATGGATCTTGGCGCGGAATCCATGATGAAGGCGATCCGCGAAGCTGCCGGCGACGAGGCCACTTCGTTCATCGACGGCACCGGCCTCGCCACGGCGATCCTGGGCGATTCGATCGCCACCAACCTCTTCATGCTGGGCCATGCCTGGCAGAAGGGCCTGGTGCCGCTGTCGTTCGAGGCGCTGATGCGCGCCATCGAGCTGAACGGCGTCGCCGTCGAGAGCAGCAAGCGGACCTTCAACTGGGGCCGCCTCGCCGCGCACAACATCGCCGCCGTGCAGGCGGCCGCCAAGCCCGCGCTGCGCATTGAGAAGCCGGTTGCGCGCACGCTGGCCGAGATCGTGTCGAAGCGCGTCGAGCTGCTGACCGCCTACCAGGACAAGGCCTATGCCGAGCGCTATCGCGCGCTGGTCGACCGCGTCGCCCAGGTCGAGAAGGACAAGGCGCCCGGTCGCCGCGGCCTGGCCGAAGCGGTCGCCAAGTCGCTCTACAAGCTGATGGCCTACAAGGACGAATACGAAGTCGCCCGCCTCTACAGCGACGGCGAGTTCCACAAGAAGCTGAGCCAGCAGTTCGACGGCGACTACAAGATCACCTTCCATCTCGCACCGCCGCTGTTCGCCGACCGCGATCCGGTGACGGGCGAACTGAAGAAGAGCGAATTCGGCTCGTGGATGATGCCGGCCTTCCGCATCCTCGCGTCGCTGAAGCGCCTGCGCGGCGGCACGTTCGACATCTTCGGCTACAGCGAGGAGCGTCGCATGGAGCGTCGCCTGATCGGCGAGCACGAAGCCACGGTCGCAACGCTGCTGGCGACGCTCAGCCAGGACAATCACGCGCTCGCGGTGCAGATCGCTTCCGTGCCGGAAACGATGCGCGGCTTCGGCCACGTGAAGGAGAAGAACGTGAAGGCGGCGAAGGAGCGCGAGGCATCCCTGCTGGCCGCCTACAGGAGCCCCGCAACCCAGTCGATCGCCGCGGAGTAGATTCCGGCGAGGATGGGACGCCCGTGTTCCCTATTGGGGTTGGGGAAGGAACGCGGACGTCCCGGGTACGCGCGTCGTCCGCGAAGGGAGGCAGGCGGGCGACGTACCTGCCGCTATAGGCCGGTTGCCCTGGGGAAGTGAACTACAATCCAGGCGCGAGGACGCACACCTGATTCACCGCAATGCATACGGGTGTTCGCGGCCGAAAGGTCAAGCTCGTCCGGACTGAGGCGAAAAGGATGCGAGGTCGAACTTGGCGCCCGGGCCGCCGCGGCCCAGCCTGTCGAGTGCGCGCTGCCACTTGGCGGCCAGGTCGATGTCGAACACGAGCGCCGCATCGCCGTCCACCACCAGCCAGGCATTGTCCTGCATTTCGCGGTCGAGCTGGCCGGGCGCCCAGCCGGAATGGCCGAGGGCGAGCCAGGCATTCTTCGGCCCGCTGCCGCCGGCCATGTCCTTGAGGATCTCGAGGGAGGCCGTGAGCGCCATGCCGCCGTCGATCAGAAGGGTTTCGTCGCGCTTGTAGTCGGCGGAATGCAGCACGAGCCCGCGCGACGTCTCGACCGGTCCGCCGAACAGGACCGGCCAGTCGGCCACGGTCTTCGGCACGGCGATTCCGAGCTGCTTGTAGACCTGTCCCAGCGGCAGGTCGTCGACCTTGTTGTTCACGATGATGCCGAGCGCGCCGTCGTCGTCGTGCTTGCAGATGAAAACGACACTCTTCTGGAAGCGCTCGTCGGGCATCGACGGCGCGGCTACCAGGAAGCGGCCAACCAGTGTGGCGGCGGGGGAGCTAGACCCGGGCATGGTGAATCATCTCCTGAATCCATGGGGATTGTCCGGTCAAAACACAAGCCCCGACCTGGAACTCGCGCGGGCCGGACACGCCTCGCATGGACAAAAACCCCACCCCGGCCTAGGGTCCGCCGGTCTGAAAAGCCGCGGTTGGGCGGCGTATATTAAGGAGCTAATAATGGCGAAAGTCGGAGACAAGGTCCCCAGCGCCACGCTGCGCACCATGGGCCCTGAAGGCCCCAAGGCCGTGACCACCGAAGAGCTTTTCGCACCCGGCAAGAAGGTCGTCGCCTTCGCGCTGCCCGGCGCGTTTACCCCCACTTGTTCAGCAAAGCACGTGCCCGGGTTCGTGGCCGAAGCAGCTGCTCTGAAGGCGAAGGGTGTCGACACCATCGCCTGTATTTCCGTGAACGACGCGTTCGTGATGGGCGCATGGGGCAAGGACCAGAAGGCCGGCGACTCGGTGATGATGCTGGGCGATGGCAATGCCGAGTTCACGCAGGCGATGGGTCTGACGATGGACGGTTCCAAGTTTGGCCTCGGCACGCGCAGCCAGCGCTATGCCATGGTCGTCGAGGACGGCGTCATCAAGCACCTGTTCGTCGAGAAGCCCGGCGCCTTCGAGGTCTCCGCAGCCGACTACGTGCTGAAGAACCTCTAGCGCCGCACCGCTCGCGCGGCCAAGATCGACGGCGGAGCTCAGGCTCCGCCGTTTTCTTTTGAGGGTCCCATGAACCCGGCCGAACCCCAGCTCTTCAACGGCCTGTTCCAGGTCAACGGCGCCACGCGCCTCTACGGCACGATCGGCGATCCCATCCGCCAGCTCCGCATGACCGGCGTGATGCCCCAGGTCTTCGCCGCCACCGGCGCCAACGCGGTGTGGCTGCCGTTCGAGGGCGGCGCGGACCTGCTGCCGCTGATGCTCGATGCGCTGACCAAGATGCGCAATCTCGGCGGCTTCACCGTCACCATCCCGCACAAGACCGCGATCATCGACCTGCTGGGCCGCGCCACGCCGCGCGCCCGCGCGGCCGGCAGCGTCAACCTCGTGCGCCGCGATCCCGACGGCGTGCTGGCCGGCGACAATGTCGACGGTGTGGGCTTCGTGCGAGGGCTCGAGGCGCAGGGCCATCGCGTGAAAGGAGCCAGCGTCTGGCTGGTCGGCCTGGGCGGCGCCGGCGGCGGCATCGCGGCCGCGCTCTGCGAGGCCGGCGTCGGTCGCCTGCTCGTCACCGAGATCGACGACGCCCGCGCGAGCACGGCGATCGACAGGCTGCTCGCCCACTATCCCAACGTGCCGGTCGCCGAAGTGCAGACCCCACCCAAGGGTATCCACATCGCGATCAATGCGACGCCGCTCGGCCTGCGCCCCGACGATCCGCAGTCGTTCGATCCGGTGACGCTCGACGCCGATGTTGTCGTGGCCGATGTCATCATGAGCCCGGTCGAGACGCCCCTGCTCCAGCGCGCCCGCACGCACGCACGCCGCATCCATCACGGCCGGCACATGCTCGACCATCAGGTCCCGCTCTACCTCGACTGGTTCGGCATCGACGCCAAGGGCGTCGACATCATCCGGCTGGTCCGCTCGATCGGATGAGTCTCTCCGCAGGAAGTCAAAATGCCTTCCTTCCCATTCGAATGGGGAGGTGTCGGCGCAATCGCCGATGGAGCGGTCATAGTGGTCCGTCGCTCTTCGGCGCTCCCGGACATCGCTTCGCGTGGCGGCTTGTAATCAAGCCGCGGCCTGACGCTATCAGGCCGAGCTGCGCTCGGCCTACAAGGTGACGCCGCCGTTCACATGCACCGTCTGGCCGGTGATGTAGCTGGCGGCCGGCGAGCAGAGGAAGGCGATCAGCGCCGCCACTTCCGCGGGCTTGCCGTAGCGGCCCATCGGGATCGACTGGTTCACCTTCTCCATGCCGGTGCGCGGCACGGCGGCGTGCGCGTCGGGATCCTTCTCGATGAAGCCGGGCGCGACGCAGTTCACCGTCGCCCCAGAGCCCGCAATGTCCACCGCAAAGGCCTTGGCGAAGGCTTCGACGCCGGCCTTGGCCGCAGCCGAGGCCGGGAAGGTCATGAGGCCACGCGCGAAGGCATGTGCCACGAAGGACGAGACGCCGACCAGGCGGCCGGCGGCGCCCGCCTTGAGCAGCCACGGCTTGGCGGCCGTCGCCAGTTCGAAGAAGGCCGCCGTCATGGCGTTCTGGCTGGCATCCCACGTCGCGCGGTCGAGTTCGCCGACCTGGGTTCGGTTGGCGAAGCCCGCGTTGCTGACGATCACGTCGAGATGGCCGAACTTCTTCACCGTCTCGTCGACCAGGCGCGCCGCCGTACCGGTTTCGGCCAGGTCGCCTTCGAGCAGAAGCGTCTGGGCACCCGCGCCGGTCGCGAAGCCCGAGACCCGCTCGAGCCCCGCGCGATTGCGGCGCGCATGCAGGGCGAGCCCGGTGTCGGGCGCGGCCAGTGCGCGGGCGGTTGCGGCGCCGATGCCCGACGAGGCACCGGTGATGAGGATGACGCGGGACGGAGAAGCCATGCGACAGGAGTAGAATTCCGCGCCGCTAGCGGCAAGTCTCCCGCACGACGGGCGCCAGGAGCGCCGCGAGGCGACGCGCGCCGGCGGCGGAGAAATGTCCTTCGTCGACGAAGTCGGCTGCTCCGAAGGCATCGGCGGGCAGCGCCACATAGGTGTCGCCCAGCGCCTTCGCCGTCCGTTCGAGCAGGGCGTTCGATTGCTGCAGTAACGGCCAGAGATCGCGATCGCGAACACGGGGCAGCCAGCCGTACAGGCCATCGCCCTTCAGCCGATCGCGGTTGACGACCTGTCCGACCCAGAGGGTCGGCGTGCCACGCGTGCGGTTGATGGCAGAGATCGCGCGGATGTTGCGCTCGAAGATCGCCGCCTGCGCGGGATCCGACCCGCCGGCGGGCTGCAGCGCGTAGGGATCCTTGGCGTAGCGCACCGTGTCGACCTCGGCCGAGACGAGGCGCGCCAGTACCGTGAGCAGCGGTGAGATCGTGACGTTGGAGCCACCCACCCGGCGCACCTTCAGCGAATCGACCTGGCTCGGCAGGTGGAAGTCGGCATAGGCCGGATCGAGGTTGGGAATGTGCGCGTTGCGCAGGTCGTTCCAGCCCACGAAGTAGATCGCGCACCGCGGCGCCTTGCCGAACTTCTCCGGATAGAAGGCGGTCTGCAGCACATGCTCCGCCGTCGTATAGCCCGGCACACCGTGATTGACGACGAGCAACCGGTCGTCGCGCAACGCCTCGTCCAGCCGCTCGGGCCAGGTATCCCCCTCGCCGTTGCCGATATCGTAGGTCGCCGAACCGCCGAAGGTCGCCACGACGCCGCTCCCCGCCAGCCGCGCGGGATCGGGATCGCGACCGCGCGTGCCCTGCGATGAGTGACGGATGGCAAGGCCGGTCGCGCTCTTGAAGGAGAGCCCCGGAACGGGCGCTGCCTGCAAAACGGGATGCCACTCGAAACGCGGAGGTTCGTGGCTGACCGAGGGCAGCAGCGAGGGCGATCCCGGGGGCGATAATGCCCATGAGCCGAGTCCCCAGGCGAACTCGACACAGGCCAGCACGAGCAGCGTTCCCGAAAGGCGCGGCCAGCGGGCCACGAGTATTCCGGCCACCAGCAGGGCGACGAGATAGAGGAAGTAGTCGGTGCGCGGACCAGCAGCCTTCAATTCGTCGATCCGGACCAGCCAGAAGGCGGCGCCGGCCACGACGAGAAGGCCCAGGAGGCCAAGGGAACGGAGGAACTTCGACACGCTGGCCAAGTCTAGGCCAGGCCAGGGCGTTTGGGCAGGCTCGCCGCCTGTGCCAGAAAGGCGGCATGTCTCTGTGGCAACGCCTGCTTGGTGCGACACTGTCCGGCCGCCGCCGGCATGTCTTCTTCGATTACAGTTACCAGGCCCGCGAGCGGGACTGGAGCATGTCGCCCGGCGTCAACACCCTGACACGCAAGGCGTACGAGCAGGCGGACGAGTACAAGGCGCTGCTCGCCCGCTTTGCGGGCCATCGCGCCTGGCTCGAGAAGATTCCGGTCCGCGCCGGCGCGAACGATCCGGCGCCGCGCTGGATCAACGGCTCCTTTCCGGCCCTCGACGCCGTGTCACTCTACGGGCTGCTCGCCCTGCACAATCCCTCGACCTACGTCGAGGTGGGATCGGGCAGCTCGACCAGGTTCGCCCGCCGCGCGATCCAGGATCACGGCCTGCGCACCCGGATCGTCTCGATCGATCCGCAGCCACGCCGCGAGATCGACGCAATCTGCGACGAGGTGATCCGCCGCCCCTGCGAGGATGTCGACATGAGGTTCTTCGCCGACCTACCCGGCGACACGCTCCTCTTCGTCGACAATTCGCACCGCTCTTTCCAGAATTCCGACGTCACCGTCTTCTTCATGGAGATCCTGCCGGTGCTACGGCCCGGCACGATCTGGGGCCTGCACGACATCTTCTTCCCGCTAGACTATCCGCAGGCCTGGCGTGGCCGCTTCTTCAACGAGCAGTATCTACTGATGAGCTACCTGATGGGCGGCGGCGGCGCCGACCGGATCCTGCTGCCCAATGGGCTGATCTTCACCAGTCCGGCGCTTCGGCCTTCGGCGCTGGCGATCTTCGAGGGCCCCCGATTCGACGGCATCGAGAAGCATGGCGGCTGCTTCTGGATGCAACGCACGTGAGGCACTCCGGCGCGGTCTAGGAGACGTTCCGGTACGTCCCGACCGACGGATCGAGGAACTGGTTGTTGGCCTCGCGGATTCGGGCCGCCGCCTCGTCGTACAGGAACGGGAGGAAGGCGTAGCGACGCCCGCGCGACACCGGCGAGACGGCATGCATGAGGGAGCAGGAGAACACCACAGCGCCACCGGGCGGCGGCTTGAAGCCGCGTGGGCCATATTCGGGGAAGCTCACTTCGCCGCCGTCGAAATCTTCATTGAGGTTGATCGAGACTGCGAAACGACGATGCGCCGTGCCCTTGGTCGTGTTGTCGCGATGGGCGGCGAAGTGCCCGCCATCCTCGGCCGTGTAGCAGCCGACCAGATAGCGTTCGATCCGCGTCGCGTCGAAGAAGTGGAGGCGCGCGATCTCTGGCACGATCCGCCGCTTGATGCGCTGCTGGATGGCCAGGATGATCTTCTGGTCCTCGACGAGGCAGTCGCGCCGCCGCTTGCGTGCGGGATCGACCCTTTCCACGGTCTTCCCGTCGACTTCGTTCATGAAGCCCGTGTCACGGCCGCCCGTCACTTCGTGCAGAGAGATGAGGCCGCGGCAGAACGCCGGTTCGAACACGTTCGGCAGGACGAGCACGGGCGCCTGCAGCGCCCCGCCCGTGTGCAGGTGGGGCGGCGGCAGGGCGTCGAGAAAGGCGAACAGTTCGGCGCAGTCGGCGCCACCGGGCTTGAAGGGAATGATCTCAAGCACCCTCAGGGTCGGATCGAGCACGACCCAGAATTGCCGCACCTCGACCTGCGTGCCGGCCGCCGCCTCGCGCGGCAGCGCGCCATAGGCCTTGGAAACCTGGCCGTCGAAATCCCAGAAATGGCGGATGCCCGGCAGGTCCTGCCGGACGCGACCGGTATCGCGGTCCGACGGATCGAGGGACACGCCGAAGAAGCAGATGCGCTCGTCGTCGAACATTTGCCGATGGGCGGCCACGGCGGCGAGCGCGGCGGCGCCGCCGGGCGTCCCACCCGACACATGGAAGCAGAGCACGACGTACCGCCCCGCCACCGTGTCGAAGATGTAGCGCGGATTGCCCTCGGTCGCGGCCTGGAAGCGAGGCGCGGGATCTCCCCGCAGAAGCGTGACGAAGCTGTTTTCCATCCGGGCGCAGGCTATTCGGCTTTGATGCCGGATTCAAAAGCCGCCGCACGAAGCCTTGACCCACATCAAGGTGGAACGCGTGTTCCGCCCGCACAGTCCGCCGCGAGAACGGGAGCACCAATGACGCACAATCACGCAATCGTCTGGATGGACAGCAAGGAAGCCCACGTCTTCCACTTCAACGCGGTGGACGTCGAAAGCGAGGTGCTCAAGGCGCACAATCCCTTCCGCAAGGTCCATCACAAGGCCGGCGCGATCGGGTCCGGCCATGCGGCGATCGAACTCGATTTCCTGGATCGCATCGTCGACGCCGTTCGCGGTACGACGAGCTGGCTTCTCGTCGGGCCCGGGCAGGCCAAGCTGGCGCTCGTCCGGCACCTGGAGGCACACCTTCCCCACGACCTGAAGCGGCTGGCCGGCGTCGAAGCGATGGATCACCCGACCGACGGCGAGTTGGTCGCCCATGCCCGGCGCGCCTTCAAGGCCATCGACCGTATGGGCGGCCCCGTTGCCGAGGCCGGTCGCACACCGCAGTGAGCGGGCCCGGATCATGAAGATGCGCTCGACGGGTCATCCGTCGAGCCACGCGTGCGCGAGCAGGAACAGCGCGCCGAGCATTCCCGAGAAGATCCCGATCATCCACACGAACGCCTCGAACTCGAAGCGATAGAACAACAGCAAGCCGAGACCGAAGGCGATCGCGCCCAGCCCGTCGAGCGACACGACCCATCCCCGTTCGACTGCTCCCCGGATCTTCAGCGCGATCCAGAGCTGCAGCAGGCCGGTACACACGGCCCAGGCCGAAACCAGCGGCACCAGATAGCGGCCCACGAGTTCGGGCGCCACGATCACGGAAGCGGCGCAGGCAACGCCCGCGCCTCCCATCAAGCCCAGCCAGACCCGCGGCGTACCCGGTCCGCCCCTGATGGCCACTGCCCACGTGAGAAGACCATCGACGAGGGAGTAGCCGCCCCACAGATAGACCAGGTGGACGGCCGCCAGGTGCGGCCAGAAGAAGACGAGCGCCGCGAAGGCGATGGCCGCGATCCCCCGCCACTTCAGCAGCGGAGGATCGTCGGTCGGCACCGCCGTCGGTACACTCTCGTCGCGATCCGGAGACACGAGCCCCGCCGATCTCCGGCTACTTCGCGGCTCGTAGCTCCACCTCGGCGATGCCGGCCGCCACGTTCAGGCCCACGCTTCCCTCGACACTGACCGGTTGCAATGAAACCTGGTTGTTGCTGCCCCCGACCAGGACATTGGCGCCGACACCCGCTCCGACCGCGGCCGAGGCGGTCGCGCCGGCATAGACGCCCGCCAGCGCGCCGGCCGAGAGGCTACCGGGGGCGAACACCAGCCAGACGATCTGCGCCTCCTTGGTGAAACCGACGTCCAGGCCGAATTTCTTGACGGTACCCGTGTAGCGCTCCGCCACGCCGTTGCTGCGGCTGAACAGACAGGTGAGGTCCTTGGACGAGCCGAACACGAAACCGACGCCGCCGGAGACGGTGCAGGTGAGCGATCCGGCATTGACGCCGGACTTCGTCTGCGCCGAGGCCGGAGCAGCGAGAGCGGCGAGAACAGCTATTGCGGCCGATACACCGAAAGTGCGGGCGAACATTGTGGACTCCATTCCAAGGGTGACCTGATGCGGCGAGCCTAGTCGATGCTCGCGCGGTCGCCTTGAGACACATCAAGAAAAGCCGGGTCTTCCTCGTGACCTACATCAAGGCCGGCTTCTTCCTGCCGTGCGACCAAGGCCGGGACGAACTGGGGAGGTGGCCATGGGTTTCAAGACCATTCTCGTTCACTGCGATGCGGCCCCCGAGGCCGGCAGGCGCCTCGCCCTTGCGGCCGGAATGGCCCAACGGGAGTCGGCGCACCTGGTCGGCGTGCATGCGCGACCGCCCCTCCAGGTATCCGCCTTCTTCGAAGGCGGCGTCGCCATGGACGCGCTGTTCACGAGCTACGATGCCGCCCTCAAGGCGGAGGCCGGCACCGCCAAGGCCGCCTTCGAAAGCACCGTCAGGGGGCGCCAGCTTTCCCACGAATGGCGGGTCGCCGACGGTTACATCGACGCCGTTCTCGCCAGCCAGGCACGATATGCAGATCTTCTGGTCATCGGACAGGCTGATCCTGATGCCGGAACATCGACCCCGACCGACCTGCCGGAGGCCGTTGCCCTGTCGGCCGGACGGCCCTGCCTCGTCGTTCCGCGCGCCGGTGCCGAAAGGACACCGGGTACGAACGTCCTGCTTTGCTGGAACGCATCGCGCGAAAGCGCGCGGGCGGCGGCCGATGCGCTGCCTCTCCTGCGCGGTGCCAAGAAGGTGACGATCCTGGTCGTCGATCCCCGCAGTTCCCCCGATGGCCACGGCGCCGAGCCGGGCGCCGACGTCGCGGCATGGCTGGCGCGCCACGGTGTTGCGGTGACGGTGCTGCGGGAGGTCGCCGCGGACAATGACGTCGGCGGCGTGATCCTTTCACGGGCCTCGGACGTCGATGCCGATCTGATCGTCATGGGGCTCTACGGGCATGGCCGGATGCGCGAAATGATCCTCGGAGGCGCCAGCCGGGCGGTGCTCGCCCGAACGACCGTTCCGCTCTTCGTCTCCCATTGAGCCCGCCGGCGCCGCTGGGCGATCTTGCCCGCCGCGAGGGCGAGCGCGGGTTTGCTCTGGATCAATGCCCGGCCGCGCCCGGTGGAGAACCATGCGACATGGGAATCGAGGCGCCTCTTGTCCTGGTGGTGGACGACGACGATGCAGTGCGCAGCGCACTTTCTTTCGCTCTGCATGCGGAGGGCTTCTGCGTCCGCAGCTATGCCAGCTCCGCCGGACTCCTCGCCGAATCCATTCCCTGCCGGAACTGCCTTCTGATCACCGACTACAGGATGCCGGAGGTCGACGGGCTCGAACTCATCGAGCGCCTGCGCGGCAGCAAGCCCGACCTGCCGATCATCCTGATCAGCGGCCTGGTCAACCGGGCGCTGCGAGGCAGGGCCGCCCGGCTGGGCGTGAGTGCCGTGCTCGAGAAGCCTCTCAGCGGGCCGGGGCTCGTCGAGACGATCCAGCACATTTTCCATGGCAGCGCCTGAGCCCGGCACCTTGCTGCCGCGGCGGGTCGCCGGATACGTCGTAGCCTACTCGGGTCGCCATCAGATCGGTCTGGCCGCGCTTTCGGTGGCGGTCTTCGCGCTGGCCGCCCTGCCGCTCGAACTGCAGCGCCGCCTCGTGAATACGCTGGTCGACCACGGATCGTTCTCGACCGTGATGTGGCTGGCGGGCGGCTATGCAGGGGTCGCGCTCGCTGAGCAGGTCCTGAAACTCCTCCTCAACGTCTACCGCGGCTGGGTCGCCGAGGACTCGGTGAGAAACCTGCGGAGCAACGTGTCGCTGGCCGCCGAGCGGACCGATCGCACCGGCTCGACCGAGGAGATCGGAGCGCAGATATCGATGATGCTGGAGGAGGCCGAACCGATCGGCGGCTTCACCGGCATCAGTCTTTCGGAGCCGCTGTTGCAGGCGGGCATCCTGGTGAGCCTGATCGGATACATGGTCATGCTCGACTGGCGGCTGGCCCTGCTCGGCCTTGCGTTCTTCCTGCCGCAGACCGTCTTCGTGCCGCTCCTGCAGGCCGGTATCAACCGCAGGGCACGCGAGAGGATCCTCGTGAAGCGGAGCATAAGCGCCGGCGTGGTGGACCATGTCGTCGCCCGGACGGCGGGATGGGCCTGGGCCCGCGGGCCAATCGGCCGCGTCTTCACGCTCAACATGGGAATCTACCGGCGGAAGTTCACGCTCAACCTGCTGATGAACATGATGCACCACCTGGGCGTCGCCTCCGCCCTGTGTCTGGGCGGATGGCAGGTGCTGGCAGGCCGCATGGAGGTTGGGACCGTCGTGGCCATCGTCGGCGGCCTCGGCAAGCTCAACGATCCCTGGGGCGACCTGGTGAACTGGGCCCGCGAGTTTGCCGTCGTCAGCGTGAAATACCGGCTTTTCTCAGAGTTCGTGAACGGTCTTTCGCGGCGGACTACGTAGAATCCCTTAGTCTAAGACCCGAATAGCAGCCGCCATGAACTCAAGGTACCCAACTGACAGTTCGATCGAGATCACCGTCAGGGGGACAAGATGCAAACAACCGCCATTCGTCCGCAGCACTCGACCCCAGCGATCGTCTTCAAGCGCTCAGCCACCCCCGCATGTCGCTCCGGCGCGATCGGCCTCACGCAGCATTTCGCCAAGGGCGACGAGCTGTTCGCCGAAGGCGACGAGGCGGACTACTTCTACAAGGTCGTTTCGGGTTCGATCCGTTCCTACAAGCTGCTCAGCGACGGCCGGCGCCAGATCGACGCCTTCCACCTGCCCGGCGACATCTTCGGCCTGGAGGCCGACAGCGACCACCGCTTCACCGCCGAGGCCGTCGAGGCCACGTCCGTGATCGCCTTCCGCCGGTCCCGCCTCGTCGAACTGACAGCCGACGACCCCGCCTTCGGCGAGCAGGTCATGATGTCGATGATGCGCAGCCTCGAGCGGGCGCAGGACCACATGCTGCTGCTCGGCCGCAAGACGGCGCAGGAGAAGCTCGCCAGCTTCCTGCTGGAAATGGCGGAGCGGCTCTCGCAGCAGGACGGGCATGTCGTCCTGCCGATGCAGCGCGCCGACATCGCCGACCACCTCGGCCTCACCATCGAGACGGTGTCGCGCACCCTGACCCAGCTGGCGCGCAACCACCTCATCGGGCTGCGCTCGGGAAGCCGCGACGTGGACCTGTGCGACATCAAGGGACTGCGTCACCTCCAGGGCTGCTGATCGGGCCCGGCTTTCCCACGCGGCACGCCGCATCAAAGCGCGCCGGAACAGTTTTCCGATCCCTGATGATCGCCGGCGGCCTGCGTGAGCGTGCCGCGTCCATAGACATCCGGATGATCGATCAGCCGCCCCGCGGCATCGGGAAAGCGCGTCCGGTAGACGAGGCGCGTGGGGATCTCGGCGGCCAGTGGCACACGTCGTGTCGCGCCTGCGGCAATCGACGAATCGATTTCCTGTCGCGTCATATCCAGGGCCCAGCCGGCAAGCTCGCGCGCCTGCTCCACGCGGATGCATCCATGGCTGAAGGCACGGCTGGTCTTCTCGAAGTACGACCGGTCGTTCGTATCGTGCATGAAGATCAATTGATCGTTGTCGAGTTCGAAGAGCACCCGGCCGAGTGGGTTGTGCGGCCCGGGCGGCATGAAGCGGGCGCCCTCCCATCGCACCATCGCGGGCGTGGGGGTCCAGGACGGATTGAATTTCACCGCGACGATGGCCGTCGCCAGCTCGGGCGTGGGGGTGGCGCGCCTGCCCACGACCACACGGCTGCGCAGAACGGGGGTGCCGTTCTCGAACGCGACGAGCTCGAACGACGGGATGTTCACCACGACGAACTTGCCACGGACCGGGACATCGACACCGACCGCCCGCAGCGCGGCATTCCTCTCGTCGCGCTGCGGCGGCGCCGCGCTCTCGGCGGGCACCGGCTGGTTGCCGCCGCAAGCCGCAAGCAGGAGCAGCGCAGCTCCGGCGAGGATCAGTGTGAAAGAAAGGCGCATCGCTCTCCCGTCAGAAGCTCTGCCGTGACGCCGCCCAGCGTCCATTTCCCTTCGCGGCTGTATCCGTAGGCGCCCGCCACGATCAGGTTGGCATCGCCACCCCGCGCAATCTCCAGAAGTTGCGACGCGTTGGCCTTCATCGTGGGAACGACCAGGGTTTCCGCCTTGATGTCATGGCGTGCCAGCCAGTTGGCCACGCGCGCGACGCTGGTGCGGGCAAGCGCCTGGTCTTCCGCCGCGTCCATCGTGACGACGGTCACTCTGGTGGCTGCCTTCAGCAGGGGCAGCGCGTCGGCGATCGCCCGCCGGGCCTCCCGCGAGTCCTTCCACGCCACCAGAATGCGGTCGAAAGACGCCGGGTCGCGGGATTGCGGCAGAAGCAGCACCGGTCGGCCCGCCTTCATGACCAGATCGCAGAGATCGGGCTGTCGGGTGGCGTCGAATGGATCGCCCTTCTTGGCCGTTCCCGCGATGATGAGATCGGCGGCGGCCGACTCTCCCGCAAGATGGTCCGCCAGCGGCTCAAGGCAGCTGCGCCCGCTCCAGTCGGCCGGCTGCCTCAGGCTTGCGGTAGCCGTCCGGAAATCCGCCTCCGCTTCCAGCAGATGCCGCTCCCGTTGCCGGCGGTCCTCTTCGAAAAGGCCGGCGGGAACGGGATAGTCGTGGCAAAGGCAATGGATCGGCCGACACGCGGCGCGCCCGAGAAGGACGGCGTCGAAGCGCTTCGCCAGATCCACCGACGCCGCCATCAGCCGTCCGTTCGCGCGGCCCGGTGGCAACGACACCAGTATCGTCCGGTAGTTCATGGGATTGCCTCCGCCGCTTCCGATTGCCGAAGCCCGTTCAGCGGCTCGATCGTTCGCGCCGGTCACCCGACTGGAGGATCAGGGCGAAGACGAGCGCCGCCACGAGATAGACCGCGCCGAGAATCAGGCCGGCATACGAACTGTCGAGCCAACGCGCGAGGAAGCTGAAGGCGGCGAAGCTGAAGAAACCGACGCTGACCGTGCAAAGCATCGCCACCACGCTCCACCCGCCGATTCGCCGGGCGGTCCTGCGGGCGGCGTTGCCTGCCATGGTGGCAGCCATCAAGCCGAGTATCCGCAGCGCCACGCTTATGACGGACGTAGCGCCCGGCAATGCCGCCTTTGTGTCGCTCACCGGCGCACCAACAGGACACCCAGCAGCAGGCCGGCAGCCGCGGCGCAGGCCACCGACGTCCAGGGCCGTTCACGGATCGACCGTTCGAGCTCCTGGCGCCCATCCCGAGCGAGGGCGGCCGCTTGATCCACATCGATCTTGTCGGCGAGCGCCCTGGCCTTGGCCAGCAAACCGCGGGCGGCCTCGTCGGCGCTGTGCAGCGCCTCCTTGCTCTCGGCGTTCACCATGGTCTCGAGGGTCGCCGCCAGCTTCTCCAGCTGCTCGCGCAGCACACCCGGTTCGACGCCGAGATAACCGTAGGTATCCTTCGTCACGGCAGCCTCCCCTCATGGACGCATCATCGTCGCATGCGCGGCAAGCCGGCCCCTTGACGTACATCAACCCGCGATGCCGAACGCTACCGTCGCGGAGCTGCAGGGCCTGCAGCACGGGGATACAGGACCGCAAGCCGGTCGATCGCCAGCAGCAGGACGCCGACGCGGCTGGCGGACGAGGCCCATTCGGCCAGTCTCGGATAGTTGTCGACGAGCCAGTTGAAGGCGATCTGGACCGCCGCGAACGCCGCCGCGGCCTGTGTCACCTCCCCCAGCGACAAGGATCGGTCGATGTACTTCGGTACGCAGAGGATCAATCCGATGATCGGCGCGAGCAGCGTGTTGCCATGCGAGACGAGCGTCGTCCGCACATGCTGGCCGCACAGCGAAGCCCAGGTGCGCAACACCTCTTCCAAGGCGAACCCCACGGGCGCGGCCTGGGCGATCGCGCCAGGTGCCCGTTGGTCGCCCTGTGCCGCGCGGAGCCGGGCCACGGCGAACTTCAATTCCGATTCCGCCTGGTTTTTCCGCTCGATGACATGCGCCATCCGGCGCCCCACGAGGATCATCATTCCCGTCGTCAGGGCTGCATAGAAAACGCTGGCGAAAACCAGGTACCCCGGCAACTCGAAGCCCAGCTCGCGGGGACCGACCGGGAGGCTGCCGCCGATCGTCCAGAGGACGACCACGAAGGTCGACGCGGTCAGGACCGACGACAGGAGTCCGGTGACCAGATCGATCGGCGCATCCGTGGCGATGCGTGCGTCCTCGGCGATGCGGTACTCCGGCAGCTGCGGTTCGTCCGCGCCGGCATCGAGCCGACGGCAGTTGTCGTTGTCGAGCCAGAGCTCGAGCAGGCGATTGGTCAGCCAACCGCGCCACCGCCGCTGGAAGGTCATGCGCGCCCAGACCGCGAAGGCGGCCAGCGCGATGCTGGCGGCCGCGAACTGCGGCAGGAGGTAGGTCTGGTTCCGAATCTCCAAGCCGTTGCGCTGCTCCAGCGCATCGAAGAAGTCGCGGTTCCAGATGTTCAGTCGGTATTGGACGAGCAACTGGGCGATCACGCAGACGACGAGCGCCCCGATGAGAAGCCAGGGCAGCCAGCTTCCCGCGCCGATTCCGAAACCCGCGGCCGTACGCCAAAAACGCCGCAGCGATCCTCGCCCCACGGCGGAGGGCGCGTCTTCCCTCACGCCCCGCTTCTCGTCGCCAGGACTTTGAGACCGAGGAAGGTCGGCTCCGGACGGACGATGACTCGGGTCGCGATCCGGGTGGCGTAGGGCTCGAATCGGCCCTTGCGAACGAACTTCGCCCGGAACGCCGAGTGCTGAAGCACCGAAACGAGGCGAGGCCCGATGCCGCCCCCAAGCAGGACGCCGCCTTTGGCGCCGAACAGAAGCGCCAGATCGCCGGCGAACGACCCGAGGAAGCCGCAGAACATGTCGACCGCCTTGGCCGCCTGCGGGTTGTCACCCTGCAGGGCACCCCGAACGATCTCCTCGGGGGTGAGCACCTCGGCGCCGCCCTCGTGGCCACCGAGCGCCTGATGGAGATTTACCAGCCCGCTTCCCGAGAGCACACGCTCGGCGGACACGTGATCGAAGCGATGGCGGAGGAATTCGACCACCGAGGCTTCAGCCGCATCGCTCGCAGCCAGGGTCGCGTGCCCGCCTTCGCTCGACAGGACATGCGGGGCTTCCGCGCCGGGAATATAGCAGGCCACACCCAGTCCGGTGCCGGGCGCCAGCAGGACGACCGGACTGCCCGGATCGCAATAGCCGTCGCCGATGGTGACGACTTCGCCGTCCGTGAGGTTCGGCACACCCCAGGCGAGAGCGGCGAGATCATTGACGAGCGTAACGTCGCGCAGCGACAGGAGGCGCTGGAGTTGCTCACTCTCCAGCACCCAGGACGCGTTCGTGAGCTTGCAGCGTCCACCCGAGACCGGACCCGCCACCGCGATCACGGCCTCCTCGACGACGACGCCCTCCGCCTGGCCGTTGAGAAAGTGACGGAACGCATCGACGGCGCTCGAATAGGCGCCCGTCGGCACCGATTCGATGGCTCCCAGCCGGTCGCCGTCGAGAAGCGCGAACCGGGTGCGCGTCCCGCCGACGTCAGCCAGGAGACGGCAGGTCACGCCGTCGCCTTCGCGCGGTGCGACGCGATTCGCGCCGCGTACCATCTGGCCGACGCCTTGGGGGTGCGCGCCTGTGTGGCGTAATCCACCCTGACGATGCCGAAGCGGTTCGAATAGCCGGCGCCCCACTCGAAATTGTCGAGCAGCGACCACACGAAATAGCCTCGAACGTCCGCACCGAGCACGGTCGCTTCTTCGAGCGCCTCGAGATACGCCGCGAGATACGCGATGCGCTCGCGGTCGTCGATGGCGCCGGAGGCATCCGCCAGTTCGACCGCGCCCGCGCCATTCTCGGTGACGTAGATCGGCAACCCGTAGCGGTCGCAGGCATCGAGCAGGACGTCGCGAAAGGCGGCGGGGTCGATCTGCCATCCGATGGGCGAGCGCGGCGCGTCGGCCGGCGCGTCGCTCCACGCGAAACCCAGCCTCGACGCGGAATCGGCCCGCGCATAGACCGGCGAATAGTGATTGATGCCCAGCCAGTCGACCGGGCGATGGATGCGCTCCAGGTCGCCGTCGCGGCAGAACGGCGCCATGCGGGACGCGATGGCATCTGGATAGGCGCCCAGCATCTGCGGATCCGCGAACGCGCGATTCCAGTAGCAGTCGAGCATCCTCGCGGCTGCCCTGTCTTCAGGCGTCGCCTGCACCGGACGCGCCGGCTGCATGTTGTGGATGGCGCCCAGCGACGCGCCGATCACGTAGTCGCGCAGCACGTCGATGGCCATCCCGTGCGCCAGGTTGACGTGATGGATCGCCGCGTGATGGCTGGCCGCATCGTCCACTGCCGGCGGGTGCCAGCCGAAGGCATAGCCGAAGAGGGTGAAAACGCTCGGTTCGTTGAAGGTCGCGAAACGCTTGACGCGATCGCCGAGGCGGCTCGCGACGACGCGCGCATAGTCGGCGAACCAGCTTGCGCAGTCGCGGTTGGCCCAGCCTCCCGCCTCCTGCAGGGCTTGCGGAAGGTCCCAATGGTAGAGGCAGACCCACGGCTCGATGCCGGCGGCCAGCAAACTGTCGACGAGCCGATCGTAGAAAGCGAGCCCCGCTTCGTTCGGAGACCCCCTGCCGGACGGAAGGACACGCGGCCACGCGATCGAGAAACGGTAGGCCCCGACGCCGAGGTCCCTCAGCAGGGCGACGTCTTCGCGATACCGGTGATAGTGATCGCAGGCCACGTCGCCCGTATCGCCATTCTGGATTCGTCCCGGCTGGCGGCAGAACAGGTCCCAGACGCTCTCGCCGCGGCCGTCTTCCCGGGCAGCGCCCTCGATCTGGTACGACGAGGTCGACGCGCCCCAGACGAAACCCGGGCGCAGCGGATCGCGCGGCATCGGGGAGGGCGTCGGCCGTGCGGCCGGGTCGGTGGCACGGGTCATGCCGGCCTCACGGCGTGATCGCCACTTTCAGCACGCCGTCGCGCTGATGGGCGAAGAGGTCGTAGGCCATCTCGATGTCGGCGAGCCTGAACCGGTGCGTGACCAGCGCCTCCAGATTCGCACGGCCCGAAGCGACCGCAGCCATCAGGCGGCGCATGCGTTCCTTGCCGCCCGGGCAGAGGGACGTGACGATCTTGTTGTCGCCCAGTCCGGCAGTAAAGGCGTCGAGCGGAATGCGGAGGTCGCCCGAATAGACACCGAGACTCGACAGCGTCCCGCCGGGACGCAGCACCCGCAGGGCGTTCTCGAAGGTCTGCTGGGTGCCGAGCGCCTCGACGGCGACATCGACGCCGCGCCCGTCGGTGAGCTCGCGGATCGCCACGACCGGATCGACCTTGCGGAAGTCGATTACGTGATCGATGCCGAGCTTGCGGGCGACGGCCATCCGCGCCGGAACGGTATCGACGCCGATCACGGTGGTCGCGCCCATCAGCCGCGCCCCGAGCGCCGCGCAAAGCCCGATCGGCCCGAGGGCGAACACCGCCACCGTGTCGCCGATCCGGACCTGGCCGCTCTCGGCGCCGGCGAACCCCGTCGACATGATGTCGGGACACATCAGAACCTGCTCGTCGCTGAGATTGCCCGGCACCGGCGAGAGGTTGGCCATCGCGTCCGGAACCAGCACGAACTCCGCCTGGCAGCCGTCGATCGTATTGCCGAAGCGCCAGCCGCCCGCCGGCTTGAAACCGTGCCGCGTATCGGGTCCATCCTGCGAAGGCTGGCCGCAGAGGCACGCATAACTGTGCCCGCTGGGCGTGATCGCACCGGCGATCACGCGCTGGCCTTCCTTGTAGCCCTTCACCTGCGAGCCGAGCTTCTCGACGATCCCGACCGGCTCGTGGCCGACGATGAGTCCCTTGCGGACGGGATACTCGCCGCGAAGAATATGAACGTCGGTGCCGCAGATCGTCGTGGTCGAGATGCGAACCAGCGCATCGGAGGGCCCGACGTCAGGTACCGGGCGTGATTCCAGGACGATGCGTCCCGGTTCGGCAAAAACGGCCGCCATCATCCTGGCCATGACCTTCCTCCGCGTTTCACGCACGACGATAGTCTCGTGCCGGTCACGGCGGATTGATCTGCCTCAACCAGCCGGAGATCAGGCGACGAGCGCTGCCGACTCCTGCACCTCGTCCGATGTGGCGGGCGCAGCGGCCAGCAGTTCCATCTGCCGCCGGATCTCGCCCTGGTAGTCGGACGAGAACTGCAGGGCCCAGTCCTGCTGGGCTTTGTGCAGCTCAGCCGGTGTACGTGCGCTCATGAAATCCTGGCAGCACTGCAGGTTGCGATTGAGGCGCCGGAAGGCGAACTCGGTCACGCCGCGCTGCCACTCGACGAACGAATCGCCCGCAGCGGACAGGCCGGGCTCGGGGATGATGGATGACCATGGTGCGGACATGTGGACCTCCTTGGAATCAGGGCACCCGTTGCCGTCAGCGACGAAGGATGGCGGGCTTCACCTCGACGACGCGGAACGGTCTCGCAACGCCATCGTGCTCGGTGACGGTGATGTAGTCGCCGACGGTGAATTGATGCCGGTCGAGCTTGAAGATCGGCTCGTCGTCATCCGGGCCCGGCGCATAGGAGAAAACCCAGCCGCCCCGCGTATGGATCAGCGAACCATGCTCGTCGTCGGCTCCGTCCCAGAACCGGCGAACAGTGCAGGCCGACTTGGCATCCGAGAAGCCCGCCGAGTCGAGATGACCCTTGCCATCCAGGGGAGCCACAAGCTCGTAACCGTGCACCGCGCTTCCGTTGGGGAACTCGGGCGTCCGGGCAAGTTCCAGTCGAATCTGTTTCAATTGCATCTGTCATCTCCCGTGTCTCGGTGCGGCGGTCGGGCATCGTCGGCGTCCTTCATTCGCCACCACCAGAGCAGGACGGCCAGCAGGCTGAACGGAAGACAGATGACGAAAACGCGAACGTCGCGAGTAAGACCCGCCAGGATCAGCCCACCGAAGCCCAGAACGCCAATCGAGCAGAAAGCGCTCCAGCGCAGCATGGGTTGCTCCGTGCCGGATACACCCTCCCCATAGGCCGGAAAGCGGGAGCGGCCCTTGATGTGGCTCAAGGCCCGGCTCTTTCGCAGGGGCCGCGGCCCGCCTACATCAGGACGAACATGGCCACCGAGGCGGCACCCATCACCGCGAAGGTGAACCATCCGAGCACGCGCTGCCACCAGCTCGCAACGAACGCTCCCATGATGTCGCGTCTCGACGCGACGACCATGATGGCGGCGATGAACGGGACCACGATCACGCCGTTCAACACCGCCGACCAGACCAGCGCCTTGATGGGATCGAGGGCGAGATAGTCGACCGCGAGGCCGATCCCGATCGCCGCGGCAATGATTGCGTAGAATGGGAGCGCATCGCGCGGACGGTTTTCGAGCCCCGTGGTCCAGCCGAGCACCTCGCCGAAAGCGTAGGCAGCCGATCCGGCCAGCACCGGCACCGCCAGCATCCCCGTCCCGACGATGCCCAGGCTGAACAGCAGGAACGTTGCCTCGCCGGCAATCGGCCGCAGCGCCGCCGCGGCCTGCTCAGTGCTCTGGATATCCGTGATGCCGGCCGCATGGAGGGTCGCGGCGGTCGTCAACATGATGAAGAAGGCGACGAGGTTCGACACCGCCATGCCGACGGCGGTCTCGCGGTTGATGCGGGCGATTTCACGCCCGGCGTGATCGGAAGATACGATCAGGGGCGCCGCTCCGGGGTCGGCTTCCTCGTCCTCGACTTCCTGCGATGTCTGCCAGAAGAACAGGTACGGTGCGATCGTCGTGCCCAGCACCGCCACGACCAGCATCAGCGTCCGGCCGTCGAGATCAAAGGCCGGCACCAGGGAACCGGTCGCCACTGCGGCCCAGTCGAGCCGAACCGTGAACACGATTCCGGCATAGGCCAGCAGCGAGAAGGTCAGCCATTTCAGGAAGCCGACATAGCGGCTGTAGGGGACGAACACGATCGCCAGCAGCGAGACGGCGGCAAAGCCCAGCGTGTAGCCATGCCGGTCCCACGGCAGGAGCATGTTCACGGCAGCGCCCATCGCCGACAGGTCCGCGCCGATGTTGACGGTGTTGGCCACGAACAGCAGGGCGACCGCCAGCAACACGAGCGGGCGTGGAAACACCCGGCACAGATTGGCCGCGAGTCCCCGCCCGGTGACCCGGCCAATACGGGCGCTGACCGACTGGACCGCCACCATCAGGGGCCAGGTGAGGACGACCGTCCAGAGCAGGCCGAACCCGGCCTGGGCCCCGGCCTGCGAGTAGGTCGCGATACCGCTCGGATCGTCGTCGGCGGCGCCGGTCACGATACCGGGTCCGATCCGGCCTGCCGGCCGCGGCGCGGGTCGATCCGTCGATGAAGCGCGCGGCATGTCGGGCTTTCCGTCTGATAAGGGACGCCCCTGCTCGCTTCGGAAGCGTGACATTCGGCGGGCGCTTGTGTCCCACCCCGAAAGCGGACCGTCGTTGATCTGGATCATGGGGACCGGCCTCGCCGTCTCTACCGTATCTCTGCGCCGAGCCACGAGGGGTGCAGCCCCGCGTTTCGAGACCGGAGGATCAGGAGATGATGCATCAGCCCGAGCCACCGGCTCTCGTGCGACTGGGGCGGACGCTATGCGTCCGCGTCGCACAAGCCATCGTCGTGCTTTTCGCGCTGGCCCTGTCGCTGGATGTCCGTGCCGAGCCTGCGGACAACGCGCCGGTCCACCTGCTTTCGCGGTGCGCCGGCAAGGCCGGCGGTAACGTACGACAGGGCGATCCGGCCTTCATGACGCTCGCCCTCGACGGTCGTCCCTGGATGACCATCGACAAGACAGAAGATGCGGACGCGCAGGCCATCCTGACGACGATCACGAGCAATGGCTGGGCGAAAAGGCGCGACGGCACATCGTTCCTCTTTCGCTTCACCTGCGTCCTGAACGCCCAGGGTCAGGCGACGATGTTTCACGCGAGCGCGTTGCTGCGAGACCTCGGCGACCGCCTGCCGCCGGCGATCGTGATCAACGGGTCCGCGACCTATCCCTTGAAGGAACCGCTGCAAAGAGGCATCGAGCTGCAGCTTCAGTTACTCGACACCTCGCAGGATCCGCCGGCGATCCTGACCGAACAGGTCATACGAAGCGGCTGGCATCTGCCGATGGGCTTCTCGCTGCGCCTACCGGCCGGCATGTCCCTGGAAGGCCGGCCCCTCGCCCTGGCCGCCCGCGTCGTGCTCGCGCGCCAGACCCTCTTCGAACTCGTCGAACCGCGCAAACTCGCCCCGGGCGAGCTGACACGGTTCATCGAGCTGACCCTTCTGCCGGTCGGCGACGGCCGACGCTGAGCCACGCAGCCGCGATCAGGGGGACGAAGCGCTGCCCGGATCGGATGTCTTGTCGGGCGGCGCGGTCGCCAGCACCATCCGCACCAGCGCCGACAGGCTGTCGGCCTGCATCTTGGTCATGACGTTGGCGCGGTAGACTTCGACGGTCCGGGCGCTGATACCGAGATCGTAGGCGATCACCTTGTTGGGCTTGCCGTCGACCAGGCCCTTCAGCACGTCGCGCTCGCGCTCCGACAGGAGGGCGAGGCGCGCGCCGATGGCCGAGACACGGGACTCGTGCTCGCTGTCGCGGGCATGACGCGCCAGCGCGGAACGGATCGCGGCAAGCAGGACCTCGTCGTCGAAGGGCTTCTCGATGAAGTCGACGGCACCGGCCTTCATGGCCTGCACGGCCAGCGGCACGTCGCCATGGCCGGTCATGACGATCACCGGCAGACGGGGGCGCAGTTCGGCGAGCCGCTTCTGGAGCTGCAGCCCGTCCATTCCCGGCATGCGGATGTCGGTGACGACGCATCCGTCCTGGATGTCCTGCAGGAGCTGCAGGAACGTGGTCGCCGAATCGTGGACGCGCACGGCCAGTCCCGCCGTGCTGAGCAGGAAGGCCAGCGACTGGCGGACGTCGACATCGTCGTCGATGACATGGACCACCTGGCTAGACATCGTCGCCCTCCCCGCGTCCGGCGATCGACGGCAAGGTGAAGCGAAAGGCGGTGCCCCCGCCTTCCCGTCCGGCGACCGATATCCGGCCGGCATGCGCCTCGACGATCGTGCGACAGATCGAGAGCCCGAGTCCCATTCCCTTGCGCTTGGTCGTGACGAACGGCTGGAAGAGGTTGCGCGCCACCTCGGGAGCGAGGCCGGGGCCCGAATCGGCGACCGAGACCTCGACGAAGCCGCCCTCCCTCAGGACGGTTGCGATCTCGAGCCGGCGCGGCGGCGTGGTCTCGGCCATCGCCTCGATGGCATTGCGGATCAGATTGACCAGCACCTGCTGGATCTGGATGCGATCGGCAAAGACCTGCGTGGCGTTCGGATCGAGCCGGAACACGGTTTCGATGCCCCCTTCGCGCGCACCCACCAGGGCAAGCGTGCTGGCGTCCTCGATCAGCTTGGGCAGGTTCTCGTTCGTGCGCTCGCTGTCGCCGCGCGATACGAACTCGCGCAGGCGCCGGATGATCTGGCCGGCCCGCAGCGCCTGATCCGCGGCCTTGCCGATCGCGTCGCGCAGCACCGCGACCTCCTCGCCGTCGAGCCGCTGCAGAATGCGCTGCGAACCCTTGAGGTAGTTGCTGATGGCCGTGAGAGGCTGGTTGATCTCATGGGCAAGCGTCGACGCCATTTCGCCCAGCGCCGTGAAGCGCGACATGTGCGTCACTTCCGACTGCAGCTCCTTCAGCCGCGACTCCGTCATCTGCTGGTCGGTGAGGTCGCGGATGAAGCCCGTGAAATGATGACGGTCGCCGGTGCGCAACTCGCCCACGGTCAGGTGCATCGGAAAGGTCGAGCCGTCCTTGCGCTGTCCGACGACGATGCGACCGATGCCGATGATGCGCTTCTCGCCAGTCGCCAGATAACGCTCGATATAGGCGTCGTGGCGCTCCCGATCGGGAGACGGCATGAGAATGCTGACGTTGCAGCCCACGACCTCGGCATGATCGTAGCCGAACAGCCGTTCGGCCGTCGTGCTCAGCGACTCGATCAGTCCCTTCTCGTCGATGATCAGCATGGCGTCCGGCACGGTCTGCAGGACCGAGCGCAGCCGTGCCTCGGCCGCCTCCAGCGCCAAGGCTAATGTCGTTTCGCTCATGGAAATGGCTTCTGCATCGATCGGCGGCGCTTGTCGCCGACGATAGCACGCCCGAGGGGCGGGACGAAACTCAGGGCCGGATGAAGGCGAGCGGCGCATCCTCGTCGAGATTGTCGATCGCCGCGCCGAGCTCTGCGGCGATATCCCCGGCCGAGCGGTTGAGCCGGAAGATCCGGATCGCCTCGGACAGCAGGGAACGGGCCACGACATCGCCGTCGATACCCTTGGCCGCCGCCTCGGCGAGTGCGGCCTCGACATGGCGCTGAACGAGAAGATAGGTGCTCATCGAATGACTCCGTCAGATCCCGCTGGAATGGCGTCCCTTGCCTTGGGCAAGGTATTGGTCGAAGGCGGCACACACGAACCGCACCAGCGGCTGCCCGCGATCGGTGACATGCAGCCGATCGCCGTCGAGGCGCACGAGGCCGTCATCGATCAGCGCCGGCAGTTCCGCTATGCCGGCCAGGAAGGGTCCAACCGCGAACTCGTGTCGGCGGCAGATCTCGCCCAGGTCCGCAGAGAAGTTGCACATCAAGCGGTCGATGATCTCGGCACGCAGCCGGTCCGCGGCATGGGTCGCCACGCCCCGCTCGGTCGCAAGCAGGCCCGCCGCGATGGCGGACTGGTACCGTTTGGTATCGGATGCGTTCTGGACGAATCCCTGGGGCAGGCTCGAGATCGCCGAGGCGCCGAGGCCGACGACCGAGGGCAACGCCTCGGCGACATAACCCTGAAAGCTGCGACGCAGCTGGCCGCGGCCCGCCGCCGTCGCCAACGGATCCGCCGGCAGGGCGAAATGATCGAGACCGATCCGATTGTAGCCGGCCGCGACGAGCCGCTCGGCGACAAGATCGGCCATCGCGGCGCGCTCCGGCAAACCGGGAAGGGTCGACACGTCGATGAGCTGCTGCCGCGTCTTCATCCAGGGCACGTGCGCGTAGCCGAACACCGCAAAGCGTTCGGGACGGATCGCGAGGGCGACATCGAGCGTGCGCGACAGCGAGTCCAGCGTCTGGCGCGGCAGTCCATAGACGAGATCGATGTTCACGTGCCGCACGCCGGAGTCCCGGAACCGCCCGATGGCCGCGCCCGTGACCTCGACCGACTGAAGCCGGTTGATGGCCGACTGCACGTCGATGTCGAAGTCCTGCACGCCGACGCTCACCCGCGTGACGCCGGCATCGACCATTGCCGCAACGAAGGCCTCGTCGCAGAATCGCGGGTCGACCTCGACCGACGTTTCGGCGCTGCTGGCCCGGTCGAACCGCCCCGCCAGATGCCGCGAGACCTGGGCCAGGCGCACGGCGCCGAGCTGCGAGGGCGTGCCGCCGCCCCACTGGATCGTGCCCACCAGCAGATGCGGAACGGCATCGGCAACCAGGTCGATCTCACGCATCAGCGCCTGCGCATAGTCGTCGAGCGGCTGCGTCCGGCTCATCGCCGACGTGTTGCAGGCGCAATACCAGCAGAGCTGCTTGCAGAACGGCACATGCAGGTAGACCGTGGCGCGGTCATCGGGCAGGGCCGCGAGCCAGGCGCGATGATCCGACGGCCCCACTGCCGCATGGAATTGTGCGGCGGTCGGATAGCTGGTGTATCGCGGAACGGGCCGGTCGTACGCCGCCAGGCTCCGCCGCGTGAGGTTGGTGCCGTCCACGATCGCCCGCCTCAATGCGAAATGAAGACCGGAACCGTCATGCTGGCGAGCAGCGTGCGGCTGGCGCCACCCAACACCATCTCGCGCACCCGGCTGTGTCCGTAGATGCCCATCACGATCAGGTCGACGTCGAGATCGGCGGCGCGCGACAGGATGACCCCGCCGACATCCGTGTCTGCCGCGACGTCGCGCTGCACCGTCACCTTCACGCCATGACGCGCCAGCCAATGCGCGGCGTCGGCGCCCGGCTCGGCGCCATGCCCGTTGGGTGAAGTGCGCGGGTCGACGACGAGCACCGTCACCTTGCGGGCGGCACGCAGGAACGGCAGCGCGTCGGCCGCGGCCCGTGCGCTTTCGCGGGTCGCGTTCCAGCACAGAAGTACGTTCTGGCCGGGCGGCTTGCGGACGCCCACATGCGGCACGACGAGGCACGGACGGCCGGTCGAAAGAACCACGGATTCCGGCAGGTCCGACGGCGTGGGCGTCTGCGCCTCTGGATCGGTCTGGCCGACCACGAGGAGATCGGCGTAGCGCGCCTGCACGGCGAGCTCGGTGTCGATGAAGCCCTCCGTCACGCGCCATTCGGAGGAGAGGTGCCGCCCCTTGAGCGCCTTGTCGAATGCCTTGCGCGCGGCGCCCTCGTCGGCCTTGGCGCCGGCTTCATAGCTGGCGAAGAGACTGTCCATGGGCATGCCCTCGAAGAAGACCGGGGCCTCCAGCGGCGGACTTGCATGCAGGCCCACCAGATGCGCGGCGTCCCGCTCCGCGAGGTCCGCGGCCACAACGAGTCGCTGGGCGACCTTCGGGCCGGCGTCACAATGGACCAGGATCGTCTTGTAGGTCATCGGCAGCTCCTTGGCAGGCATCGAAATCTGCTGCCCCATGCCCCCGCCCGCCTTGATGCAGGTCAAGACGCTGGAGCCACCGAAAGTGTCCAATCAGGACATGGAAATCGTCTCGCGCCTCATCGCCCTCTGTGGCGAAGGCCTGCATCCTTCAGCGTTCGCGGCGTCCCTGCCGCTGGCCTTGTTCCTGGCCGGCCTCGCGGGCGGTGCGCTGCATTGCGCCGGCATGTGCGGCCCCTTCGTGCTGGGCCAGGTGATGGCCGCCACGGACGCCACGCCCCTGTCCGGGTACGGGGAGTGGCGCCGCGCCTCGGGCGCGGCGCTGGTGCCCTATCATCTGGGACGAGCCACGACCTACACGGCGCTGGGCGCCATTGCCGGCAGCGCCACCGCGCTCTTCGCCGCCACCACCGGCTTCGCCTGGGCCTCCTCGCTCCTGCTCGCGGTCGCGGCGCTGTTGCTGATCGCGCAGGCGGCCGGCCTGGCGATCGGGGGTACGACGACTCCCTGGAGTTCCACCCTGTCGCGGCTCGCCTCTCCGCTGTCGCGTTCCCGCCACCCGGCCGGGCGGTACGGGCTCGGCGTCCTGCTGGGCTTCCTGCCCTGCGGCCTGCTCTACGCCGCGCTTGCGGCCGCGGCTGGCACCGGCTCGGTGACGGAAGGCGCCCTGGCGATGACGGGTTTTGCCCTGGGCACCGTGCCCGCGCTCGTGGCCGTCGGCTGGGGCGGACTGATCATGCGGCGCCGCATACGCGCGGCCGCGACATGGGTGAGCGCTCCGCTGCTGGTGGGCAACGCCTTGGTCATGCTTGCCCTGGCGAGCCAGCGGCTGTAGCCGGCGATCGACTCAGGCGGCGACTACGAGCGCCCTGCCGTACTGCTTCGATGCGCGTCTCGGATCGTGCAGCGGGAATTGCACCCGAATTGAGCCACCTTCGCCCATGCTTCGGCAGGCGACCTTACACCGTAACGAGCGCCTCGAGGGCTGCGGCGATCGCGAGCACGAGCAGAATGGAGGCGTACAGCCACAGACCGATTCCGCTCACGTCCTGGACGAACTCCTGCGGAGTCATTGGCTTCGAATATCTGCTCATGTCCCCTCTCTCGACCCGGCCTCACATCCGCCAAGTCCGCAAGCATCGATACGACCTGTCCCGCCGGCAGAAAATTCCGGGATTCGACTACGGAGAATTACGGAGAGGCAGCGGCGGTGGCTTCACCGGAGGTTGGAGCCGGCTCGAAGACCACCACATCGCGATAGGCGTGCCAGGTGGCGTGCGCCACCACCGGCAGCACGACGACCAGGCCGAGCAGCCCCGGCACCATGGCCATGGCGACCAGCAGGACGATCAGGCCCGCCCACAACAGCATCGGACGCGGGTTGAGGCGCACCGCGGCAACCGAGGTGGCGATCGCCTCGAACACGTTCGAATGGCGGCGGTCGAGCAGTAGCGGAATCGAAAAAGCACCGATGACGAAGGCGAGCGCCGCAAGGGCCGCGCCGATCACCACGCCGGCCGCCAGGAAAGGAAGGCTGCGGGCGGAATGCCAGAGGACGTCGGTGAAACGGTCCCACGACGGCACGCCCTGTCCCTGGAAAAGGGCGAACAGGAGTTGCGCGGCGCGCATCCACGCGAGATGCAGCAGCAGCAGCACGACCCCCATCAGCGCGATCTGGTCGGTATTGCGCCGCCAGGCGGCCAGCGTCGCGGCGCCGTCCACCGGCAGACCCGCGCCGAGCCGGCGGCTGGTTTCGTACAGGCCGACCGCCATGAACGGTCCCACGAAGAAGAAGCCGGCACTGAGCGGCAGGACCAGCCAGGGCTGCTCGAACCACAGCAGCAGCGCGATGGAGGCCCAGCCCGCCGCGACCGCCCCAGCGCCCCACGCGAGGCCGCTCGCCGGCGCCGCCCAGAGATCTTTCCAGCCCGCGGCCAGCCACACCCAGGGCCGGTCTATGGGCACGCGCCGGATCTGCGGCGACGGGCCCGGAAACACTGCAACAGGTTCGCTCATGGTGAGTTTTTCCCGGACATGATGCGACACTTCATACCGGCTGGCGGCGCGAAGCCTTGACCCACATCAAGGGAGATTGCGGGCCACCTCCCTAGTCTCCCCGCGTCAAAGCGGGAGAGATCATGTCGAGTCCAGCCGTGCTGTCAGCCGGTGCGCGAGCAACGCCGCACTATGTCGAGGATCCGATCCGGGCCGCCGTCGTATTGACGATGTTCTGGGGGGTTGCGGCCTTCCTTGTCGGCGTCATCATCGCCGCCCAGCTCGTCTGGCCGCAGCTCAGCTTCGACAGCCCCTACCTCACCTTCGGGCGCCTGCGGCCGCTGCACACGTCGGCGGCGATCTTCGCCTTCGGCGGCACCGCGCTGATCGGCACCGCCTTCCACGTCGTGCAGCGCACCTGCCGCGCCCGCCTTTTCGGCGGCGAGCCGCTCGCCTGGTTCATCCTGCTCGGCTACCAGTTCTTCATCGTCATGGCCGCCACCGGCTACCTGCTCGGCATCACGCAGAGCAAGGAGTACGCCGAGCCCGAATGGTTCGTCGACCTGTGGTTGACGATCGTCTGGGTCGCCTACCTGCTGGCCTATCTCGGCACCGTGCTGAAGCGCGAGGAGCCGCACATCTACGTGGCCAACTGGTTCTACCTCGCCTTCATCGTCACCATCGCGATGCTGCACATCGTGAACAACCTCGCGCTGCCGGTGTCGATCACCGGGACCAAGAGCTACGGTGCCTGGTCGGGCGTGCAGGATGCGATGATCCAGTGGTGGTACGGCCACAACGCGGTCGGTTTCTTCCTGACCGCGGCCTTCCTCGGCATGATGTACTATTACATCCCGAAGGCGGCGAACCGGCCGGTCTATTCCTACCGCCTGTCCATCGTGCACTTCTGGTCCCTGGTGTTCATGTACATCTGGGCCGGCCCGCATCACCTGCACTACACGTCGCTCCCCGACTGGGCGCAGACGCTCGGCATGGTCTTCTCGGTGATGCTGTGGATGCCAAGCTGGGGCGGCATGATCAACGGCCTGATGACGCTGTCGGGCGCCTGGGACAAGCTGCGCACCGATCCCGGCCTGCGCTTCTCCGTCACCGCCGTCGGCTTCTACGGCATGTCGACGTTCGAGGGCCCGGTCATGTCGATCAAGGCCGTCAATTCGCTCAGTCACTACACCGACTGGACGATCGGCCATGTCCATTCCGGCGCGCTGGGCTGGGTCGCCTTCATCGTGTTCGGCACGCTCTACTACATGGTGCCGAAGCTGTGGAACCGGACGGGCATGTGGTCGACGCGCCTGATGGGCTGGCACTACTGGATCTCGACCATCGGCATCGTCCTCTACATCACGGCGATGTGGGTGAGCGGCATCATGCAGGGTTTGATGTGGCGTGCCTACGATGAGCTCGGCTTCCTCCAGTACTCGTTCGTCGAGACGGTCGCGGCCATGCAGCCCTTCTATGCCATCCGGCTGCTGGGCGGGATCTTCTTCCTCACCGGTGGGCTGTTGATGGCCTACAACATGTGGCGCACGATCCGTGGCGAGGCAACGCTCGCCGCCCGTCCCCGCCCTGCCCTCGCAGCCTAGGAGACGCGCGATGTTCATCCGTCACGAATGGATCGAGAAGAACGCCATTCTGATGCTCGTCCTGACGCTGATCACCGTATCGATCGGCGGCCTGGTCCAGATCATCCCGCTGTTCACCATTGAGACGACGATCGAGCGTGTCGATGGCGTGCGACCCTACACGCCGCTCGAGCTGCTCGGGCGCAACATCTACATCCGCGAAGGCTGCTACCTCTGCCACAGCCAGCAGATCCGGCCCTTCAAGGACGAGGTCGAGCGCTACGGTCACTACAGCCTCGCCGCCGAGAGCATGTACGACAAGCCGTTCCAGTGGGGCTCCAAGCGCACCGGCCCGGACCTCGCGCGCGTCGGCGGCCGCTACTCCAACGACTGGCACGTGGCGCATCTCGCCTCGCCGCGCGCCGTGGTGCCGGAGAGTATCATGCCGGCCTACCCGTTCCTGGCCGACAAGCCGCTCGACTACAGCGACATCGCCCAGCACCTGAAGACGCTGCGCGCGGTCGGAACGCCCTACACCGACGAGATGATCGCCAACGCCAAGGCGGACCTGGAAGCACAGGTCAATCCCGACCTCGATCCGACGGCCCTCGAGAAGCGCTATCCGCGCGTCGTCGTCGGCAAGTTCAACGGCAACACGACTTCCATCACCGAGATGGATGCGCTGGTGTCGTACCTGCAGATGCTCGGCACGCTGGTCAGCTTCGGCGACCTGCCGCCCGAGCGGCTGCGGCAGTAGGAGGCGGCCATGACCCTGCAATCGCTGGGTGAGTTCCTGGGCTCGCTGTGGACCGTATGGGCGCTGATCGTCTTCGCCGGCATCGCCTTCTGGGCCTGGCGGCCGCGCAACAAGAAGCGCTTCGAGAAGGATGCGCAGATTCCCCTCAAAGACGACGACCGCTGAAGGACCCGTCATGCCGACCAAGATCGAGAAGGACACACTGTCGGGCCGCGACACGACCGGCCATGAATGGGATGGCGTCAAGGAGCTGAACACGCCGCTGCCGACCTGGTGGGTCTATACCTTCTACGCCACCATCGTCTTCGCGGCCGTCTACTGCTTCCTCTACCCGTCCTGGCCGTGGCTGAACGGACATACCGAGGGCTCTCTGGGCTATTCGAGCCGGGTCGAGCTGACCCAGGCGCTCGAGGCCCAGGCCAAGTCGCGCGCGGTCTATGTCGACCGCATCCGTGCAACGCCGCTCGCCCAGATCGCCAAGGAGCCGGAGCTGCTCAACTTCGCGATGGCCGGCGGCCGCTCGGCCTTCCAGACCAACTGCATGCAGTGCCACGGCGCGGGCGGCGCCGGCAGCCCGGGCTTCCCCAACCTGGTCGACGACGACTGGATCTGGGGCGGCAGCCTCGACCAGATCTACACCACCATCCGGCATGGCATCCGCAACGCCGACGACAAGTCGCGCCAGTCGATGATGCCGCGCTTCGGCGTCGACGGCCTGCTGACCGGCGCCCAGGTGGCCGCCGTCACCGACTATGTCCTCAGCCTCTCGGGCAAGGCGAAGGCCACGCCGGAAGGCGCGAAGATCTACCAGGAGCAGTGCGTCGCGTGCCACGGCGCCGAGGGCAAGGGCAACCAGGAGCTGGGTGCCCCCAATCTCGCCGACGGGTTGTGGCTCTATGGTGGCGACCGCGACTCGGTCTACCGGTCCATCTTCTACGCGCGCAACGGCAGCATGCCGGCATGGAGCGGCCGCCTCGACGAGGCGACCATGAAGATGCTGGCCATCTACGTCCACGCGTTGGGCGGCGGCCGCTAGGCGCGATGCGGGCAGGCGTACCATGGACAATCGCGTCCACGACGACGAAGCGGTTTCCCTGCGCACGCAGAAGGAAGCGTTGCCGCTCTACGTCACGCGCATCAAGGTCTACCCGCGCGCCATCGCCGGGCAGTGGCGGCGCATCAAGTGGGGCGTCCTCGTCCTGCTTCTGGGCATCTATTATCTCGTGCCGTGGATCCGCTGGGATCGCGGCCCGGATGCGCCCAGCCAGGCCATCCTGATCGATCTCGACGGAAGGCGCGGCTGGTTCTTCGACACGGTGATCTGGCCGCAGGAAGTCTACTTCGTCACCGGCCTACTGATCCTGGCCGCCTTCGGCCTGTTCCTCGCCACCTCGCTGTTCGGGCGCGTGTGGTGCGGCTTCACCTGTCCGCAGACCGTGTGGACCGATCTCTTCATGTGGGTCGAGCGGCTGATCGAGGGCGACCGCAACGAACGCATGCGGATGGACCGCCAGCCGATGTCCGTTGCGAAGGCGGCGCGCAAGACGCTGAAGCATGCGGCGTGGCTCGTCATCGCGGCGGCGACCGGCGGCGCCTGGGTCTTCTACTACGTCGATGCGCCGACCACCCTGGTGAAGATCTTCCGGGGCGAAGCCTCCGCCGAGGTCTACGTCTTCGTCGGACTCCTGACGGCGACGACATATGTCCTGGCAGGCTGGGCCCGCGAGCAGGTCTGCACCTACATGTGCCCGTGGCCGCGCTTCCAGGCCGCCATGCTCGACGAGCAGAGCCTGATCGTCACCTACCAGAAGTGGCGCGGCGAGAAGCGCGGCAAGCACAAGGCCGGTGACGGCTGGGAGGGCCGCGGCGACTGCGTCGACTGCAACCTGTGCGTCGCCGTCTGTCCCACCGGCATCGACATCCGCGACGGCCAGCAGATCGAATGCATCGGCTGCTCGCTCTGCGTCGATGCCTGCACGCAGACCATGGACAAGGTCGGCCGGCCGCGCGGCCTGATCCGCTGGGACACGCTGGCCAACCAGCAGGTCAAGGAACGGACCAAGGGCGGACAGCAGGCGCGCTGGCGCCCCATTCGGCCGCGCACGGTGCTCTATGCCGGCCTGCTCCTCGTGGTGGCGGCGATTTTCCTCACGGCCTTCGTGTTGCGCACCACCGCCGAGCTGACGGTCCAGCGCGATCGCAGCCCGAACTTCGTGCGCCTGTCCAACGGCGACATCCGCAACGCCTATACGGTGAAGATCCTGAACAAGCAGCGGCAGGAGCACCGCTACCTGCTGTCCGTGTCCGGCCTGCCGCAGGCGACGCTGGGCGTCGTCGGCGCCGGCACCGAGGGCGGCGAAGCCGAACTCGCCGTGCATCCCGACACGGTCGGCACCTATCGCGTCTTCGTCACGGTGCCCGCTTCGGCCGCGCCGGCCGGCACCCGGCCCATCGCCTTCGACATACGCGAGACCGGAAGCAGCACGCGCGCCGCGCACGATGCGGTGTTCGTCGGACCAGCCCGCTGAGGAGACACGCCATGACAACCGCCACCACGACCGTCGGCCGCGATCGCCATATCCCCTGGCTCTTCGTGCTGGGTTTCGCGATCGTATTCGCGGTCAACGGCACCATGATCTGGTTCGCGGTCGGATCCTTCTCCGGCCTCTACACGCCGAAGCCACGCGACCGCGGACTGCACTACAACGACGTCGTCGCCGCCCAGCAGGCCCGCGACACCCTGGGCTGGCGCGTCGTCACCTTCTGGCATCCGCAGAGTGATCGCCTCGAACTGACCTTGTCCGATCGGTCCGGCGCACCGCTGGCGGGTGCCCGCGTGATGGTCGAGCTGGTGCGGCCGGCCGAGAAGCGCCCGCCGCTCGACGTTGCGATGGCCGCGGTCGACGCCGGCCGGCACGAGGGCCACGTTGCCCTGCCCGCACGCGGCAACTGGGACGTCGATATCGTGGTGGAGCGCAACGGCGAGCGCTTCGCCCAGACGCAACGCATGTTCCTCAAGTGACCGACGCCGCCCTCTTCGCCGCACCGACCGCGAGCCGCACCGCGCAGGCCTGCGCGCATTGCGGCGCGCCGGTGCGCGGGCGGGGCGACGACGCATTCTGCTGCAGCGGCTGCGCGAGCGCGCACGCCATCATCGGCGCGGCAGGCCTGGATGGCTTCTACGCCCGCCTCGAGGAGCGGCGTGCCCGGCGGCCCGAGCCGCTGGAGGCCGACTTCGCGACCCATGCGCGCGAAGCCGGCAAGGACCAGTGCACGCTCGAACTGCTGGTCGACGGACTCGACTGCGCGGCCTGCGTCTGGCTGATCGAGAGCCTGCTCGCCCGCAACCCGGCCGTCACGAAGGCGCGGGTGCATCTGTCGACGCGCCGCCTGTCGCTCGCCTGGCACGGCGCCCCGGCCGAGGCCAATGCCCATGCCGGCCTGGTCGCCGCGCTGGGCTTCCGCCTCGCCCCCTACGACGCGCTCGCCGTCACGGCGGAGGACGACCGCGAAGCACGCGAACTGCTACGGGCCCTGGCGGTCGCGGGCTTTGCCGCGGCCAACGTCATGCTGCTGTCGGTCGCCGTCTGGTCGGGCCACGACGGCTCGATGGGCGAGGCGACGCGCACGCTCTTCCACTGGCTGTCCGCGGCCATCGCCCTGCCCGCCGTCGCCTATGCCGGCCAGCCCTTCTTCCGCTCGGCCTTCGCCGCGCTGCGCGCCGGCCGCACCAACATGGATGTGCCGATCTCGATCGGCGTCACACTGGCCTGCCTCGTCAGCCTGCACGAAGCCTGGGCGGGCGAGCAGCATGCCTATTTCGATTCGGCGATCACGCTGCTCTTCTTCCTGCTGATCGGCCGCTATCTCGACCGCCGCGCGCGCGGCCGGGCGCGGCACGCGGTGCGCGCGCTGATGGCGCTCACCACGCGCACCGCCACGATCCTGTTGCCGGACGGCGGCACGGCATCGCGGCGTGTCGATGCGCTGGTGCCGGGCGACGTGCTGCTGGTCGCCGCGGGCGAGCGGCTGGGCGCCGACGGGCTGGTGAGTGAAGGCGCCTCCACACTCGACGCCTCGCTGGTCACCGGCGAGAGCCTGCCGCTGGCGGTGGCGCCCGGGTCGCGGGTCTTCGCCGGCATGGTCAATCTCGGCGCCGCCCTGCGCGTGCGCGTCACAGCCTCCGGCGAACGCACGCTGCTCGCGGAAATCGTGCGGCTGGTCGAAGCGGCCGAGCGCGGCCGCTCGCGCTTCGTGGCCCTCGCCGACCGCGTGGCGCGCGCCTATGCGCCGGTCGTGCATGCCACCGCGCTGCTCACCTTCCTCGGCTGGTTCCTCCTCGGCGGCCTCTCGTGGGATCGCGCGCTGCTGGTCGCCACCGCCGTGCTGATCATCACCTGCCCCTGCGCCCTGGCACTCGCGGTGCCAGTCGTGCAGGTCGTGGCCAGCACGCGGCTGCTGCGGTCGGGCGTCCTGCTGCTCTCGCCGACGGCGCTGGAGCGGCTGGCGCAGATCGACCATGTCGTGCTCGACAAGACCGGTACGCTGACGCTGGGCCGGCCCGAACTCGTCGACGCGCCGTCCGACCCCGAGGTTTGCCGCAGCGCAGCCGCGCTTGCGGCGGCCTCGCGCCATCCGCTGGCCCGGGCGCTGGCCCGCGCCCTGCCCGACGTGGCGCCCGCCGATGGTGTCGTCGAACATGCCGGCCAGGGACTTGCCACGCATGACAGCCGGCTGGGATCGGCCGCTTTCTGCGGCGTCGCCGCGCCGGTCGACGACGGGCGCTCCGAACTGTGGTTCGTGCGCGACGGAGGCCCGCCGCACCGCTTCGCCTTCGCCGACCGGCTGCGGCCCGACGCGGCCGCCACCGTCGCGGCGCTGCAGGCGCGCGGCCTGCAGGTCGAACTCCTGTCCGGCGACCGACCGGCCGTCGTCGCCGAGGCCGCGCGCGCCGCCGGCATCGCGACCTGGCAGGCCGAGGCCACGCCTGCGGCAAAGGTCGCGCGCCTCGCCACGCTCGCCGCCGAGGGACGCAAGGTGATGATGGTCGGCGACGGGCTGAACGATGCGCCGGCGCTCGCCGCCGCGCATGCCTCGCTGTCGCCCACCAGCGCCGCCGAGGCGACGCAGAATGCCGCCGATGCCGTCTTCCAGGGCGAGGCGCTGGCGCCGGCGATCGAGACGCTGGACGTCGCCCGCCGCGCCGACCGCCTGGTGCGCCAGAACTTGGCGCTGGCGCTGCTCTACAATCTCAGCGCCGTGCCGCTCGCCATCCTGGGCGAGGTCACGCCGCTCGTCGCCGCGGTGGCGATGTCGTCTTCCTCGCTGCTGGTGATCGGCAACGCGCTGCGCCTCGGCGCGGGACACCCGGCAAAAGGACCGCGCTGATGGACAGCCTGCTGGTCCTCGTGCCGGTCGCCCTGCTTCTGGGACTCATCGCGCTCGCCGCCTTTCTGTGGGCGCTCCGCAACGGCCAGTACGATGACCCCGACGGGGCCGCCGGCCGCATCCTGTTCGACGACGACGACAAATAGAGGAGAAACGACATGTCTCACTGGATCATGGGAATCTTCGCCGGCCTGCTCGGCCTCGTGGGCCTGCTGATGGCGGGCGCCGCGCGCGACTTCGGCATCCTGGCCTTCGGCCTGTCGCTCAGCCTGTTCGGCGTCCTGTTCTGCTGGTGGATGATCAAGACCGCCTTCGACGAGGCGGAACGCGGCACCGACACCGCGCGGGAACAGCCGTAGGGCTTACCGACCGCGTGCCAGCCGTCTAGTTGGCTGGCACGGTGACGACCGGCGGCGCCGACCGCACGCCGACATCGGATATCGAGAAGAGAAGCATCACGCTCCCGAAGATCAGCTTCGACCGGATGTCGGTCTCGGCGATCCAGAACCAGCGCCCCTTGTAGGGTACGGCCACGTAGGAATCGGACGGCGCCGACGGCCCGCTCAGGACGTTGATGAGCGGCGGAGTCGTGCCCTCCGAGGCGTGCGCCATGGTGGCCCCGGGCATGGCGCGCCCGCTCGAGACGTCGGCTTCGGGCACCTGTGTCAGGATTCCGAGTTCGAGCATCACCTGGAGCATCGAACGCGTCACCAGCGCGATTTCGTCCGACTTGCCGGAATAGCCGCCGTACCGCACCGAGTAATCGCCGGCAGGGCGTGAAAGGTGGAGAATACTGCGGACTTCGGCAATCTGCGAAGCCACATTGGCCGGGCTGCCCCCAGCCGGAGGGAAGCCGATCAGCGTGTTCTCGCCATCTTTCTTGCGGTTGATCCGGATCTGCAGTGCGTTGGCCTGCTGCAGCTCGTACAGGAGCTGGGTGAGCCGCAGGAATCGTGGATCCGCTGGCCGGGACATCCCCGGCCGCCGCGATTCGTTGGCGATACCGTTGATGGACTCCACGGTGAGCGGCATCACGACGGTCGCATTGTATCCCGCCTGCAGCAGGAACAGCACCGCGCTTGGCGGCATCGGCTCCATCAGCTTGCGGACGAAGTCCGTCCCGGTGAGTGGGGCATAGATTATGGTCGGCCGGTCGATGAAAGTCGCACCGACGGCCGCCGTACCGCCAACAGCGGGCGGCACCACGCCCGTCGCGGCGCTGGTGTAGTTGGCAATTCCGAACCCTGCTCCGCCAGTTGTCTGGAACTGGTAGCCCGCGATGACCTGGCCGATCTCCATGAACATCGGATAGTCGCCGTAACGCAACCGCACGATGTTGAGCAGCGTCTGCTACTTCCAGGAATCCCCGATCGCGGCGGCATAGTCGGCGCGGTCGCGAGGCACGGTTCCCGGCCCGATGCTGCTGCAGCCGCACAGTGCCGCCGCGGCCAGCACGACCAGCGAGCCGCACGGGCGCATGGTCACTGCCTGTCTTTTTGCCAGGGCCAACGCCCGCTGACCTCGAGCTCCAGCGCGAACCCAAGCAGGGTGCGGATGGCGATGATCACCGCCAGGACACCAAGATTATAAAGGGTGGGCTCTATCGCCACGGTTCCGATGATGTCGGCGATGACGAGAAATTCCAGGCCAAGCAGAATCGCCCGCCCGAGGTCGGTGCGCAGACCGTGATAGGCGTCCTCCGGGCTGGCCCCCCGGCGAATGCGGATCAGGCAGGCGCCGATGGCCAGGAACGCACCCGCCAACAGGACGAGGACCCCAATCAGTTCCACGATATGGCCGGCGGTCGAAGCCAGCAGGTCGATTGTCATGGGACGCTCAGCTCGTCTCGACGACGGCTTTGACCCTGCCCTGGCGCACTGCCCTGACGAAGGCGCGGTGGTCGCGCTGCGCCTGGTCCGCATACGCCACGGCAAAGTCACACATCGCGTCGTCGAAAACCTCGCTCGAGCCCAGGTATCCCGCAATCTTGGCAGGATCGCCGGAGCGGGCATGGGCGCGCGCCAATGCCCAGCCGCAGACACGGCTATAGGCGCGCAGATCGCTGGCATCGAAATCCTCGATGATGGCACTGGTCTTCATGTCGCGAAGCTGGCGCACGTAGAAATGCCGCTTGCTCAAGCCGGTACCCCATCCCAGAAACAGGTCGCTCGCCGACTGCATCAGCCTCTGCCCGGCCACCACCCGCTGGCCGTGGTTGGCGTGGGCACTCGCACCTGCATAGGGCTCTAGAACCGAGGCCTTGGCCTCCTTGATCTGCAGGAAGAGAGGATCCTCCTTGCGGGGCTTCCCTTCACGCTGTGAAGCGCGCGGAACGGCCTCCCGCAGCGCCTTTCCCTCGGCGCGACGCTCGTCAGCCGCCTTGTACGGCACGGATGCGATCATGTGACCATGTGCGGTTGCGTCCATGCGTCTCCCCCAGCTTACCCGACGATACGCGCGCCGCCGGATCAAGCCTTGAGATGGATCAATCGCCGATGGAGGCCACGCACTCCGTTCACCTTGATGCCGTCAGCGAACCATGGCGCGGATCGAACGGCGTCTGTCCAGATCTCGCAGCGCTTCGTCGAAGACGTCCGCCACGAGATCCTGGCCGTACCGCAGGGTATCGAGGCCGAGCGGGATACCGACGCAGCTTGACCTGCGCCAATGTTCGCCGACCTAACCGTCCGACCTGCCGGAGGATCCTCCAAGGCCTTGCAGATCGCCCTTGTTCGCGCGCCGACGATCTTCAGGTTCCGGGAAGGAGCGCTCGACGGTTTGCTCCAGCAGGGCGAGCTCGCTCTGCAGCGAGGGTGCGCGCGATGGCGGCAACCGTTCGACAAGATGCTCGAGCATGGCTCGCAGACGGCGAACGACCTGGGTGCTGGAAGCGCCGTACTGCCGCACTTCGGTGACGGCCAGGCTGACGATGTTGTCCCAGTCGGGCGTCGGGAAAACGAGTCTCAGCGTGTTGCCGGCATCGTGAACCCTCGCATTGTCGAGATTCTTCTGTCCGGCGTATCGCAGCAGCCGGTGGATCTGATCGATGGCCAGCACGGCCGTCGTCGGATCGTTGACCGCGGGTGAAAGGGCGCGAGACGCCACGTCGACCATGATGCGGAAGGCGAACATCGGATCCTGACGCATCGTGCGCTCCGGGCCGAAGGCGACCAGCGCATTGAGTGCTTCCTCGCTCAAACGCGCATCGGCGGGATAGAGGCGGGCCAACGGGTCTCCGGTCGAAACGAAATCTCCTATCTGCGGGATGATCTCGATCGTGCAGCCGGCCCTCGTCGCAAGTGCCATGAGCTCGCGCCCGCCAAAGGCCAGAAAGGTCCCCGACGGACCGATCCGTTCGACGATGCGGCCGGGGCGCCCCACAAGTTCCTGGGCCATCCCCTGGCTTTCCGCCCGCGCAGGATCGAAAGCCCCCTGGTAGACGCTGTCCATGGCATCCTTGCCGTCCGCGAACACCTTCTGCAGCACCGTGACCGGCCGCAGGCCGAGCCCGACTTCCTCGACGAACCAGAAGAAGACGGCGATGGCCAGGATGTTCCCGGCGATGGCGAGAAGGATCAGCACGCCGTGACGCACCTGTTCGGTCGTGTTGGCCAGGGCAACCATGGTGATGCCAAAGGCGAAGACGAAGATGCTGGCCGCAACCTTCATCTCCCAGCGGCTGAACGTCATCCTGATGATGCGCGGCGTAATCTGGCCGCTGGCGAGCTGGACGGCCAGCAGCAGCGCCGAAACCGCGTAGACCATGAATGTCAGCATCGAGGAGGCGAAGGCGGCCATGGAGACGCGCATGCCCTCGACATCGCCATCGTCGAAGCGTGGCCAGCTCGGATCGGGAACGAGCCCCAGGACGAGCTTTCCTGCCAGCCATGCGACCAGCAGCGCGAGGGAGGGGAACAGCCAGAACGAAGATCTCGCGAACTCGCCCAGGCGGTAGCGGAAAAGCCAGCTCATGATGGTGCCTTCGACGAGACTTCGGCCGGGACCTTGCCCAGCCAGCCTGAAGCGAGCCAGGTCGCTGCGAGGGTCAGCGGGACACCGAGCGCAACCATGACCGTGGTTCGGGGATCGGGATCGGCCACGAGCAGCGGCGCGAGGGCGGCGCCGAGATTGCGCGTGCAGGCGCCGAGGCAGACGACGCTGCGCCGTGCAGGCGGCAGGCGGATCGCAAGCAGATACCCGCCGGCAATGAGACCGATCGCATAGAGAAGCTGCCCGGCAATGGCAAAGCTACCGATCGCGCCGAAGAAGCCCTGGCCGTGGCGAATGGCGATCGCCAGCAGCAGGACGACCGTCGCCGCACCGGCAATCGGCCGAACGACGGCGAGCAGTTTCTGTGCGATCGGCCGGTGAACGGCACGCAGGGCCATGCCGGCGCCCATCGGAAGAATGAGCAGAACCAGCAGGGGACGCGCGACCGTCCAGGCTTCGACGGAGAGCCCCGGCACGACGACGGGGACGCCGAGCGGCATCATCAGGACGGTACCGAGCGCCGCGACGAGCATGAATGCCGCGGTATAGGAAAGGTCGCCCCCAGCGCGCCGGACCATCATCGGCAGGAAAGGCGCCGCCGGCGCCAGGGAAACCAGCAGCAGGCCGACCGCATAGGGCTCGGCCATCGGCACGACACGCACGATCGCAAACGCAAGCGCGGGCGCGAACAGCCAGTCGACGACCATGACGATCAGGAGGAAGCGCAGATCCCGCAGCGGTGCGAGCGCTGCCCGGCCATCCGTCTCCAGGCCGATCGCCAGGAGGTTGCCGGCCATAAACAGGATCACTGCCGGCCGAATGGCGATCTCCGCGAGGTGCAGAATGCCTTCCATTCCGCACCGATAACCCACCGGTCCGACGCGGGACTTGATCGTTGTCAAAGAGTAGGCATTGCAACGGGCTATCCTGCGGCATGCGACGGATCGTTCCGATTCTGGTGGCCGTCCTCCATCCCGGCTGGGCCTTGGCCGATGAAGGAGGCGCCAGCGTCTGGCTGCCCGGCCAGTTCGCGAGCTTCGCCGCCGTTCCGGGAGACCCAGGCTTTTCCGTCGAGTCGATCATCTACACGCGGAACGCGAGCGCACTGGCAGGAACGAGCTTCTCGCGCGGTGGCGGATTGCTCGCCGGCCTTTCCGTGAACGAGCAGTATGTCTACCTCACCCCGACCTATACGTTCGCGACGCCTGTCCTGAACGGCCAGATGTCACTCGGTGTGACCTTCTCGGCCGGGCAATCGGGCGCCTCCGTATGGGGAGTCCTGGCAGGCCCCGGCGGTCGCTCGCTGTCCACTTCCTCGAGCGACAGCGCATCGGGCATCAGCGATCTCTACCCCATGGGTTCGCTGAAATGGCAGCTCGGCGACCACAATGCCATGGTCTACGTCATGGGCAGCGTACCGACCGGATCGTACGATCCAAACCGGCTTGCCGGTGTCGGCCTCGGTCACTGGGCGATCGACTGGGGTCTCGGCTACACCTTTCTCGCCCCGACCGGCTTCGAGTTCTCGGTGACCGCAGGACTCACCTACAATTTCATCAATCCTCAGACGGGCTATCAAAGCGGCATGGACGCTCACGTCGACCTGGGGGTCTCCTATTCGTTCAGCGAGACGCTCTATGCCGGTGCCGTCGCCTACATCTACAACCAGCTTTCCCCCGATACTGGCGGATCGGCCCGTCTCGGCGACTTCCGATCGAGTGTCGCGGGCGCAGGACCGCAGATCGGGTGGTCTTTCACCGGCGCCGGCATGGCCTTCGACGTGAACCTCCGCGGATACAAGGAATTCGCGGCGCACAATCGGCCGGAGGGATGGAATGCCTACCTCACGCTGTCCATCGGCGCGCTGCCGCGCAAGAAGGCGGATTGATCGCGATGCCGAACCTGATCGATCGCTATCTCGACCCCAGCGAAAGCCTGCTCGAAATCCTGTTCGGTCTGGTGATGGCCTTGACCATGACCGCCGGCGCACGCCTGCTGTCGGAACCGGCCACGCTCGACCTGTCTGAACTGATGCTCGCCCTGATCGGCTGCAACGTAGCCTGGGGAGTCATCGACGCGGTATTCTACCTGATGGGGTCGCTGTTCAACCGCAATCGCCGCGTGAGACTGGTTCGACGACTGCAGGCTGCGACCAGCGACGATCAGGCCATCGCGCTCGTTCGCGACGAATTCGACCTTCGAGGTGAGCCGCCTACCCGGCCGGAGGACAGCGCCGCGTTCCATCGGGCCTTGCTCGAATTGCTGCGTCACGCCGGCTCCGAGCGTGCTCACTTCACACGGCACGAGTTCATCGCCGCCGGGATCGTCCTCCTGCTGGTGTCGGCAACGGCCATCCCTGGGCTGATCCCGCTGCTGCTGGTCGGCGATTCCGACACGGCATTGAGACTCGCCAACGCGGTTCAAGTCGTCCTGCTCTTTGCAATCGGCTATCGCTGGGCCCGGTACTCGGGCGCCCCCGGTTGGCGTGGGGCCCTTATCGTCGGTACCCTCGGCATCGGCCTGGTGCTGGTGGCGGTTGCGCTGGGCGGTTGATCACGCGGTCGCCGCAGAGGAGCGGCGGGTACCGCAAGATCGGTACCTGGTTCGCAATGGCTGAGGAGAAATGGCGTGCCCGGAAGGAGTCGAACCTCCAAACATTCCTAAGTGCTTCTCCTTGCCTGCAAGGCAGCGAACACGCACTCGGCGAACATTCGGTCGACGTCCGGGGCTTCGAACATTCGCCAATGGTCTCCGGCAACAGGGACCACGTCGACACGACTGGTACGGTTCGACCACCCCAAATCTTGGGGAACCTCGGGGGGCCGGGGCTCATCCGAGCGAAAAAGGACGACCGGAACGTCGCACCGTACCGGCCTCAGCCGATTCAGCCACTCGGTGTGGAGGCGGTGAAACAGGCGCAGCAGGATGACGGTCGGCAGGGTCATCCTCCACGACTCCGGCAGGGGCGGGTCGAGCGCCATCAGCGCCCGTAGCGCCGCACGGATTCCTCGCCTGGTGAAGAGATCGTCCGAGAGGATGGCAGCTGCCAGTGTGACCCAGTAGCCGCGCCGGAACCCTCGCCGCAGGCGGGCCACCTGGTCCCGCGGACGACGGCGCGGCACCGGCTCCGCCGGATAGATGACGCCGCTCACGTCCGTGTCGAACACGCCCAACAACACGACTTCGCGGCCTTCGGCGATGAGCTGGGTCATCGTCGCGTACGCAACGTCACCCCCGGCGGAATAGCCGGCGAGAGCGAGAGGACCGTGAGGCTTTTCGCGGATGATCTGCTCGACGGCGAGCCTGACGATGGTTTCGAACCCGGTGTCGGCCCGAGCCAGCACACCGGCGCCGGGATAGCGCAGCATCCTCAGAGTAAGGCGCTCGGCAAGGGAGCGGCAGAAGCCGGCGAGCAAGCCATCGGCGCCGCCGGCTGGCGGGAAGAAGAAAATCACGGGTTCGTCCGCCGCAAGTTCACGCGGCTTCTCCTCGAGGAAGCTCTCGACAGCGCGTGCGATTCCTTCTTCATCCAGCCGGGCGTGGAACCTTTCCAGCGGCAGCGCGCGGCCGGCCAGCCGTTCGAGATGGAAGATCATCTGCGGGAAAGCGAGCGAGTCCCCGCCGGAATCTTCGAAGGACTGTCCGGAGCGCGGCGCCCGGCCGACCGCTGCACGCCAAGCCCGGTTCACCATTGCCCTCGCCCGCGGGCCGGCGGTCGGCGAGGGTGTGGGTGCAGGGACCTCGACGTCCACGGCGGCGCAGGCGAGCAGCGCTGCTTCGTCGACCTTGCGCCCTGGCAACAATGGCAGGCCGTCCAGGACGTGGACGGCCCGCGGGCGCATGTACGGCGGCAGGGTTCGGGCGAGACTGTTGCGGATTTCCGCCGGGAATCCCGCCGCCACGGAACCGCGCGGCACCACGAAGGCGAACAGGTGAGGCTCGTCGTCGACCATCCGCGCGACCACCGCGGCATCCGCGACGGACGGGTCCCGGCGTAGTGCCGCTTCTATCTCGGCGAGTTCGACACGGTTGCCACGGATCTTGATCTGCCGGTCACGCCGGCCGAGCATGACGAAAAGCCCGTCGGACCGGCGCCGAACGAGGTCGCCGGTGCGGTAGGTCTTGAGATGCGGCCGGGAGGAATCGAACTCGAACGGCCCCGGCGCCACGTCGCCGTCGCACCACAGGCCGAGCGACATGAAGGCGCTGCGCACGACGAGTTCTCCCTCCCCGCCATCGGCCACCGGCTGGCCGTGTTCGTCGATCACACCGAAGTCGATGTCGGGCAGGGGATAGCCGACCGGCACGCGGGCCTCGTCGTGCGGCGGCTCGGTCACGAACCACTGAAGCAGGGCCGGTGCTTCGGTCGCGCCGTAGACCGACAGTATCGCGCAGTTCGACGGCAGTACTTTCCGCACCAGCTCGTGGTCGACGCGGAGCAGGACGTCGCCCGAAGTCTGGATGCAGCGCAGACTGGTCAGCGCCTCGCGCGCACCTTCGAGTTGCATCACGCTGCGCCAGACGGCAGGCGTGGAAAACATCATCGTGATGCGCCGCTCGGCGACCGCCCGCAACACCTGCCCCAGACCGATGCGCTGCAGGTCGAGTTTCACGAGGGCCGCGCCGCACAGCATGACTTCGAAGATCTGCTGCAGACCACCGATCGTTCCGGGTGACGCCAGCGACAGAACCTTGTCAGCGGCGTGCAGGTGCACGGCATTCACCAACTCTGCCGCGCGATGCAGGACCGCGCGCTGGCTGAGAATGATTCCCTTGGGCTGGCCAGTGCTACCGGACGTGTAGACGACGAAGCTCGCGGAGTCGGCCGACGCCGGCACGGCCGGCATGGCAGGCGGAACTTCCGCAGCAGCGAAGGCATCCTCGATGGCGAACGGACGTACACCTGCCGGCAGCAGATAGCCCGAAGCGATATCGGCGCGGCTCATGATGACGGCCGAAAGGCCGGCATCCCTTACCACCGCCGCAACCCGCTCCTGAGGATAGTTCCGATCGATCAGGATGCAGGAACGCGATGCGCCGAGGCACGCCAGTACGGCCGCCGGGTACGATGCCTGATTGGGCAGCAATACGCCCACCGCCCCGCCGGAAGGAATGGCCGTATCGATGAGTCCCGCGAGCCAGCACGCGGCCTTCCACATCTCAGCGAAAGTGAATCCGCCATCGCCATCCTCGCAGGCAACGGCATCGGGTCGTCGCTCGGCGATCTCGGCGAACAATTCGATCGCCGGACGCTCGACCCAGCTCTCTTCGAAGCGGCAAAAGGCAACGTCTCGCGGCCCGTTCAGATCGAGATCGGGCACCGGGTGCCGCTGCCATCGGGGACCTGTTGCACTCACATCAGCCGCAGCAGGCGAAGAGGAGGCTGACATAACCACTTTCTTCCGTTTCGCGGTTGGAAGCCACCCGAGCACATGCTGCCAGCATAATTGTTCTGCAGAACGCTGGCATCAACGTCGTTATGAGTGAGCAGAACGTGCCGCCAGCGCTGGAATACGCCGAGCGGGCCTGTATCTTCGGCGCCTCTCCCTGGGCTATTGAAGCACCCGATGACAGGCTCCGACCTCGGCCGACTCTTCACGCCACGCTCGATCGCGGTTCTTGGTGCTTCGGCCAGCCCCGACAAGCTGGGAGGCCAGGTGTTCGGGCGTCTCGCCTCTTCGTTCAAGGGTGACCTGATCGCCGTCAATCCGTCGGAGACCGCCATCGCCGGCCGGCCAGCCGTGCCGTCGCTACGCGACCTGCCATCGCCGGTCGATCTCGTCGTCGCGCTGCTTCCGGGTGAAGCGCTGGTCGAGGCGATCGAGCACTGCCCGCAAGGACAGGCGGCGTTTCTGCTGGCCATTCCCAGCGGCTTCGGCGAGGTCGCGCACGAAGGTCCCGCGCTTCAACGGCGCCTGGCCGAGGCCGCGCACCGAGCCGGCATGCGTGTCGTGGGCCCCAACTGCGTCGGCGTGCTGAACATGGACGCCGGCCTGAATGCCTCGATCATTCCGCTGATGCCACCGGGTGGGCGTCCAGGCCTCGGCATCGCCACCCAGAGCGGCGGCTTCGGCATGGCGACGGCCATGTATGCCTGCGACAACGGGCTGGCGATCTCCTCTTTCTGCGACGTCGGCAACACGGTCGACGTCTCATTGGCCGATTGCGTGGACCACCTCGCAGCCGATCCCGCGACCGGCGTGATCGGCCTGTATGTCGAATCGGTGCGCGATACCGCCGGGTTCCAGCGTGCAGTCGAGCAGGCGGCCCGCCGCAAGCCCGTCATCCTCTGTCCACTCGCGCGCTCTCCGGCAGGCCAGGCAGCTTCGCTCGCTCATGTGGGCATCGCGGCCGATGGGGTCTTGCTGGTGCAAGCGGCACGCGCCGCCATTACGGTCGATTCGGGTCTCGATCTGCTGCACGTCGCCAAGATGCTGCTGTGGCAGGCTCCACGCACGCTGCACGGCCGTCGGCTTGCCGTCGTCACCGGGACGGGCGGGATCGGCACCGAGATCGCCGACCTCGCGAGCGAGCGAGGCCTCGCGGTGCATCGCTTCTCCGATCGCCTGACCAAGGCGATCGCCAACCATTTGCCGCCCTATGCCGCATCGGGCAATCCGGTCGACCTGACGCCGGTATGGCGCGACTATCCGGAACTCTATCCGCTGGTCATCGAGGAGATTGCCCGTTCGGGCGAGGCCGATCTCATCGCCGTCTCCATCACCGACGTTCCAACCACCCGGCCTGACCTCGCAAGAAGCCTCGCTCGGACGATTCCCCGGCTCGGCGTTCCCACGGCGGTCTACTGGGCGTCGCGCGATTCCGACGTCGCAAACATGGCGCCGCTGCAGGCGGCGCGGGTGCCATGCTATCGGGCCACGCGAGAACTCGCGCTGGCGCTCGCCGCGCTGGCGCGCTCCGACACAAGCTGCACCGAGGGCCCCGAGTGACATGTCCGTCAGCATCGCCGAATGACAGATCATCGACCTCGCTTCAGGCAGTCGCCCGACGCCGAAACAGGGGGGCCGTGTTGCCCGTGCGGTGCAGGCAGAGCGCCTTCCCGCTCGCGCGCGGCTGGAAGTAGACGACGCGCCCGGTTTCCCGCCATCCGAGTGCGCGCAATCCCTTGAGGGCATCAGGCCGATCGAACTGCCCTATCGTGAAGGCATGGCGCGCGCCTTGGGCGCGCGCATCTCTCAGCATTGTCCCCAGCACCAGCGCATGTATGCCCTGGCCGCGAAAGGCCGCCGGGGTAAAGGCATCGGTCGTATAGACCTCGCCTGAGCCCAGCCGAAGCGGTCGGCCGGGCAGCGCATCGCCCCACCGGTAGCAGGTCCAGTTCACGTGGGCGAGATGGTCGCCGACAAACGCCAGATAGCAGCGCTCGCCCCGCAAGAGGCGATCACGATAAAGCTGTTCTGCAGCCGTGTCTCCCGGATGGGAACCCAGCCACAGCCAGGGATCATCGGCGTAGAGGCGGCAGATCGCGCCGAGGTCCTCCTCCTTCGCGAGGCGGATCATGGCGTCGAGCCGATTGGGTACGACGGTCACTGGCTCGACGAGGGATCGTTCGAAGAACAGGACGCAGCACAGATCGCCGAGGGGTGCGATGGCTCTGCGAGCGAACTGCCAAACGCGCGTAAGGGTGCCGTGTTGTTGGGCCGCTCCCGGCCTGGTCACCGTTCGGGTCCCTGTGAGGGGACTTGGCTGCACGCCGACAACGGAGGCCAAGGGGAAGCCAAAGTGGCCCTTGGAGCCTCATCAACATACGCATGTGAACGAGGAGAAATGGCGCGCCCGGAAGGAGTCGAACCTCCAGCCTTCTGATTCGTAGTCAGATGCTCTATCCAGTTGAGCTACGGGCGCACGGCCAAGCCCCGAGGGGCCTAGCGAAGAGGGGCGCACCCTAATGAAAGTGGTCCGGCGTTGCAAGCCGAGTAGGACGGGTTTTGGGGCTGCGACGCGGCGCCCCATGTCGGCGGATTCGGGACCCCAAACGGCCCGGGGCGCGGACGCGGACGCCCGCCAAGTCGTTCTGCCGCCTTTGGAAACCGCTCTTGTCGGTTTTGCTTGCTTTAAGTTAGCATGACTGCCATCTGGATTTAGGGGCACGTGCTCCGGCTCGGCACGGCCTGTAGCCGGGCGCCGGATCGGAGCACCTGATCGATGGTACCGGGGCAGGTTCGAGGCCGAAGATGGCGCTAAGTTTTCAACGGTCTGCGCTTGTCCTGGCGATGATCGTTCTGGCCGGCTGCGACCAGGCCAACGTCTTTGCGCCGGCCGGCAGCCCACCGCCGTCGAATTCCAATCCCGCCATCACCCAGACCGGCACGCTGACGGTTCGCAAGAGCATCGAACAGCTGCGCAGCGACCAGGCCGCGCTCAGCAACGGCATCGCCGCGCAGCAGGCCCAGTTCAACGCTACGCGCGGACAGCTGGCCGGCGACGCGCGCAGCTATGCGGGGCTGGTGAGCGGCATCAATTCGCGCCTGCAGGCCGGCACGACGCCGGGCAACCCCGATCTGGTGAACCAGTGGAATGCCGCGCAGGGCAAGCTCGACGCGGTGACGATCGGCGTGGGTTCGCTGAACTCGCTGGCCAGCCAGGTGACCACCCAGGCGTCGGTGGCGGGCTATCTGCTCGAGAACGTGCGCGCGACCTATCGGATCGGCGGCGCGGTCGACGCAGACCATCGCAACCTGCGCGCCATCGAGGCCGAGACCCGGCGCTCGATGCAGCAGATCGACCGGCTGATCGTGGACCTCAACGCCGAGATCGGCCGCGAGAATACCTTCCTGGGCCGCGAGCGCAGCAACCTCGCCGCCCTGTCCTACAACGTGAACGTCGGCCGGCTCGGCGCGCCCCCCGGCGCGGGAGCAGGCGGGCAGCCCGGTACCGTTACGCCGCAACCGACCCGGCGTCCCGTCCCCCTTCAGTAACCAGCCGCTCGCCCGCGTTCAGGGCTGATCTGCCTCGCCGACAGTCGCGCATCCGGGGTCCGGGGCGTACAGTCGCGTGCATGGCTCTTCGCTTCCTCCTGATCCTCGGCATGACCCTCGGCCTGGCGCTGCCGGCCGCAGCTCAGGTCTCGCCTGCCGACCAGACCGCGATCCGCGGCGTGATCGAGGGCCAGGTCGAAGCCTTCCGCCGCGACGACGGCGAGGCCGCCTTCGGCTATGCCTCGCCCAACATCCGCAGCCTGTTCGGCACGCCCGAGACCTTCATGGACGTCGTGCGCCAGGGGTATCGCCCGGTGTACCGGCCGCAGGTCTTCGAGTTCCGCGAAATCGTCACGCTGCACGGGATGCCGACGCAGAAGGTGCATGTGGTCGGGCCCGACGGGCGGCCGGTCACCGCCTTCTATCCGATGACGCAGCAACCCGACGGAAGCTGGCGCATCGAAGGCTGCTACCTCCAGGCGCCTGAAGAACACCAGGCCTGATCGCTCCCATCCGCCGATGTCCCGCGTTTCGCCCAAGGTGCTGGCTCTGCTCGGCGCGCTCACCCTCGTCTGGGGGACCAACTGGCCGCTGTTCCGGATCGCGCTCGACGAGTTGCCGGTCTTCACTTTCCGCACCCTGGTCCTGTCGTCCGCGGTGATCATGCTGACCACGATCCTGCTGGTGCGCCGCGAGAGCTTCGCCGTGCCGAAGGGCAAGTGGCCCGCGCTGATCCTCGCCTCCGCCATGAACATCGGCATCTGGAACATCGCGACGTCGCTGGCCGTGCTCTACATCCCCTCCGGCCATGCCTCGGTGCTGGCCTACACGATGCCGCTGTGGGTCGCGGTGCTGGGCTTCGTCGTGTTCGGCCAGAAGCTCACCGGACGATTGCTCGCGGCCATCGCGATCGGCGCGGGCGCCGTCGCGGCGCTGATGATCCCCAACTTCCAGAGCTACGCGTCCGCGCCGCTCGGCCTGTTTTGGGGCCTGCTGGCGGGCTTCTGCTGGGCCGTCGGCACCTTCGTCGTGAAGCGCACGAACTGGTCCGGCATGGGTCTCTCGCTCACCTTCTGGCAGGTCCTGATCACGCTGCCGCCGATCGCTCTGGGGGCGCTGGTCTTCGACGGGCTGCCGACGCACTGGCCCTCGGCGCAGGCGCTTGCCGCCACGATCTACACCGGAGCGATCCCGATGGCGCTCGGCACCGCGACCTGGTTCACCCTGGTCAAGCTGTTGCCGGCGCAGGTGGCGGCCCTCTCCTCGATCGCGATTCCCATCGTGGCGATCGTGAGTGGAATCCTGATGCTGAACGAACCGCTGTCGACATTGCAGGCCGTGGCCATCGGCTCCACGGTGATCGCGCTCTGGCTCGCTCTGGTGCCGGGCCGACAGCGATAGCCGACAGCGGTAGTTGTCGCCGACCGAGGCAATTCCCACATTGGAGTGGGTATTGGAGGCCCGGGTCATGGCAAAAGGCGATCCACGAGACTGGATGTGGGCCGAAGCGCTGCAGATGCTGGCGCAGGCGGAACGCATGCACCATCAGGTCTTCCGGCCGCAGACGGCCGGCCGGCTGCGGCCCAGCTGGGAACCGCCTGTCGACGTGCTCGAGACCGAACGCGAGGTGCTGATCCTCGCCGCGCTGCCCGGCGTCGACGTCCAGACAGTCGAGGCCGTGATCGAGAACGGCGCGCTCGTCCTGTCGGGCGAGCGCACGGTTCCGGCCGAGCTGCGGACCGCCAAGATCCATCGCATGGAGCTGCCGCAGGGCCGCTTCGAGCGCCGCATCGAGCTGCCGCCCGGCCATTACGGCGAAGTGCGCCGCTTCGAGGTGAACGGTTGCCTCGCGGTGACGCTCGCCAAGGCGGTCGTGCGGAGGCAGCCATGAGCCCGCAGGACGAGGCGGGACAGGCCATGACCGCCGCCATGCCCGAAACGAAGCCTGAGACGAAGCCGTTGCCGTCCGACGCCCTGATCGTCGTGCCGGTGCGCGACCTCGTCCTCTTCCCCGAGATGGTGTTCCCCGTCAGCGTCGGTCGGCCCTCGTCGGTCGCCGCCATCCAGCAGGCCGTGCGCGAACAGCGCCAGATCCTGCTGGTGCTGCAGCGCGAGCCCGCCAAGGAGGATCTCGTGCCTGCCGACCTGCATACGGTCGGCACGGTCGTGAACATCCTGCGCTACGTCACGACACCCGACGGCAATCATCACATCGTCTGCCAAGGCGTGCAGCGCTTCCGCATCACCGACTTCGTCGACGGCCATCCCTTCATGATGGCGCGCGGCCTGCATCTGGCGGAGCCGACCGATACGGGTGCGGAGATCGAGGCGCGCTTCCTCGTCCTGAAGCAGCAGATCCGCGACACGCTAGAACTGCTGCCTCAGGTGCCGCAGGAGTTGCGCCAGACCGTCGAGAACACGACATCCGCCGGCTCGCTGGCCGACCTCGCCGCTTCCTATCTCGATTCCAAGCCGGACGAGAAGCAGGAGATCCTGGAGGCGATCGATCTCGTGCCGCGTCTCGACAAGGTCACGCAGCTGCTGTCCACGCGGCTGGAGGTGCTGCGCATCAGCAGCGAGATCGGCAACAAGACCAAGAACTCGCTCGACGCGCGCCAGCGCGAGATGGTGCTGCGCGAGCAGATGGCCGCGATCCAGCGCGAGCTGGGCGAGGACGATTCGAACAAGCAGGCGATCGCCGATCTCGACAAGGCGATCACCGAGGCGAAGATGCCGCCGGAGGCCGAGACCGCCGCCCGCAAGGAGCTGCGGCGCCTGCAGCGCACGCCCGAGGCGTCGGCCGAGCACGGCATGATCCGCACCTACCTCGACACCTTGGTCGAGCTGCCTTGGGCATTGCCCGAGACGCAGCCGATCGACATCGCCGAGGCGCGGCGCGTGCTCGACGCCGATCATTTCGGCCTGGAGAAGATCAAGAAGCGCATCGTCGAGTATCTCGCCGTGCGCAAGCTGGCGCCCGAAGGCAAGGCGCCGATCCTGTGCTTCGCGGGGCCGCCGGGCGTCGGCAAGACGTCGCTCGGCCAGTCGATCGCCCGGGCGATGGGCCGCAAGTTCGCGCGCGTGAGCTTGGGCGGCGTGCATGACGAGGCCGAGATCCGCGGCCATCGGCGGACCTATATCGGCGCCCTGCCGGGCACCATCATCCAGGCGATCCGCAAGGCGGGCTCGCGCGACTGCGTGATGATGCTCGACGAGATCGACAAGATGGGCAGCGGCGTACACGGCGACCCGTCGGCGGCGATGCTCGAAGTGCTCGACCCAGAGCAGAACGGGACGTTCCGCGACAACTATCTCGACGTGCCGTTCGACCTCAGCCGCGTGGTGTTCATCGCCACGGCCAATATGCTCGACACGATCCCGGGCCCGTTGCGCGACCGCATGGAGATCATCTCGCTCACCGGCTACACCGCCGGCGAGAAGCTGCAGATCGCCCGGCGCTACCTGGTGCGCCGCCAGCTCGAGGCCAACGGCCTCACGGCGGACCAGGCGGGCATCGACGACGCGGCGCTGAAGCTGATCATCGAAGGCTACACGCGCGAGGCCGGCGTCCGCTGGCTCGAACGCGAGATCGGCCGCGCGCTGCGCCATGTCGCCGTGCAGGTGGCCGAGGGCTCGGCAACCAAGGTGCAGATCGGCACCGCCGACATCGAGGAGCTGCTGGGGCCGGTCCGCTTCGAGAACGACGTGGCGATGCGCACCAGCGTGCCCGGCGTGGCCACGGGCCTCGCCTGGACGCCGGTGGGCGGCGACATCCTGTTCATCGAGGCGACGCGCTCGCCGGGCAACGGACGGCTGATCCTCACCGGTCAGCTCGGCGACGTGATGAAAGAGAGCGCGCAGGCGGCGCTCAGCGTCATCAAGAACAAGGCGAAGTCGATCGGCATCGACGCCGCCCTGTTCGAGAAGAACGACATCCATGTGCACGTGCCGGCCGGCGCCACGCCCAAGGACGGGCCGAGCGCGGGCGTGGCGATGTTCATGGCGCTGGCCTCGCTGATGACCGGCCGCACGATCCGCAGCGACACCGCCATGACGGGCGAGATCAGCCTGCGCGGGCTGGTGCTGCCGGTCGGCGGGATCAAGGAGAAGGTCGTGGCCGCCGCCGCCGCGGGCATCACGCGGGTCATGCTGCCAGCGCGCAACAAGCGCGACTTTGACGACATCCCGGAAGAAGTGCGCAACACGCTCGAGTTCATCTGGCTCGAGAAGGTCGACGACGCCGTCGCTCAGGCGCTGACGCCGGATGCCACGGACGAGAACGAAGAGGGCTGAACCTCTTCATGTTCCTCTCCCCCGTTAGGGGGAGAGGCTAGGTGAGGGGGTTACAGAGGTGCGTCGCCCCCTCACCCAACCTCTCCCCCTGACGGGGGAGAGGAGTATGACTATGTAATCCGCAGCGACAGCGGTGAGATCTCGTCGCCGGGACGGTTCGCGTAGTCGAGCTTGACCGAATCGCGCAGCATGCGGGCCTGCGCCTCGGCGACGCGTTCCATGGCGGCGACCGGATCGAGATGGACCGGATTTCCGTCCTTCAGTACCACTTCGCCGTCGACCAGCACGGTCTTCACTGCGCGATCGGCGGCGTGGAAGACGAAGGAGCGCAGCGGGTCGCGGGCCGGCTGCATGAGCGGATGGTTGAGGTCGACCAGCACGATGTCGGCCGACATGCCCGGCGCCAGCGCGCCGATATCGTCACGCCCCAGCGCGGCCGCGCCGCCGAAGGTCGCGGCCTCGAAGGCGCCGGCGGTGTCGAGGCTGCGGATATCCTCGCTCATCAGGCGGCCGGCGACGATGGCCAGCCGCATCTCCTCGATCAGATTGTGCGGTGCGCAATCGGTGCCAAGGCCGACATTCACGCCCTTTTCGCGATAGCGGCCGACATGATCCATCGCCAGGCCGTAGCGCGCGAAAGGCTGCGGACAATGCGCCACCGAGGCGCCGGCCTCGGCGATCAGGTCGAGGTCCTTGCGCGTGTGCCAGTTTATCTGCGGGTGATCGTCGAGCAGGATGCAGTGGGCCATGATCGTGTCGGATTTCATCAAGCCGTTCTGCGCCGCCCACTGGATGGGCGTCATGTTGTGGCGGCGGATCATCTCGCGCACCTCGACGACCGACTGGCCGACATGGGTCGAGAAACGACGGCCCGTGTCGTCGGCATGCTTGCGGCCGGCCGCGAACAGCTCCGGGGTCACCGTGTCGATCTGGGCGGGGAAGACCACGGCCGAGAGACGACCCGAATTGTGCGCCTCCGCTTCGTCCATGACGCGCTTGGCCTTCTCGAACTGGGCGAAGCCCGCCGCCTCGTCCCATTTCCACGTCACGGTCTGCGGCGAGGCCATGCCCCAGCGCGCCGATGCGAAGGTGGGCGCCGCATGGAAGCGCATGCCGCTCCGCGCCATCGTCTCCAGCCAGCCTTCGAACGGCACGGTGACGTCGCAGGCGGTCGTCGTTCCGGCGCGCAGCATCTCCGAATAGGCCATCGTCGCGGCACCCTGGCGGCCGTCGTCGCTCAGGCGAAACGCCTGCAGCCGCTCCATCAGGCCCGTCATCTGCTGTTCGGGCACGCCATGATCCTCGCGGACGCCGCGATAGCCCGGCTCGGTCGAGGGATGGGAATGGATGTTGACCAGGCCCGGCAGCGCCAGCATCCCGCGACCGTCGATCACGATCTCCGCCGGTCCCGTGGGACGGGCGCCAGCGGGCGTGACCTCGACGATGCGGCCGTCCTTCAGATGAAGATCGACTTCGCGGCGATAGACGTGGCGTTTCTCGGCGCCGTCCCGGACGACGGCCCAGGAGACGTTTCTGATCGAATCAGGCCGGTTATCCATGATTTTGCACTCCCGCAAGGCATGCCTGTTGCATAGGCACCGCAACAGGACGATAGAATCGGGATAACGAGAGAACAAGGAGGCAGGTCATGCGAAAGATGAAGTGGGCGGCCCTCGCGGCTGCGACGGCGGCGCTGGTCTCAGGGGCGGCAGAGGCACAGACGCTGAAGGTGGTGATGCATTCGGACGTCAAGATCGTCGACCCGATCTGGACCACCGCCTACATCGTCCGCAATCACGGCTACATGGTCTACGACACGCTGCTGGCGGTCGACGACAAGCTCGAGGTCAAGCCGCAGATGCTGGAAGGCTGGAAGGTGAGCGACGACAAACTCACCTACACCTTCACGCTGCGCGACGGACTCAAGTTCCACGACGGGGCGCCCGTGACCGCCGAGGACTGCATCGCCTCCATCAAGCGCTGGGCCTCGCGCGACGCGATGGGCCAGAAGCTCATGAGCTTCACCAAGGGACTGGCCGCGGTCGACGACAAGACCTTCACCCTCACCCTCAACGAGCCCTACGGGCTGGTGATCGATTCGCTGGGCAAGCCCAGCTCGAACGTGCCGTTCATCATGCCCAAGCGGGTCGCGGAAACGCCGGGCAACACGCAGATCAAGGAGTTCATCGGCTCCGGCCCGTTCGTGTTCCGCGCCGACCTGTGGCGGCCGGGCGAGAAGGCGATCTACGACAAGTTCAAGGACTACAAGCCGCGCGCCGAGCCGCCCTCGGCCCTGTCCGGCGGCAAGGTCGTCCATGTCGATCGGGTGGAGTGGGTGAACATTCCCGACCCGCAGACCGCGGCCAACGCGCTGATGACCGGCGAGATCGACATCCTCGAGCAGCCGCTGATCGAGATGCTGCCGCTGATCGAGAAGGACAAGAACATCGAGGTCAAGGACCTCAACCCCCTCGGCAGCCAGTACAGCCTGCGCTTCAACGTACTGCACAAGCCGTTCGACAACGCGAAGATCCGCCAGGCCGCGCTCTATGCGCTGAACCAGAAGGACTTCCTGCTGGCCGGCATCAACGACCCGCGATACTTCAAGGAGTGCAAGGCGCTCTTCATCTGCGGCACGCCCTACGCGACCGACGCGGGCTTCGAGGACAAGCTCGAATCGAACTTCGCCAAATCGAAGGAGATCCTGAAGCAGGAAGGCTATGACGGCACTCCCGTCGTGCTGCTGTTCGCCACCGACACCAACACCGGCCGCCTGACGCCGATCGCCAAGTCGCTGCTGGAACGCGGCGGGTTCGTCGTCGACATGCAGGCGATGGATTGGCAGACGGTGCTGTCGCGCCGCTCGCGCAAGGAGCCGCTGAACGCCGGCGGCTGGAGCGGCTTCATGACGTCCTGGGTGTCGGCCGACCTGCTCAACCCGATCGTGTCGGCCTTCGTCGGCGCCGCCTGCGACAAGGCCGCGATCGGCTGGCCGTGCGATGCCAAGATCGAGGAACTGCGCGACGCCTTTGCCAAGACGACCGATCCGGCCAAGCGCAAGGAGCTGGCAACCGCCGTCCAGGTGCGCGAATCGGAGTATCCGACCTTCGCGCAACTCGGCCAGTTCAACATCCCGATGGCGATCCGCAAGAACATCACGGGCAGCCTGACCTCGCCGGCGCCGGTCTTCTGGAACATCAAGAAGGCGCAGTAACTAGCGAAAACATGACCCCTCCGCCCCTGCGGGGCACCTCCCCATTTGAATGGGGAGGAACGAAGATTCATTTGCCTCCCCATTCAGATGGGGAGGTGTCGGCGTCTTACGCCGACGGAGGGGTCATGTCGTTGGCAAGAGAAGTTCAGCCAAGCTCCAGGCTGGTCACGCCGAACAGGCCGGCATAGTCCACGTCGGGATCCGCGCCCGTGTACATGCGCGCGGTCTCGAAGGAGGGCTTGAGGCCGATCTGCTGGGCGAGCGTCACGGCCGGCTTGTTGCGATCGGGCACGTCGATAGCAACGGCGCTTGCCCCGAGCTTCGTTGCGAGGGCGCCGACCAGCGCGGAGGCTATTTCCGGCGTCTCACCATAGAGAGGTCCGACGCGCGAGGCCGCCGCGCAGGCGCGCATCACCGCAAAGCCCACGATCTCGCCATTCCGCAACGCCACCAGCGCCGCGCGTTCGGGCAGGGAGATCCACGTCGCGAGGAAGGAATCCCGCGCCTCGGGGAAGAAGCGGCGATCGTAGGCGGCGAGCCGGTCGAAGCCGATGCGACGCGCATCGACCAGGGTGACGCCGGCCGGCGGCTTGGGCGACGGCGGCGCGCCTTCGTGGCGGATGTTGTTCCAGGCGAGCCGGAAGCCCGACTTCTTGTAGTTGCCCTGCTGCGCCACGACGCCGTCGAGCCCGACATTGCGTCCCTGCAGCCGCGCCATGCCGGCGCGCCAGACCTGGATGCCGTAGCCCTTTCCGCGCACCGGCGGGCGCGCGATGTAGAAGCCCAGGAAGCCGAAGCCCGCACCGTATTTCACGACGGAGATGCAGGCCTGCGGCTCGCCGTCGAGACGGCCGATCAGGAAGGCGGACGGATCGGCGGCGAAGAAGGCATGGGCATCCGTATTGCCCGGGTTCCAGCCTTCATCGTTGGCCCAGGCGGCCATCCGTTGGACGTCGTCGGCGCTGCCGACCGTGATTTCGAAGCTCATGGGCGCGGAGTTTACTCCGCAGCCGTCGCCTTTTCCGCGAAAAAGCGGTTCTCGGGACGCGGCAGGCCGAGATTCTCGCGCAAGGTCGTGCCCTCGTACTCTGTGCGGAAGAGGCCGCGCCGCTGCAATTCCGGCACGACCTTGTCGACGAAGTCGTCGAGGCCGCCCGGCAGGTAGGGGAACATGACGTTGAAACCGTCGCAGGCTTCCGTCACCAGCCACTCCTCCATCTGGTCGGCGATCATCGACGGCGTGCCCAGCATGCCGAGCCCGCCATAGCCGCCCAGGCGCCCGGCGATCTGGCGCACCGTCAGGTTCTCGCGTTTGCCGAGCTCGATGACCCGGTCGCGGCCGCTCTTGCTGGCTTCGGTCTCGGGAATGTCGTCGGGCAGCGGCTTGTCGGGATCGAACTGGCGGGCATCCACGCCCAGCGCCATCGAGACGGCGGCGATCGAGCTGTCGTAGTTCACGAGGCTGTCGAGCCGCGCCCGCTTCTCCTTCGCCTCGTCGAGCGAATCACCCACCACCACGAAGGCACCGGGCAGGATCTTTATGTGATCGGGGTTGCGACCGACCTTCGCCGCGCGGCCCTTCACATCGGCATAGAATTCGCGCGCGCCCTGGATTGGACCGCCCGCAGCGAACACCATCTCGGCGGTCTCGGCCGCGAGCTGGCGGCCGGCATCGGATGCGCCGGCCTGCACGATGACGGGCCAGCCCTGCACCGGCCGGGCGATGTTCAATGGTCCACGCACCTTCAGGTACTTGCCCTTGTGATCGAGCACATGCAGCCGCGACGGATCGAAGTAGAGGCCGTTCTCGACGTCGCGCACGAAGGCGTCGTCGGCCCACGAATCCCACAGCCCCGTCACCACGTCGAAGAACTCGCGGGCGCGCGCGTAGCGCTCGGCATGGGGCATCTGGTCGTCCATGCCGAAGTTCAGCGCGGCATCGGGATTGGACGTCGTCACGAGGTTCCAGCCGGCGCGGCCCTCGCTGATATGGTCGAGCGAGGCGAAGCGGCGGGCAATGGTATAGGCCGGCTCGAAGGTGCTGGAAGCCGTGGCGATCAGGCCGAGATGCTTCGTCGCCATGGCGAGCGCCGGCAGCAGGGTCAGCGGATCGAACGAGGTCACGGTGGCGCTGCGCTTCAGCGCGTCCATCGGCATGTTCAGCACGGCCAGGTGGTCGGCCATGAAAAAGGCGTCGAACTTGCCGCGCTCCAGCGTCTGCGCGTACTTCACCAGCGCCTTGAGATTGAAGTTCGCGTCCGGCGTGCCGCCGGGATAGCGCCACGCGGCGGTGTGGATGCTGACGGGGCGCATGAAGGCGCCGAGGCGAAGCTTCTTCTGGGTCATGGCGGATATGTTGCGCCCGCCGAGCGGACCGGCAAGGCCCGCTCGGACGACAAGAACTAATTCAACGAATTATTTCCCCGCTCACCCGATCGCGGGGTGCTTTTTGTCCGTGCCCGCCGCGCGTTCCCAGGCACGCGCGACCTGGAAGACGGTCGCCTCGTCGAAGTAGCGGCCGACGAACTGGACCGAGACCGGGAGGCCGCCCTTCGACAGGCCGGCCATCATCGCCAGCGCGGGATGGCCGGTGACGTTGAACGGCGTGCGGGCCTGGCGCGGATAGGTGCGCGCGACCTCCGCCGTATCCTCGATGCGGCAGGCCGGATCCATCGAGCTGGCGCAGAGCAGCACGTCGACCTCGCGCAACGCCGCCTCGACCTCGGCAATCATCTGCAGACGGCGGCGGCTTGCCAACATGTAGTCGCCCGCGCTCATGAAGGCGCCCGCCATCAGCCGCTGACGCGAAAGCTGGCCGTAGTCGCCGGGACGTTCGCTCAGCCATGGGCCGTGAATGGACCAGGCCTCGCTCTGCAGGATCACGCGATTCACCGCGCCGAACTCGACGAGCGTCGGCAACTTGATGTCGCGCAGGTCCGCGCCTTCGAGCTGAAGGCTGCGCGCGACATGCTCCAGCGCCGCGGTGACTTCCGGATCGGCCGGCGTGTCGATCTCGTGGAAGTGACGCACGAAGCCCACCCGCAAGCCGCGCAGGCTGCGGTCGAGCGCGGCGCCATAGTGGCCCTGCGACGCGGTCGCGCTGCCGGGATCGAGCGGATCGTGGCCGGCAATCGTCTCCAGCATCAGCGCATTGTCGGCGACGGTGCGCGTCATGGGCCCGACATGGTCGAGCGTGAAAGAGAGCGGAAAGACGCCGCGGCGCGAGACCAGCCCGTAGGTCGGCTTCAGGCCGACGATGCCGCAGCAGCTCGCGGGATTGCGCACGCTGCCACCGGTATCGGTGCCCAGCGCCATCGGGAACAGGCCGGCGGCGACGCCCGAGCCCGAGCCGGAGGAAGAGCCGCCGGGATGATGGTCGGGGTTCCAGGGATTGCGCGCCGGCGGCCACGGCAGGTCGAAGCTCGGCCCACCGATGGCGAATTCGTGCGTCGAGAGCTTGCCCAGCACGATGGCGCCCGCGCCGCGCAGCTTCTCGACGCAGACGGCGTCGGCGGTCGCCATGTTGTCCTGCAGCACTTTCGAATGGCAGGTCGTCGGCAGGCCCGCGACGTTGATGATGTCCTTGATGCCGACGGGCACGCCGTGCAGCGGACCGCGCAGCCGGCCCGACCGGGCCTCGGATTCGGCAGCCTTCGCCGCCGTCATCGCGGCCTCGCCGTCGACGCGAATGAAGGCGTTGAGCGTCGGGTCGAGCTTCTCGATGCGGTCGAGCAGCGCCTTGGTGAGATCGACGGGCGAAAGCTCCCGGGTCGCGATGGCGCGCGCGGCAGCCGCCGCCGTCATCCAGTGGAGGTCGCTCATAGCGTGGTCCCCGCCTTCATCGGCGGCCATGGTTCGGCCGTCGGATCGGCAGGGCGCTTGATCTTCTGCGCCACGTCGGCCGCCTGCTTCGCGGCAGCCGTCACGTCCTCGGGATAGTCCGCCAGCGCCCTGGCAAGCCCGGCGCGCTTCGCCAGGGCTTCAATCGTTTCCTTGTCCACGCGATCTCTCCTCAAGCCGAGGACAGGTCAGCACGAGTCGTGCCAGCCGTCCATCGGTCCGGAGTCAGCGCGCGGGCACGCCGGCGGGCGAGCCGAGGCCCGGCGGGTGCTTGTGCCAGGCGCGGCCCTCCACGATCTCGCGTACGCCGTATTCGTAGAGCGCGTTCATATAGGCCTGGTCGAACTCACCCTTCTTGGGCGCATCGAAGTCGCGTCCGATATAGGCAAGGTTGTAGTCGACCTTGTCGCGCTGCGAGACGAAGTAAGTCCTGAGCACGTCGTTGACGCCGCTGGCCGCCAGCATCGTGCTGATGGCCCGGCCGGCGATGGTGATGGTCCGGCGTTCCGCCATCGCATAGTCGGGATCGAGGCGGGCATTGCGGATGATGTAGGCGTAGCGCTCGCGTTTGACGTTGGCCGCGGACATGTCGATGGATGGAGGATAGAGGAAGAGCTGGGCAATGGCGCCGCCATCGACATGCAGCTCCTGGTATTTCTTGCCGTCGAGTTCGACGTCGATCAGGACCGGCTGGAAGGCGCCCGGAATGGCAGCCGAGGCGCGCAGGATCTTGCGGAAGAGATCGAGCGATCCCGGATGGCCGCTGGCGGCGATGGCGCCGATGTTCCAGATCACCGGCCGCTGGGCGTCGAGATCGGTCGTACCGATCATCAGCAGCCGGCCCTTGTTGTATTCCTCGGCGATCGCCTTCAGCAGCTTCTCGTCGGCATACCGGGCGATGATCTCGGCGAGAGGCCCGGTGTCGGCCATGGCGTCGTCGAACAGCGCCGCGGTGAGGCCGCGCACGCGATACACCTTATCCGGCGTCATGGTCGTGTAGACCTCGCGCAGCTGGGCATCGTAGTCGGAGCCCAGGAAGGCGAACGGGGCGATCAGCGCGCCGGTGCTGACACCGGTGACCATCTTGAACGTCGGCCGCGTACCCACCGCCGTCCATCCGTTCAGCAGGCCGGCGCCGAAGGCCCCGTTGTCGCCACCGCCGGATACGGCGAGGAAATAAGCGGGCGGCGCTTTCGTCGGCAGGGGTCCCTGCGCGCGCAGGGCGGCCGCCTCGCGCCGGCCGGACAGCAGGCCCTCCTCGACCATCGGCTTGGGATCGCCGTCGGCATAGAAGCGTGCATTGGGAATACCGAGCGGCAGGGCCCGCACCGTGTCGACGCGAGGCACCGCGTCTCCGCGGTCGGGAATTGAGCAGCCCGTGCCGACCAGGCACATCAAGGCCACCGCGAGCAGCAAGCGATTTATCGACATGTTCCCCTCCCCCGAGGTCTCCGATCAGTCGAGTTGAAGCACCATGGCTTTCAGATAGGCAGTTTCCGGCAGGCTCGGATGGACCGGATGGTCGAGCGCCGCACCGCTGCTCAGCAGGATGCGTCCGTTACGCTGCGCGTCGCGCAGGCCGCGGCGGACCTGCTCGGCGAACAGCGGCGGATCGACGAGATGCGAGCACGAGGCCACGAAGAAGAAGCCGCCGCGCGTGACGAGCGGCGCCGCCAGGCGCACCAGCTTGCGATAGCCCTGTGCGCCAGTCTTCAAGTCCTTGCGGCTCTTCACGAAGGCCGGCGGATCGCAGATCACGACCTCGTAGCTGCGCGGCTTCTCCTTCTCCAGCGTCTCGAATACCTCGCCCTTCTGGAAGGACACGATCTTGTCGACCTCGTTCAGGGCGGCCGCCCGCTGGGCCGCGTTGAGCGCGGGCTGCGAGCGGTCGAGACACACGACCGACTTCGCGCCGCGCTTCGCGGCCAGCACGCCGAAGCCGCCGCTGTAGCAGTAGGCATCGAGAACGCGCGCGTCCTTGGCCAGCCCCGCCATGAAGCGCCGGTTGTCGCGCTGGTCGTAGAACCAGCCGGTCTTCTGGCCTTCCGCCAGATCGGCCACGAAGCGCGCATCGTTCTCGATCAGCTCGATGCTGCCGGCCTCGCCCTTGGCCACCACCACCTCGCGCTTCAGCCCCTCGAGCTCGCGCACCGGCGAGTCGTTCTTGAGGATGATCGTGGTCGGCGAGAATTCCGCCTCCAGCGCCTCGAGCAGCACCGGCGTCAGCGCATCCATGCCGGCGGTATTTACCTGGACCACGAAGGCATCGCCGAACCGGTCGATGATCACGCCGGGGATTCCGTCGGCCTCGGCATGGATCAGCCGGTAATAGGGCACGCCGACCAGACGGTCGCGCAGCGCGGCCGCCCGGGTCAGAATCCGTCCGAAGAACAGGGCATCGGCCTGTGCTTCAGGGTTCGTGCTGAGAAGGCGCGCGGCAATCAGGGAATGCGGGTTGAACGTGCAGACACCCAGCGCCTCGCCGCCCGGCGCGCGCAGGGTGGCCAGGCTGCCGACCGGGATCGCCTTGGCGTCGGCATCCATCAGGATTTCATTGGAAAAGGCCCAGGGATGGCCGCCGCGGACGCGGCGATCCTCGCCGGCGCGCAGGATGACGGTGGGGAGTTTCTTCACGGCCACGTTCTACTCTCCTCGGGCGACGCCATCGCGTCGCGGGTCGGCGCCGCCTTCCCACCCGTCGCCCGTGCGCCGGATGGCCGTCAGGCCGCCTTCATGCCGGCGGACTTGTACTTCATGGCCCAGCTTGCGCAAGGCGTCCGCCTGATCGGCGATCGGCGTGCCCTCCTCCAGCTCCGTCGCGCCGTTGAGATTGGCCACCCGCGAAAGGTCGACCGCGGCCTGGGCCGAAAGGTCCCAGTCGAGCAGGCCGATCAGGGTCTGCAGCGTGTCGCCGATGATCCGGGCGCCGCCGGCCGAGCCCAGCGCCGCCACCAGCCTGCCGTCGCGGTCGAGGACGAAAGTCGGCGACATCGACGAGCGCGGTCGTTTGCCGGGCTGCACGCGGTTTGCGACCGGCTTGCCGTCCAGCTCAGGGCGCGGCGAGAAATCGGTCAGCTCGTTGTTCAGCAGGAAGCCGCGCACCATCATGTGAGCGCCGAACGGCGCCTCGATGGTGGTGGTGAAGCTGACTGCGTTGCCCCAGCGATCGACGATGCTGATATGGCTGGTGCCGCGCTCGACATAGCCCGGCGGCACGCCCGGCCCGACCTTGCCCATGCTGCGGTCCGGCGACATCAACTTCCGCCGCTCGTCGAGATAGCCGGGCGACAGAAGACCGGCCACCGGCACGTCGACGAAGGCCGGATCGGCGACGTAACGGTCGCGGTCGGCGAAAGCCAGCCGGCTCGCCTCGGCGATCAGGTGGACCGCCCGCAGGTCGTTGGGGGCGTCGCGCTGGATATCGAAGGGCTGGAGCAGTCCGAGCACCTGCAGGACCGCGATGCCGCCCGACGAGGGCGGCGGCATCCCGCACACGGTCCACACCCGGTAGGCCCCGCAGACGGCCTCGCGCTTGATCGGCTTGTAGTCCGCCAGATCGGCGGCGGAGAGCGTGCCCGGCCGGCGATGACCGCGCACGCGTCCGACGATCTCGGCCGCGATCGGGCCCTGGTAGAGGACGTTCGCGCCGCGCGAGGCGATCAGCCCCATCGTGTCGGCGAGCGCCCGATTGACGATGCGGTCGCCCCGCTCGCGCGGCGATCCATCGACATGGAAGTAGGTCTCGCGGATCGCCGCCTCATCGCGCAGCGCCGGCATCCGCTGCAGCCAGGCCGCGAGCCGAGGCGACACGGGAAAGCCATTGCGTGCAGCGGCGATAGCCGGCTGAAACAAGTCGCTCCACGCAAGCTTGCCCTGCTCCCGGTGAGCGAGTTCCAGCATGGCCATCAGGCCGGGCACGCCGACCGAAATGCCGGAGGCGACGGCCTCGCGATAGCCGAGCGGCCTGCCGTCGGGTGCGAGGAACATGCCGGGCGTCGCCCCGGCCGGCGCCGTCTCGCGGCCGTCATAGACGGTGATCGCGCGGCTTGTGCCATCGTAGTGCAGCAGGAAGCCGCCGCCGCCGATTCCCGAAGCGTGCGGCTCAACGACGCCCAGCACCATCTGCACGGCGATCGCCGCATCGACGGCAGTGCCGCCTCGACGCAGGATCTCCACCCCCGCTTCGACGGCCAGCGGATGAGCCGCGGCCACCATCGACTGAGGCGCCGCCTGCACGGCCGGCACGCGCGCGACCGCAACCAGCAGCAGCGCGACACCGAGCAGGCGGCGCAGTGTCATGCGCGGCGCGCCACAATGAAGAGGCGGCGGAAGGGAAACAGCGTGATGCCGTCGGCACGTGTCGGATAGGCCTTCGCCAGCAGCGCCGCATAGGCGTTGTAGAAATCCGTGCGCTCCGGCTCCTGCAGCAGTTCGAGATAGGGCCGCAGGCCGGTCGACGAGGTGTACTGCGCCACCGGATCCTTCCCGGTGAGCGGCTGCTGGTAGATCGTCTCCCAGACTTCGAGGTCCGAACAGAGCGGCTTCAGCGCATCGTAGTAGCGCGCCGGCTCCAGGACCGGCGCGATGGGGCGCACCCCGGCGAGCCTGTCGCGCCACGGACCGGCCTCGGCCGCCTGCTTCATCGATGCGTGCGAGGGCGCCTCATGGTTGCGCGGCATCTGGATCGCGAGCTGGCCGCCGGACGGCAGCAGCTTCAGGAGGCCCGGGAACATGTCGATATGGCCGTCGAGCCAATGATAGGCCGCGTTGCTGTAGAGGATGCCCGGCGGCAGGCTGGGCTTGAAATGCGCGAGGTCGCCCTTCTGGAACGTGACGCGCGCATCGACCGTCTGGCTGCGCGCCTTGGCCAGCATCTCTTCCGACGAGTCGATGCCGATCACCGGTGCCTCGGGGAAGCGCTCGGCGAGGATGCGCGAGATGTTACCGGCGCCGCAGCCCAGGTCGTAAACCGCGTGGCCCGGCCGCGCACCGTTCGCCGGATCGAGCCGGCCCATCAGGTCGAGCGCCGGCCGCATGCGATGATCGGCGAACTTCAGATAGAGATTGGCATCCCACGTCGTCGACTTGCCGTCACTCACGTCACTTCTCCTCGAACGCCGCGTCAACGGGAACACGATAGGCGGTCGCGATCTTGTTGCCCTTCTGCGCGGCCAGCACCACTGCCATGAACTCCCCGAACATCTCCTCGGTCATGCCCTTCTGGCGTGCCATGTATCCGTGGGAATTGATGCAGTAGTCGCACTGGTTGGCGACCGACACGGCGAGATAGATCAGCTCCTTGGTGAGGCCGTCGAGCGCGCCGGGGGCCATCACGGCCTTCATCTCGGCGGCGAACCGCTCCATCGTGTCGGGATGGCGGGCGAGCGCCTTCCACACGTTGTTGATGTTGGCCGGATCGCTGCCGCGTGCCTTGGCGATTCCCTCGACCACCGCCCTGGCCCGCGGGTTCATGTCCTTGTACTCGGTCAGCTTGGCCATGCTTGGTTTGCTCCAGGAATGAAAAGGGCCGGCAATCTGCCGGCCCCATCTTGGCGTTTTCGCGCCGTTTGGTCAGTACATATGCTGGCCGCCGTTGATCGACAGGGTCGAGCCAGTGATGAAGCCGGCATCGTCGGCGATCAGGAACATCACGCCACGGCCGATCTCCTCGGCCTTGCCGAGACGGCCGACCGGGATCTTGGCCACGATCTTCTCCAGCACGTTGGCCGGCACGGCCGCGACCATGTCGGTTTCGGTATAGCCCGGCGCGATGGCGTTCACGGTGATGCCCTTCGACGCGCCTTCCTGGGCCAGCGCCTTGGTGAAGCCGTGGATGCCCGACTTGGCGGCGGCATAGTTCACCTGGCCGTACTGGCCGCCCTGGCCGTTGATCGAGCCGATGTTGACGATGCGGCCGAAGCCGCGCGTGTTCATGCCTTCCCACACCGCCTTGCTCATGTTGAAGCAGGAGCCGAGGTTGGTGTCGATGACGGCATCCCACATGTCGCGCGTCAGGCGGCGCATCGTGGAGTCGCGGGTGATGCCGGCATTGTTCACCAGGACATCGACGGGGCCCATGTCCTTTTCGATCTGCGTGACCACCGCCTGGCAGGCGGCGAAGTCGCCCACGTCGAACTTGTAGACGTCGATGCCGGTCTCCGCCTTGAACTTGTTGGCCGCCTCGTCGTTGCCGGCATAGGTCGCGGCGACCTTGTAGCCCTTGTCCTTCAGCATCCGGGAGATGGCGGCACCGATGCCACGCGTTCCGCCCGTCACGACTGCTACCCGTCCGGCCATTTTTTCCTCCCTGATGATAACGCCCACACACTCTAGCCGGTTATCCCCCGCCCCCGGCAAGCGTCAGATGCGTGTCGGCACGATGACCGAATTGGTCGACGCCGCCGGATAGAGGCGACCGGCGGCGCGCGCCTAGAACGGCGGCATGAAACCTTTCACAGCCCTGCTCGGCGCCGCCGCCGGGACCCACGCCGCCGACCAGATGGCGCTCGCCACCCTGCCGCTGACGGCCACCCTCGTGCTGGGCGCCGGTCCGGACCTGCTCGGCCTTCTCGTCGCCGCGCAGAGTGCATCCTGGCTGCTGGTCTCGCTCCCCGCCGGCGCATGGATCGACCGGCTGCCGCGCCGCCGCATGCTGATCGTGGCCCTGACGCTGGGGCTCGCCGCATCGATCGTCGCCGTCGCGGCGGCAGCCACCGGCTACGTCTTCCTGCTGGGGCTCGCCGCCATCGCTGGCGCCTCGGGCACCGTGGTCTATGTCCTGACCTCGGTGTCGCTGCTGCCGAGCCTCGTGGCGGCGGGCGACCTGCCCCGCTCGAACGCGCGCCTCGAACTCGCACGCGCCGTCGTGAGCCTCGCCGCGCCATTCGTGGCCGGTCTCCTCGCACAGCATCTGTCACCGACCTGGGGCTATGCGCTGGCGGCCCTCGGCGCCTGCCTCGCGCTGGCCTGCGTGCTCGCCCTGCCGGAGGGAAACGCACCCGCCGTCGCGGGCGAGCGCGCATCGCTCGCCAACGCCATCCGCCTCGGCGCCTCGTTCGTGGTCCGCAACGACCTGCTGCGCGGCATCAGCCTGTGCGCGATCTTCTGGAACTTCGCCTTCTTCGCCCTGCTGGCAATCTGGGCACCTCTGGCATTGGGACCGCTCGGCCTCGACCCTGCGCAGATGGGCCTCGCCCAATCGGCCTATGGCGCCGGCCTGATCCTCGGCGCCGTGGTGGCGCCGGTCACGGCGCGCCGCCTGCCACCTCTCGTGACCCTGATCTTCGGGCCAGCCGTATCGATCGTTGCGGCGCTGATGTTCCTGGCCGCGCCCTCGGGCAAAGGCCTCGTCCTGGCAGCCGGCGGATACTTTCTGGTGGGCTTCGGGCCGATGCTCTGGCTGATCTGCCAGACGACGGTGCGCCAGCTCGTGACGCCGTCGCCGCTGATGGGCCGGGTCAACGCCACGGTCCAGACCGCGATCTACGGCATCCGGCCGCTCGGAGCGCTGGCGGGCGGGCTGGTGGCCGCGCACGCGGGCATGAACGCGGCCCTGCTGCTGATCGCCGTCTCGTTCGCGCTGTCGACCCTCGTCATTGTCCTGTCGCCGCTGGCGCGGCTGCGCGCCATGCCGGCGCCGGTGCAGATTCCCTCACGGGCTTGACCCGCACGCCCGTCCGTCGGACTTTGCCGGCGGAGGTCGTTGCATGATGAAGTTTCTGGGCGCCGCGTTGCTGGCGCTTTCCCTGTCCGCTTGCCAGAGTTCGCCTTCGCCCTGGTACCAGGCCTACGGCACGAACTCCTTCCCGGTCGCGAAGGACGGCATGGCCGCGCTCTACATCGTGCGCGACGCGGCGCCGGCCGACGCACCGAACATCCTCGTTTCCATGAGCCGCCATCCCGTCGGCGGGCTGACGGGGTCGACCTGGATGCGGCTGGACCTGCCGCCCAATCCCTACGACCTGCGCGCCTTCGGCAGCAGCGAGAGCACCCAGCTGATCATCACTGTCGTGCCGGGCGAGACGCGATTCCTGCTGGCACAGCCCAAGGGCACCACCGACGCCGAACTCACCTGGCTTTCGCAGGAAGAAGGGCGCGAACTCGTCCGCAAGGGCACGCAGGTCGGCACCTACTACAATCCCTGAACAGCAAAACGCCCGAAGGATCTCTCCCTCGGGCGTTTGAGTTTCGAAGCGCAGGCGCAGGCTCAGTCGCGCTGGACGCACATGGCGATGCCCATGCCGCCGCCGATGCACAGCGTGGCGAGACCCTTCTTGGCGTTGCGCTTCTGCATTTCATAGAGCAGCGTCGTCAGCACGCGCGCGCCCGAGGCGCCGATCGGATGGCCGAGCGCGATCGCGCCGCCGTTGACGTTGAGCTTGCTGTCGTCGAGGCCGAGCTGCTTGCCGACGGCCAGCGCCTGGGCGGCGAAGGCTTCGTTGGCTTCAACCAGGTCGAGATCCTTGACCGTCCAGCCGGCCTTCTTCAGCGCTGCCTGCGAGGCCGTGACCGGGCCGATGCCCATGATCGACGGATCGACGCCCGTGGTCGCCCACGACACGATCTTCGCGAGCGGCGTGACGCCGCGCTTCTTGGCTTCGTCGGCGCTCATCAGCACCAGCGCCGCGGCACCGTCGTTGATGCCCGAGGCGTTGCCGGCAGTGACCGAGCCGCCTTCCTTGGCGAAGGCCGGACGCAGCTTGCCCAGCGCCTCGACCGTCGTGCCATGACGCGGGAACTCGTCGGTGTCGACGACGACGTCGCCCTTGCGGGTCTTGATCGTGACCGGGACGATCTCGTCCTTGAAGCGACCGGACTTCTGCGCCGCCTCGGCCTTGTTCTGCGACGACGCCGCGAACGTGTCCTGCTCGGCGCGCGTGATCTGGAACTTCTGCGCGACGTTCTCGGCGGTGTTGCCCATGTGATAGCCGTGGAACGCATCCCACAGGCCGTCCTTCAGCATGGTGTCGACCATCTTGAGCTCGCCCATCTTGGTGCCGTCGCGCATGTGCGCGGCGTGCGGCGCCTGGCTCATGCTCTCCTGGCCGCCGACCACCATGATGCTGGCGTCGCCGTTGCGGATTGCCTGCCAGCCGAAGGCGACGGCGCGCAGGCCCGAGCCGCAGAGCTGGTTGATGCCGAGCGCGGTCTTCTCGACCGGGATGCCGGAATTGACGGCCGCCTGGCGCGCCGGGTTCTGGCCCTGACCGCCGGTCAGGATCTGGCCCATGATGACTTCGTCGACTTCCTCGGGCTTCACCTTAGCGCGCTCGAGCGCCCCCTTGATGGCGACCTTGCCGAGATCGTGCGCCGGCACCGAGCCGAACGCACCGTTGAACGAGCCGATTGGCGTGCGCGCAGCACTCGCGATAACGATGTCCGTCATTGAAATCCTCCTTGGCAGGCCGCCCTCGCGGATATTTATAGGCCTGCCGCGCGGCGGGGCAAGGACCGCCGAGCCGCCGTGCCGATCGCCTTCATTCCGAACAGTGGCCGGATCCAGGGCCACGGACGCACTAGCCCTGCGTAAATCGCCCAGGTCCCCGCGAAGGTCGCGACGACAGCCGCCATGAAACCGGGGAGCGGCGGCGCGCCGGCCTTCAGGAGCCAGTAGACCGTCACGACGGTAACCGTCTGGTGGATCAGGTAGAACGGATAGACCGCCTCGGTCGCCTTCGCGAGGAAGGCCGGCCTCCGTGTCAGATGGCGGTGCGCGAACCCCACGATGGCGAACAGCCAGGCCATGACATTGATGCCGGACAGCAAGGCAAAGACCGGCCGCGCCGACGGCTCGATCACCGCCCGCACCGTGCCCTCGAAATAGCCGAAGTAGAGGCATGCGTAGGCCGCGATCCCGACGAGCAGCGAAACGAAACGCTGCCGCTGCAGGGCGCTTAGAAGATCGGGCGATCCGAAGAGAAAGGCGCCGTAGACCAGCAGCGCACCGTAGGAAACGAGCCCGTTCCAGTCGCCCACCAGGCCGTTGATGTTCCACGAGACCGGCACCAGCCAGAGCGTCGAGGCGGCCAGCGGCAGAACCGTCAGCCACTGCAGGCCATAACGCGCCGCGATCGCGCCGGCCTTCGTCACGGCGGCGCTGCCCCGCGCGGACCGCGCCCACAGGAAGACCGGCAGCAGCACCAGCGTCAGCACGAGGACGTAGGCCACGAACCAGAGATGGTGCCAGCTCGTGTTGCCCTTGGGGTAGACGCCGTCGAAGGCGTGCGGCAGCCACTGCAGGAACGAGCCGGTGAACTGACCCGTGTAGAGCCGCTCGAGGTAGACCTGCGGCGGCACGATCACGACCATGCCGAAAGCCAGCGGCAGCAAGAGGCGCTTCAGCCGGTCGCGCACGAAGGCGCCCGGGGTCCGATCGCCCAGCGCCAGCATGATGGCTGCACCCGACACCAGGAAGATCAGCGGCATGCGCCAGCGGTTCAGGAACCGCATGGCCTCACGCAACCCTTCGAGACTGTCGGGATTGGTGACGTGCCAGCTCCAGCCCGACCAGGCCATGCCGGCGTGATAGAAGATCAGCAGGCCGAAGGCTATGACGCGAAGCCAGTCGAGATCGGCGCGGCGGTCGGCAAAGATGGCAGGCGGCATGGCAGGGCTCCAGGGATGGACGCCGCGACTTACCCTGCAAACCCTTGATTTCTCGTCGTTTTGTGACGACCGGCGCGACGGGTGGGACGACCGGCAGGCACTACGGGACGTCCGGTCGGCCTTTGGCTACCGAATATGATCAAGGATCCCTCGCTGCGCTCGGGACGACACTTTTGGTGGGATTTGCGATGTGCGCCGATGCAGAAAAAGGTGTCATCCCGAACGAAGTGAGGGATCCTTCACTGTTGTTCCGACGGCACCCGGCTGCCGAGCCCAGGCCATAGGCGATTGCCTGCGTCAGGCCCTCACGGGCGCCAGGGCCTCGAAGCGCTGGCGGTAACGGCGGCTGAGGTTCACCTCGGCGCCGCCCTGCAGGCGGATGCGCCAGTCGCCGTTCACCCAGGGCGTCACCTCGACCACGCGGGCGATGTTGACCAGATGAGATTTGTGCACGCGCACGAAGCGTTTCGGGTCGAGTTCGCCTTCCAGCCTGGTGAGCGAGGAGCGGATCTCGAAGGTCTCGTCGCCGACATGCAGCACGGCGTAGTTGCCCGAGGCCTCGATCCAGTCGATGTCGGCGACCTCGACCATGATCTCGCGGCCCTTGCGGCGCACGGCGAAGCGTTCGGGCAGAGGAGCCTGTGCCACCTCGGCGGCCGGAGGGGCCGGCACCGGGCGCGCCAGATAGTGGCGCAGCGCGACCGACCCGGCGCTGAGCAGGCCGTAGGCGACGATATCTTTCGCGAACTCGTAGAGCATCCGGTCGGCGGTGAGCGGAAAGCTGTGCGGTTCGCCGACGATGCCGCCGAACCACAGGAGCCGGAGCGCCGCCATGCCCAGCGTATGGGCGATGCTGAACGGTATGACCGCCGCAATATGGATCAGGAGGTTGCGCGGACGAGCGGGGATCGGAAAGCGGCGATGCAGCCAGTAGATCGCCGGCAGCAGGGCCGCGACCACCAGATGGCTGGACACCTGGATCGCGAGCGCCGTGCCATAGGACATGCGGACGCCGCGCGCCGTCTCGTTCGCGATCTCGACATGGGCGTGGGCGAATACCGAGACCGTGAGCAGCGCCGCCCAGATCGCCGGCACGCGCCCGTCGAACGACCTAGCCGGTGACGACACGGGACCGCCGGGTCGGAAGATTGCCCAGCCACTCGATCAGCGGCGTCCAGCAGAGATCCCGCGCGCGGCCGCTCACCACCATGCCGATATGGCCGAGCGGCAGGTCGATCCGCGTCGCGTTCTTCAGGCCCTTCTTCGGATCCGCGAGCGCCGCGGCCGAGAGCGGCGGCACGATGCGATCGCCCGAGGGGATCATGACCAGCGACGGCACCTTGATCTTCGACGGCACGATCCGGCGGCCGCCGACGACCCACTTGCCGTTTCCGGGAATGTTGTCGCCATACCAGCCGACCAGGCATTCGCGCGCCGTTGGACCAGCCAGCGGCGCGCCGCCGTTCAGCCAGTCCTCGAGCAGCACGAATTCCCGGGCGTGGTCGCCGTTCGGATCGAGGCCCAGGAACCGGCCGAATTTCTTCACGGAAAGCCAGGGATCGAGCGACCAGAAGAGTGTCTGCAGGATGTCGACCGGCAGTTCGCCGACCTTGTCGGCGACTTCGGCCAATAGCGGCCCTGTCGAGAGCAGGAACGCCTGGCCCGTGCGGTCGGCATGGAAGTCCCAAGGCGCCGCCATCAGCGCGAGGCCGGCGACACGGCGCGGCCGGCGCGCGGCCAGTGCGACCGTGAGCGTGCCGCCCATGCAGTAGCCCAGCACCGCCGGCGCCCGGCGCGCGCGTTTGGCAACGAACGCCAGGGCCCGTTCGAGGCGCGCGACGTAGGCCGTGGTGTCGAAGCCGCGCTCCTCTTCGTTGGGCGTGCCCCAGTCGACGAGATAGGGCCGCAGTCCCTGCGCCGCCATGGCGCGCAGCAGGCTCTTCTCGGCGGTGAGGTCGAGCACTTCCCAGCGGTTGATCAGCGACGGCACGACCAGCACGGCCCGCGCCCCGCGCCGGCGCGCCGCGCGATGGGTGGCACCGTAGTCGAGCAGGCGCGTGTTGCCTTCGCGCCAGACGGCGGGCGGCTCGTCCAGCGTGCGGTGGACCTCGTTGCGCTGATAGGCGAGGACGCCGTCGGCCAGGCGCCCCATGCGCCGCAGAATCTCGCGCGTCAGCGCCTCTTCGAATTTGCCGGCGCCAGCTTGCGCCTCGAGGGCGCCGATCTCCGGCAGCAGCGCCGCCAGCGATTCAGGAGGTGCGGCTGCGGGACTCGAGTTCTGCGAGCCGCGCTTCAAGAGCTTCCACGCGCTTTCGGAGCTCGCCCAGGTCATCAGCGCCGTTCCCAGATGGAGCGGCAGCGGGCGGGGGCCTAGTCGTGCCTGCATGAGAAGCTCCTTGGACAACCTGCATCGCCGAGGCGACCTGCGTGTTCGCAGCCGCGAACAGGCGGGCAATCTGCTCGGTCACGGCCTGGTCCGATGCGAGCCCGGCAAGCTGGGCCTGCCACAGATCGAGATAGCGGCGCGCCAACCTGTCGAAATCAGCGGTGGAATCGCCCGTCGTACCGCCCGTCGCGTTGTCGTTTTCGGAGGCCATGAGCACACTATAACGCATCGCCGCGGTTACGCTGCTTTCGCATGAGCAAAGCGTGCCTTGTCGCACTGCGGCATCGGCGCTAAGGTGACCGATCCCAGTAAACGAGCGTTCACCGCGCGCGGGAGCTAGAGGAGCGAAGCGTAATGGCCGATCAGGCAGTACCCGAAGGCGGACCGAAAGCGGCGCCTGTGGTGATCAAGAAGTACGCGAACCGGCGGCTCTACAATACCGCGACATCGGCCTATGTGACGCTCGATCATCTTTCCCAGATGGTGAAGGACAAGACCGACTTCGTGGTCTACGACGCCAAGACCGGCGACGAGATCACGCGTTCCGTCCTGACGCAGATCATTTTCGAGGAAGAGAGCAAGGGCGGCCAGACGCTGCTGCCGATCCCGTTCCTGCGCCAGCTCATCTCCTTCTACGGCGACAGCCTGCAGGGCGTGGTGCCGCAGTATCTCGAAATGTCGATGACGCAGTTCGCGCGCAATCAGGACCAGATGCGCCGCTACATGCAGAATGCCTTCGGCTTCAACCCGTTCCAGCAGTTCGAGTCGATGGGCAAGCAGAACATGGCGATGTTCGAGAACGCCATGCGCATGTTCAATCCGTTCGGCACGGCGCCCGGCGGGCAGGCCCCCGGCGGACCGGCATCGGGTGGACAGGCAACAGGTGGACAGGCAACGGGCGGGGCGCCGTCCGCGGCCAACGGCCACGAGCCGCCGAAGGGAGCCGAGCCGGGAGCGCCGGCCAACGACACCGCGATCGACGACCTGAAGCGCAAGCTCGACGAGTTGCAGAACCAGCTCGCGGAACTCGGCAAGAAGTCCTGAAGCCTCCATGACCACGTCGGCATCGTCGATGACCCGCCGGGTCATGTCGCCCTGCATCGGCATCTGCAAGCTCGACCAGAAGAGCGGCCTCTGCATCGGCTGCAAGCGCACGATCGAGGAGATCGGCCGCTGGGCCATGCTCGACGACCCCGCGCGTCAGGCGATCGTGGACCAGCTGCCGACGCGGAAGCTCTGAAGCCTGCCGACGAAGGCGGTCGCTCCTCAACTCAGCCATCCTGAGCGAAGCGAACGATCTCGCGTCAGCCATGTAGTACTTTGGTCGTTCCGCCAGGTCCTTCGCTGCGCTCAGGACGACAGACGATTAGCTACTTCCCCTTGAAGGACGGCTTGCGCTTCTCGCGGAAGGCCGAGGTGCCCTCCTTGTAGTCTTCGGTCAGGCCGGTCAGCACGTTCTGGTCGGCGTCCATGTGACTGCCGAGATCGTCGAGCGCATGGGTCAGGCGATTGACCGTGCTCTTGGTCATGCGCACGGGGATCGGCGGCTGGCGCGCGATGCGCTCGGCGAATGCCATCGACGCGGCCAGCGCCTGTCCATCGTCGACGACGTTCTCGACGAGACCCCAGTCCAGCGCTTCCGCCGCACCGATCCGGTCCGACGCCAGGATCACCGCCTGCTTGGTGCGTGCCGGGCCCATCAGCGCCAGCATGCGCGGGATCGAGCCCCAGCTCATGTTCATGCCGAGCTCGACCTCGGGAATGCGGAAATGCGCCGAGCGGCCACAGGTGCGGAAGTCGAGCGACACGACCAGCGCCGCACCGCCGCCGACGCAATGGCCCTCGATCGCCGCGATGGTGATCTGGTCCATGTCCTGCCAGGCCTTGCACATCTTCGGGCCCATGCGCTGCTTCTGGATGCGCTCGCCGACCGGCAGGGTCGCACGCGCCCATCCTTCCGGATCCTTCAGGTCGAAGCCGGCCGAAAAGGCCTTCGCCGAACCGGTCAGGATCACCACCGTCGTCTCGATGTCGTCCTCGAAATCGCGCGGCACGTCGCGCAGCTCGCGCATCGCCTGCTGGCTCAGCGCATTGATGTTGTCGCCGCGATCGAAGCGCACGACGGCGATGCGCCCCTGCGGACCCAGACCCTTCTCGACCTTCACGAACCGACGATCCATCGCGCGCTCCTCCGTCATTTTCTCGAAACTACCGGCTCGCCTTTACAAGCGCGAGCCGCTTCGATTGACTGGCCTGCATGTCGAAAGCCATTGAATCTGCCGTCTTCGAGCGTCGCGTCGCCGCGTTGTTCTCTCCCTACTCCAAGCCCGGTTCGCCGGGCGCCGTCGTCGGCGTCATGCGCGGTGGCGAGATCGCTTACTGCCGGGGCTTCGGGCTCGCCAGCATCGAACTCGGCGTGCCGATCCGGCCCGACACGCGCTTCCGCATCGCCTCGGTGAGCAAGCAGTTCACGGTGACGGCGGCGCTGATGCTGGCGGCCGAAGGCAAGCTCAAGCTCTCCGATCCGCCGCACAAGTACCTGCCCGAGCTGGCGCCGCTGCCGGTGACGATCGACCAGATGATGCGCAATTCGAGCGGGCTGCCCGACTTCCTCGAACTGCTGCGGCTGGGCGGACACGGTCTCGACAGGCCGGCCCGGCCCGAGGACCTGTTCGACGCCTGCACGCGCAACCGCCATCTCAACTTCTCAGCCGGCAGCCGCTTCCTCTACAGCAATACCAACTTCCTGCTGCTCGGCCTGATAATCGAGAAGCTGGCGAAGAAGAAGCTGGGCGACGTGCTCGCCGAGCGCATCTTCAAGCCGCTCGGCATGACGCACACCTCGCTGGTGGCCGAGATCGACGCGATGATCCCGAACCTCGCCACCGGCTATCTCGGCGACCGCGAGCAGGGCTTCCGCCGCGCCGCGCACGCCTACCCTCAGGGCGGCGAAGGCGGCCTCACCTCGACCGTCGAGGACCTGCTGATCTGGAGTCGGCATTTCGACAAGCCGACGCTCGGAAAGACGATCCCCGCGCAGCTCACCGCCATCGCACCGCTGACCGGCGGCAAGGCCAACAACTATCGCCGCGGTGTCGCCGTCGAGGAACTGCGCGGCTTGCAAACCGTCGGCCATGGCGGCCTGTGGCCGGGCTTCCGCACCGAGTTTCTGCGCGTGCCGAAGGCCGACCTCACCGTCGTGGTGATCGCCAACCTGGGCAGCATCGATCCGTGGCGGCGCGCCCGCGCCATTGCCGCGCTCGCTCTCGACGGAAACAGCAGGATGAAGCCTGCCCTGCCACCGGTTACGCAGGCCGAGATCAAGCCGATCGGCGGGACCTGGTTCAACGCGGCCGAGCCGTCTCTCTTTGACCTGGCCTGGCGCAACGGCGAGGCCATCGTAACGCAGAACGGCATGCCCTTCGCGCTGGGCCGCCGCGCGGGCGGCTGGCTGGCGGCCGAGCGCGGATCCTACGAGTTCGCGCTGAAGCCCGGCCCCAAGGGCACGCTGAAGGTCGATCTCGGCGCCGGTCGCATCCTCACCTTCTCCAGGCTGTCGAGGCGCGCCGCCGTGCCGGCCGACCTCGCCGGCACCTACGTCTCGTCCGACTGCGCCGCCGTCTGGCGCATCAGCCGCGACGGCAAGGACTGGAAGATGGAGGTCGGCGGCCCGTTGATCTCGGGCGGCGCACCATGGATCGTGCGCGGCATCGACGCCGACACGGTCGAGATCGAGTCGCCGGGCAGCTGGATCAAGGCGACCCAGCTCGCCCATCTCGTCCGCGACCGCGCGGGCAAAATCGTCGCGCTCGAAGTCTCGACCGGCCGCATCAAGAAGATGCGATTCGATCGCGAGGATTGAGCTTTCGGACTCTTCCCCTTTGCGGACTCCGCAAAGGGGAAGTGCCCTCGTCTTACGAGGGCGATGGGGTCATGCCCCCTCCGCCCCTTCGGGGCACCTCCCCATTTGAATGGGGAGGAAAAAACATCAGCGGAATGGGATCGCGTACATCAGGCCGCCGTTGGTCCACAGCGCGTTCTGGCCGCGCTCGAGCTTGAGCGGCGTGGCCGGGCCGACATGGCGGTCGTAGCTCTCGCCGTAGTTACCGACCTGCTTGATGACGTTGTACATCCACTTCTCGTCGACGCCGACGGCCTTGCCGAAGCCCGGCGTGACGCCGAGGAAGCGCTTCACGGCGGGATCCTCGCTCTTCAGCTTCTCGTCGACGTTCTTCGACGTGATGCCCATCTCCTCGGCCTCGATCATGCCCATCAGGGTCCACTTCACGAGGTCGAACCACTGGTCGTCGCCGTGGCGCACGATCGGGCCCAGCGGCTCCTTGGAGATGCGCTCGGGCAGGATCACATGCTCGCCCTTGCCGGCGAGCTGGCCGGCGCGCACCGCGGCGAGGCCGGACGCATCGGTCGTGTAGGCGTCGCAGCGACCGGCGGCATAGGCCTGCAGCAGCTCGTCGAGCTTCTCGATCAGCACCGGCTTGAAGGTCATCTTGTTGGCGCGGAAATAGTCCGCGAGGTTGAGCTCGGTCGTGGTGCCCGGCTGGACGCAGATCGTGGCGCCGTTCAGCTCCTTGGCGCCCTTGATGTTGCTCTTGGCCGGCACGATGAAGCCCTGGCCGTCGTAGAAGTTGACGCCGGCGATGTTGAAGCCAAGCGAGGTGTCGCGCAGCAGCGTCTGGGTGGCGTTGCGGGTGATGACGTCGACCTCGCCGGACTGCAGGGCGACGAAGCGCTGCTGGGCGGTGGTCGGGGTGAACTTCACCTTCTCGGCGTCGCCGAACATCGCGACGGCGATGGCCTTGCAGAGATCGACGTCGAGCCCGGTCCACTTGCCCTGGCTGTCGGCGAACGAGAAACCCGCCAGGCCGGTGTTCACGGCGCACTGGACGAAGCCCTTGGCCTTGACCGCGTCGAAGGTCTGGCCGGCCGAAGCCGGGCCAGCGGCCAGCGCCGCGCCCGACAATGCGGCGGCGGCGACGATTGATTTGAGTGTCATTGCTGAAGCCCCTGTTTGTCCCAGTAGGCCTCAGCATAGCAAATTACGAGCCGCTCAGATGGTGCGTTCGACCATCAGCTTCTTGATCTCGGCGATCGCCTTGGCCGGGTTCAGGCTCTTGGGGCAGGTCTTGGTGCAGTTCATGATCGTGTGGCAGCGATAGAGCCGGAACGGGTCCTCGAGATTGTCGAGGCGCTCGCCCTTGGCTTCGTCGCGGCTGTCGGCGATCCAGCGATAGGCCTGCAGCAGGATGGCCGGTCCCAGGTAGCGCTCGCCGTTCCACCAGTAGCTGGGGCACGAGGTCGAGCAGCAGAAGCACAGAATGCACTCCCACAGGCCGTCGAGCTTGGCGCGCTCCTCCGGCGACTGCAGGCGCTCGCGCGTCGGCGGCTGGGTCGAGGACTTCAGCCACGGCTCGATCGAGGTGAGCTGGGCGTAGGGCACGTTGAGGTCGGGCACCAGGTCGCGCACCACCGGCATGTGCGGCAGCGGGTAGATCTTGATGTCGCCCTTCACCTCGTCGATGAACTTGGTGCAGGCGAGCGTATTGGTGCCGTCGATGTTCATCGCGCACGAGCCGCACACGCCTTCGCGGCAGGACCGGCGGAAGGTCAGCGAACTGTCGATCTCGTTCTTGATCTTGATCAGCGCGTCGAGAACCATCGGACCGCAGGTGTCCATGTCGACTTCATAGGTGTCGACCGACGGGTTCTTCCCGTCTTCCGGGGTCCAGCGGTAGACCTTGAACTTCTTGATGTTCTTGGCGCCCGCGGGTGCCTTGTAGGTCTCGCCGACTCCGATCTTGGAATTGGCGGGGAGAGCGAACTCGGCCATGTCTTCCTCTCGAACTCAGTACACGCGGGCCTTGGGCGGGAACGACTGAACGTCGTTGCTCATCGGCTGCAGGTTGACCGGGCGGTAGTCGATCCTGGTCTTGCCGGTCTGCTCGTCGACCCAGACGACCGTGTGCTTCAGCCATTCCTTGTCGTTGCGGTCCGGGAAGTCCTCCTGCGCATGCGCGCCGCGGCTTTCCTTGCGGTTGGCGGCCGAGCGGATCGTGCCCTGCGCCTGGAGGATCAGGTTCTCGAACTCCAGCGTCTCCATGAGGTCGGAGTTCCAGATCATCGAGCGATCCTTGACCTTGATGTCGTCCTTGCCGGCGAACACCTTGTCCATGTTCTCGCAACCCTCGTTCAGGGTCTTGGTCGTGCGGAACACCGCGCAGTCGTTCTGCATGGTCTTCTGCATGGTGGCGCGAAGCTGCGCGGTCGGCGTGCCGCCGTTGGCGTGCCGCGCCTTGTCGAGGCGGGCGATCGCCTCCTCGCCGGCGCGCGGCATGTCCTTGTGCGGCTGGCCGGGCGTCATCTGCTCGGCGACGCGGTTGGCGGCGGAGCGGCCGAACACGACCAGTTCGAGCAGGGAGTTGGAGCCGAGACGGTTGGCGCCGTGGACGCCGATCGATGCGGCCTCGCCCAGCGCCATCAGGCCCGGAACGACGGTGTTGGGATCGCCGTTCTTCACCGTCATGACTTCGCAGTGATAGTTCGCCGGGATGCCGCCCATGTTGTAGTGGCAGGTCGGCAGGATGGGGATCGGCTGGCGGGTCACGTCGACGCCGGCGAAGATGCGCGCGGTCTCGGCGATGCCCGGCAGGCGCTCGTGGATGATCTTGGGATCGAGATGCTCGACGTGCAGCTCGATGTAATCCTTGTTCGGGCCGCAGCCGCGGCCTTCACGGATCTCGACGGTCATCGAACGGCTGACGACGTCGCGCGAGGCGAGGTCCTTGGCCGACGGGGCATAGCGCTCCATGAAGCGCTCGCCTTCCGAGTTGGTGACGTAGCCGCCTTCGCCGCGCACGCCCTCGGTGATGAGGCAACCCGCGCCGTAGACGCCGGTCGGATGGAACTGCACGAACTCGAGGTCCTGCAGCGGCAGGCCGGCGCGCAGCGCCATGGCGCCGCCGTCACCGGTGCAGGTGTGGGCCGAGGTCGCGGTCTGATAGACGCGGCCGTAACCGCCGGTCGCCAGCACCACCTTGTGGGCGCGGAAGCGATGGATGGTGCCGTCGTCGAGGTTCCAGGCCATGACGCCGCGGCAGACGCCTTCGTCCATGATCAGGTCGAGGGCGAAATACTCGATGAAGAACTCGGCGTGGTTCCGCAGCGACTGCTGGTAGAGCGTGTGCAGGATCGCGTGGCCGGTACGGTCGGCCGCCGCGCAGGTGCGCTGGGCGATGCCCTTGCCGTATTCCGTGGTCATGCCGCCGAACGGGCGCTGGTAGATCTTGCCCTCGGGCGTGCGGCTGAACGGCACGCCGTAATGCTCGAGCTCGATGATCGCGCCGATGCCGTCGCGGCACATGTATTCGATCGCGTCCTGATCGCCGAGCCAGTCGGAGCCCTTGACCGTGTCGTACATGTGCCAGCGCCAGTCGTCCGGACCCATGTTGCCCAGCGCCGCCGAGATGCCGCCCTGCGCCGCCACGGTGTGGCTGCGGGTCGGGAACACCTTGGTGATGCAGGCGGTCTTGAAGCCCTTGTTGGCCATGCCGAAGGTCGCGCGCAGGCCCGCGCCGCCGGCGCCGACGATGACCACGTCGTATTCGTGATCGATCACCTTGTAGGCGGTGTTGCCGATGTTGATGATTCCAGCGACGGGCGGGTTGCCCTTGCCGTTGCTCGCCTCGGCCATGACTTAGCCTCCGAATCCGATACGCAGGATGGCGACCGCTGCAGCCAACCCGAAGAACACTGCAATGAACTTGACCCCGACGATCATCGCCAGCTTGGCGCCGTCGCCGTGGACGTAGTCCTCGATCACGACCTGGATGCCGAGCTGTGCGTGATGAAGGCCGATGACGATGGTGAGGATCAGCAGCACCATCACGAACGGCGAGCCCATCCAGGCCCGGACCATGCTGTAGTCGGCGCCGCTCAGCATCACCAGCGAGACGGCGAACCAGACGACCAGCGGGATCAGCGCGACGGCGGTGAGGCGCTGCACCCAAAAGTGATGAACGCCGCTCTTGGCAGAGCCGAGCCCGCGCGCGCGGCTGAGATGACTTCTGAGATCGCTGTTCATGGGATGCTCCTCAGATCAGCCGCAGGCCGACGATCCACGAGGCGGCCGTCGCCACGAGGGACACCGCCACCACGATCCATCCGCTGCGATAGGCGTCCTTGATCTCGAAGCCGTAGCCCATGTCCCAGAAAAGATGCCGGATGCCGTTGAACAGGTGGAAGAACAGGCAGAACAGCCAACCTCCCAGCACGAAGCGGCCGACGATCGATCCGTTGAAGCTCTGGAACATCGCGTAGGTTGGAGCGCTCGCCGCAGCGAACACGACCCAGGTCGCGAGGTAGAGCGCGCCCACCGACAAAGCAATGCCGGTCGCGCGGTGCAGGATCGAAAGAACCGAGGTGAGCTGCGGGCGATAGACCTGCAGATGCGGAGAAAGCGGCCGATGCACCGGCCGGTTGGCAACGCTCATCCGTAAAGACCTCAAAATGCCGATATCGGCTGGTGCTGTATGTAGCGTGCAGCCGCATCAAGTCAACGAATGTCGGCGTCGCACGTCCGGTAAGCCCCGGATTTGCAAGCGGAAATCCGCCTGCCGAGCGGTATCTCTATGCAAGGCGCCTGGGCATGAGCACCCAGTAGTCGAGATCGAGCACGACCGCGGGATGATACTTGCCGTCCGCACCCTTGCCCGGCCACTCGCCGCACGGGCAGTCCTTCGCGGCAATGCTTCTCATTCGCAAAGCACCAACATCCCGGCGACCCGGCAGCGGCGCGGTCTCGAGCACCTCCGACCAGGCATAGATGGTGTCACCGCCGAAGGTCGGGCCGACATGGCTGCCGGCGTTGAAGGCGGCGACCCGGAAGCCGTTGGCCAACCCATTGAACGACAGCGCCCGCATCAGCGAAATCACGTGGCCGCCATAGGCCAGGCGCCGGCCGAAGCGCGTGTTCTTCCCGGCGAAGGCGTCGAAATGGACGCGCGCGGTATTCTGGTAGAGCCGCGTCGAGAACATGTGGTCGGAGTCTTCGAGCGTGATGCCGCTCACATGATCGATCCGCTCGCCCGGCGCATAGTCCTCCCAACGATGCGACGAACCGGCGGCGCCATCGTCGTAGCCGGCAATGGAGAGACCGGCCGGCACGACGAGATCCTCCGGCTTCACCGCCGGCGCGGTCGTCGGCACGACAGTGGGCTGGACCGGTGCCTGCGGATCGCGCTTGTGCACCATCACCCAGCGCACATAGTCGAGCACCATCTCGCCGCGTTGGTTGACGCCGGTGGAGCGCACCCAGACGACGCCGCTCGCCTTGTTGGAATTCTCGCGCAGGCCCAGCACCGTCGAATGCGCCGACAGCGTGTCGCCGGGATAGACCGGCACCCCCCAGCGGAATTCGGCATAGCCGAGATTGGCGACGGCGTTCAGCGAGATGTCCGGCACCGTCTTGCCGATGACGACATGGAAGACGAGAAGGTCGTCGAGCGGGGCGCGCGGCAGGCCGATCCCCTGCGCGAATACGTCCGACGAATTGATGGCGAAGCGCGATCCGTAGAGCGCGATGTTCAGTGCCGCATCGGCCTCCGTCAGCGTGCGCGGGGTGGCATGGCGGAATTCCTGCCCGACCCGGAAATCCTCGAAGAAATTGCCGTTGCTGGTCTTGTTCATGTGCCCGCCTGCAGTTCCTTGATCGCAGAGGCCAGCGCCAAGGCACGCTCGGCCTGCTCGACGTGAAGGTTCTCGATCATGCGTCCGTCGACGGTGACGACACCCTTGCCCTCGGCCTGCGCGGCCTTGAAGGCGGTGACGATCTTCGCCGCCATGTCGAGTTCGGCGTTCGAGGGCGCAAACACCTCGTTGCAGGGCTCGACCTGGCTGGGATGGATCAGCGTCTTGCCGTCGAAGCCCATCTCCAGCCCCTGCTGGCAGACAGCGCGGAAACCTTCGGCGTCCTGGATGTCGTTGTAGACGCCATCCAGTATGGTGAGGCCGTGCGCACGGGCCGCAAGCATGCCAAGGCCCAGCGCCGTCAGCATCGGCAGGCGCATCGGCGTGTGGCGCGCGCGCATGTCCTTCACCAGATCGTTGGTGCCCATGATGAACAAAGTGAGCCGCGGATGCGAACCCGCGACTTCTTCGGCGCGCAGGATGCCCCTGGGCGTCTCCATCATCGCCCAGACCGCCATCGACGCGGGCGCGCCGGCCGCATCGAGCAGGCCGACGACGCTCGCCACCTCGGCCGCGCTCTCGACCTTCGGGACCACCACGGCGTCCGCGCCCGATTTTGCGATCGCGGCAATGTCGGCCTTGCCCCAGGGCGTGCCGAGACCGTTGCAGCGGATCGCGATCTCGCGCTTGCCGTAACCCTTGCTCTGCGCCGCCGCAACGACGTTGGCGCGGGCGGCTTCCTTGGCATCGGGCGCGACCGCGTCCTCGAGATCGAAGATCAGCGCGTCGGCCGGCAGGGTCCGCGCCTTCTCCAGCGCGCGCGTGTTGGCACCCGGCATGTAGAGAACGCTGCGGCGCGGACGGACGGTCATCGACATCTGAAGGTCTCCCCGAAAACGCGGCGGACTATAATGACGGTCCTCCTTGTGGCAAGGTGGGGGCGGCCATGCGCTTCCTGTCCCTCCAGAGCCATGTCGCCTACGGCTACGTCGGCAATCGTGCGGCAACTTTTCCCCTGCAACGATTGGGCCACGAGGTCTGGGCGGTGAACACGGTCGAATTCTCGAACCACACAGGCTATGGCGCCTGGCGCGGCCGCGCCGCCTCGGCCGAACAGGTGGGCGAGATCGTCCAGGGCATCGAGGCGCTGGGCCTGTTCTCGCGCTGCGACGGGCTGCTGACCGGCTATGTCGGCGACGCGGCACTGGCCGACGTCGTCCTCGATACCGCAGGCCGCGTGCGAGCCGCCAACCCGCGCGCCGTCTGGTGCTGCGATCCCGTGCTGGGCGACATCGACACCGGCGTCTACGTGAAGCCGGGCATCGAGGCCTTCTTTCGCGAACGCGCCATCCCGGCGGCGGACCTCGTCACGCCGAATCATTTCGAGCTGGAGCTGTTGACCGGCCGCAAGGTGTCGACCCTCGACGAGGCGCTGGCGGCGGCGCGCCTGCTGCTCCAGGGACCGCGGCTTGCCCTGATCACCAGCCTGCGCCGCGCCGATGCGCCTGGCGACACGATCGAAATGGTCGCCGTGACCCACGAGGCAGCCTGGCGCATTGAGACACCGATGATCGGTTTCCCCATCGCACCCAACGGCACCGGCGACGCCGTCGCCGCCCTGTTCACCGCCCACTGGATCTCGGGCGACGAGATCCCCGAGGCGCTGGGCAAGGCCGCCTCGTCGATCTTTGCGGTTCTCGAAGCCACGCAGGCGATGGGCGAGCGCGAACTGCAGCTCGTGGCAGCGCAGGACCGGCTGGTCGCGCCGCCGCGCGTCTTCAGGGCCGAGAGGCTATAGGCGCGCGATGACCGTGCCCCCATGAACGTGCCCGGCTTCGCCTTCAATCCCATCGCGCTCGCCATCGAGGGCGCGGCCATCGGCTTCCTCATCGCCGTTCCCGTGGGACCGGCCGCCGCGCTCTGCATCCGCCGCTCGATCACCGTCGGCGCCATGGCGGGCTACATGACGGGCATCGGTGCGGCGCTGGGCGACGCGGTGTTCGGCGCCGTGGCCGCGTTCGGCCTCTCGTTCGTGCAGAAGTTCGTGATCGAACGCGAAGCCTGGCTGCTCGGCATCGGCGGGCTCGTGCTGGTGATCATGGGCTGGACCACGATGCGTCATCGCCCGCGCAACGTCGGCGATCCCGTCGCCGACGATCGCGAGCACACGTTCTCGACGCACTTCCACTATGCCAGTTCGAGCTTCTTCATCACGGTGTTCAATCCGCTCACCGTGATGGCCTTCGGCGCGGCCTTCGCCGGCCGCAACCTGGCCGGTGTCGGCGCCAGCCTCCCCGACGCCACCCTGCTGGTCGCGTCGGTGTTCTGCGGCGCGCTCGCCTGGTGGACGATCATCTGCACCGCGTCGGTGTCGCTGCGCGCGCGCTTCACCGGCACCGGCCTGCTGTGGCTGAACCGCGGCTCGGGCGCCGTCATCCTGGGCTTCGGGCTGGCGGCCCTGATCTCGCTGCTGCCGCTGCCCTGGAAGAAGATCGGCGCTTTCTTCGGGCTCTGAACGCGCTCAGGCGAGCGCGCAGACCTCGTCGAACCCGAAGCGCGGGCTGCGCGCGAACACCTTGCCGTGATCGCCGTAGCCGATGTTGCACAGGAAGTTCGTCTTGAACTTGCCGTCGGGGAAGAAGGCCGCGTCGACCTTGGCGTTGTCGAAGCCGCTCATGGCGCCGCAATCGAGGCCGAGCGCCCGCGCGGCGACGATCAGGTAGGCGCCCTGCAAGGTGCCGTTGCGGAAGGCGGTCGGCTCGGCCGACGGCTTGCCCTTGAACCAGTGGATCGCTGTCTGGTCGTGCGGGAACATCCGCGGCAGGTGCTCGAAGAATTCCGGGTCGTAGGCGAGGATCGCCGTCACAGGCGCCGTCATAGTCTTCTCGGTATTGCCTGCGCTCAGCGCCGGCTTGAGCTTCTCCTTGCCCTCCTTGGTGCGCACGAAGACGATTCGCGCGGGCTGGCAGTTGGCCGAGGTCGGACCCCATTTCATGAGGTCGTAGATTTCGTGGAGCTGCTTGTCGGTCACCGGCTTGTCCAGCCAGCCATTGTGCGTGCGGGCCTCGCGGAAGATGGTGGCAAGCGCCTTGTCGTCGAGCATTCGATTCCCCTTGTGTTGAGCGACCGTAGCGAAGCTTCACCGCACGGTCGAGACGCGCACATGTGATCGAGTTACCGCCCGGAACCCGCCTTCCATTGCACGAACTGTGCTAGGCTTCGCCGTCAACGTGCGTACAGGCTTCAATCGATGCTGCCGGTCCTGCTCGACCCCGCGAAATTCAAGGATGCCTGGATCACGGCCAAGGGCGAGACGCGGGCGCATGTCGAGTTGAAGGCGCTGGAGACGCTGTGGTTCAACACGGGCACGCTGTGCAACCTCACCTGCCGGAACTGCTACATCGAATCCTCGCCGCGCAACGACCGGCTGGTCTACCTGGAGGCGGCGGAGGTCGCCGGCTATCTCGACGAGATCGAGCGCGACGGCCACGCCACGAAGCTGATCGGCTTCACGGGGGGCGAGCCCTTCATGAATCCCGACCTGCCGGCGATGCTCGACGACGTGTTGGGGCGCGGCCTGAAAGCCATGGTGCTGACCAACGCCATGCAGCCGATGCACAAAATGAAGCCTGCCCTGCTCGACCTGCTGGTGCGCCACGGAAGGGACAATCTCACGATCCGCGTCTCGGTCGACCACCATGAGAGAGACCTGCACGAAGAAGAGCGCGGCCTCCGAAGCTGGAAGCCGACGATCGACGGGCTGGTCTGGCTCGCCGAGGCGGGCTTCGACGTCCACGTCGCCGGCCGCCACTTCTCGAATGAGACCGACGAGGAGGTTCGAGCGGGCTATGCGCGCCTGTTTGCGCGGCTGGGCGTTCCCATCGATGCGCTCGATCCCGCGACCCTGGTCCTGTTCCCGGAGATGGACCCGACCGTCGACGTGCCCGAGATCACGACGGCCTGCTGGGGCATCCTGAAGAAGTCGCCCGACAGCGTGATGTGCGCCTCGGCGCGCATGGTGATGAAGCGCAAGGGCGCCGAACGTCCCGCTGTCGTCGCCTGCACCTTGCTGCCCTACGATCCGCAGTTCGAGATGGGCGAGACGCTGGCGGAGAGTGTCGGTGCGGTGCGCCTGAACCATCCCCATTGCGCCAAGTTCTGCGTGCTGGGCGGAGCTGCCTGCAGCGCGTGACGACGACACTCGACATCGTCATCCCGACACTGAACGCTGGTCGCACGCTCGGCCGGACCCTAGCGGCGCTTCCCGCTCCTCCCGGCTTCGCGATCTCGACGACCGTCTGCGACGGCGGTTCCGGCGACGATACGGTGGCGATCGCGCGCGAAGCCGGCGCCCGGATCGTGACCGCACCACCGGGGCGCGGCGGACAACTGGGCGTCGGCGCCGCGGCGGGCGATGCGCCGTGGCTTCTGTTTCTCCATGCCGACACGCGACTGGGGCCCAGCGCCGGCGCGACCATCGCGCGCTTCGTTTCTTCCGGCGCCAACGACGACAAGGCCGGTTACTTCCGGCTGCGCTTCGACAGTGCCGACCCGCGCGCGCGACGGGTCGAGCGCCTCGCCACCTGGCGCTGTCGGATATTCGGCCTGCCCTACGGCGACCAGGGCTTGCTGATCGCGCGTGCTCGCTACGAACGTCTTGGAGGATTCCGCCCCCTGCCGCTGATGGAAGACGTCGACCTCATGCGCCGCATCGGCCGCGGCGATCTGGTGGCTCTCGACGCCGACGCGCTCACTTCCGCCGCACGTTACCAGCGCGACGGCTGGGTCGCTCGCCCGCTGCGGAACCTGAGCTGCCTCGCACTCTACTTTGCCGGCGCCTCGCCCCACTTCCTGCGGAGACTGTACGGGTGACGAAGCGCCACCTCGTCATCTTCGCGCGCGCGCCTCAGACCGGTCGCGTGAAGCGCCGCCTCGGGGCGGAGATCGGCCTGGGGGAAGCGGCCCGTTTCTATCGCCGGATTCTCTCTGCGCAGATCGAGCGTATGGCGCGCGACCCGCGCTGGACGGTCTGGCTGTTCGTCACGCCCAACAGCGGACTCACCCACCCCGCCTGGCGCCTCGTGCCGATGTCGCGCCGACGGCCGCAGCGCGAGGGCGATCTCGGCCGGCGCATGAAACGGCCTTTCGAGACCTTGCCGCCGGGCCCCGTCGTGCTGGTCGGCAGCGATATCCCGGCGATGCGCCCATATCACATCGCACGCGCCTTCGATCTGTTGGGCCGGCACGATCTCGTCTTCGGGCCGGCACGCGACGGTGGCTTCTGGCTGGTCGGCGCGAAGCGCTTGCGGCCCCTGCCCTGCACGCTATTCGACACGGTGCTCTGGTCGACGCCAACGGTGCTGGCCGACACGCTGGCCAGCATTCCCTCGCACGTCACGACGGCATTGGCCGACACGCTCGACGATGTCGACGATGCCGAAGCGCTGCGGCGGCTAACGCTCTAAGCGACCACCTTCTTCAAGCCGTCGAGTTCGCGCCGCACATGGGCGAAGACATCGTTCCAGCTTCCGCCGACCGTCTGCTTGAAGAGGCGCGCCGAGGGATACCAGGGGGCGTCGGCGCCGCCGAGCTGCCAGCGCCAGTCGGCGGTCGCGGGAAGCAGCACCCAGGTCTTCACACCCATCGCCGCGGCGAGGTGCGCGACCGGCGCGTCGATCGAGATCAGCAGGTCGAGTTGGGAGAGCGCCGTGGCGGCCTCGGCGAAATCGAAGATGCCGCGGCCGACATCGTGCACCAGCCCGTTCGCGCCGAAGGTCTGGATGTCCTTCTGATGGACGCCGCCCTGCAGGCTGAAGATCAGCAATTCCGGATCGCCCGAAAGCGCCAGGAACTGCTCGAACGGGACCGAGCGCTGCCGGTCCTGTGCCTGGCCGGGCATCGCCGCCCAGTAGATGCCGATGCGCAGTTTCGCCGCGTCGAGGTGGCCGAGCTTGATGCGGCTTTCCTCCGGCGCACGAAGATAGGGCGGCGCGCCCGGCAAGGTCGCGAAATCGGGCCTGCAGAGATGCGGCAGCGACACCATCGAGGCATGGACGTCGAACGCCGGCAGCTTCTCGCCCTCGGCCACGACCTCGTCGACATAGTCGACGGCGCGCAGCAATTCCTTCAGCAGCGCCTGGCAGAGCACGACGACCGTGGCGCCGCGCCGCTTCAGGTCGCGGGCGAAGCGGACGAACAGCAGCGCGTCGCTCAGGCCCTGCTCGGGATAGAGCAGGATGCGCTTGCCCTCGAGCGGCCCGCCGTCCCAGGCCGGCTGCGCGAACTCGGGCGCCGGCGTCTCGGGCAGGCGCTTGCGCGTCTCGTATGCCGCGAACCCCTCCGCCAGGTCGCCGCGCATCAGCAGCGCGAGGGCGAATTCGACCCTCATCCGGCGGCCGTCGGGATTGAGGGTCAGCGCACGGCTGAAGCAGCCGACGGCCTCGTCGAGGCGGCCGAGATCGCGCAGGCAAAGCGCCAGATTGAAGAAACCTTCGGCGTAGTCGCGGCTGAGCGCGATCGACTGGTAGTGATGCTTCACCGCCTCGTCGAACTGGTGCGCGGCGCGAAGCGCATTGCCGAGGTTGGAATGCAGGGCGGGGTTGGCGGGATCGGCCGCCAGCGAAAGGCGATGATGCGACACCGAGGCTTCGAGCTTGCCCGCGAGGCGCAGCGCGACGCCGAGATTGTTGTGCAGCTCGGCGTGATCAGGGCGCACCGAGAGCAGGCGCAGGTAGGATGCGATCGCCTCGTCGAGCCGGCCGGCGCGATGGGCCTGCGACGCCAGGCGCAGCTGCTGCACGAAGCTGTCGGCCGCACTGCCGAACAACGGCGTCGGCGCGCTGGAAGCCGCCGATTCCCGCTTCGTCGGGTGGAAGTTGGGCGTGTCGTTCACGGAACTCGCTCGGGACAATGCGGTGCAGGCAGTCTAGCCCAGCCGCGCGTCACAAGCATCCGTCCTCGCATGAAAATGGCGCGGACCGGGAGGTCCACGCCATTCGTTTCACCGCGCGTCGATGGCGCGTGGCTTCAGACGTAGCCCTTGATGAGCTCTTCGGCGATCTGCACGGCGTTCAGCGCCGCGCCCTTGCGAAGATTGTCGCTGACGACCCACATCGCCAGGCCGTTCTCGACCGTGGGATCGGAGCGGATGCGGCTCACGAAAACGCCGTCCTGGCCGGTGACCTCCTTCGGCGTCACGTAGCCGCCGGGCTCGCGCTGGTCGACCACCAGCACGCCGGGCGCCGCCGAGAGGATGCGCCGCGCCTCGTCGTCCTCGAGCGGCCGCTCGAGTTCGAGATTGATCGATTCGGCGTGACCGACGAAGGTCGGCACGCGCACGCAGGTCGCGTGGACCTTGATCTTCGGGTCGAGGATCTTCTTGGTCTCGACCACCATCTTCCACTCTTCCTTGGTCGAACCGTCATCCATGAAGACGTCGATCTGGGGAATGACGTTGAAGGCGATGTTCTTGGTGAACTTCACCGGGTCGAGCGTCTGGTTGACGAAGAAGCTCTTGGTCTGGCTGACCAGCTCGTCCATCGCTTCCTTGCCGGCGCCGGACGTCGACTGATAGGTCGACACGACGACGCGCTTGATGCCGGCCGCGTCGTGGATGGGCTTCAGGGCGACAACCATCTGGATGGTCGAGCAGTTCGGGTTGGCGATGATGCCGCGGCCCTTGTAGCCGGCGATCGCCTGCGGATTGACCTCGGGAACGACCAGCGGCACGTCCGGATCCATGCGCCAGTACGAGGTGTTGTCGATCACCACGGCGCCGGCCTTGGCCGCGCGTGGGCTGTGCTCGGCCGACACCTTGGCGCCGGGCGAGCTCAGCACGATGTCGATGCCCTTGAAGTCGAACTTGGCGAGGTCCTGGACCTTCAGGATCGACTTGTCGCCGAACGAAGCCTTCAGGCCGACCGAACGGGAGGAGGCCAGCGCGACGACCTCATCGACCGGGAAATTCCTCTCGGCCAGGATCTGCAACATTTCGCGACCGACGTTCCCGGTCGCGCCGACGACGGCGACTCTGTAGCCCATGACAATATGCGCCTAACGTGCGCGCACCCCTGATTGAATGACAGGGGGAGATACGCGCACCGCTCCGCTTTGGCAAGAATGGGGCCGGGTGGCGCCTATTCGGCCGACGCGCCCGAGGCCTTGATGATGGGGAGCCAAACTGCGAGGTCGTCGCGAACCAGCTTCTGCGCCGCTGCCGGCGAGCCTGGCGGCAGCATCTCGATGCCCTGGCCCATCATCTTCTCGCGCACCTGCGGCAACTGGCCGATGCGGTTGATCTCGGCATTGAGACGCGTGATCACCGGCTCGGGCACGCCGGCCGGGACCGCGAAGCCCATCCAGGTGTTCACGACGTATTCCTTGACCCCGGCCTCGATCATCGTCGGCGCGTCTGGCAGGAGGGTGGAGCGCGACTCGCTGGTCACGGCCAGCGCCTTGAGCTTGCCGCCCTTGATCAGGCCGATGACCGTCGGCGTGTTGAACAAGCCCATCGCCACCTCGCCGTTGGCGACGGCCTGGATGCCGGCCGGCGTCGCGCGATAGGGCACGTGCTGCAGCTTCACGCCGGTCCGCAACTCCAGCAGCACGCCGGACATGTGGTGGCTGGTGCCGACGCCGCCCGACGAGTAGGTGAGCTCGCCAGGCTTGGCGCGGGCCTGCGCCAGCAGGTCGGCCACGGTTCTGGCAGGATTGTCGGGTGAAACGATCAGGACGTTGGAGACCCCGCCGGTCACCGCGACCATCGAGAGGTCCTTCAGCGGATCGTAGCCCGGAGTCTTGTAGAGGCCGATGTTGAACACCATCGTGCCCTGCGAGACCAGGCCCATCGTGTAGCCGTCGGCCGGGGCGCGGGCCAGCTCGGCGGTGGCGATCGTCCCGCCCGCGCCGGTCTTGTTGTCGACCACGATGGTCTGGCCAAGCGCCTTGCCGAGTTCATCGGCGAACAGGCGCGCGACGATGTCGGCCGTGGCGCCGGGGGCCAGCGGCACGATCATGCGGATCGGCTTGGCCGGCCAGGACTGGGCCATCGCCCTCGTCGAAGCGGCGGCCAGCGCGGCCGCGAGCAGGGTTCTCTTCGTAAGGATCATGCATGCCTCCTCAAAGCCCGACAGACCTGGCGACCAAAGCGGCGAGTTGCTTGCGCAAGCGCGCGACCAGCCCCTGCTCCGATCGCTTGCCGATCAGATTGCGCATTTCGTAGGGATCGCTCTTGAGGTCGTAGAGTTCGTCGCATGCGACGCCGTCGAGCGACTTCTGCGTCCAGTGGATGTACTTGTGACGCTTCGTGCGGATCGCCTTGTAGCTCATGCCCACGAGCCACGGCATGGCGTTCTCGCTGAAGTATTCGCACATGAAGGAGGTGCGCCAACCCTTGGGCTTGGCCCCTTTGGCGAGCGGCTTGAGCGACTGGCCCTGCATCGTCTTGAAGTCAGCCGCCTTGCCGCCTGCCAAATCGACGAGCGTCGGCGCGATATCGAGCGCCAGCACAAGCTCGTCGTTCATTGTGCCCGGCTTGAACCAGGCGGGATAGCGGATGAGGAACGGCGACTTGATGCCTTCCTCGTAGGCGAAGCGCCGCTCCGGCCCGAGACCGTGCTCGCCGAAGAAGTAGCCATTGTCTCCAAAGAACAGGATGAAGGTATTGTCGAGTTCGCCGTTCTGCTCGAGCACCTTGAAAATGTCGCCCATGCCCTCGTCGACCGAGGCCATCATGGCGGCGCGAAGCCGGATTTCCTCGTCCGTGCCGGCGAGGATCCCGTCCAGTACCTTGCGCGACGCCTCGTTGACGCGCATCGCGTGGGCTTCCGTCCAGGCCGGCTTGTCCTTCACCACGTCGGCCGCAGGAAGCGCATTGGGCCGGCGCGGGAAGTGTTCGCCCTTGTAGAGGTCGGCGTGGCGCGGCGCCGGACGGTAGCCGCCGTCGGTGAAGTCGATCGTGCCGTCGGCCGCCTGGAAGGCGTCGGGATGCACGGCCTTGTGCGCGAAGAACAGCGCGAAAGGCTTGTCGCGCTTCTTCTTCAGGAAATCGACGGCGTGACCGTTCAGCAGGTCGGTGATGTAGCCTTCGTACTTCTTCTCCTTGCCGTCGATGTTCAGCACCGGATCGATGATCGACCCATGGCCGGGAAAGCTCACCCACTTGTCGTAGCCCGGTCGCGGCCCGCCGGAGTTGCCCATGTGCCACTTGCCGATATGGGCGGTCTCGTAGCCCAGACGCTGCAGAATCACGTGGTAGTTCGGCAGGCGATGGCTGTGCGCGTCGCGCGCGACGTTGTCGATGATGCCGTGGCGGCTCGCATACTGGCCGGTCAGGATCGAGGCGCGGTTGGGCGAGCAGAGCGGCGTGGTGTGGAACGCCGAGGTGAACATCGCGCCTTCGTGGCCGATCCGGTCGATATGCGGCGTCTTCATGTAGGGATGGCCGCAGATCCCCAGCTCGTCGAACCGGAGGTCGTCGATCAGCACGACCAGGAAATTGGGTTTACGCTTCTTTGCCACGATGAGGTCCCCGCACTTAATTTCCGGCAAGCACACCGCGTGCCGAAATCAGGCTAGCGAGCCCTGTTGACGGAGACCAGAGCCCCGCGCCCATATCGGCCGCGAAAGGGAAAAATCCATGACCGAGACTGCCCTGCCTCTGGCGGGATTGCGCGTACTGGACATCAGCTCGTTCATCGCCGCACCGGCCGCAGCCGTCGTGCTGGGCGACTGGGGCGCCGACGTGATCAAGGTCGAAGGACCGGAGGGCGATCCCAACCGCCGGATCATGCACGATTCGTCGAACTATCCGAAAAGCGAGGTCAACTATCCCTGGCAGATGGATTCGCGCAACAAGCGCTCCATCGTGCTCGATCTGAAGCAGGCGGACGCGCGCGCGGCGCTGGACCGGCTGATCGCGGTCTCCGACATCCTGATCTGCAACTTCCCGCCGCCGGTGCGCGACAAGCTCAAGCTCGCCTACGAGGATGTGAAGCAGGTCAACCCGAAGCTGATCTACGCGTCCCTCACCGGCTATGGCGAGAGCGGCCCCGATCGCGACCGGCCCGGCTTCGATGCCACTGCTTATTTCGCCCGCTCAGGCCTCCTCGATGCGCAGCGCTACGAAGGCGGGCCGCCGGGCGTGCCCGGTCCCGCGCAAGGCGACCGCGCCACGGCGATGTCGCTCGTGTCGGCGATCCTGATGGCACTGATGCACCGCATGAAGACCGGCGAAGGCTCGTGGGTCGGCACGTCGCTGCTGGGCAACGGTCTGTGGTCGTGCGGCGTGATCGCGCAAGCAGCACTGGTCGGCGCCTTCCTGCCGCACCGGCCGCCCCCCGACCGTCCGCGGTCGGCGCTGGGCAACATCTACCGCACCGCCGACGACCGGTGGCTCCAGCTCACCATCGTGCGCGCCGACAAGCTGTGGGCGCCGCTCTGCCGGGCGATGGGGCTGGAATCGCTGATCGACGATCCGCGCTTCGCCACCGAACCCGAGCGTCGCGCCCGCGCCGGCGAACTCGCCGGCCTCCTCAGCGACACCTTCGCCACGCAGCCCTACGAGCACTGGCGCGAGGCGCTGGCGGCGCACAGCGTCACCTTCGGCGTCATCAGCCGGCCGCAGGACGTGCCGGACGATGCGCAGGCCGTGGCCTGCGGGGCGGTGGTCGACACGGCCATCCCCGACATGCCGCGCACCCTGGCCGATCCCATTCGCCTGGGCTTCGCCAGCCCGCGCGTGGCGCACCCAGCCCCGGCGCTTGGCGAGCATGGCGAGGAAGTGCTGCGCGAGGTCGGCGTCAGCCCGCAGGAAGTGGCGGCGCTCAAGGCAAGCGGTGCGCTGCGATGATACCGGAAGAGCCGTTGCCGCTTGCCGGCCTCACCGTCCTCGACATCAGCTCCTTCATCGCAGCCCCGGCCGCGGCGGCGGCGCTCGGCGACTACGGCGCCGACGTCATCAAGATCGAACCACCGGTCGACGGCGACCCGCATCGCAACAGCTTCCGCAACGCCGGCTACCCGCAGAGCGACCGGAACTTCCCGTGGCAGCTCGACGGCCGCCACAAGCGCTCGCTGGCGCTCGACCTGAAGACCGACGGCGCCCGCACGATTCTCGAACGGCTGCTGAAGCGGGCCGACGTGATGATCGTGAACTTCCCGCCGCCGGCGCGCGAACGGCTGCGGCTGCGCTGGGAAGACATCGAGCCGATCAACCCGCGCCTCGTCTACTGCTCGCTCACCGGCTACGGCGAGAGCGGCCCCGACCGCGACCGGCCGGGCTTCGACATCACCGCCTACTTCGGCCGCTCCGGCATCCTCGACGCGGCGCGCTACGACGGCGGGCCGCCTGGCGTCTCGCTGCCGGCGCAGGGCGACCGCGCGACCGCGATGACGCTCGTCGCCGCGATCCTGATGGGCCTGCGGCGGCGCGACCAGACCGGCAAGGGCGGCTGGGTCGGCACGTCGCTCTACGCCAACGGCGTCTGGGCCAATGGCACGACGGCCGCCGGCGCGCTGGTCGGCGCGGAACTCCCGGTGCGTCCGCCCCCCGACAAGCCGCGCAACGCGCTGACCAATCTCTACCGCACGCGCGACGATCGCTGGCTGCAGCTCCTGATGGTCCGCGACGACCGGCTGTGGGACACGTTCTGCGGCATCGTGGAGCGCCCCGACCTGATGGCCGATCCGCGCTTCAGCGGACGGCCGGAACGGCGCGCCCATGCCCAGGAATTGCACGACTTGCTGGCGCCGGTATTCGCCAGCCGCCCCTATGCGGACTGGGAGAAGCTCCTGTCGGGGACCGGCATCCCCTTCGGCGTGATCGGCCGGCTGGCCGACGTGGTCGACGACGAGCAGGCCGAGCATGCCGGAATCTTCGCGGATACAGACAACCCCGCGATCCCGCGGACCGTGAACACACCGATCCGCCTGGGCTTCGCCGTGCCGCGCAAGGCCGGGCCGCCGCCCGAGGTCGGCCAGCACAATGACGAGGTGCTGCGCGAGACCGGGTTCAGCGAAAGCGAGATCGAGGCCCTCAAAAAGGCCGGCGCTTTGGGGTAGGCTCCCCGGATGGCCTCCCGCTTCCGGACCTATGCCGAGTTCTGGCCGTTCTACCTGCGTGAGCACGCGAAGCCCTCGACGCGCGCCGTGCACTATGTCGGCACCATCGCTTCGGCCGCGCTGCTCGTCTGGGCGATCGTCACCCAGAACTGGTGGTGGCTGCTGGGCGTTCCCGTGTTCGGCTACGGACCGGCCTGGTTCGGGCACTTCTTCATCGAAAAGAACAAGCCCGCCACCTTCGAGGCGCCCTTCTGGTCGCTGATCAGCGACTACAGGATGTGCGGCCTGTTCCTGACTGGCCGGCTGGGTGACGAGCTGATGAAACATCAGGTCCGCGCGCCCTGAAACAGGGGTCGGACTGGCCCTTGCTTCCCCGGGGGGCCGACGCCACATTGCAGGCGAACCCCAATTCCGCTTGAGGACCTATGGAAACGATGCTGCAGGGCGCCGCGCCGCAGGCTGCCCCCGCCGACCTGATCAAGGACAGCGACCAGACGAAGTTCGCCAAGGACGTGCTCGAAGCCTCGCGTACCGTACCGGTCATCGTCGACTTCTGGGCGCCGTGGTGCGGGCCGTGCAAGACGCTCCAGCCGATGATCGAAAAGGTCGTCAAGGAGGCCAAGGGCGCGGTCAAGCTGGTCAAGATCGACATCGACAAGAACCAGATGCTGGCCCAGCAGCTGCGCATCCAGTCGATTCCGGCCGTCTATGCCTTCTTCGGCGGCCGTCCGGTCGACGGCTTCATGGGCGCGGTGCCCGAGAGCCAGCTGAAGGAATTCGTGGCCCGCCTCATCCAGGTGTCCGGCGGCGCCACCGGCGACCCGGCGGCCGCGGAGCTTGCCGAACTGCTCGAACAGGCCAAGGCCGCGGTCGCGCAGAACGACATGGACACCGCCGCGCAGCTCTACAGCGAGATCCTGGGCGTCGAGCCGACCAACGTCGTCGCCCTGGCCGGCCTCGCGCGCTACCAGGTCTCGCTGGGCGACGTCGAGCAGGCTAGGGAGCTGCTCGAGCAGATTCCGGCCAAGGAGCGCACCGGCGCCGACGTCGTGGCCGCCCAGGCCGCGATCGATCTGGCCGAGAAGGCCAAGGACGCCGGCCCGATCGGCGACCTCAAGGCCAAGGCCGAGGCCGACCCCAAGGACTTCCAGACCCGTCTCGATCTCGCGATGGCCTACTGGGCCGGCAACCAGAAGCAGGAAGCCGTCGACGAGCTCCTCGCGATGATCAAGGCCGACCGCAACTGGAACGAGGCGGCCGCGCGCCAGCAGCTCCTCAAGTTCTTCGAGGCCTTGGGCTTCACCGATCCCATCTCGGTCGACGGCCGCAAGCGCCTGTCGACGATCCTGTTCTCGTGAGTGGCGCCTCGTGAGTGACAAGGCGCCCTCTTCCCTAAGTCCGGGGCGCAATCCGTTCGAGCCGAGCTTCGAGCAGCTGCCCGAGACGCTGCCGATCTTCCCGTTGTCGGGCGTGCTGCTGCTGCCGGGCGGCAAGCTGCCGCTCAACATCTTCGAGCCGCGCTACCTCGCCATGATCTCCGACGCGCTGGCCGGGCACCGCATGATCGGCATGGTGCAGCCGGTCCAGCCCGGCGGCTTCGCCGGTGACGGGATGCCGACCGACGACGGCCGGCCCAAGGTCCACCGGGTCGGCTGCGCGGGCCGTATCACCAATTTCAACGAGACCGAGGACGGCCGGCTGATGCTCGTGTTGAGCGGCGTCTGCCGCTTCGACATCGTGCGCGAGCTCGATCTCGCCCAGGGCGGCTACCGCCGCGTCTCCTCGGTCTTCTCGCCCTACCGCGCCGACCTCGACCATGCCGACGACGTCGTCGAACTCGACCGCGACCGGCTGATGGCCGCGCTGGCCGCCTTCTTCCGTGGCCGCCAGCTCTCGACCGACTGGGATGCGGTGAACAAGGCGGCCGACGCCAACCTCGTCACGTCGCTGTCGATGGTGCTGCCGTTCGGCCCGGCCGAGAAGCAGGCGCTGCTGGAAGCCGCCGACAGCACCGCCCGTGCCAAGCTGCTGATCGCGTTCCTGGAGATGAACGCCTTCGGCGATCCGTCCGACACACCGCCCAGCCGCAAGAACTAAGGGCGTTCGGCCTCAAATTGAAGACGACCTCATCCTGAGGAGGCTGCGCAGCAGCCGTCTCGAAGGATGGGCAACGGGCCTGGTGCTGATGCCCATGCTTCGAGACGCGCTCCTGTGGAGCGCTCCTCAGCATGAGGTTGGTGTGGGCGGTACCAGCATGCTTGGAGAGACCCTTGGCGTCAGTCGGCGTAGGGCACGGGCGTCGAAAGTGCCGGCTCCTCGTGGCGCGCCCAATAGAGTTCCTCGATACGGCGCGTCAGCGGGCCGGGCCGGCCGTCACCGACGGGACGGCCTTCGTAGTTCACGACCGGCATGATGCCGCCGGCCGTGCTGCTGATGAAGATCTCGTCCGCCTCGGCCACCTCGCGCGCCTGCACGCCCCGCACCTCGACGCGCATCTGCAGCGCGTCGGCGATCTCCATCACCGTTCGGCGCGTGATGCCCTCGAACATGCCGCGTGCCGGCGTCGCGAGCGCGCCGTTGCGGACGACGAAGACGTTGAAGCCCGGCCCCTCCGTCACCGTACCGTCGGCAGCCGGCAGCAGCGCAATGGTCGCATCGCGGTCGTAGGCCTCGAAGATTCCCATGGTCAGGTCGAGCCAGTGAAAATTCTTGATCCTCTGGTCGAGCGACTCCGGCGGAATACGCTGTGTGTGCGACAGGATCATGCGCAGGCCATCGCGCCGCTGGGCCTCGTCGGCGATCCAGACGAAGGGCTGCGCGAAAGCATAGAGCCGATTGCGGCACAGGCGCGGGTCGCGCGTACCGGCGGGCGGCAGCCCACGGGTACACGTCACCTGCACGTAGGCATCGCGCAGGCCCGAACGGCTGGCACACTCGATCATGATGTCCGCGATCTGTTGGCCCGTCAGCGGCAGCGACATGCGGAGGCCGGCCATCGACGCCTGGAAGCGTTCGACATGGTCCATGAGCCGGAAGAAGCGTCCCTTCCAGACGTGCGCGACATCGTAGGTCGCATCGGAACGGACGAAGCCGCGATCGAGAATCGGGACCGCAGCCTCCGACAGCTTCATCCAGCGCCCGTCCATGTAGGCCACGCCTCTGATGGCGGCTGTCTCGCTGTCGACGTCCATCGCCAGATCCTCGGTCGATTTGGGCTCTTTAGGATCGACCATTAGCAACGGACCGACAACCGAAGAAGTCCGGGTCGCCACGGGCTAGGGCGGGTATCGGGCTCCATGCTATAAGGAGCGCAAAGGAATTCAGGGAAACCCCGCACGATGAGCCCTCCATCGGACGACGCCGCCGTCCCCCGCCGCGCGGGCGTCGACCCCAAGCTGCTCGAAATCCTCGTCTGCCCGGCGACGCATGGCACGCTGGAATATGACGCGGCGGCCGGCGAACTGATCAGCCGCAAGGCCGGTCTTGCCTACCCGATCCGCGACGGCATTCCGATCATGCTGGTGAGCGAGGCGCGTCCGCTTCGCGACGTGCCATGACCGCCGAGTTCGCCAAGGCCGTGCCCGACGAGGGCAACTACGAATCGACCACCGCGCCGTGGCCGACCGAGCTGCGCGTGTTCAAGGAAGAAGGCCGGCTGGAAGTCGATTTCTCCGACGGCCACGCCTGCGCGCTCTCCGCCGAGTATCTGCGCGTCGAGAGTCCTTCCGCCGAAGTGCAGGGGCACGGGCCGAACCAGAAGAAGATCGTGGCCGGCCGGCGTCACGTGAAGATCGTCTCTGTCGAGCCGGTGGGACACTACGCGATCCGCATCGTGTTCGACGACCGCCACGACAGCGGCATCTACAGCTGGGCCTACCTGCGCGAGCTCAGCGAGACCCACACCACGCGCTGGGCGGATTACGAGGCGGCGCTCGCGAAGCGCGGCCTCAATCGCGACACCTGAGGCCACACCATGAAGATCGTCATTGCCGGCGCCGGGATCGGCGGATTGACCGCCGCGATGTGCCTGCATCGCGCAGGTCACGACGTGCATGTGTTCGAGGCCGTGTCGGAGATGCGGCCGCTGGGCGTGGGAATCAACATCCAGGCTGGTGCCGTCCGCATCCTGTGTAACCTGGGGCTCGAACCGGCGCTCGCCGCCACGGCCATCGAGACGCGGGAGCTGCGCTACGCCAACCGCCATGGGCAGACGATCTGGGCCGACCCGCGAGGTCGTCATGCCGGCCTGCCCTGGCCGCAATTCTCGATCCATCGCGGCGAGCTGCAGATGATCCTGCTGGACGCCGCGAAGGCGATGCTGGGCGCGGACCGCATCCGCCTCGGCCGGCGCATCGCACGTTTCGCGCAGCATCACGGCAAGGTCTCCGCACACTTCGTCGATCGCGACGGCATGCCTGTCGAAAACGCCGAGGCCGACCTCCTGATCGGCGCCGACGGCATCCACTCCGCGGTGCGTGCGCATTTCTATCCCGACGAAGGCCCGCCCAAGTGGCAGGGCATCCTGATGTGGCGCGGCGTCACCGTGGGCAAGCCCTATTTGGGCGGCAACACGATGGTCCAGGCGGGCCATCACAATCAGAAATTCGTCTGCTACCCGATCAGCCGTGCCCATGCCGAGCGTGGCGAGGCGCTGATCAACTGGATCTGCGACCTCCACATGGGCGACGGCGCGTTGCCGTCCCGCGAGGACTGGAACAAGCCGGGACGGCTGGAAGACTTCCTGCCGCGCTTCGCCGACTGGAACTTCGGCTGGCTCGACGTGCCCGAGGTAATCCGCACCGCGCACACGATCCTCGAATTCCCCATGATCGACCGCGATCCGCTGCCGCGCTGGAGCCACGGGCGGATCACGCTGCTGGGCGATGCGGCGCACCCCATGTATCCGATCGGCTCGAACGGCGCCTCGCAGGCGATCCTCGACGGCGAGGCGATCACGCAAGAGCTTGCCGTGGGCGACGATCCCGAGAAGGCGCTGCGCCGCTACGAGGAGCGGCGCCTGCCGCCGACCGCGCGGATCGTCGAGAGCAACCGGCGCAAGGGCATCGACGTGATGCTCGACATCGTCGAGCAGCGCGCGCCCCAGGGCTTCACCGACCTCGAAAGCGTGCTGCCGGCGGATGAACTCGAAAAGATCGTCGGCGACTACAAGAAGCTCGTGACCCAGGATCGCGAGACGCTTCTGAAACTGGCTGCCGCCCCGCCGTGAGGGGCACAAAAGAAAACCGGCCCCTCTCGGGACCGGCCGTGGCAGCGGTTTAAACCGACCATCACATCGCCGGCCGCTACCGAGGAAGAATATGCCCGAGTGCGATGACAGAATTATGGCTTTCCCATCAACTCTTCCATTCCTCTCCCCCGTTGGGGGAAGAGGTCGGGCGAGGGGGAATCGACGTGCGTAACCCCCTCACCCATCCTCTTCCCCCAGCGGGGGAGAGGAGAAAGAGGAAAACGGCATGAGTCTCGCGCGGGCCATCGCGACGGTCGGCGGCTTCACGCTGCTCAGCCGCGTCGTGGGCTTCGTGCGCGATATCGTGCTGTCGGCGGTGCTGGGTTCCGGGGCGGTGGCGGACGCTTTCTTCGTCGCGTTCAAGCTGCCGAACTTCTTCCGCCGCCTGTTCGCCGAGGGCGCTTTCTCCGCCGCCTTCGTGCCACTGTTCGCGCGCGAGCTGCAGGGCGGCGGCCGCGCGGAGGCGATGGCCTTTGCGCGGCAGGCGCAGGCCGCGCTGCTGCTGGTACTGATCCCCTTCACCGCGATCCTGATCGTGGCGATGCCCTGGGTGATGGCACTGCTGGCGCCGGGCATGCGCGACGACCTGCCGACCTTCGCCATGGCCGTCGAGTTCGGCCGCATCACCTTTCCCTATCTCCTCTTCATCTCGCTCGCCTCGCTCTATGGCGGCGTGCTGAACAGCATCGATCGCTTCGCGCATGTCGCCGCGACGCCGGTGCTGCTGAACCTCACTCTGATCGCCGCCGTGCTGGGGCTGACGCCTCTGCTGCCCAACGCGGGCTATGCCGCCTCGATCGGCGTGGCGATCGCGGGCGTCCTGCAATGGGTCTGGCTGCTGGTCGCCTGCGCGCGCGACGAGGTCGGCATGGCGCTGGTGCGGCCGCGCTGGACACCGCGGGTGGCGCGCCTGGTGAAGCTCGCGACGCCGGTGGCGATCGGCGGCGGCGTGCAACAGATCAGCGTCGTACTCGACGTGGTCTGGGCGTCGCTGCTCCCCGTCGGCACGATCTCGGCGCTCTACTATGCCGACCGAATCGCGCAATTGCCGCTGGGCGTCGTCGGCATCGCCATCGGCACGGCGCTGCTGCCACTGCTGGCGCGCGAGCTGCGCGACGGCAACACGCAGTCGGCCATGACCAATCAGAACCGCGCCCTCGAATTCGGCCTGCTGTTCAGCCTGCCGGCCGCGGTCGCCTTGTGGTTTCTGGCCGATCCGATCATCCGCGTGCTGTTCGAGCGCGGTCGCTTCACCTCCGAGGACACCTGGCGCACGGCCGGTGCGCTGGCCGCCTTCGCGGTCGGCCTGCCGGCCTTCGTGCTGGTGAAGGCGCTGGCCCCCGGCTTCTTCGCCCGCGAGGACACGCGGACGCCGCTCTACATCGCGCTGGCGGCGATCACGGCCAATATCCTGCTCAACGTCTATTTCCTGTTCGCCACGACACTGGCCCATGTCGGCATCGCGCTCGCTTCCTCGCTCTCGGGCTGGCTGAACGCGGCGCTGCTGGCGATCGTGCTGGGACGGCGGGAGCAGTGGATACCGGACGGACGTCTGGTCTCGCGGGCGGTCCGCATTGCCGGCGCGACGGCGGGCATGGGTGTCGCGCTGTGGCTCGGCCTCCTCTGGCTGGCCAAACCACTGTCGCGCGCCGACGTCGAGGGTGGCATCGCGCTCGCGGGAATCTGCCTGATCGGCATGGTCGTCTATGCCGTGCTCGGCGCGGCGCTCGGCGTCGTGAGGATCTCGGAACTGCGCTATGTGATGCGCCGCCCGCCGGGCGTCAGGTCAGCCGACCCAGGCGAACAACCGTAACGCCGGGCCGCAGCGGGCGGCTCGACGAGGGCATTACCAGCACGCAATCGTCGTAGGGCGTGGTCACCGGCTCGTCGTCGTCGTGGCCCAGCACGGTGCCCGCCTTGGCGATCACGTCCTGGCCCTCGAAGCGTTGCGCCGGCGTGAAGTTGCCGCGCTTGGTCGCCACGGCATGAGTCACCTCGACGACGCGCTGGCTCGAAGGCGTCGGCTGGCGCCAGCCGGCGGGCAGGTCGCCCTCCTCCAGAACACCCGTCTCGACGAGGAAGCGGGCCGTCACGTCCTTGGCCACGACGACCGAGGAGGCCCGCCAGTGCTGACCGGTCTCGATCAGCAGCGCGTTCTTCGGGCTCTCCGGGTCGCCGAACCCACCATAGTCGCGCATGCGCATGCCCGCGGCGTGGCCGGCATCGCGCACGATGTCGACCGGCGTGCCGATCTTCTTTGCAAAGGCGACGCCCTTGTCGAGCGGGCCCGACAGCATCAGCGGCACGCAATCGTCATGCATGGAATGAAGGTCGAGCAGCAGGTCGGCGCGCTCGACGAACGGCTTCAGCACCTGCGCCCGCTTCGTCTCGACCGTCGTCGCGGGCTCGTCGACGCGGCCCCAGACGCGGTTGAAGTCCTCGTCGACAAGGCGCGACTTGAACGGCGTCCGGCGATCGAACGAGTGATAGGCCTCGATGTTGTTGAAGGAGAGGATCAGCGTCCCCTTGCGCGGCTTCACGCCGGCGGTCAGCAGCGCATCGACCACGATGGCGCCCGAGACTTCGTTGCCATGCGTCAGCGAGGCGACCATCACCGTCGGCCCGGGCTTGCCGCTCTCCAGGACGTGAATGTAGGGCGCGGCGCCCTTCTCCCATTTGCGCAGGTCGGGGAAGGCGAATTCGATCGGCGGGGTATCGGACATGTTCTTGACCATCAGCAGTTTGTGCCGATCCTTCGCATGCTAGTTTGTCGCGGACAAGGAGAAGCCAATGGCGCGCAGCCGGTATCGCTGGTTCATCGTCTTCCTGCTGTTCGCGATCACCGTCGTGAACTACATCGACCGGGCGGCCCTCTCCTACGCCATCCCCCTGATCCAGCGGGACCTCGGCCTCTCGCCGGAGGCAACGGGCGCCATCCTCGGCGCGTTCGGCCTGGGTTATGCCGTGACGACCCTGATCGGCGGCTTCGCCGTGGATCGCTACGGCGCGCGGCTGGTTCTCACCGTTGCAGCCGTGCTGTGGAGTCTGTCCATCGGCGCAACCGCGCTCGCGACCAGCGTTACCATCCTCTATGCCGCCCGTGTGCTGCTGGGCGTCTCGGAAGGCCCCAACTTCCCGGCGCTCACCGGGGCGGTCAGCCACTGGCTGTCGCCGCACGAGCGGGCGACGGCACTGGCCAACGCCCTGCTGGCGGTGCCGCTGGCGCTGGCCATTGGCGGTCCCCTGGTGACTCAGCTTCTCGGGTGGCTGGACTGGCGGCTCACCTTCGGCGTGCTGTTCGTCCTGTCTGCCGCCTGGATTCCCCTCTGGTACTTCTGCTTCCGGGACGACCCGTCGCAATCGCGCTTCGTGAACGCGGACGAACTCGCGCATATCCGCAAGGTCGATCCCGGCGTCACCGCGGCGCCGCACGCGGTGCTGAAATCCTGGCCGGAGCCCGGCGTCCTCAAGGCGCTGCTGACCAATCGCACGCTGCTCGCCAACACCTGGGCCTTCTTCGTCTTCGGCTATTTCCTGTTCTTCTTCATGAGCTGGCTGCCGAGCTATCTCGAGCGCAAGTACGGGCTGAACCTGGCGGCCGTCGGGCTTTTCTCGGTGCTGCCCTGGCTGTCCGCCGCCTTCCTGCTGTGGGCCATGGGCCGCTGGTCGGACCATCTGCTCAAGACCACCGGCAGCATGCGGATCTCGCGGTCCTGGCTGATCGCCGGGAGCCAGTTCGTGGCCGCTCTTGCCGTCATCCCGGTTGCCCTCACCGACAATCTCACCGTGGCGATCGCCGGCATCACCGTAGCCGTCGCATCGTCGATGGGCGCCAACGCCGCCTACTATGCAGTGAACGTGGACATCGTGCCCGAGCGTGCCGCCACGGCGCTGGGCATCATGGATTTCGCCTTCGCCATCGCGGGCTTCCTCGCGCCGGCGATCACCGGCTGGGTGCTGAACCTCCGCGGCTCGTTCGCCGACGGCTTCCTGCTGATGACGGTGCTTGCCCTCTCCTCGGTGCTGGTGGTCCTGCTGTTCCACCATCCCGACCGGGATCGCGAAAAGGCCGCCTGACGATCAGCCGTCGAGGTACCAGTTCGCGATATCCCAGGTGTTGTTGTCCCAGCCGCTGATCTCGGCGACCAGCCTGTTGTTCATGGCGACGGCGCTGGGTCGCATCACCAGCGGAATGGTGACCTGGTTGTTGACGACCAGCTCGTTGCATTTGATCAGCATCGCCGCGCGCTTCACCGGGTCGAGTTCGACCTGGGCCGCCTTGTGGGTGTCGTCGTACTCCTGGTTCTGCCAGCGCGTGACGTTGCGGCCCTGCCACTTGTTCTCCTTGGTGGCAACCTCCCACGAGCAGAACTGACGCAGGAAGGTCTCGGGGTCGGGCGCTTCCATGCCGTTGCTGTATTCCTGAAGGTCGGCATAAAACTTGGTGTAGGTGTCGGGATTGGCGACATCGGACGAAAAGAACACCGACGATGTCACCGACTTCAGGTCCATCTCGATGCCCGCCTTCTGGGCCGCCTGCTTGATGATCGCCTGCGTCTTCTGCCGCGGCTGGTTGATCGAGGTCTGGTAGACGAACTTCAGCCGCTTGCCGTCCTTGGCGCGAATGCCATCCGCTCCACGGACCCAGCCGGCCTTGTCGAGAAGCGCGTTGGCCTTGTCGACGTTGAACTCGAATGTTGTGGTCTTCGAGCGGAAACGCTCGGGATTATTGATGTAGTTGGCCGTGGCGATGCCGATGCGGCCGTAGATGTGATCCTGGATCGACTTCTTGTCGACCAGCAGCGAGATCGCCTGGCGCACGGCGGGGTCGGACAGGCTCGGATGCTTCGTCTTCAGGCTGGAGCGCTCGCCGTCGACTTCCGTCCACGGGTCGGTGTTGTTGAGCTGCATGTGCTCGATGCCGCCGCCCGGCGTGATGACGATCTTTCCCTTGCCGCCCTTCTCCATGCGCACGAGGATCTCGTCCTCGACCTGCATGTTCCAGGCGAAGTGGAACTCGCCGGTCTGCAGCACCGCGCGCGCCGCCGAGACCGCGTCGCCGCCGCCCTTCATCTCGACGGCGTCGAAGTAGGGCCGGTTGGGCACATGGTAGTCGAGGTTGATCTCGCCGGTGACGAGATCGCCTGGCTTGAAGTCCTTGAACTTGTAGGGGCCGGTGCCGATCGGCTTGAGGTTGGTGGGTGCGTCGCGCGATTTCGCGCCGACATACTCGCCGAACAGATGCTTCGGAATGATGCAGCCCATCCACCCGACGAAGGTGTCCGCCCAAAAGGGTGTGGCCTGCTTGAACTTCACGACCACGGTGAAGTCGTCGATCTTCTCGACCACGACATCCTTGTACGAGCCGCTGGTCACGGTCGCCGTCGCGGGGTCGTTGGAATAAGCCCATGTGAAGACGACATCGTCGGCGGTGAAGGGCTTGCCATCGTGCCACTTCACGCCCTGCTTGATCTTCCAGATCACCGATTTGCCGTCGGCGGCGAGCGAGCCGTCCTCGCGGTTCGGGATCGAAGCGGCCAGCTTGGGTCGCAGGTTGCCGTCACGGTCCCAGGCCGCCAGCGGTTCGTAGAACAGGCGCGAACCGTCCCGATCCTTGGTACCGACGGCAAAATGCGGATTGAGCAGGGTCGGGCCCTGCCACCACAGGACCTTCAGCAGGCCGCCGCCGCCGCGTTTGGTGGGTTTGTAGACCGGCGTCGACTGGGCCATCGCCACGCCGGAGACCGCGAGGAGCTGGGTCGCCATCGGTGCGGTCAGCCCCACCGTCGCCAGCCGTTGCACGAAGCGCCGGCGGGACAGGTCGCCCGCCTTCACCCGGTCGATCAAACCACGCAAGCCACGCTCGTCCATCGGATGCCTCCATCCAGAGTGTCGAAGCCGGTCCCTGACGCTCCCGCTATGTTGCAAGATGCGTGCAATTCGATCGGAGCAGCCGCGCCGGCCGCCGTCAATGCCACCGCCTTGATTATCGCGGCGGCCTGCGCGATACCCGCCCGCCCCCAGCCTTCCACCGGCGGGGTGCGCGGAGGTCCAAACCCCGCGCCATCGACCGCATACGGAGTCCACATCCATGACCGACACGACCACCGGCGCCGCCCAGGCGCCCAACCCGCACCTCGCCGCCTACAACACGCGCGGCCTCAAGGGTCGGATCCTTTCCGGGGTGCAGCCAACCGGCAATCTCCATCTCGGCAACTATCTCGGCGCCATCCGCAACTTCGCGCGCCTGCAGAACGATTACGAATGCCTCTACTGCGTGGTCGACCAGCACGCGATCACCGTATGGCAGGATCCCGCCCAGCTCGCCGCGCAGACGCGCGAGATCGCCTCGGCCTTCCTCGCGGCCGGCGTCGACGGCAACAAGCAGATCATCTTCAACCAGTCGATGGTGCCCGAGCACGCGCAGCTCGCCTGGATCTTCAACTGCGTCGCCCGCATGGGGTGGATGAGCCGCATGACGCAGTTCAAGGAGAAGGCCGGCAAGGACCGCGAGAACGTCTCGCTGGGCCTGTTCGCCTATCCGGCGCTGATGGCCGCCGACATCCTGATCTACAAGGCTACGCACGTGCCGGTCGGCGAGGACCAGAAGCAGCATCTCGAGCTGACGCGCGACATCGCCATCAAGTTCAACAACGATTTCAGCCAGCCCGACTTCTTCCCGATCACCGAGCCGCTGATCTTCGGTGCGGCGACGCGCGTCATGAGCCTGCGCGACGGCACCAAGAAGATGAGCAAGTCCGACCCGTCGGACTATTCACGCATCAACCTCACCGACGACGCCGATGCGATCGCCCAGAAGATCCGCCGGGCCAAGACCGATCCGCTGCCGATGCCGGACACGCTAGAGGATGCGGAGAAGCGGCCCGACGCCGACAACCTGCTGGGCATCTATGCCGCCCTCGCCGACCAGGAGAAGGACGCCGTCGTCGCCCAGTTCGCCGGCAGGCAGTTCTCCGAGTTCAAGACGGCGCTGACCGAACTCGCCGTCGCCAAGCTCGGCCCGATCGGCGCGGAGATGCAGCGGCTGATGAAGGATCCGGGCCATGTCGACGGCGTGCTGCGCAACGGCGCCCAGCGCGCCCGTGCCATCGCCGCGCCGATCCTCGACGAGGTTTATCGGACGGTGGGATTCCTCAGGCCGTAAGCCTCAGCCTTCCATGCGCGTGAGGGCCCACTTCACCGTGGTGCCCTCCGGCGGGACCTGGCCGACCAGCACGATCTGCTCGGTGCGGCGCACGCGGCCCTCTTCGCCGAGATAGATGCTCTCGGCGAGGCCGATGCCGGCGCCGGTCGCGCGCAGGCGCCAGCCGCGGCCGCTCGGCAGGCGCATCAGCACCGCCTGGCCGCTCTGGGCGAGGGTGGCCTTCACCGTCGGATGCAGGTGGAAGCGCACGATGTAGCGCTGGTCCGGCACCGTCACGGGGCGGCCCTCGTAGCCCAGGAACGAGTCTTCGCCGCGCAGGTCGCCGCCGTCGGGCGAGAGCCAGAGGCGACGGCGGTGGATGATGCCATAGAGCGAGCGATAGCCGTCGTGGCACATGTCGAGCCATTGCGCGCCGCCATCGTCGGCGCGATCGATCAGCACGTTGCCAGCGCGATATTCGAGCGCGCCATGATTGGTGATCTCGGTCGAGTTCACGTCGTCGACCACCGCCGTCGAATGCGCGGCGGTGAAGCGCATGAAATGCTGCCAGTCGCGCGGAGCCCCCGGATAGGTGCCGCAGTTCACGATCAGCCGCTCGTGCGCCGCGCTCATCTCGAAGCTCAGCGTGCCAGCGTGCGCGATGCCGTCCATCCCGCGCCCCGGCGGGCTCCCGGCATCGGCGATCACCAGCGAGGTACCGGCCGACAGCCGCTGGAAACCGCTCGCCAGTGCCATGGTCGGCGCGACTTCGCCCGAACCCGAGCGCGCCAGCACGAGGTCGATCAGGCGGCGGTCGCCTTCCCAGGTGCCGTTGAACAGCGACAGGCCGCCGTCGCCGTGGCGGAAGAAGCGCAGCATCGGCGCCATGCGATCGATCGCGGCAACCAGTTCGGCGGGCGCCCGGCGTTCGGCCGAGGCCAGCGCCGCGCGCACGTCGATCAGGTGGCGCAGCACCGCGAGTTGCAGGTGGGGCGCGCGTTCGGAAACGATGCCGTCGTGCAGCACGTAGCGCTTCACGAACTTCGCCAGCCGCGACAGCGACTGGTCGAGGCTCTTCTCGAAGTGCTTGCCGTCACGGATGAAGGCCAGGTCGGCGAAGATCAGCGCCTTGTAGACGGCGACGGCCTCGTGGCCGACCATGCCGCGGCGCGCGACGCGGCGCAGATGGACGCGCTGGCGGCCTAGCGAGAAGACGAAACGCGCGGCGAAGCCGGGGTCGGCCGCCGAGGCCAGCCATTCGTAGTGGCGGATCCAGGCGACCATGCGGGCCGCGAGCACGTCGCGCTTCCACGTCACCGGCGACCAGCGCCATTCGCGATTGGTCCAGTCGTCGACCAGCTTGGCGGCCAGCATCGCGCCGTGCGGGTCGCCATTGTCGCGCAGGTCGCGCAGCCAGGCGAAGCCGTTAAGCGCATCGAGCCAGAGCGGGGCGGCGCCGGGGCGCTGCCAGGGGGGATCGTCCGATTCGGGCAGGACCGTCCCGACGCTGCCGGCGGCGGCAAATTCACCGGCCTGGAGCAACCGCTGGCCCAGCACCGGATCGCCCGGCCAGGAATCGGAGGCGACCGCGAAGAAGCTACGCGGCGTGTTGTAGCCCAGCGTGAGCGAATAGAGGGAGGAGCCGAGGAGCCAGCGTCCGAATGCCTGCCGCTCCCGCTTCGCGGCCGCGGAGGGGCGTGCCGGCACCGAGCGGATCGGCCGGGCTCCGGAAACCAAAGGCTCACCGGGCCGTCTTGTGTCAGAGGCGACCAGCGTCATCGTTTCTGTTCTTTGGCCCGGGAGGCTCGAGCGGCCGGGCGGTGGAGGGGTTTTTTTGTATTTTAGCCCAGTCGGAGCCCGGTGGCGATGGGCAGCAGGGCCCGCGACCAGCCCTTGAACCGCAGATCACGCACACCAGATTCATTCCAAGGGAACGCCCGAACGGGGTTCCCGGCCACTCGCTCCACGGAGGAGGGTTACATGAGTCGCGTAACGATGTTCAATTCGCCCTTGTTACTGGGCTTCGACCAGCTCGAGCGGACGCTCGACCGGCTGGCCAAGAACGCCGAGGGCTATCCCCCCTACAATATCGAGCGGATCGGCGAGAACGGACTGCGAATCACGCTTGCGGTTGCCGGCTTCACCAGCGACGGCCTGACGATCGAACTGGTCGAGAATCAGCTCACGGTGCGCGGCAAGCAGACTGACGACAGCGACCGGATTTATCTCCATCGCGGCATAGCGGCCCGCCAGTTCCAGAAGGCGTTCATGCTCGCCGACGGGATCGAGGTGGTCGGTGCCCGGCTCGACAACGGCCTTTTGTCGATCGACCTGGTCCGGCCCGTCGTGGAGCCCCGAATTCGAACCATTCGCATCGATGCTGGCCAGGCGGCCGGTGCTGCGGATCAGACGATCGATATTACCGCGCGTCGCAGCCGTTGAGGCGGAGCGCGTTGATGCTGCCAAGGAGGTAGCCATGGAAAACAATGTTCTGAGCTTCACGCCGCTCGCCGACGAGGCTTTCCTCAGCCTGGGCGCGGAGCAGATCGCCTACGTGAAGGCCATCAACCTGCCCGACGGCGCCCATGCGGTCGGCATTTTCTCGGCGGACGGCAAACCGATGGCGTCGGTGCCTTCAATCGAGATCGCGCAGGCGCTCATCCGCCAGCACGAGCTGGAGCCCGCGCTGGTCCACTGAGGAAAAGTCGGCGGAAAGCGGTTCAGGCCGCGCTTTGGGTCTGGACCGTCTCGATGAGCAGCGCATACAGCGCCTCGGCATTCTCGGTCGCGCGCAGCTTCTCGACGAGGCTGCGATCACGCAGCAGACGTGAAACGCGGGCCAGCGCCTTCAAATGGTCGGCGCCGGCACCTTCCGGCGTGACCAGCAGGAACACGATGTCCACGGGCCGCTCGTCGATCGCATCGAAGTCGACGGGATGCGCCAGGCGGGCAAACAGGCCGAGCGGCCGGGTCATGGTCGAGAGCCGCCCATGCGGGATCGCGATGCCGCCACCGATACCGGTCGACCCGAGGCGTTCGCGCTCGAGCAGACGGTCGAACAGCCTGCGCTCGTCGATCTGGAAGAGACCGGCCGCGCGGCTGGCGATCTCGGCCAGCAGCGCCTTCTTGCCGGTCGCCTTGGCGCTGGCCAGAACGGCATCCGGGCCGGTCAGCAAATCGGCGATTTCCACAATGTCACCAATGGGTTAGCAAGCGCGAACTTGAATCCGCCCTGCGAGGGGTGCGCCCCTATAAGCGCCTCCCCCGACCGGGTCAAGCCATCGCTCGGCAGCACGGGTGAGCCCGCCGCGCGTGGCGTGTCAGTCGGCCGGACCGGTCATCGCCTCGATGGCGACGGCGGCGGACGAGAGGCCCGGCATCGGGCGGTTCATCCCGAGGCGGCCCAGTCGGCGGCGCTCAGCCGACGAGGGGATGCGCATGGCTTCGCGATACTTGGCGACCGTGCGTCGCGCGATCTCGACGCCCTCGCCCTTCAGCAGATCGACGATGCGATCGTCGCTGAGCGGCTGGTGCGCATTCTCGCCGCCAACCAGGTGACGGATGCGCGAGCGCACCGACTCAGAGGAGACGACCACGCCCGGCGTGCGCGCCGGCAGGGACGAGGTGAAGAAATATTTCAGCTCGAAGATGCCCCGCGGCGTGTTGATGTACTTGTTCGAGGTGACGCGGCTCACCGTGCTCTCGTGCAGCTCGGTGGCGATGGCGATGTCGCGCAGCACCAGCGGCTTCAGCGCGCTGACGCCGTGGCGGAAGAAGCCGTCCTGCTGGCGCACGATCTCGCGCGCAACCTTGAGGATCGTGGTGGCGCGCTGCTCCAGTGTCTTCACCAGCCAGTTGGCCGACTGGAAACGCTCGGCGACGAAATCGCGATCGGGCTTGGCGCGCGCGCCCTTCATGAGCGTGGCGTGATAGTTGCGGTCGACCAGGACCTTGGGCAGCGCATCGGTGTTGAGTTCGATGTGCCAACCGTCCTCGCCGGTCTCGGGATCCTTGGCCGGCGTCAGATAGAGGTCGGGCTGCACGGGCTGGATCGGTTCGAAATCGAAGGCCTGGCCGGGGCGCGGATCGAGCGTGCGCAGCTCGGAGAGCATGTCGCGCAGGTCCTCGTCGTCGACGCCGCAGCGGCGGCGGAGCTGGCCGAGTTCGCCGGCAGCGACGAGTTCCAGATTGTCGAGCAGGGCCTTCATCGCCGGATCGAGCCGGTTGCGCTCGGCGAGCTGGGCGCCCAGGCATTCGGCGACGGTGCGCGAGAACAGACCGGCCGGCTCCATCTGGCGCAGGCGCGCCCAGATCTTCTCGACCAGCGCGATATCGGTCGCGACGGCTTCGGCCACCGCCGCCGCCTCGAGACGGCAGTAGCCGGCCTCGTCGAGCCCTTCGGCGATCTTCAGGGCGATGCGGCGTTCGGCCGGGTCCTCGAACATGAGTTCGAGCTGCTCCAGTACATGGACGGCCATCGACCGCGGACGCTCGGCCACGAAATCGAGGGCGTCGGGCGCATCCTCGCGCTGGCCGACGCGGCTGGCCGATGCATCGCCGCCGCGATCGGCGTGTTCGCGGGTCCAGCGATCGTCGGCGTCCGCGAGGGCCGGCGCCGCGGCCTGCAGGGCTTCGGCGGTGTCGCGGGGCGCTTCGACGGGAGGCGCCTCGTATTCGGCGGCGGCGCCATCGTCCGCGGCGCCCTCGGACAGCAATGGGTTCTTTTCCAGCTCCTGCTGGATGAAAGCCGCAAGCTCCAGATGCGAAAACTGCAGCAGCTTGATGGCCTGCTGGAGCTGGGGCGTCATCGCCAGGGTCTGGCGCGACGCAAGAATGAGACTCGGACCGATACGCATGTCACCCCGCCCCGAAGGTCGTTGGACCTCCCCGATGGGCAGTCTTATGCAAAAACCATGCCAATGTCAGCATGGTTCATCTTATCAGTGAGCGAAAATATCCGTTTCGGGCCAGCCGGCGACGTCCAGGCGCGCGCGGGTGGGCAAGAACCGGAAGGCGGCGTCCGCCAGTTCGCGACGGCCCTCGCGCTCGAGAAGCGCGTCCAGTCGGGCTTTCAGCGCGTGCAAATGCAGCACGTCGGAAGCGGCATAGGCAAGCTGCTCGTCGGTCAGGCTGTCGGCACCCCAGTCGGAGGTCTGCTGCTGCTTGGACAGGTCGACGCCCAGCAGCTCGCGACACAGGTCCTTGAGGCCGAAACGATCGGTGAAGGTGCGCACCAGCTTGGCCGCGATCTTGGTGCAGTAGACCGGCTCGCAGCGCACGCCCAGCGAATGCTCCAGAACGGCAATGTCGAAACGGCCGAAATGAAAGAGTTTCAGCACCTTAGGATCGGCGATCAGGGCGGCCAGCCGCGGCGCCTTGGCCGCGCCTTTGGGCGCCCCACGCGGGATCTGGACCAGATGGGCGTTGCCGTCGCCGCCCGAGAGCTGGACCAGGCAGAGCCGGTCGCGATGGGGGTTGAGACCCATGGTCTCGGTATCGATGGCCACGACGGACCCAAACGAAACGTCCGCGGGAAGATCGCCGCGGTGAAGGCTGATCGCCATTAGGGGGTGCTCCGACTGACCTGCATGGTGCCCAGGAGAAGACTCGAACTTCCACGCCTCGCGGCGCTAGTACCTGAAACTAGTGCGTCTACCAATTCCGCCACCTGGGCACGGCATGCGGTCTAGTGCGGGCGCTGAGTTAGGGCTGTGCCGCCCGGATGTCAACCGCGCTGCGCTCCCCAAGGTCACGCCAGGGCGCTACACCCCTTGCGCCGTCGTGGCTTTGGGCTATAGGCAGCTTCCATGAACATCAAGCAGGTCACGGTCTTTGGTGGCAGCGGCTTCGTCGGCCGCGCCATCGTACGAGCGCTCGCGCAGCAGGGCTATCAGGTCCGCGTGGCCTGCCGGCGCATCGAACTGGCGGAACGCATCAAGACGGCCGGCGATGTCGGCCAGATTACCATTATGCGAACCAATTTGCGCGTGCCCGCGTCCGTGGCGGCAGCCATCGCCGGCAGCCACGCCGTGGTCAATGCCTCGGGCATCGCCTTCCAGCGCGGCCGGCAGAATTACCGGAGCGTCCATGTCGACGGCGCCAGGGCGATCGCGGAAGCCGCGAAGGCCGCCGGGGTGCAGCGCCTCGTGCACATGTCGGGGATCGGCGCGGACCAGCGCAATTCGACCAACAAGTACATTCGCTCCAAGGTCGACGCCGAGGATGCGATCGTCGCGGGCTTCACCGACGCCACGATCCTGCGGCCCAGCGTGATCTTCGGGCCCGAGGACGCGATGTTCAACCGCATGGCCCAGATCGCGGCCAAGGCTCCATTCGTGCCCGTGGTTGGCAACGGATCGGCCAAGGTCCAGCCGGTCTATGTCGGCGATGTCGGCAGCGCCGTCGTGGCCGTGCTGGCGCGACCCGACACCGCCAAGACGGTTTTCGAGCTGGGCGGCCCGCACGTCTACACCTATCGCGAGATCGCGGCGCTGGTGCTGCGCGAGATCGATCGCAACAAGCGGATCGTCGGCGTGCCGGCCGGCCTGATGCGGGTGGCCGGCTTCTTCGCGGAATTCCTGCCGGTGCCGCCGCTGACGCACGACCAGGTGGATCTGCTGATCACCGACAACGTCGCCCGCCCCGGCGCGCCCGGCCTTGCCGCCCTCGGCATCGAGCCGACCGCCGCCGAGGCCATCCTGCCGATGTACCTCGACCGCTATCGCGTCGGCGGTCGCTACAACCTGCACGCCCCGGCCTAAGCACCCCAAATCACGGCGTCACAAGCGGCCATTATGCTCGCCTGAATCATATAGTCCGAAATCGGTAATATATTTTGAGAAATAGATCCTCATCGGGGTGTTCAAAATAGTAATGGGACCGCCCTCGTTATAATTAGGTCAGTATAGTTGACTATCGTCCATTGGCATGGTTAAACACGCCAACAAAGCAGCAAAGGCGCGATCGGCGCGCTTCTTGCGTAATAAAATTTCACAAAATATTCCGAGGAGGCCGGGGATGGCCGAGAGGATGCTGAAGTTCGTCGGAACGCCGCAAGCCATGCCCGACAAGCGGCCGGCAGCCGAGCGCCGTCGCGACTTCGACGAGATCTATCAGAGCTATGCCCAGCAGAAGGCCGGCGAACAGGCGTCCCGCTGCTCGCAGTGCGGCGTGCCCTTCTGTCAGATCCATTGCCCGCTGCACAACAACATCCCGGACTGGCTGAAGCTGACGGCCGAGGGCCGGCTCGACGAGGCCTATGAACTCTCCTCGGCGACCAACAACTTCCCGGAGATCTGCGGCCGCATCTGCCCCCAGGACCGGCTGTGCGAGGGCAACTGCGTCATCGAGAAGGGCTTCGAAGCGGTCACCATCGGTTCGGTCGAGAAGTACATCACCGACACCGCATGGGAGCGCGGCTGGGTGAAGCCGATCCAGCCGCGGCGCGAGCGGCCCGAAAGCGTCGGCATCGTCGGCGCCGGTCCCGCCGGTCTGGCGGCCGCCGAGCAGCTTCGACGCAAGGGCTACCAGGTCGCGATCTACGATCGCTACGATCGGGTCGGCGGCCTGCTGATCTACGGCATCCCGAACTTCAAGCTCGAGAAGGAGATCGTGCAGCGCCGCGAGACGCTGTTGCGCGACTCCAAGGTGACCTTCCATCTGAACTGCGAAGTCGGCCGCGACGTCACGCTGGAGGAATTGCGCGCACGCCACGGCGCGGTCCTGATCGCAACGGGCGTCTACAAGGCGCGCGACATCGCGGCTCCCGGCGTCGGCCTCGCGGGCATCGCGCCGGCGCTCGACTATCTCACGGCTTCGAACCGCCAGGGTCTGGGCGACACCGTGCCTGCGTTCGAGTCGGGCGTGCTGAACGCGGCGGGCAAGAACGTCGTGGTGATCGGCGGCGGCGACACGGCGATGGATTGCGTGCGCACGGCGGTGCGCCAGGGCGCCAAGTCTGTGAAGTGCCTCTATCGCCGTGACCGCGCCAACATGCCGGGCTCGCAGCGCGAGGTGAAGCACGCCGAGGAGGAAGGCGTCGAGTTCGTGTGGCTGGCCGCACCGCAGGCCTTCCTCGGCAACGAAAAGGTGAGCCACGTCCGCACCGTGCGCATCCATCTCGGCATGCCCGACGCCTCGGGCCGCCAGACACCGCAGGAGATTCCCAACAGCCATATCAACATCGAGGCCGATCTCGTGCTGATGGCGCTGGGCTTCGATCCCGAGGACCTGCCGGCCGCGATGAACGCGCCGGACCTCGGCGTAACCGGCTGGAACACGCTCAAGATCGACTGGAAGAGCATGATGACGAGCCTCGACGGCGTGTTCGCCGCCGGCGACATCGTGCGCGGCGCGTCCCTCGTCGTGTGGGCGGTGCGCGACGGGCGCGATGCCGCGGAGCGCATCCACACCCATCTGACCACCAAGGCGCTGGCCGCCCAGCGCATCGCGGCCGAGTGAGGATCCGATGCTCAAGGTTTACGACTTCACCGGATCGGGCAACGGCTACAAGGTCTGGCTGCTGCTGTCGCAGCTCGGCGTGCCATTCGAGCGCATCGAGCGCGACATCCTGAAGGGCGAGACGCGCACCCAGGAGTTCCTGAAGAAGAACCCGAACGGCCGCATCCCGACCCTCGAACTCGCGGACGGTACCTTCCTCTTCGAGTCGGGCGCGATCGTCTGGTATCTCGCCGAGGGCACTGAATTCGCGCCGAAGGACCGGCTGGCGCGCGCGCAGACGCTGCAGTGGATGTTCTTCGAGCAGTACAGCCACGAACCCTATATCGCCGTCGCGCGCTTCTGGAAGCACTTCCTCGACAGGCTCACGCCGCAGCAGGAAGCCAACCTGCCCGACATCATGAAGAAGGGCTATGCCGCGCTCGACGTGATGGAGAAGCATCTCGCGACGCGGCAGTTCTTCGTCGACGACCGCTACGGCCTCGCCGACATCGCGCTCTATGCCTACACACATGTCGCCGACGAGGGTGGGTTCGACCTGTCGGATTACCCGAACCTCACGGCCTGGCTCGCGCGCGTGAAGGCGCAGCCCGGCCATGTCGCGATCGACCACAAGTTCTAACCAAGGGAGAAGAAGAAGATGCCGATGATCAACGTCCAGATGTTCGAGGGCCGCACCATCGAGCAGCGCCGTGCGCTGGCGAAAGAGCTGACCGAAGGCACCTGCCGCGCGCTGGGCTGCACGCCGGACGCCGTGCAGATCGTCCTGACCGACATCAAGAAAGAGAACTGGGCCGAGGCCGGCAAGCTGTTCTCAGACACGTAGCAACATGACCCCTCCGCCCGCGTAAGACGCGGGCACCTCCCCCGCTGACGGGGGAGGAAAGCTTCCTCCCCATTCAAATGGGGAGGTGGCGCGAAGCGCCGGAGGGGTCAGGAGCCAAAGGAAGATCGTCCCATGTCCACCCTTCCCTTCGATGCCGAGCAGTTCGTCCGCGACTACAAGAGCGGCACCGAGAAGCTCACCGCCGCCTACGGCTACAACCCCGCCGAGGGACTCGATTCCTGCGGCGTCGGTCTCGTGGTCGCGCTGGACGGCAAGCGACGCCGCGACGTCGTGGCGGCGGGTATCGATGCCCTGAAGGCTGTGTGGCACCGCGGCGCCGTCGACGCCGACGGCAAGACGGGCGACGGCGCAGGTCTCCACGTCGAGATCCCGCAGGACTTCTTCAAGGAATATATCCGCGACGCCAGCGGCGAGCTCCCGCAGGTCGGACGCATCGCGGTCGGCATGGTGTTCCTGCCGCGCACCGACCTCGGCGCGCAGGAGCGCTGCCGCACCATCGTCGAGACCGAGATCCTGCGCTTCGGCCACACGATCCTGGGCTGGCGCCAGGTGCCGGTCGACATCTCGGTCATCGGCGCCAAGGCCAACGAGACCCGGCCCGAGATCGAGCAGATCCTGATCGGCCGCGGCGATGCGAGGCTCGACAACCGCGAGTTCGAGAAGCAGCTCTACATCCTGCGCCGTCGCATGGAGAAGGCCGCGCTCGCCGAGAACATCGCCGAGTTCTACGTCTGCTCGCTCTCCTGCCGGTCGGTCGTCTACAAGGGCATGTTCCTCGCAGAGCACCTGTCGACCTTCTATCCCGACCTGCTCGACGAGCGCTTCACCTCGCGCTTCGCGATCTTCCACCAACGCTACTCGACCAACACCTTCCCGCAATGGAAGCTGGCGCAGCCCTTCCGCGTGCTCGCCCACAACGGCGAGATCAACACCATCCTGGGCAACGTCAACTGGATGAAGAGCCATGAGGCACGGCTCGAGCACGAGACCTTCGGCCGCTTCATCGAGGACCTGAAGCCGATCGTGCAGCCCGGCGCGTCGGATTCGTCGGCGCTCGACAACGTCTTCGAGCTGCTGGTGCGCGGCCATCGCAACCTGCCGATGGTCAAGACGATGATGATTCCCGAGGCCTCGGCCACGAACCCCAACGTGCCGGCCGATCATCGCGCCATGTACAACTACGTGAACGGCGTCATGGAGCCGTGGGACGGGCCGGCCGCCATCGCCGCCGTCGCCGGCAAGTGGGCGCTGGTCGGGCTCGACCGCAACGGCCTGCGGCCGATGCGCTACGTCATGACGTCGGAAAACCTGCTGATCGCCGGCTCCGAGGCCGGCATGGTGCCGCAGGACGAGGCCAAGATCGTCGAGAAGGGCCGCCTCGGCCCCGGCGAGATGCTGGCCGTCGATATGGACCAGCCCCGGGTCTACAAGGACCGCGAGCTGAAGGACATGCTGGCGGCGACGCACGACTATGCGAGCTGGACCGAGCGCACGGTCGAGCTCGATTCGCTGATCCGCCAGGATGCGCCGGCCACCGAGCACTTCCCGGCCGACGAATTGCGCCGCCGCCAGTTCGCGGCGGGCTGGTCGATCGAGGACCTCGAGACGATCCTCCATCCCATGGTCGAGGACGCCAAGGAGGCTGTCGGCTCGATGGGCGACGACGCGCCGCTCGCTGTACTGAGCGACACCTATCGCGGCATGCACCATTACTTCCGGCAGAACTTCAGCCAGGTGACGAACCCGCCGATCGACTCCTTGCGCGAGCGCAACGTGATGACGATCCGCACCCGGCTGGGCAATCTCGGCAACATCCTCGACGAGACGCCCGACCAGAGCGAGATGCTGTCGCTGCAGTCGCCGATCGTGCTCAACGCCGAGTTCGAGGCGATGCGCAAGTACATGGGCGACACGGTCGCGCGCATCGACTGCACCTTCGATCCGAAAGGCGGCCTCGATGCGATGCGCCAGTCGTTCGAGCGCATCTGCAAGGAGGCCGAGGACGCCGTGCGCAGCGGCTGCCTGCACATCGTCCTGACCGACGCCAACATCGACTCCGAACGCGCCGCCCTGCCGATGATCCTGGCGGCCGGCGCCGTGCACTCCTATCTGGTGCGCCAGTCGCTGCGGACCTTCACGTCGCTGAACGTGCGCTCGGGCGAGTGCCTCGACGTGCACTATGCCGCCGTCATAATCGGCGTCGGCGCGACGACGGTGAATCCCTACCTCGCCGAGGAGACGATCGCGGCCCGCCATGCGCGCGGCCTGTTCGGCAAGCAGTCGCTCGGCCAGTGTCTTGCCAACTTCAAGAAGGCGCTGGACGAGGGCCTGCTCAAGGTGATGTCCAAGATGGGCATCTCGGTCCTGTCGTCCTATCGCGGCGGCTGCAACTTCGAGGCGGTCGGCCTGTCGCGCTCGCTGGTCGCCGAGTTCTTCCCCGGCATGCCGTCGCGCATCTCCGGCATCGGCCTGCGCGGCGTGCAGGCCAAGATCGCCGAGCAGCACGCCCGCGCCTTCGACGAGGACGTGATCGCGCTGCCCATCGGCGGATTCTACAAGGCCCGCCGCGGCGGCGACCGCCACAACTTCGAGGGCGCGCTGATCCACATGCTGCAGGATGCGGTGAACACCGAATCCTATGCGAAGTACCGCAAGTACAGCGAGGCGGTGCGTCGCCAGCCGCCGATCAACCTGCGTGACCTGCTCGACTTCAAGACCGACCGTGCGCCGATCGCGCTCGACGACGTCGAGTCGATCACCGAGCTGCGCAAGCGCCTGGTGGCGCCCGGCATCTCGCTGGGCGCGCTGGGACCGGAAGCGCACGAGACGCTGTCGATCGCCATGAACCGCATCGGCGCCAAGTCCGACTCGGGCGAAGGCGGCGAGGATTCCGCGCGCTACAAGCCGCGGCCGAACGGCGACAATGCCTCGTCGGCCATCAAGCAGGTCGCGTCGGGCCGCTTCGGCGTCACCGCCGAGTACCTGAACAACTGCCGCGAGCTCGAGATCAAGGTGGCCCAGGGCGCCAAGCCCGGCGAGGGCGGGCAATTGCCTGGCCTCAAGGTCACGGAGATGATCGCGAAGCTGCGTCACTCGACGCCCGGCGTCACGCTGATCAGCCCGCCGCCGCATCACGACATCTACTCGATCGAGGATCTGGCGCAGCTCATCTACGACCTGAAGCAGATCAACCCCGAGGCACGCGTGACCGTGAAGCTGGTCGCGCGCTCCGGCATCGGCACGATCGCGGCCGGCGTGGCCAAGGCCAAGGCCGACGTGATCCTGGTGTCGGGCCACAACGGCGGCACCGGCGCCTCGCCCCAGACCAGCATCAAGTATGCCGGCATCCCCTGGGAAATGGGCCTGTCGGAGACGCACCAGGTCCTGACCTTGAACCGGCTGCGCGACAAGGTGCTGCTGCGCACCGACGGCGGCATCAAGACCGGCCGCGACGTGGTGATCGCCGCGATGCTCGGCGCCGAGGAGTACGGCCTCGGCACCGCCTCGCTGATTGCCATGGGCTGCATCATGGTACGGCAGTGCCATTCCAACACCTGTCCGGTGGGCGTCTGCACGCAGGACCCGAAGCTGCGGGAGAAGTTCGAGGGCTCGCCGGAGAAGGTGGTGAACCTGTTCAGCTTCGTGGCCGAGGAGGTGCGCGAGATCCTGGCGCAGCTCGGCTACAAGTCGCTGCTCGAGATCGTCGGCCGCTCCGATCTTCTCAAGCAGGTGAGCCGCGGCGGACGCTATCTCGACGATCTCGACCTGAACCCGCTGCTGACGCGGGCCGATGGCGGCCACGAGGCCGTGCACTGCACGGTCGAGGGCCGCAACGAGGTGCCCGACACGCTCGACGCCCAGATGCTGCGCGATGTGCAGCCGCTCTTCACGCATCGCGAGAAGATGCAGCTCCAGTACAGCGTGCGGAACACCCATCGCGCCGTGGGCACGCGCCTCTCGGCGATGATCACGCGCAAGTACGGCATGACGGGACTTCAGCCGGACACCGTGACCGTGCGCCTGCGCGGCACGGCTGGCCAATCGCTCGGCGCCTTCGCCGTGCAGGGCATGAAGCTCGAAGTGTTCGGCGACGCCAACGACTATGTCGGCAAGGGATTGAGCGGCGGCACCATCGTGGTGAAGCCGACCATCTCCAGCCCGCTGGTGCCGGAAGCCAACGCCATCATCGGCAACACGGTTCTGTACGGCGCGACGGCCGGCAAGCTGTTCGCCTCGGGCCGCGCCGGCGAGCGCTTCGCCGTGCGCAACTCGGGCGCCGACGCGGTGGTCGAGGGGCTGGGCTCCAACGGCTGCGAATACATGACCGGCGGCACCGCGGTGATCCTGGGACCGATCGGCGTTAACTTCGGCGCCGGCATGACCGGCGGCATGGCGTTCCTCTACGACCCGGAAGACGCCTTCAAGCTGAAGGTCAATCCCGAGACGGTGACGTGGCAGCGTATCGACCATCCGCACTGGGAGGCCGTGCTGAAGGCACAGGTCGCAGAGCATGTCGCGGAGACCAAGTCGCCGCTGGGCGCGCGCCTGCTCAACGACTGGAACCGCCAGCTCGAACACTTCTGGCAGGTCGTGCCGAAGGAAATGCTGACGCGCCTGCCGCAGCCGCTCACCGTCGCGCAGGAGAAGCGCGCCTAGGCTCGACGAAGGATTTGACCTCTCCGCCCCTGCGGGGCACCTCCCCATCTGAATGGGGAGGAACGAAGAACCTTTGCCTCCCCATTCAAATGGGGAGGTGGCCGAAGGCCGGAGGGGTCAAAGGGACGAACGCAGTATCAGCCGACGCGCCGGGCAATGAATAGTTGCGCGCCAAGCGCGCACCACAGGAGGAAACGTCCATGAGCGACGCGCGGCCCTCGCGCGTGGCCTGGCTGCAGCTCGGCCTCGTCGTCGTGCTGTTCGGCCTCGCCTGGCCGGTCATCAAGATCGGCCTCAGCGCCGGCACGCCGATCTGGTTGGCGGCGGCGCGCGCCACGCTGTCGGCCGCGACCGCCTTCGTGCTGGTCGCGGCGCTGAAGCGGCTCGCCTGGCCGGGCCGCGCCGACTGGCCGATCATCCTCTCGGTCGGCGCGCTGCAACTCACCTGCTTCTTCGCCTTCGCCAATCTCGGCGTGCAGATCGTGCCGCCGGGCCGCTCGGGCGTGCTGGCCTACACGACCATGCTCTGGATGGTGCCGCTCTCCTGGATGATCGGCGAGAAGGTCGGCCGCCGCGGCTTCGCGGGTGCCGCGCTGGGTGTCGCCGGCATCGTCGTGCTGGTCGATCCGGTGCGCTTCGACTGGAACGATCGCCGGGTGATGCTGGGCCATGCCTGGCTGCTGGCCGCGGGCTTCACCTGGGCGCTCGCCATCCTGCACGCGCGCCGCCATTCCTGGCGCATGCCACCGCTCGACGTGCTGCCGTGGCAGATGGGCGTCGCGACCGTGCTGCTCTGGATCCTGGCGTTCACGCTCGAACCGACCGGCCATCTCGACCTGCAGCAACCCTCGCTGTGGATCGCGCTGCTCTATCTCGGCGTGCTGGCCGGTCCGACCGCGACCTGGGCCGCCGTCTCGGTGGCCCGCGCCCTGCCACCGGTCACCGGCTCGCTCGGCATGCTGGGCGTTCCGCTGCTCGCCATCGCCAGTTCGATCGTGCTGGTCGGCGAGCCCGTGACCTGGCCGCTGGCGATCGGCACCGCGCTGGTGATCGCGGGAATTGCCATCGTGATCCTGGACAGGAACAATTGAGCCCATGTCCCTGATCGAAATCGAACGGCGCGACGCCGTCGCCATCGTCCGCTTCAACAACCCGCCCAAGGGCTACATGAACGCCGCGATGGTCGGCGAGCTCGACGAGGCGGTCGACCGCCTGCTGACCGACGAGGCCGTGCGTGTGCTGGTGTTCACCGGCGCGCTGAAAGGCGTGTTCATCGAGCATTACGACGTCTCGGAACTGCTCGGCCTCTCGGAGAAGCTGCGCGCCAAGGGCGCGAGCTTCTCGCTCGACCGGCTCTCACCCGAGAGCACCTATCACAGGATCCTGACGCGGCTCGAAGCGGCGCCCAAGCCGGTGATCGCCGCCATCAACGGCACGGCGATGGGCGGCGGCTTCGAATTCTGTATGGCCTGCGACATCCGCCTCGCCGAGCGCGGGCCCTATTGGCTGGGCCAGCCCGAGATCAACATCGGCATCCTGGCCGGGGCCGGCGGGACGCAGCGCCTCGCCCGGCTGGTCGGCGAGGCCCGCGCCCTCGAATTGTCGCTGATGGGCCGCACGGTGTCGCCCGACGAAGCCGCGTCCCTCGGCATGGTTCATGCAGCGGTGGACGGGCCGGTGCTCGACCACGCGCTGGCGATGGCGCAGCGGCTGGCGACGCAACCGCCCAAGGCGGTGGCACACATCAAGCGGCTGGTCCGCTCGGCGGCTGAAACGCCTTTGTCACAAGGTCTGGCCCACGAGCGGACGCTGTTCATGGACCTCGCGGTGAGCGACGATGGACACCGGTTGATGGGCGAATTCGTCACCGGAAAGCGCACGATTCGCGACTGATTGACAGGCAAGCGCCAGCCCTTCCATATGCCGACACCCCCAGAGTGATTACGGGCCCGCGAGGACGGAACACAGCGATGGCGAACAAGGTCTACAAGGATGCGAAGTCGGCCCTCGACGGCCTGCTGCGCGACGATCTGATGCTGATGTGCGGCGGCTTCGGCCTGGTCGGCATCCCCGACAAGCTGATCCGCGCGGTGCGCGACTCCGGCGTGAAGGGCCTCACCTGCGTCTCGAACAATGCCGGCATCGACGGCGCGGGCCTCGGCCTGCTGCTCGAGACCGGGCAGGTCAAGAAGATGATCAGTTCGTACGTCGGCGAGAACAAGACCTTCGCCAAGCTGTACCTCGACGGAAAGCTCGAACTCGAATTCAACCCGCAGGGCACGCTGGCCGAACGCTGCCGCGCCGGCGGCGCGGGCATCCCGGCCTTCTATACCAAGACCGGCGTCGGCACGCTGGTCGCCGAGGGCAAGGAGACCAAGGTCTTCGACGGCGAGGAATATGTGATGGAGCGCGGCCTGTTCGGCGACATCGCGCTGGTGAAGGCCTGGAAGGGCGACACTTCGGGAAACCTGATCTACCGGAAGGCCGCGCGGAACTTCAATCCGATGATGGCGACGGCCGCGAAGATGTGCGTTGCCGAAGTCGAGGAACTCGTGCCGGTCGGCGAGCTCGATCCCGATCACATCCACACGCCGGCGGTCTTCGTGAAGCGCATCTTCTGCGGTGCGCCCTACGACAAGCAGATCGAACAGCGCACAATCCGCAAGGCTTGAGGAGAGAACGATGGCCTGGACCCGCGATCAGATGGCGGCGCGCGCCGCCAAGGAACTGGAAGACGGCTTCTACGTGAACCTCGGCATCGGCATTCCGACCTTGGTGTCGAACTATGTGCCCGAGGATGTCGACATCACGCTGCAGAGCGAGAACGGCATGCTGGGCGTCGGCCCCTTCCCCTATGACAACGAAGTCGACGCCGACATCATCAATGCCGGCAAGCAGACCGTGACCGAGGTCAAGGGCACGTCCTACTTCAGCTCGGCCGACAGCTTCGCGATGATCCGCGGCGGCCATATCGACCTGTCCATCCTGGGCGCCATGGAAGTGGCGGAGAACGGCGACCTCGCCAACTGGATGATCCCCGGCAAGATGGTGAAGGGCATGGGCGGCGCCATGGACCTGGTCGCCGGCGTGAAGCGCGTGATCGTCACCATGGAGCATGTCTCCAAGGACGGCGCGTCGAAGCTGCTGGCCGAATGCACCCTGCCGCTCACCGGCCGGCGCGTCGTCGACATGGTGATCTCCGAACTGGGAGTCTTCAGCGTCGACAAGAAGGGCACCGGCGGCGTGACGCTGATCCAGCTCGCCGACGGCGTCACCGTCGACGAGGTCAAGGCGAAGACGAAGGCCAAGCTCTCGATCGCCGCGGGCCTGAAGGTCGCTTAAGTCCTCCTCCCCATTCACATGGGGAGGTGTCGCGCTTTGCGCGACGGAGGGGTCATGACCCCATCGCCCTCGCAAGACGAGTGCACTTCCCCTTTGCGGAGTCCGCAAAGGGGAAGGGATCAGATCACCACTTCGACAGATATTGCCGCAGCGGCTCGGCGCCCGGGTTGGTGTAGCGGCGGTCGAGGATGACGCCCTTCGCGTTCGCGCCGCCACCGTAGTAGAGCGCGTTCCAGTCGTTGTCGGCGTCGATGTAGGAGCCCTCGATCGAGGCGCCGGCGAACAGGCCCTGCGAGTTCGCGAAGGCCACGATGTCGGCACCGCCGGCGCCCGTCGTGGCGCCTTCGAGGCCGATGCCGACCGCGACCATGGTCACGCCCGCTTCCGCACCGACCTTGAACTTGTGGTCGATGATCGCCTGCAGGCCCTTCTCGGTCCGGATGATGAACACGATCTCCGAGACCTTGCCACCGACCTGGAGGCCGACGCTGCCGGAACCCATGATGTAGAAGGCCGGGAAGCTCCAGTTGTTCGGCGAGTTGCGGCCTATCAGGACACCGCGGCCACCGGCGGCGCCGAAGATGAAGCCGCCCTGCACCAGCTCGGGGATGATCAGGACGCCGCGCGCCGTGGTCATGAGCTTGGCCGCGTCGGGAAAGTCCGGCCCCCCCAGGACCTTGCGCGCCGTGGCGAGACAGGAATCGACCAGCGACTGGCGCTTGGCGTCGGCGCGGGCCGGCATGGACGTGAGAAACGGCGCGGCGAACGCGGCCGCAGTCCCCGAAAGGACGGTTCGGCGATCGAGCTTCATTTTATGCTCCGTGTGGCTGGCGACCGACGCCGAGGGAGCGCCTTGATGGTCACAAGAGCTGAATCATACCATGTTTCGGGCCGCGATTCCCGGGCCCAATTGCGGTGTTCAGCGACCGGAGGCCGGCCGGTCCTTCATCACCAGGGGCAGTCCGGCGGCCATAAAGATCACCCGGTCCGAGCGCTCGGCAATGCGCATGTTCATGCGGCCCATCGCGTCCCGGAAGGATCGGCCGAGCGGCGTCTCCGGTACCAGTCCGAGACCCAGTTCGTTGCTCACGAACACCACCGGCTGGTTGTGATCATCCAGTGACTGCACCAGTTCGTCGGTCGCCTGGTCGACGTCCTCGCCGGCATGCATGAGGTTGGAGAGCCAGAGCGTCAGGCAGTCGACCAGGATCGGCTGGCCGTGCGAGGCGGCCTGCTCCAGCACCTCGGCAAGCTTCAGCGGCTCCTCGATGGTGGTCCAGCCGACGCCGCGACGGGCACGGTGCGCCATGATGCGGGTCGCCATCTCGACGTCGCCCGCCTCCGCCGTCGCGATATAGACCGCCGGCCGCGGCGATGCGCCGTGCAGGGTGCCGGCGACCATCCGCTCGGCATGGGTGCTCTTGCCCGAGCGCGCGCCGCCCAGGACGAGGCTCACCGGCGGCAGCGGAAAGGTCGAGACGTGTTCCATCAGCCGCGCGTCGTGCTCGCCAAGCCAGGAAGCGAAGGATCCCTCACTGCGTTCGGGATGACACTGTTGGGGAGATGGATGCCGTGCGCCAATGCAGAAATCGGTGTCATCCCGAACGCAGTGAGGGATCCTTGAGTCATGTGCGATAGCCCAAGGCGGTCACGCAGGCCCGCCGCGGGCGAAGGCGAGGGCGCGCGGCATGTAGTTCACGAAGGCCACGCGCCAGGCATGTTCGGGATTGGCCTGCTCGAAATGCTCGATCATCGTGATCGAGACATTGTCGATCTCGAAGCGCACCGCCGCCTCGGGATGCAGGTCGAAGGCGTGCGCCAGCGCCGCGCGGATCGTGCCGCCATGCGCCGTCGCCACGATGTCGCGGCCCTTATGCTCGGCGGTCAGTCGGTCGATGCTGCGCACGGTGCGGTCGCGCAGGTCGACGAAACTCTCGCCGCCCTCGGGCCGGAACTCCGGCGGTCCCAGCCAGAACAGATGGTTGTCGGCATGGTTCTCGGCGATCTCGACATAGGTGAGGCCCTGCCACTTGCCGAAATGCTGCTCGGCGAGATCGGGATCGATGTGGAGCTTGTCCATCTCGGCGCCGGCCCTGGCGAGATGCTCGGCGGTCTTGCGCGCGCGCAACAGGTTGGAGGCGTACCAGACCGCGCCCTTGGGCAGCAGCTTCGCCTGGTGACGGAACAGTTCCTCGTTGCTCACGTCGCAGTCCATGTCCGACTGGCCGTAGCAGCGGCGCTCCGGATTGGGGACCACGGCATGCCGCACCCACCACCACCGCGTGACCGCACCCGTGATCTTGGCGCCCGTCGCCATGCTCGTCCTCCGATCCCTTTACAGCGGCCGCCTTCTTAGCGGCCGATGAAGAGCGCCGCCACCACGAGGAAGACGATCTCGGCCTTCTGCTGGACCGCGCCCAGCGTGTCGCCGGTGTAGCCGCCGAGCCGCTTGGCGATCCAGTGCGTGGCGAACCAGGCCGAGGCCATGACCGCGAGCGGCGCCAGGATCGCCACGAACAGGCCCTTGCCCAGCATCAGCAGGAAGGCGAGCCCCGCGCCGATGGCGATGGTGAGCCAGACGTCGTTGTCGGTCGGCTTGCCGGCCTTCGAGCCAAGCCCGTTGTCATGGACGGGCGAGAAGGCGAGCAGCGGATAGGCCAGCACCGACCGCGACAAAGCATGCGCCGAGATCAGGACGACGAGGCCGGTCGCGGCGCCGAACTGCGCCAGGCAGGCGACCTTGATCAGCACGCCGAGCGCCAGGGCCAGCACGCCGAAGGTGCCGTTGCGGCTGTCGCGCATGATCTCCAGCCGCCGCGCCGGCTCCAGCGCGTGCGGCCCCAGCCCGTCGGCGGTGTCCGCCAGCCCGTCTTCATGCAGGGCACGCGTCAGGATCACCGCCGCTCCCACCGCCAGAACCGCTGCCAGCCAGCCCGGCCCGGCGATGCCGCGCACGATGGCGAAGACCAGACCGGAGGCCAGCCCGATCGCGGCGCCCACGAAGGGCAGCACCGGCAGGACGTCGGCCAGCGGCCAGCGCGGCAGGCCGACATCGAGCTTAAGCCCGGTGAAGAACGTCATCTGCTCCTTGAAGGCCTGCAGCCATTCGTCGAACGAGGTGGGCCGGTTTGCGCCGCCGCTCTCGAAGGAAGGGGAAGAGGGTTCGTTGGGACTGGTCATGATCCCCCGAATATAGGATGGTCCGGCCCCTTCCAGAATGCCCCCGGACGAACAATGTCGGCTGCCTCCTTCGACGAAATACGCCGGATCCTGCGCGAACTGCCGGGACCCGACCTCACCGCCCAGACCGAGGTGGTCCGCCGCCAGTCCGAACTGACCAAGCCGCAGGGCTCGCTCGGCCGGCTGGAGGAGATCGCCGAATGGCTGGCCTGCTGGCAGGGCCGCGCCCAGCCGCGGGTCGAGCGGCCGCGCGTCGCGGTGTTTGCCGGCACCCATGGCGTCGCCGCGCGCGGCGTCTCGGCCTATCCGCCCGAAGTCACCCAGCAGATGGTGAAGAACTTCCTGAACGGCGGCGCGGCGATCAACCAGCTCGCCGCCGCCATCGACGCCGACCTGCGCATCTACGAACTCGACCTCGACCATCCGACCGCCGACTTCACGCAGGGCCCGGCGATGGACGAGACGCGTGCCGCCAACGCCATGGCCTACGGCATGATGGCGGCCGAGCCCGGCATCGACGTGCTGTGCCTGGGCGAAATGGGCATCGCCAACACCACCGCCGCCGCCACTTTGTGCGCCGCGCTCTATGGCGGCACGGGCGCCGACTGGGCCGGCCCCGGCACCGGCGTCACCGGCAAGGCGCTGGCGCACAAGATCGCGGTGATCGATGAGGCGCTGGCCCGCCACAAGGACGCGATCGCACGCCGAGATCCGCTCGAACTGCTGGCTGCGGTCGGCGGCGAGGAGTTCGCGGCCCTGACCGGCGCCATCGTCGCTGCCCGCATGGGCCGCATCCCGGTGCTGCTCGACGGCTATGCCTGCACCACCGCCGCCGCGGTGCTGCACTCCGTGGACCGCCGCGCGCTCGACCATTGCCTGGTGGCGCATCGTTCGGCCGAGCCCGGCCACACGCGCCTGCTCGACGCGCTGAAGATGCGCCCGCTGCTCGACCTCGACATGCGCCTGGGCGAAGCCTCGGCCGCCGCGCTGGCCGTGCCGCTGCTCAAGGCCGCCGCCGCCTGCCACAACGGCATGGCGACCTTCGCCGAGGCCGGCGTATCCTCGAAGGATGCGTAGACGCACCCTGCTCGCGGGTCTCCCGTTTCTACTCCTGGCTCCTGAAGCCTTCGCCCATCCGCCGCGCCAACCCGATTCGGCGGAAGCGAAGAAGTTCATCCAGGAAGTCACCGACTTCCGCAGCAAACTCGCGAAGGCCGTCCTCGCCAAGGACTTCGCCGCGATGCGCCCGCTCTATGCCGACAGCTTCACGCACACGCACGACTCGGGGAAACTCGACAACAAGGATGCACGCCTGGTCGCCGCGATGGCCGGCGAACCGCTGATCGAAGCCGCTCCCGTCTCCGACCTCGTCTTCCGCGTCTTCGCCGGTCCGACTGTGATCGTGACCGGCAAGAGCCCGATCCTGAACGTCAAGGAACAGAAGACCTACGACTTCCGCTGGGTGAGCGTTTACGTGACAGCGCAGGACGGCTGGCAGCTGGCGGTGAGTCAGGCGACGCGGCTATCCTGACCACGTCGAAGAGCAAGGTCGTGAAAATAGCACTCGCCATCCTTACCCTCCTCTCAAGCTTTTCACTTCTCTATTTCTTTGTGGTGGCCGCCCTTGCGATCGTCGGCGCCCGGCTGGAGGTGAAGCTTCCTTCGTCTCAATCGTCGCTTCTTCGCGGCTCGCGGGACGGCGGCCCGTATACGGAGCGCGGCAAGGAACTGATGGCGCGCTACTATCGCAGCCTCTTTCTCGTCTTCGCTTCCGGCGCAGTCATGGTCGCATCGGGTGCCGGCTATGTTTACCTGCGGGACGGCGCAGTTGGACCATCTCCGTTCAAGTCTCCAGCCTTCATCGCAGCACCGGCGATTGTGTTTGGCAATGCGCTGATAGCCTTTCTTGGTTGTGCCGTATGGTTGCTGGTGTGCTTGGCCGGTGCCACCCTTCGAAAGCGGCGCAGCCAGCCAACGAGCGACGCTCAACGCCGACAGATCATCAAGAGCTTGCAATGGACGGCCGGCTGCTTTGTCGTTGCGGCGTTGTCGCTCGTGATAATGCGGCACCAGTAGGACCAATCCGCCAGGCAAATCAGACGTCTCACTGGCGGCCAGCTTCTGTTGACACCGCCCCACCCCGCCCGCTTCATCGACGCAACGAATAATGTCGGGCAGAAACAATGGATCTTCTCAAGACCCTGTCGGCGGCGGGTGAGTTCGCGACGCCGATCGTCGATGCGCATCATCATCTGTGGGACCTGAAGGCCGGGCACTATCCGACCAAGACGGACCAGTACGACAAGAACTTCTTCCTCGGCGACTATCGCGCGATCTGCCGCGACTACATGCCGTCGGATTATGTCGCGGCGCTCAAAGGCTTCAACGTCGTCGGCAGCGTGCACATCCAGGCGGCGCGCGCGATGGACGAGCAGGTGGCCGAGACGGAATGGCTCGGGACGATGAACGAGCAGTTCGGCCTGCCCTCCGTCGTGGTGGGTCACGTCTCGTTCGTCCAGCCCGATTGCGCGGCGATCCTCGAAGGCCATGCGAAGTCGCCGTTGATGCGCGGCATCCGTTCGCGGCCCACGACGTCGCCGGGGCCGCACGCCTCGGTCGCGGGCGCGCCGGGCACGATGCAGGACGATCACTGGCGGCGGAACTTCGCGCTGCTGGAGAAGCACGGCATGTCGTGGGACATGCGCATTCCCTACTGGCATCTCGAGGAAGGCGCCGAGGTCGCGCGCTCGTTCCCGGGCATTCCCATGGTGGTCAACCATACCGGCCTGCCGCTCGACCGCTCCGAGGAAGGGCTCGCGATCTGGCGCAAGGGGCTGGCGGCGCTGGCCGACTGTCCGAACGTCGTGATCAAGATCTCGGAACTCGGCCTACCGCACGGCAAGTGGGACGTGCCGAGCAACGTCCGCGTGGTGCGCGAGGCCGCGTCGATCTTCGGGCCGGACCGCATCATCTTCGCGAGCAATCTTCCCGTCGCGAGCCTCAGCACGACCTTCGGCGGCATCGTCGCGGTCATGCGCGAGGCGCTGGCGAAGGAGACACCGGAGACGCTCGCGAAGTTCTTCGCGCGCAACGCCATCCGTTTCTATCGAATTCCGATCCAACTGCCCTGAAGGCAGGCCGACACAACAACCAGTCCCGGGAGGACGAACGATGGCCCATCGAGTGACGAGACGAAACCTGCTGGCCACCACGGCCGGCGGCCTCCTGGCGACTGCTGTGCCACTCGCCGGCGCGAACGCCCAGGATGCCTGGCCCAACAAGCCGATCAAGGTGATCATGCCGTTCGGCGCCGGCGGCTCGATGGACGTGCTGTCCCGCCTGCTCGCGCCGATCGTGTCGGAATCGCTCGGACAACAGGTCGTGGTCGAGAACCGGCCCGGCGCCACCGGCACGGTGGCGATGGCGGCGGTCGCCGCGGCACCGGCCGACGGCTACACGCTGATGTTCACCGGCAGCAGCTACTCTATCATCGCGCTGCTGATGCCCAACCTGCCCTTCAAGATGGACGCCTTCACGCCCCTGTCGCGGCTCACCGTCGGACCGACGTTGATGGCAGTACCGGCGCAGCTCGGCATCAAGACGATGGCCGAGTTCGTGGCGGCGGCGAAGAAGCAACCGGGCAAATGGTCGTACGGCAGCTCGGGCATCGGCACATCGGTGCATCTGGGCGGCGAGCTGTTCAAGATGGCGGCGGGCGTCGACCTGGCGCACGTCCCCTATCGCGCCACGCCCGCGATCGTCGCAGACCTGCTGGAGAACCGCCTGCAGATGTCGGTGCTGGGCGTGGCGGATTGCCGGCAGTACGTCGCCTCGGGACAGCTGCGCGCGCTGGCGGTCAGCTACACCGAGCGGATGCCGGAATTCCCCGACGTCCCGACCTTCGCGGAAGTGGGCTATCCCAACGTCCGGGCGAGCAACGACTTCGGCATCTCGATCCGCGCCGACACCCCGGCCCCGATCAAGGCGCGGCTTGAGGAAGCCTACCGGTCGGCGGTGCGCCGGCCGGAGATCGTGCAGCGGCTGAAGGACTTCGGCCTGATCGTCGTGGCCACGTCCTCGGCCGACTTCACCCGCGTGCTCGCCGAAGACGCCGCGCGGTACAGCGAGGTCATTCGGGTGGCCAACGTGAAGCTGGAGTAGACCCACCCACCTCATCCTGAGGAGACGTGCGCAGCACGTCGTCTCGAAGGATGGGCAACAGGCGTGGTGCGCGTGCCGACCCTTCGAGACGCACTGCTACGCAGCGCTCCTCAGGGTGAGGTGATTGTTGAAAACAAAAAGCCCGCCACGGTTTTCACCGGGCGGGCTTTCCGTTCTCTGGTGACGCGGCTCAGGCGCGGACGTCGAAGCGGTCGAGGTCCATGACCTTGGTCCAGGCGGCGACGAAGTCCTTCACGAACTTCGCCTTCGAGTTGGACTGGGCATAGACCTCGGCCAGCGCGCGGAGCTGGCTGTGCGAGCCGAAGATCAGGTCGACGCGCGTGCCGGTCCACTTCACGGCGCCGGACTTGCGGTCGCGGCCCTCGTAGATGCCCTCCTCCGCGGCCGGCTTCCACTCGGTCGCCATGTCGAGCAGGTTCACGAAGAAGTCGTTGCCGAGCGTCTCGGTCTTCGCGGTGAAGACGCCGTGCTTCGACTTGCCCGTATTGGCGCCCAGCACACGCAGGCCGCCGACCAGCACCGTCATCTCCGGCCCCGTCAGGGTGAGACGCTGGGCATGGTCGACCAGCCGTGCCTCGACCGGCTGCTGTGTCTTCGTGCCGACGAAGTTGCGGAAGCCGTCCGCTGTCGGCTCCAGCGGCGCGAAGGAATGGACGTCGGTCTGCTCCTGCGTCGCGTCCATGCGGCCCGGCGTGAACGGCACCTTCACGTCATGCCCGCCGGCCTTCGCTGCCTTTTCGATGGCGGCGGCGCCGCCCAGCACGATCAGGTCGGCCAGCGACACCTTCTGGCCACCCCCCACCGCCGACGCGTTGAACTCCTTCTGCACCGCTTCGAATTTCTGCAGGACCGCCGCCAGTTCGGCCGGCTGGTTGACCGCCCAGTCCTTCTGCGGCGCGAGGCGGATGCGGGCGCCATTGGCGCCGCCGCGCTTGTCGGCGCCGCGGAAGGTCGCGGCCGAGGCCCACGCGGTCGCGACGAGCTGCGACACGGTGAGGCCCGAGGCCAGGATCTTCGCCTTGAGGGACTCGATCTCGGCCTCGCCGATCGGCGGATGGTCGGCGGCGGGGATCGGGTCCTGCCAGACGAGAGGCTCCTTCGGCACGAGAGGGCCGAGATAACGGGCGACCGGGCCCATGTCGCGATGCGTGAGCTTGAACCAGGCGCGCGCGAAGGCATCGGCGAACTGATCCGGGTTCTCGTGGAAGCGGCGCGAGATCTTCTCGTAGGCCGGGTCGAAGCGCAGCGCGAGATCGGTCGTCAGCATCGACGGCGCGTGGCGCTTCGACTTGTCGAAGGCGTCGGGCACCGAATCGGCGCCGGCACCGTTCTTCGGCCGCCACTGGTGCGCGCCGGCCGGGCTCTTGGTCAGCTCCCAGTCGTAGCCGAACAGGTTCCAGAAGAAGTTGCTGCTCCACTTGGTCGGCGTCGAGGTCCAGGTGACTTCAAGACCGGAAGAGATCGCATCATGGCCCTTGCCGGAGGCATAGCTGCTCTTCCAGCCGAAGCCCTGCTGCTCGATCGGCGCGCCTTCCGGCTCCGGGCCGACCAGGGCGGCATCGCCCGCGCCGTGCGTCTTGCCGAACGTGTGGCCGCCGGCGATCAGCGCCACCGTCTCCTCGTCGTCCATCGCCATGCGCGCGAAGGTCTCGCGGATGTCGCGCGCCGCCGCGACCGGATCGGGATTGCCGTTGGGGCCCTCGGGATTGACGTAGATCAGGCCCATCTGCACGGCGCCCAGCGAGCCCTGAAGCTCGCGGTCGCCGCTGTAGCGCTCGTCGGCCAGCCACTTGCCCTCGGGGCCCCAGTAGATGTCCTGCTCGGGCTCCCAGGTGTCGACCCTGCCGCCGCCGAAGCCGAATGTCTTGAAGCCCATCGACTCGAGCGCGACGTTGCCCGTCAGGATCAGCAGGTCGGCCCAGGAGATCTTGTTGCCGTACTTCTGCTTGATCGGCCACAGCAGGCGGCGCGCCTTGTCGAGGTTGACGTTGTCGGGCCACGAGTTGAGCGGCGCGAAGCGCTGCTGGCCGCCACCGGCACCGCCGCGGCCGTCGCCGACGCGATAGGTGCCGGCGCTGTGCCAGGCCATGCGGATGAAGAACGGGCCGTAATGACCGAAATCGGCCGGCCACCAATCCTGCGAGTCCGTCATCAGGGCGTGCAGGTCCTTGATCACGGCGTCGAGGTCGAGGCTCTTGAATTCCTTTGCGTAGTCGAACGCCTCGCCCATCGGATTGGACAGGTCGGAGTGCTGGTGCAGCACCTGCAGGTCGAGCTGGTTGGGCCACCAGTTCCGATTGGAGGGTCCTTTGGGGCCGCCGCTGAAGGGGCACTTGCTTTCGGTCGTCATGGTCCATCCCTCGCGTTTTGATCGTCCGTACTTTAGAATGATTCCAGACAATACGTCACGTTCATTTTCGAACGGAGCGACGGGCGACGCCACCCAGCCTTGGCACGGTTCTGGCCTTCCAGCGTCCTGCAACGATCTCGCAAGAAGGACAGGAACCGTCGTCATGATCATCCAGAAGAAGGCGCTGCTGGGCGCCGCCGCCGCATTTGCGGCATTTTCCGCCGCGCCGGTGCTGGCACAGGGCACGCTGCGCATCGGCATGACGGCCTCGGACATTCCGCTCACCACAGGCCAGACCGACCAGGGCGGCGAGGGCATGCGGTTCATGGGCTATACCGTCTACGACGCGCTCATCAACTGGGACCTGTCGTCGGCCGACAAGGCGTCGGTGCTGGTGCCGGGCCTCGCCACCTCGTGGAAGGTCGACGAGGCCGACCCGACACGCTGGGTCTTCACCCTGCGCGACGGCGCGAAGTTCCACGACGGCAGCGACTTCAAGGCCGACGCCGTGGTGTGGAACCTAGAGAAGCTGCTGAACGACAAGTCCCCGCAGTTCGACCCGAAGCAGGCCGCACAGGGCCGCTCCCGCATTCCGGCCGTCGCCTCCTACAAGGTAATCGACGACAAGACCGTAGAGATCCGGACCAAGACGCCCGACGCGTTCCTGCCCTACCAGATTTCCTGGATCATGATGTCCAGCCCGGCGCAGTGGGAGAAGGTCGGCAAGGACTGGAACAAGTTCGCGCAGACGCCGTCGGGCACCGGCCCGTGGAAGGTCACGGCCTTCCAGCCGCAGACCCGCGCCGAGCTGTCGCCCAACAAGGACTATTGGGACAAGGCGCGCGTGCCGAAGCTCGACAAGATGGTGCTGCTGCCGATCCCGGAGACGGCGACTCGCACGGCGGCGCTGCGGGCGGGCCAGGTCGACTGGATCGAGGCGCCCTCCCCCGACGCGATCCCGAGCCTGGAGAAGGCCGGCCTCAAGATCGTGAGCAACGCCTATCCGCACAACTGGACATGGCATCTCTCCTTCGCCGACGGCTCGCCGTGGAAGGACGTGCGCGTGCGCAAGGCCGCCAACCTCGCGGTCGATCGCGACGGGCTGAAGGTTTTGCTCAAGGGCCAGATGATCCCGGCCAAGGGCTTCCTGACGCCGGGCAGCCAGTGGTTCGGCACGCCCAGCTTCGACGTGAAGTTCGATCCGGAAGCGGCGAAGAAGCTGCTGGCCGAAGCGGGCTTCAGCAAGGCAAAGCCGGTCACGGCCAAGGTGCTGATCTCCAGCTCGGGCTCGGGCCAGATGCAGCCGCTGGCGATGAACGAGTACATCCAGCAGAACTTGGCCGACGTCGGCATCAAGATCGACTTCGAGGTGGCCGAGTGGAACACGTTGATCAACCTGTGGCGGGCTGGCGCGAAGTCGGACCTGGCCAAGGGCGCGAGCGCGCTCAACTTCAGCTACTTCATCCAGGATCCGTTCACCGCCTTCATCCGCCATCTCGATTCGAAGCTGGTGGCGCCGAACGGCACCAACTGGGGCTTCTACCAGGACCCCGGCATGGACGCGCTGCTGGAAACGGCACGCACCACCTTCGAAGCGAAGGCGCAGGACGAGGCGCTGAAGAAGGTCCACCAGAAGATCGTCGACGACGCGCTGTTCCTGTTCGTGACCCACGACGTCGCCCCGCGCGCCATGTCACCCAAGGTGACGGGCTTCGTGCAGGCCCAGAACTGGTTCCAGGACTTCTCGCCGATCACGATGAAGTAGGACTCATGTTCCTCTCCCCCGATCGGGGGAGAGGTTAGGTGAGGGGGTTACAGGGGGTGCGTCGCCCCCTCACCCAGCCTCTCCCTCTGACGGAGGCGAGGAGCATGAAAGCTCAAGCCCGCACCCGATCCCACCAGTCGCGGGTGCGGTACCAGGCGCCGACGAAGGGGAGCACCCATTCGGGGTTGCCGCTGTAGAAGGGGACGGTCGGGAAATCCTGGCCGTCGAAGGCGTTGACCGGCGCATTCGAGCCGCCGGCGATCTTCCGGGCGGTCTGGTAGCCGAGATAGGACATCATCGCGACGCCCGAGCCGTTGCACGCCATCAGGTAATGCATGCCCTGCTCCATGCCCATGTGCGGCAGGAAGTCGAAGGCGAAAGCGACGTTGCCGGTCCAGGCGTGGGTCACCTTCACGCCCTTGAGCTGCGGCCAGCGCTCCAGCATGTAGCCGTGCAGCACCGGCGCGCTGACCTCGGGCGTCACCTGGGTGAAGCGGGCGCGGCCGCCGAAGATCACGCGCTTGTTGTCGGGCGATTGCCGGTAGTAGCAGAGCACCCGCTTGGTGTCGGAGACGACGCGGTTCTTCGGGATCAGGCTCTGCACCAGATCCTCGGGCAGTTCCTCGGTCGCGATGATGTGGCTGGCGACCGGCACCACCTTGCGGCGCAAGGTCGGCGTCAGCTCGGTCGTGTAGCCGTTGGTGGCGATCACCACTTCGCGCGCCTCGATCGGCCCCTTGCTTGTCAGCACCCGGAAGCCGCCGGGCTTGCGTTCGATCTTCTCGGCGTCGCAGTTGGCGCAGAGCTTCGCCCCGGCGCGATGGGCCGCTTTCAGCAGGCCGCCATAGTAGAGCGCGGGATGGAGCTGGCCGGTGCGCTCCACGACCATGCCGCCATAGTAGTAATCCGAGGCGATCTCCTCGCGCTGGCGCTCGCGCGGGATCATGTAAGTGCCGAGTGCGGCCTTCTCGTTGTAGGTCGCGACCTTGGCCTGCTGCTCGGCGAAATGGCGGGGCGTGTAGGCGCCGCTGAAGCGGCCGTTCATGCGCCAATGGCACTCGATGCCCTCGCGCTGGATCACCGTCTCGACCTGGCTGAGCGAATCGGCGGCGTCGCTCAGCATGCGCGCCATCACCTTCTTCCAGGCCTCTGGATCGCCGCCGACGCCCTTGCCGGAGAAGCCCTTGCCCATGGTCGTGCCGCCGCTGACGCCGCCCCCGTTGCGCGTCGAGGCGCCAACGCCGAAATCGCCGCGCTCCAGCACCGTGACGTCGACGCCCGAGCGCGCCAGTTCCAGTCCGGTCGACAGGCCGCCATAGCCGGCGCCCACCACCAGCACGTCTGTCTTGAGCGGCGGATCCTGGCTCAGCTCGTTGGAGGGATGCCACCATTCCCACCACCAGGGCATCGCCTTGAAATCCTTGTGGAAGACGCTGTCAGCCATCATCTGCTCCTCGGCCCATCCTTCGAGACGCGGTCCTTCGGACCGCTCCTCAGGATGAGGGTTTCACTACACTCCCACCTCACCCTGAGGAGGCCGCACCGCGGCCATCTCGAAGGGTGGGCAACATCGTCATCTCGCACTATCCTTGAGGCCGCGGCCGAAGCGGCCGATCAGCACCAGCACGACCGACACCAGAAGGATCTGCATCACCGACACGGCCGCGATGGTGGGGTCGATCTCCATCATGATGTTGTCGAACATCTTCTTGGGCAGCGTCATGTTCGCGCCGGCCAGGAACAGCGCCACCACGACCTCGTCGAACGAGGAGATGAACGCCAGCAGCCCGGCCGAGACGAGGCTGGGCCGCAGCAGCGGCAGGGTGATGCGCGTGAGCGTGTTCCAGCGGCTGGCGCCCAGACCTTCGGCCGCCTGCTCCAGCGAACGGTCGAAGTCGCGCAGGCCGGCAGCAATCACCAGCACCACAAAAGGTAGCGCCAGCACGGTGTGGCCGACCACCAGCCCGTACCAGGTGCCGATCAGCTTGAGCTTGGCGAAGAGGCCATAGACCGCAACGGCGAAGATGATGTGCGGCACGATGATGGGCGCAAGCGCCACGCGATCGAGGATCGTGCGGCCGAAGAAACGGCCGCGCACCAGCGCGAACGCCAGCGGCACGCCGAGCGCCAGGGCAAGGACCGCGGTGGCGCCGCCGATATAGAGCGAGCGCCAGGTCGCATCGATCCATTGCGGATCGTCGAGATAGCGCTCGTACCACTGCCAGGAGAGGCCCGGCGGTGGGAACTGCATGTAGGGCGCCGACGAGAGCGAGATCGGAAAGACGACCAGCAACGGCAGCATCAGGAAGAAGTAGATCAGGCCGCAGGAGACGACGAGAAGACGACGGCTCATCGCGTCGCCTCCACCGGCTGGCTGTAGCGTTGCGCCAGCGCGTAGACGGCGAAGGTCGCGGCCAGCAGCACGGCCGACAGGGCCGCGGCGAACGGCCAGTTCAACGCCTCACGGACCTGCTGCTCGATCAGCACGGCGATCATGATCACGCGACCGCCCCCCAGCAGGGCGGGCGTTATGTAGAAACCCAGCGACAGCACGAACACCAGGACCGAGCCCGCGAAGATGCCGTTCAGGGTGAGCGGCAGATAGATGCGCCGGAAGATGGCGAAGCTCGAAGCGCCGAGGCCGGCGGCGGCGGCCGGAATGGCGGGATCGACCTTGCGGACGGCGCTGTAGATCGGCAGCACCATGTAGGGCAGCAGCACATGCACCATGCCGATCAGCACGCCGGTGAAATTGTGCAGCATCGGGATCGGATCGGCGATGATGCCGGACTCGATCAGCGTGCGGTTGAAGACGCCGTTGCGGCCCAGCAGCACCATCCAGGCATAGGTGCGCACCAGGACCGAGGTCCAGAGCGGCAGCAGCACGAAGATGAAGCCCATCGTCGCCCAGAAGGGCGTCGTCGTGGCCATCAGGAAGCCGAGCGGATAGCCCAGAAGCAGGCAAAAGAAGGTGACCAGCAGCGCGATCTCGAACGTGTTCCAGAAGACGCGGAGATAGAGCTGCTCGCCCAGCGCCTTGGCATACCAGTCGAACGTGCCGCCCTCGACACTGAAGCCCAGCATGCGCACGACCGGGAACAGGAAGAACACGAACAGCAGGATCAGCGCCGGCAGCGCGGGGAGGAAGCCGCGGGCCTTCATGGCGCGACGCCTCTCGACCCCAATCGTGTCATCGCGCGCGGAGTAGTCTCCGCGCTGGAGCGAGCGAAGGATCCTTCGCTGCGCTCAGGATGACACGGAAAGCAATTGAGCGAGCCGTGCGTCCCAGAACCCATGAATCGGCTCAAGCGCGATGCCGACTGCAGTGCATAGAGGAAGCTATGGGGTTTCATGGCGCGACTCGCCTCAAAACCACCGGTGTCGTGCGTCCTAGAACACATGGATCGACTCGGGGTCGATGCCGACCGTCACGCGCGTGCCGGCGGCGGGCAACGTACCGCGGGCGGGCTGGCGGACCAGCAGTTCGAGGCCGCCGTCGCAGGCCAGCCGCAGCTTGAACGACGTGCCGAGATAGACCGATTCGATCACCTCGCCGCCGAACGCGTTGGCGCCCGACGGTGCGAAACGCTCGGGGCGCATCAGCACGCCGACCTTCGCCCCCGCCGGCCTGTCGCTGCGCACCTGCAATGCCCGGCCGCCATCCAGCGTTACCGTGCCGGGCGCGCTCATCGTGCCGTGGAAGATGTTGCTCTCGCCCACGAAGTCGGCGACGAAATCGTTGGCCGGGCGTTCGTAGATCTCGGTCGTCGTGGCGATCTGCTGGATCGTGCCCCTATTCATCACCGCGATGCGGTCGGACAGGACCAGCGCCTCCTCCTGATCATGAGTGATGAAGATGGTCGTCAGGCCGAGGCGACGCTGCAGGCGGCGCACCTCGAGCTGCATCGTCTCGCGCAGCTTGCGGTCGAGCGCGCCGAATGGCTCGTCGAGCAGCAGGAGCCGCGGGTTGAACACGATGGCACGCGCCAGCGCCACGCGCTGCTGCTGGCCGCCGGAGAGCTGCCGCGGCAGCCGCGCCTCGTAGCCTTTCAACTCGACCATCGCCAACGCCTCGGCGACGCGACGCTCGATCTCGGGCTTGGCGACGTTTCGCATTTCCAGCGGAAACGCCACGTTGGCCGCGACGCTGAGATGGGGGAACAGCGCGTAGTTCTGGAACACCATGCCGATGTCCCGCTTCGCGGGCGGCAGCGCGGTGATCTCGGTACCGCCTACCGTCACCCTGCCGCCGTCGGGCGTCTCGAACCCCGCGACGACCTTCAGCAACGTGGTTTTCCCCGAGCCGCTGGGACCCAGGATGGTCAGCAGCTCGCCCTGGGCTACCTGCAGCGAGACGTGGTCGAGCGCGACCACGTCCCCGAAACGCTTTCCGACACCCTCGATGAGCAGGTCGGCCGATCCGCTTGCACTCAAGGGAGGTCAGCCCTTCTTCAGCATCCAGGCATTCCACAGCTCGGCGGCCTTGGTGCCGTTCTCGGCATACCATGCGTCGCTGACCCAGAATTGCTGGTCGAGATACGCGGTCGGCAGGAACGGCTTCACCTTCGGGTCGACGAAATTCAGCGATTCGAGGTTGAGGCCGGGATAGCCGAGTTCCGACGCATAGACCGCCTGCTGCTGCGGCACGGCGAGTTCGGCCAGCATCTTGTTCGCCCAGTAGGGGCTCTTGGCGCCGCGCGGGATCGCGAAGCTGCCCTGCTTCAGGGCGCCTTCGTTCCATTCGATACCGACCGGCGCGCCCTTCTTGATGATGTCGTAGAAGCGGCCGTTCCATCCGGTCGCCAGCACGACTTCCTTGTCCAGGAGAAGCTGAGCCGGCTGCTGCCCGGTCGACCACCAGACGGTGACGTGCGGCTTGATCTGGTCAAGCTTCTTGAAGGCGCGGTCGAAATCGATCGGATAGAGCTTGTCCTTCGGCACGCCGTCGGCGATCAGCGCGAACTCGAGATTGTCGGTCGGATGGTTGCGCATCGAGCGCGCGCCCGGGAACTTCTTCACGTCCCACCAGTCGGCCCAGCTCTTGGGCTGGCTGCCGTTCTTGAAGACGTCGTTCCGGAATCCCATGATGGTCGTATAGACGGACGAGGCGAAGACATAGGGATTCTGCGCCGTCGCCGGATACTTCGAGCGGTCGACCACCTTCGTGTCGATCTTCTCGAGGAGGTTCGCCTTGCCGGCGCGGATCGCGTCCTGGCCGCCGATCTCGGTCAGGTCCCATTCGACGTTGCCGGAGTCGACCATGGCGCGCAGCTTGCCGAAGTCAACCGGGCTCGTCTCGACGACCTTGATCCCGTACTTCTTCTCGAAGCCGTTGAAGAAGGCCTTGCGCATGGCCGTGCCCATCGAACCGCCGGAATGGTTGACCACGAGCTGCGCGGGTTTCGGCGGCTCGGCCTGTGCGAAGGCCGAGCCCGTGGCGCCGACGGCGGCGGCACCTCCCAGCAGCGAAAGAGCGTGGCGGCGGTGCAGGCGCTTGATGTCCATGGCAGTCCCCTTCGAAATCCCCGCACCGACTGTAGAAGTGAGTTTCAAGCAGAGCAACAACCAAGCCCATAACTTTCCGGAATGACCAGAAGGGACGAATGAATTTCTCTCGCAATGCAGGAGGCGTCTAACGTTGCGGTAACGAGACAACGGCGGGGGCCTGCGATGATGAACCGTTTGAAGGCGCTTATCTGCGGCGCGATTCTCGCCTGCACGGGCGCGGGGGCCGCGACGGCCCAGGAACTCACCATGGCGGTGTGGGGCGGTGGTGGCGCGAACACCTGGCGCGAGGCCTTCATCAAGCAGTTCAATCCGGGCAACGGTTCCACCATCAAGATGGTCGAGGTGCCGAATCCGGCCGGCGCGCTTCGCTCTCCGGCGGCGGCCAACCAGTACAACCTGGCGCTGGTCACCTATTTCGAGGCGATCGCGCTCTCCAATGCGGGCCTGATCGAGAGCTTCGACGACAAGCAGCTGCCAGGCATCGGCGACGTCGATCCGAAGTACCTGACCAAGGACAAGGCCGGTCGCCATGTCGGCCTGCCGGTCTACTTCACCTACTACGGCATCGCCTACAACACCGACCTCGCCAAGGCGGAGGACTTTGCCTCGTGGCAGGGGCTCGCCGACCCGAAGTGGAAGGGCAAGCTGTCGCTGACGCGGCCGGTCTATCTCGCCCCCTACGACGCGGTGATCATGGCCAAGGCGATGGGCGGCAGCGAGAAGGATATCGATCCCGGCTTCAAGCTGCTCGAGAAGATCGTGCCGAACGTGCTGGCGACCTACACCTCGCTCGCCCACATGAACACGCTGCTGACGCGCGGCGAGGTGGCCGCCGTGCCGTTCTACGCCTCGCGCGTCTGGGCGCTGCGCCGCCAGGGCGCCGCCAATGTCGGCATCGTGATCCCCAAGGAGGGCGCGCTGATGCTGCCCTACGTGGTGGTCGTGCCGAAGGCCGCCAAGAACCAGGACAAGTCGCTGGTCTGGATGAACTACATCGCCGGCGCCGAGCCGCAACTGCGCGCCGCCCTGCTCGACGGCTGGCTGCCGATGAACGCGAAGGTCAAGCTGCCCGAGGACTTGCAGAAGACGCTGGGCCAGCCCTACGAGCAGATCGTGAAGTCGCTCTATTCCCCCGACTGGCGGATCGTCGTCGAGCACAACGAAGCCCGCGTCGACCGCGCCGAGAAGCTGCTGTCCGGCGTCAAGCAGTGAGCCGAGGCACCATCCAGGTCGCCGGCATCGGCAAGGAGTTCGGCGCCGCTACGGTCCTCGACGGGGTGGATCTCACCATCGCCGGCGGCAGCTTCGTCACCCTGCTCGGCCCCTCGGGCTGCGGAAAGACGACGCTGCTGCGCCTGATCGCCGGGTTCCTCGAGCCGAGCCGTGGCAGCATCGCCATCGACGGCGCGCCCATGGGGGGCGTGCCGCCGCGCCGGCGCCCTCTCGGCATGGTGTTCCAGAACCTGGCACTATTCCCCCATCTCGACGTGTTCGAGAACGTGGCCTACGGCATGCGAATCCGTGGCATGGCGGCGGCCGAGATTTCCGGCCGCGTCTCCAAGTTCCTGGCCCTCGTCGGCCTCGCCGGATTCGAGAGCCGCCGCATCGGCCAGCTCTCCGGCGGCCAGAAACAGCGCGTGGCGCTGGCGCGATCGCTGGCCCTCGAACCCGCCATCCTGCTGCTCGACGAGCCGCTGAGCGCCCTGGACCTGCAGCTCCGCCGCCAGCTCCAGGTCGAGCTGAAATCGATCCAGCGCCAGCTCGCCACGACCTTCGTCTTCGTCACGCACGACCAGGAAGAAGCGACAATGCTGTCGGACACGATCGTCGTGATGAACGGTGGCCGTGTGCAGCAGGTCGGCACACCCGGCGAGATCTATCGCCGCCCCGCCTCGCCGTTCGTCGCGCGATTCGTGGGCGACATCAACATGCTGGACGGCCGGATCTCCGCCGTCGACGCGACTTCAGTTGCCGTCTCTCTCGGCGGCACGAAGATCTCGGTGCCACGCTCGACGTTGGTGGGCACGCCCGGCATCGGCGCCGCCTGCCAGATCGCCTGCCGCCCCGAAGCGGTGCGCCTCGGCCATGCCGCCGAGGGTGCGCTGTCGCTCGACGCCCGCATCTCCGCCCTGCATCGCCTCGGGCCCACGGTAAAGGCCGTACTCGACACGCCGCTGGGGCCGCTCACCGCGCTGTCCATGGCCGACACGCCCCAGGGTGCGGAACTCGCCGAAGGAAAGACCGTGCGTCTTTCCGTGCCCTCCGACAGTTTCACCGTCTTCGCTTCAACCTGAAAGACCGATCATGCCCGCTCAGGATTTCGCCGGCCGCACCGTCGCGGACCACGTAGAAGCCTTCACCTCCGGCAAGGTCGCCGCGCGCGACATCGTCGAGGGCCTGCTGGAACGCACGAAGAAGGCCGAGCCGTTCAACCCCATCGCGACACTCGACGCAGACGGAGCCCGCGCCGCGGCCGATGCGCTCGATGCGCGGCGAAAGAACGGCGGCTCGTTCGGCGCGCTGGCCGGCGTGCCGGTCTCGGCCAAGGACCTGATTCTGACCAAGGGCCTGCGCACCGCCTTCGCCTCGATCACGATGAAGGACAACGTGCCGTCGATGGACGCCGAGGCCATCGCCCAGTGGCGCGCCGCCGACGCCGTCCTGTTCGCCAAGACGACGACGCCGGAGTTCGGCCACAAGGTGCTGACGGACAGCCCCCTGCACGGCATCACGCGCAACCCCTGGAACCGCGAGCATACGAGCGGCGGGTCGAGCGGCGGCGCAGCCGTCTCGGTGGCGCTGGGCCTCGGCCCGATCGCCATGTCGACCGACGGCGCGGGCTCGGGCCGCATCCCGGCCGCCTGCTGCGGTGTCTACGGGCTGAAGGCGACGCTCGGCCGCGTGCCGCACGAAGTGCCGCCGGACCAGTTCGGCCAGCTCACCTATCTCGGCGTCATGGCGCGCCATCCGGGCGATCTCGGCGCCGGCCTCGCCTCGATGTCGCGCAGCCACCCCAACGATCCGTGGACGCTGGCCATCGGCCGCGAGCCTTTCGCCTGGCCCGACAAAGCGGGCGGGCATCCCATCGCCGGCAAGCGGATCACCGTGATCCGCCGCATGACCGGCGGCTATCTCGATCCGGACACCGAGGCCCGCCTCGATGCCGCACTCGCCTTCCTCGACAAGCAGGGCGCGAAGATCAAGGAGATGGACGGCCGCGAGATCGACTGGAAGCTCGACGTGGCGCGCATCATCCTGCGCGCCAACCAGATCGAGCGCTTTGCCGACATCCTGAAGAACCGGCGCGGCGATCTCGACCCGTCCTTTGCCAGGACGCTCGACGAAGGCAACGCCGTCGACGTCGTGGCCCTGCGCCGCGCGATCGTCGATCGCACCACCGCCTTCAAGGCCGTGCAGGGCCTGTTCGCCGATTGCGACCTACTGCTGACGCCCACCGTCGCCACGCCGGCGCCGCCCGCCACCCAGAACCAGTTCGAGCCGCTGGTGGTCGACGGCAAGCCGCTCGGCGACCTGCGGGCCGCCTGGTACACCTACACGATCCCCTTCAACATGACCGGCCATCCGGCGATCTCGATCCCGTTCGGCCGCTCGAAGGCGGGCCTCCCCATCGGCATCCACTTCGTGGCGCCGTGGTACGCCGAAGGTCACCTGATCAAGCTCGCCCAGGCGTTCGACGCGGAGACCGGCGCATCGGCCGAGTTCCCGCCGGGCTTCGCCGCCGGCGCCTGAGATGCGCGGCGCCACCTCCGCCCCTCGAAGCCTGGGTTGGCTGCTGCTGCCGGCCCTGCTCGTGCTCGCCCTCTTCCTGGGTTCGGTGGCGCTGCTCTTCTTCCATGCCTTCTGGGGCAAGGACGGCTTCTCGCTGATCTACTTCCGCCAGATCCTCGATCGCGCGGACTATCACGAAGTGTTCCTGCGCACCGTGTCGATCGCGGCCATCGTGTCGGTTGCCGCGGCGGTGCTCGCCTATCCGATCGCCTGGCTGCTGTGGCGCCTGCCGCGCTGGCGCAACCTCCTGCTGGTGATCGTCCTGGTGCCATGGCTCGTCAGCCTCGTCGTGCGCACCTACGGCTGGCTGGTGATCCTGGGGCCCAAGGGCTTTCTCAACGAGACGCTGAAATGGGCCGGCGTCATCCAATCGCCGCTGCCGCTGATCTTCAACGATCTCGGCGTGGTGATCGGCCTCACGCATGTGCTGATGCCGTTTGCCGTCATTTCCACCCTGTCGGTGCTGCTGCAGATCGACAACCGGCTGGAGGAAGCGAGCGAATCGCTGGGTGCCGGCGGCTTCGAGACATGGCGCCGCGTCGTGCTGCCGCTGTCGCTGCCCGGCGTCTTCACCGGTCTTAGCATCACCTTCCTCACCTCGATGGGCGCCATCGTGACGCCGATCCTGCTGGGCGGCATCCGCCAGAAGATGGCGGGCACGCAGATCTATCAGGAGGTCGTCTACAACTTCAACATGAGCAAGGCCTCGGCCTGGGCGATCTGCCTGCTGCTGCTGAGCGCCCTCGGCCTCGCTCTGCTGCGCGCCGCCGAGGCGGCGCTCGTGCCGAAGGCCGACCGATGAACGCGCCCCTGATCAAGCTTGGCCGTGCCGGCTCCTTCGCGCTGCTGCTCTTCCTGCCGCTGCCTATCGTGGTGATTGGCGCGACCTCGTTCGCGGCCGCCGGCTATCTCCGCTTCCCGCCGGGCGAACTCAGCCTGCGCTGGTACGCCGAGGCCGCCACCGATCCGCGCTGGATCGAAGCCTTCGCGACCAGCCTCGGCATCGCCGCGGTGGTTGCCGTGCTGGTGACCGCCATCGCCTTCGCCGGCGCCTATGCCTGCCACCGGCTGCGGCCGCGCTGGCTGCCGGCCTTCGAGCTGGCGGTCATGTCGCCGCTGTTCTTTCCGCACGCGGCGCTCGGCGTGGCGCTGGTGAACGTGCTCGCCATGGCGGGCTATCTCGGCACGGCAACGGGAATCGTGATCGCCCACATCGTCTGCACGCTCCCCTTTGCGTGGCGGCCGATCGTGGTCGCCCTGCAGAAGATCGACGGCGAGATCGTCGAGGCGGCCTCGCTGCTGGGCGCCGACGAACGGCGCATCGCGCTGGGCATCGCGCTGCCGCTGGCGCGCTCGGGCCTCGTCACCGCGCTTCTCTTCTCCTTCATCATCTCGTTCGACGAGGTGACGGTGACGATGTTCCTCACCGGCCCGCAGGTCACGACCCTGCCGGTCCAGATCTATGCCTTCATCCAGGAAAACGCGTCTCCGGTGCTGGCGGCGATCTCGACCGCGACAGTCGTCGTCACCCTGCTGGTGGTGATGCTGCTGGAGCGTCTGATCGGCCTCGAATTCTTCGTGGCCCATGACCCGGCATAGGTCATCACGCCCAGCCCTTGGCCTTGAGGTGAACCTTCACGGCATCGAGGAACGCATCGGCCAGACGCGACGGCTTGCGGTAGCGTGGCCGCATGGCGCGGAACAGGTAGCGGATGCGCGGCTCGAACGGCACGACCGCGATGCCCTGATCGAGATGATCGCGCGCCGTGAACGGCTCGACGATCGCGACTCCGAGCCCGCGCGCCGCCAGGGCGCAGGCGTCGGCCGAGGAATAGACGTCGATCTGCAACTGCCGCTCTATCCGCTCCTGCTCGAAGGCCGCGTCGATCAGGTGCCGCATACGGCCGTCGAGCGGGAAGGACAGGAAGCGTTCACCGCGCAGATCGACAGGCCGAATCACCTTGCGCCGCGCCAGGCGATGGTCGCGCGGCAGCACGCAGACGGCGGTCGCCCGACTCAACTCCTCGGTGACCATCGACGGATGCTCGAACGGCATCATCGAGAAGCCGAGGTCGATCTGCTGATCGACCATCTTCTGGTTGATGTAGGTCGAGCTGCGGACGTGAAAAACGATGTGCGCCTTGGCGTGGCGCTTCATGAAACCCGCCATGACGTCGGGCAGCACGCTGCGCCCGAGCGCCGGTGTCGAGTAGATCAGCAGGTCGCCGACCTGGCGTTCGCGAATCTCGCGCGCCACCTCGGTCACTCGTTCGAGACTGTGATAGAGTCGAGTCACCTCCTGCTCCAGAAGCCTCGCCTCGCTGGTCGGCGCCAGCCGCCGCTTGATGCGCGTGAACAGCGGATAGCCGATCTCGTGCTCAAGGCCCGCCAGGATCTTGCTCACCGCGGGCTGCGAGACGCCCAGCCGCTCGGCGGCGGCGGTCACGGTGCCGTGCGCCATGATGGCGCGAAAGGCTTCGAGCTGGCGCGACGTGATCATCATAACCTCACGGACTTAACCACACCGGACAATGACTTTGACCGGATCCTCTCTCAAGCCGTAACTCCGTCCTGTCAACGTTTTGCGTGCGAGCCTCTTCATGCCTGCGGTTAATCAGTCGATCTTCTCCAGTGACTTCAAGGATCAGCCCTACTGGTGGGAGGCGTTCCGTCCGCAGGCCATCACCGCCCCGGCGCTGCCGGCCCGGACCGACGTCGTGGTGGTTGGCGGCGGCTATGCCGGGCTGGCGACGGCCCGCGCGCTGGCGGACGGCGGCGTACAGAGTGTGGTGCTCGAAGCCGACGAGTTCGGCTCCGGTGCCTCGACCCGCAGCGGCGGCGCCCTGAGTGCCGGCCTGTCGATCGGCAAGAGCTTCACCGGCCGCACGCTCGACTACAAACCGGAGCTGGTGCGCGACGTCGTGGGCTGGGCGATCGACGCCTATCGCGCGCTGATCGACCTGGTCGAGCAGGAGAAGATCGACTGCCATCTGGAGCAGCGCGGCCGCTTCCTCGGCGCCTGCGCCGCCTCGCACTACGAGGGGCTGCGCACGCGCTTCGCCAAGCTGCGCGATGGCGGCGCCACCGACTGCCGCCTGATCACCCGCGAGGAGCAGCGCGAGGAAATCGGCAGCGACTTCTATCATGGCGGCATGGTCTTCGAGACGGCGGGCAAGCTGCACCCGGCGCTGTTCTACGGCGGCCTGCTGGCGGCGGTGCGCCGGCGCAATTCCATCACCCTGGCCGGTCATTGCCGCGCCACCGGCCTCGCACGCGACGGCGAGGGCTGGCGGGTCAGCACCAGTCAGGGCGAGGTGCGGGCGCGCCATGTCGTGGTCGCCACCAACGGCTATACGTCCAGTGTCACGCCGCGCCTGCAGAAGCGCCTCGTGCCGATCGCCAGCCACATCATCGCGACCGAGGAACTGCCGGCCGACCTGATCCGCGAGCTTTGTCCCAAGGGCCGCACCTTCTCCGAGACGCGGCGCGTACTGCACTACTACCGGATCTCGCCCGACGGAAAGCGCGTGATCTTCGGCGGTCGCGCCCGTTTCACCGAGATCCCCGGCGAGTTGCGCGCCCAGCTCCTGCACCAGGCGCTGGTCGAGCGCTTCCCGCAGCTCAGGGACACCAAGGTCACCCACACCTGGCAGGGCAACGTCGCCTTCACCTATGACGCCCTGCCGCATGCCGGCGAACTCGACGGGCTGCACTTCGTGGTGGGCTGCAACGGCTCGGGCGTGTCGATGATGCCGTTCCTCGGCAATGCCATGGGCCAATCGATCGCCGGCCGCCTGCATGGCAAGGTGCCCTTCGCCGAGACCGAGCTGCCCTCCATTCCGCTCTATTCCGGCAAGCCATGGTTCCTGCCGGTGATCGGCGGCGCCTTCCGCACCCTCGACTACATCGACGAGAAGATCAGATGAGCGCCGCCTTCTTCTCCGCCACCTACGACGAGGCGCGCCAGCGCTTCCTGGACGCCGCGACCAAAGCCGGTGCCGCCGTCCGGCATCACGTCCATCCGCTGAAGGGCGCAGCGGGCGAGGAGATCGGTACAGATACCGCGCTGCTGGGCCCGGCCGACGCCGCCAGGCTGTTCATCGTCAGCTCCGGCACGCACGGACCGGAAGGTTTCTCCGGCTCGGCCTGTCAGCTCGCGCTGCTGAACGACGAGCTGGCCAGACGCGCCGCCGATCGCGGCATCGCGCTGTTGCTTATCCATGCCGTCAATCCGTTCGGCTTCTCGCATCTGAAGCGGACCAACGAGGACAACATCGACCTCAACCGCAACTTCAACGACTTCGCCACGCCCTATCCCGACAATCCGGTCTATGAGCAGATCCACGACCTGCTGGTGCCCGCGGCCTGGCCGCCTTCTCCCGACAACGAGGAGCGGCTGAACGCGGCGATGGCGCGGCTCGCCGGGCAGCGCAATCCCGGTGTTTCCAGCGGCCAGGACAAACACCCCGACGGACTCTTCTACTGCGGCACGGCGCCGGCCTGGAGCAACGACACCATCCGCGCGATCCTGCGCAGCTACGGCACGACGCGACGCCACATCGCCTGGATCGACGTCCATACCGGCCTCGGCCCCTATGGCCATGGCGAGAAGATCTTCGGCCGCCATTCCGAGGAAACGACCCGACGCGCCAGGGCCTGGTGGGGCAGCGACCTGATCGTCAGCACCACGACCGAATCGGTTTCGCCGCGGACGGTCGGCCATATCACCGGCTGCGCGCCGGAAGAATGTCCCGACGCGGCGATCACCCCGACGACCCTGGAATACGGCACCGTGCCCAATCCCGTCGTGCGGCGCGCGCTGCGCGGCGAAGCCTGGCTGGCCGGCCATCCCGACGCGCCAGAAGCGCTGGTGCGCGAGATTCGGCGGTCGGTGCGCGATGCCTTCTACGTCGATGCCGACGACTGGAAGGGCATGATCCTCGGCCAGTTCCGCAGTCAGGCTCTGCAGACCATCAACGGCCTCACGGCCGAGCAATAAACAAAGGAAACGTCCATGAAGCTTCGTCATCTGCTTGTTGCCGCTGCCGTCTTCGCTCTTGCGACGCCCGCCGCCGCGCAATCGACGCTCAAGATCGTCATGCATTCGGATCTGAAGATCCTCGATCCGATCTGGGCGTCGGCGCAGATCAGCCGAACCCACGGCTATCTCGTCTACGACACGCTGTTCGGCCTCGACGGCGATCTCAAGCCGCAGCCGCAGATGGTGGGGAACTGGACCGTCGATGCGGCGAACCTCATCTACACCTTCACCCTGCGCGACGGGCTGAAGTGGCATGACGGCGCGCCGGTCACGGCGGAGGATTGCGTCGCCTCGCTGAAGCGCTGGGGCAGCCGCGATCCGGTCGGCCTCAAGCTGATGGCGAACGTGAAGGAACTGAGCGCACCCGACGCGAAGACGATCCGCCTGGAGCTCGCAAGGCCCTACGGGCTGGTGATCGATTCGCTGGCCAAGCCGGCCGGCATCGTGCCCTTCATGATGCCGAAGCGGGTCGCCGAGGCGCCGGCCACGCAGCAGATCAAGGATCCGACCGGCTCCGGCCCGTTCATGTTCAAGGCCGACGAGTGGCGGCCCGGCGACCGGGTCGTCTACGTGAAGAATCCCGGCTACGTGCCGCGCGCCGAGCCGCCCGCCAACTTCGCGGGGGGCAAAGTTGCGAAGGTCGACCGAGTCGAATGGGTCTCCATCGCCGATCCGCAGACCGCGGTGAATGCACTGGAGAACAGCGAGGTCGATGCCCTCGAATCGGTGGCGCACGACCTCTTGCCGCTGCTCGAGAAGAGGAAGGGCATCGAGGTCCAGCGTGGCGCCTATGCCAGCCAGTATGCGCTGCGGCCCAACTGGCTCCATCCGCCGTTCAACGATCCCCGGATGCGGCTGGCACTCGGCTACGCCATCGACCAGAAGGGCTTCCTCGACGCCGCCGTCGGCGACCCGAACTTCTGGCGCTTCTGCAAGACCTACTATGGCTGCGGCACGCCGCTGGCCTCGGACAAGGGCACCGCAGGCCTGCTCGAAGGCAACGTCGAGAAGGCCAAGGCTCTGATCAAGGAAGCGGGCTACGACGGACGACCGATCATCCTGCTGCAGGTGACCGACCTCGCCTCGCTCGCCAACCTCGGCCCCGTCGCCAAGGCACAGCTGGAGCGGGTCGGCTTCAAAGTCGACATGCGGCCGGCCGACTGGCAGACGCACCTCGCGCGCGTCATGCGCAAGGAGCCGCCGGAGGATCGCGGCTGGAACATCACCCTGTCGAGCACCGGCGTCATCGACGTGGTGAACCCGATCACCTCGCTGTTCCTCAATTCCGCCTGCGAAAAGGCCTCGGCGGGATGGTCGTGCGACGAGAGGATCGAGGCGATGCGCGAGGCCTATGCGCTGGAGCCGGATGCGGCGAAGCGCAAGGCCATCGCGGAGGAAATCCAGGAGCGTGCGCTTCAGCTCGGCACGCACTATCCGCTCGGTGAATGGTACAGCGCCTCGGCCGTCAGCGGCCGCACGAAAGGCTGGATCCGCCCGCCCTCGACGACCGCCTTCTGGAACGTCGAGGTTACGAAGAGATAAAACGCCAATACAACCTCTTCCTGAGGAGCGCTCCGTAGGGGCGCGTCTCGAAGGGTGGGCACGAGCACCACGTTCGCTGCCCATCCTTCGAGACGGTGCTGCGCGCCTCCTCAGGATGAAGTCAAGGCGGACAATGCCCCTACTTCTTCTGGGCACCCGGCAGGAAGTCGTCGAGCGGCACGCCGAAGCTGTTCAGCGCCCACGAGACGAGATTGTACTGGCCGACCGTGAAGACGGCGTCCATGAGCTGCTCGGTCGAGTAGGTCTTCGAGAGCGTCGCCCAGGTCGCGTCCGACGCGACCGAGTTCTCGAACAGATCGTCGGCGAGCTGCATCAGCGCGGCCTCGTGCTCGCTCCAGCCCTTGGCCTTCGGACCTTCCTTGAGATTGGCGATGTCGCCATCGGTGACGCCGCCGCGCTTGGCGATCAGCTCGTGCTGCGCGAACTCGTATTCCGCCTGGTTCAGCCAGCCGATGCGCAGGATCAGAAGCTCGCGATCGCGGAACGGCAGCGTCTGCTTCGAGAGGATGTGGCCGGCGAACGGCGTCCAGCGCTTGGTCAGCGCGGGGTGATTGGCCAGCACCTTGAAGATGTTGAACACCTGGCCGTTCATGGCGTTCTTCTCGATGGCCTCGCGATCCTCGGGCTTCATCGTCGAGAGGTCACGCAACGGGATACGCTGCTTGCGCTTGATCACTGATTTCCTCCTTGTCGGTCCTGATTGGACTAACGCTCCCTCAGGCGACCGACAAGGCGAAAGACATTACTTGGCAAGCAGGCTTTCGCGCGGCGGCTGGAGCCTGGCCGCGGCGAGGCGCGCCTGACCGGGCGTGCTGAACTGATGCCCCTCGAGCTCGAAGAACGGGCGCGTGAAGGCATGGAAGCGGAAGGCATTGCCTTCCTTGAGGACGACACCGGCGGGCTTTCCCCAGATTTCGACGACGAAGGGTTCGGGCATGGCACGGTCTCCTTCAGGCTGAGCGAACTGCGACCCAATGCTTGATGGGCCGGGCTGAGATGGGGGCGGCATGACGGGATGGCAATGACGGGAGCGCCTGAACTGCGAACGGTCACAGCAAACGCTTTGCGTGGGGCATCAATATGGCAGAAGCACCTTTCCACGCTGGCGTTGCGGTCATCATTGCTGAACAATGACACTTGCATGTCACGCACTCTCACCCGCTCGCGACTGATTGGCCTCGCCGGTGCCGGCCTGCTGGCCGCTAAGGGCAGCGCCGCCCAGACAGGAGCCCGCATGCATCAGCGCAGGATCCCCGCTTCGGGGGAGATGTTGCCCGTCGTCGGCGTGGGGACTTGGCGCACCTTCGACGTGGGTGGCAAGCCCGAGGATCGCGCACCGCTTGCAGAAGTGCTGCGGCGGCTGTTCGACGCCGGCGGCTCGGTGATCGATACCTCGCCGATGTACGGTTCGGCGGAGGCCGTGGTCGGAGACCTGCTGTCCGCCGCCGGCACGCGCGACAAGGCTTTCATCGCCACCAAGGTCTGGACCACCGGCCGCGACAGTGGCCTCGCGCAGATGCGGGCGTCCTTGCGGCTGCTGAAGACCGACCGCATCGACCTGATGCAGATCCACAATCTCGTCGACTGGCGAGCCCATCTTCCGACCCTGCGCGCCTGGAAGGCCGAGGGCCGCATCCGCTATCTCGGCATCACCCACTACACGCAGAGCGCCCACGACGAGCTGGAAAGCGTGATGCGGTCGGAGAAGTGGGATTTCATCCAGATCAACTACGCGCTCGACGATCGCGCCGTAGAGCGCAGGCTGCTGCCATTGGCGGCCGAGCGCGGCATCGCGGTGATCGTGAACCAGCCCTTCGGCGGCGGCGGCCTCCTGCGCAAGCTCTCCGCCCGCAAGCTGCCCGACTGGGCCGGTGAGATCGGCGCCACGAGCTGGGCCCAGATCCTGCTGAAGTTCGTGCTGGCCAATCCCGCCGTGACCTGCGTGATCCCCGGTACCAGCAAGCCCGAGCATATGACGGACAACCTGCAGGGCGGCTTCGGAGTTTATCCCGACGCGGCGTTGCTCAAGAAGATGATCGCCGACGTTCCAGTCTAGAGCGGCAGTTCGGCCTCGATCCAGGCCGTCGCCGAAGCGTGCTTCGGCTGCCAGCCCAACTCGCTACGGGCGCGCCTGGCCCTGACGCGGCTGTTGGAGCCGAACGTGTAGGCCGCACTGCTCTCGCCAAGTTCCTTTGCGGCCTCCGCGAAGGGCCAGACCTGCGGCGCCCCCAGATTCAAGCGGCGCGCAATGGCAGCGCAAATGTCGCGATACGAGGCCTCGCCGTTCTCGGCGAAATAGAAGGCACCAGCCGGCGCCCTGGTGAGCGCCAGGCGGTAGATGTCGGCCACGTCCTCGACATGGACATTCGACCAGACGTTCAGCCCCTTGCCGACATGGCGCACCACGCCCGAGGCCCTGGCCCGCTTCGCGAGGCCGGGAATCTGGGCGCTGTCGCGCGCCAGGCCGAGGCCGTTGCCGTAGATCATGGTGGGACACACGACGATCGAGCGCACGCCGCGTTGGCTCGCGCCGCGAGTCGTGCGGTCGATCTCGACCCTTGCCTTCTTGCCCGGCACCGGATCGAGCGGCGTGTCCTCGTCGTAAATCTTCTCCGAGGCGACATCGCCGTGGGCATCGTCGGCCACGATGCTGGAGCCGCTGGTGTGGATGAACGGCTTGTTCGAGCCGGCCAATCCTTCGAGGAATGCCTCCACCGCGCCGCGATGGTCGCTGTTGGCCGTGTTGATCACCGCATCGGCCCGCCTGGCCTCGGCTGTGAGGATCGCGGCATCGTCGAGACCGCCGATCACCGGTTCGACGCCGAAAGCCGCGAGCTTCTTCGCCTTCTCCTCGTCGCGCACCAGGCCACGCAGCGTGTGACCCTCATCGAACAGACGGCGCGCGATGGTTCCGCCGATATAGCCGGTCGCACCGGTCATGAAGATGTTCATGGTCGTACCTCCCAGAGACTTTTCGCAGCGAGATTTCGGCTCGAGCCGAAGCCACAACATAGACCTCATGCTGAGGAGGCCCGAAGGGCCGTCTCGAAGCATGGGCTACATGCACCGTCCGTCGCCCATCCTTCGAGACGCAGCCTGTGGCCGCTCCTCAGGATGAGGGTGTGCGGGTGCACTTGAAACGTAGAGATCCTAGAGAGCCAGCGTCATCTGGGGCGGCACCTTGCGTTCCTCGCGCTGGTGCAGGTTATGGAGCGAGACGCCGAGCAGCCGCACTTTCTTTTCCAGCGGGAAGATCGTGCGGACCAGTTCGCGCGCGGTGCGCTCCAGCACGTCGCGGCTGTCGACGCTCTCCTCCAGCGTGCGGCTGCGCGTCACGATCCGGAAGTCGGCATACTTGATCTTCACCGTCACGGTGCGGCCCAGGATGCCGGTGCGCTCGCAATAGGCCCAGACATCCTCGAGCACGGAGGCCACCCCCTCCTCCACCGCCGCTGGCCGGTCGAGATCCTCCATGAAGGTCGTCTCCGAACCGACCGACTTGCGCGGCCGGTTGGGCACGACGCGACGTTCGTCATGGCCACGCGCGATGGCGTGGTAGTAGGTGCCGGAGCGGCCGAAATACTGTTCGAGGAATTCCAGCGTCTGCGCCTTGAGGTCGGCACCGGTCTGGATGCCAAGCCGGTTCATCTTTTCCGCCGTCTTCGGCCCGACGCCATGGAAGCGGCCGACCGGCAGGCTCTCGACGAAGGCCGGGCCTTTCTCGGGAGGGATCACCGTCTGGCCGTCGGGCTTGCGATGGTCGGAGGCGAGCTTGGCCAGGAATTTGTTGTAGGAGATGCCGGCCGAGGCGGTGAGGCCGGTGCGCTCCAGGATACGGGCGCGGATCTCGCGCGCGATCTCGGAGGCGAGCGGCATGCCCTTGAGGTTGGTGGTGACATCGAGATAGGCCTCGTCGAGCGACAGCGGCTCCACCAGCGGTGTGTAGTCGAGGAAGATCTCGCGAATCTGGCGCGACACTTCCTTGTAGACGTCGAAGCGCGGCTTCACGAAGACGAGCTCCGGGCACAGGCGCTTGGCCGTGACCGAGGGCATGGCCGAGCGCACGCCGAATTTGCGCGCCTCGTAGCTCGCGGCCATCACGACGCCGCGCTGCCGCCCGCCGACCGCGACCGGCTGGCCACGCAGCGCCGGGTCGTCGCGTTGCTCCACGGACGCGTAGAAGGCGTCCATGTCGACATGGATGATCTTGCGGACGTTTTCCGCCATGGGACGAGTATAGGCTCCTGCAGCCGGCCTGCCGAAAGTTGCAACTGACAATCGTTCGCATGTCGGAGTAGTCTGCGGCCATGCCTGACATCACCCATGCGCGCGAGCCTCGCCTGCTCGCCCTCGACCAGTTGCTGGCCCGCCGTTCGGTCGGCCCGCTGCAGGAACCGGCGCCCCAGGGCGCGGACCTCGACCTGATCCTCGACGCCGGCCTGCGGGCGCCCGACCATGGGCGTCTGAAGCCCTGGCGCTTCGTCGTCATTCGCGGCGACGCGATGCTCGCCTATGGCGAGAAGCTGGCCGAAGCCGCCACGGTTCGCGATCCGGTCAACGCCGCCGCGCTCGCCGAGCGCTATCGCGCCTGGGTCCGTCGCACGCCGATGCTGATCGCGGTCGGCGCCGTCATCAAGCCGGGCAACATTCCCGAGATCGAGCAACTGCTCGCCGCCGGCGCGGCGGCGATGAACATGCTGAACGCGCTGCACATGCTGGGCTATGGCGGCATGTGGGTGACGGGCCCGAATGCCTACGACGCCAACGTGAACAGGCTGCTGGGCTTCGAAGCTCCGTCGCGCCTCGTCGGCTTCCTCACCGCCGGCACGCCCGCTCCCTCGACCGCCCCGGTCCCGGCGCGGCCCGACCGGGCCGCGCACGTCGCCGAGTGGAAGGCCGAGTGAAACTCGGCCTCCTGAGCGTCAGGACATCGCTCGCGATGTCCGGGAGCGCCGAAGGACGAACGGCCAGCTCATGACCCCTCCGTCGGCGTAAGACGCCGCCACCTCCCCATTGGAATGGGGAGGAAAGTCGATGCTAAGCCGCGCTCTTCAGCTTGCCGGCCGCATCGAGCGCCTGCGAGAGATCGGCGAGGATGTCGTCGATATGCTCGATGCCGATCGACAGGCGCACATAGCCGTCCGACACGCCCGTCGCGAGCTGCTCCTCGGCGGTGAGCTGCGAGTGCGTGGTCGAGGCGGGATGGATCGCGAGGCTGCGGGAATCGCCGATATTGGCGACGTGATAGAGCAGCTTCAGCGAATCGATGAACCGGCGCCCGGCCTCCCGGCCCGCCGCCAGTTCGAACCCGACAAGCCCGCCATAGCCGCCCTTGAGATAGGCGTCGGCCCGGCGGCGCGTCTCGCCCTTCTGCTGCGACGGATGGATGACCTTCGCGACTTCCGGCCGCTTGGCCAGGAAATCGGCGACGGCCTGCGCATTCTTCACATGGCGTTCCATGCGCAGCGTCACCGTCTCGATGCCCTGCAGGATCAGGAAGGCGTTGAAAGGCGACAGGGCCGAGCCGAGATCGCGCAGCAGGGTGGTGCGCGCCTTGATGATGTAGGCCACCGGTCCGATCGGCTTCACCGCCTCGACCCAGACCGCGCCGTGATAGCTCGGGTCGGGCGTGTTGAGCGCCGGCTGGCGCTTCGGATGGGCGGCCCAGTCGAAGTTGCCGCCGTCGACGATCAGGCCGGCGATCGAGGTGCCGTGGCCGCCGAGATACTTCGTTCCGGAATAGACGACGATCGCCGCACCGTGATCGAGCGGCCGCGTCAGGATCGGCGCCGCCGTATTGTCGACCATCAGCGGAATGCCGAGCGGCCGGCCGATGTCGGCCACTTCCTTGATCGGGAAGACCGCGAGCTTCGGGTTGGGCAGCGTCTCGGCATAGTAGGCGCGGGTGCGATCGTCGGTGGCGCGGGCGAAGGCCTGCGGATCGCTGGGATCGACGAAGCGCACTTCGATTCCCTGGTCCTTCAGCGTGTGGGCGAACAGATTCCACGTGCCGCCGTAGAGATCGGTCGAGCTCACGATGTTGTCGCCGGCCTTGGCGATGTTCTGGATCGCGAAGGCGGATGCCGCCTGACCCGAGCTGACAGCCAGCGCCGCGGCACCGCCTTCGAGGGCCGCGATGCGCTGCTCCAGCACGTCGACCGTCGGATTGCCGATGCGTGTGTAGATGTTGCCCAGCTCCTTTAGCGCGAACAGGTTCGACGCGTGCTCGGTGTCGCGAAACTGGTACGAGGTCGTCTGGTGGATCGGCACCGCGACCGAGCCGGTCGTGGGATCGGCGCGCCAGCCGGCGTGCAGCGACAGGGTCTCGGGATGGCGGGAATTGGTCATGATCGGCCTCGCGGTTGCAACGAGCGGCCAACCTCGTGGCAGCAAGCGTCACAGTCAAAGGGAATGGCTGCCGACGCCCGACTGTTGGACGACAGGTCCGGCCTCCGGGCCGCGACGGGAGAAGAAAATCCTTCTCTCCGCGCCGTGTCGAGTCCTCGAAAGGGGTACCCGGAAGCCGCCTATCGTCCGGGTGGCGGAAACGCCGGCGGGGCGGGATTGGCCTGCTTGAGGCCGCCGATCGGCACCGGCGGCGGCAGGTCTTCCTGCCGCCAGCCGCCGCCCAGCGCCTTCACCAGGTTGGCGCTGGCGATGAGCCGGTTGAGACGGATCGTAAGCAGCGCCTGCTCCGCCGAGAGCGCGGCGGCCTGTGTCTGCACCACGGTCGTGTAGGGCACGGTGCCGACGCGATACTGGTTGAGCGAGAGCCGCTCCGCCTCGCGCGCGGCGGCGACGGCCGCGCGCTGCACCCGCTCCTGCATCACCAGGATGCGCTGCTGCGCCAGCGCGTCCTCGACCTGCTGGAAAGCCGTCAGGACGGTCTGGCGATAGGTCGCGACGGTGGCGTCATAACCGGCGCGGGCGCCCTGCACCTGGGCCGCCATCGCGCCGCCGTCGACCAGCGTGCCGGCGATCTGCGGCCCGACCGACCAGGCCGCCGTGCCGAGCTGCAGCAGCGAGCCCAAGCCACCGCTCAGGAAGCCGATGGTCGCGCCCAGCGAGATCTGCGGATAGAAGGCGCCCTTGGCCACGCCGATCTGGGCGTTGGCCGCCGCCATCTGGCGCTCGGCGGAAGCGATGTCCGGCCGCCGCTCCAGCAGGGTCGACGGCACGCCGGAATCGACCGTGGGGATCGTGAGGCGCGTGGGCGCCGGCTCGATGCTCACCTCGGAGGGCGCCTTGCCGACCAGAAGCGCGATCGCATGTTCGAGCAGCGCGCGGTTGATGCCTTCGTTCACCAGCTGCGCACGCGTCTGCTCGTACTGCGTCTGCGCCTGCACGAGATCGACGCGCGAGACGATGCCGGCGTCGACCTGGTTCTGCGCGATCTGCATCGATCGCAGGTAGGCCGCGACGGTGGCCTCGTAGAGGCGCTTGCGGTCGTCGGAGATGCGCAGCGACGCATAGTTCGTCACGAGATCGGTCTGGGCCGAGAGCCGCGCGTTGGCGAGGTCGGCGTCGCTCGCCTGTGCCGACGCCGAATCGCTTTCGACCTGGCGGCGCAGCGTGCCCCACAAGTCGAGTTCCCAATTGAGGGTGAAGCCGGTCGAATACTGGCCGATCGTCGAATCGTATCGCGTCACCGTCGCCGTGCCGCCGGCCGCCGTGGTGCCGCGCAGGCCGCCCGTGCCGGTCTGCTGCCCCGATCCGGTGCCCGAGAGGCTGGGATAGAGCGCCGACTGGTCCTGCCGGATGATCGCGCGCGCGCGGCGATAGTTGGCCTCGAAGATCTTGAGGTTCTGGTTCGAGACGTCGATCTGCGACGCGAGACTGTCGAGCGTCGGATCGCTGTAGACCCGCCACCACTGGCCGCGATCCGCGCCGTCGGCGGGCTGGGCCGGACGGAACACCGATGCCGCGCCCGTCGGAAGCTCGGCTTCCTTGTAGGCAGGCGCAACGGGGCTGGCCGGCGGCGCGCGCTCGTAGTCGGGCCCGACGAGGCAACCCGAAACGAGCAGAAGCGGAAGAAGCGACGCAGCGCTACGCCTCATGCCGGCGCTCCAGCGCTACCCATGACGCGGGCGACACGGCTCGGCTGGTCGCGGTCGCGGCGGCGGAAACGGTCGAGATAAAGGTAGATAACGGGTGTGGTGTACAGGGTCAGGATCTGACTCACGATGAGGCCGCCGATAATCGAGATGCCGAGGGGACGACGCAATTCCGCGCCGTCACCGTATCCCATCGCCAGCGGCAGGGCGCCCAGGATCGCGGCCATGGTCGTCATGAGGATGGGACGGAAACGCAGAAGCGCCGCTTCATAGATCGCCCTGCCCGGCTCGAGCCCCTCGGCGCGCTCGCGCTCCAGCGCCACGTCGATCATCATGATGGCGTTCTTCTTCACGATACCGATCAGCAGCAGCACGCCGATCATGGCGATGATGCTGAACTCCACGCCGGAGAACTGCAGCGCGAGCAGCGCACCGATGCCGGCCGACGGCAGGGTGGACAGGATCGTGATGGGGTGGATGTAACTCTCGTACAGGACGCCGAGGACGATGTAGACGGCCACCAGCGCGGCCAGCACCAACAGAAGCTGGTTGCCCAGGGATTGCTGGAAGGCGCGCGCCGTGCCCTGGAAGGAACCGTGCAGGGTCGTCGGCACGCCGATCTCGCGCATCGTGTCGTTCACGTACTGCACGGCGTCGCTCAGGGTCTTCCCGGGCGCGAGATTGAACGAGACGGTGCTGGCCACGAACATGCCTTGATGGTTCACGGCGAGCGGGGTGGTGCCGTAGTCCCAGCGCGTCACCGACGACAGCGGCACCAGTTTCTCCGGTGTCGTGCTGACCGCCGCACCCGTCGAGGCCGAGCCGCGCCCGCTCACGGCGATCTGGTTCGTTCGCAGGTTGCGCACCGCCTGGGCGGGATCGATCGTCACGGCCCCGGCGCCGGCCGCGCCCGTGGATGTCGAGGTCGTGGTCGTGGATGCGATGCTGCCGGTCGACTGGGTGCCGCTGAGTGCTCCGCCCGACGTGCTGACGTAGATCTCCTTCAGCGATTCCGGACTCTCCCACCACTGCGGCGCCACCTCCATGACGACATGGTACTGGTTCAGCGCGTTGTAGATGGTCGAGACCTGGCGCTGGCCGAAGGCGTCGTAGAGGGTCGCCGAGATGTTGCGGGTCGAGACGCCGAGCCGGCTCGCGGCATCGCGGTCGATGGTGAGATTGAGCTGCAAGCCACGCTGCTGCTGGTCCGAATCCACGTCTGTGATCACCGATGTGTCCGCCTGGAGCGCCTGGGTGAGCCTGGGGCCCCAGGTGTAGAGATCGGGCAGCGAATCGGCCTGCAGGGTGAACTGGTACTGCGCGTTGCCCTGGCGGCCGCCGACACGGATGTCCTGCACGGCCTGCAGGAACAGTATGGCCCCGGGCACCTGGGCGAGCTTGGGGCGCAGCCGCTGGATCACCTGGTCGGCGGTGACGTCACGCTCGGCGAGCGGCTTCAGGGTGGCGAAGATGAAACCCGAATTGGTCTGCCCGCCCCCCGTGAAGCCCGCCACGCTCTCGATGGCGGGATCGGAGCGCACGATCTCGACGAACTGCCGGAACTTCCGGCGCATCGCCTGGAAGGAGATGCTCTGGTCGGCACGGATGCCGCCCATCAGGCGGCCGGTATCCTGCTGCGGGAAGAAGCCCTTCGGAATCGTGACGTACAGGTGGATGTTGAGCAGCACCGTGGCCAGGAAGACCAGCATGGTGAGCAGCGGGTGGCGCAGCACGAAACCCAGGCTGCGGCCATAGAGCCATTGCAGGCCGCCCAGCCCCCGCTCGCTGAAGCGCGCGAAGAAATTGGGCCTGTGATGCTCGCCCGGCGCCCGCAGCACGTAGGCGCACATCATGGGCGTGGTGGTCAGCGACACGACCATCGAAATCAGGATCGCCACCGACAGCGTCACGGCAAACTCGCGGAACAGGCGACCGACGATGCCGCCCATCAGCAGGATCGGGATGAAGACCGCGATCAGAGAGATGCTCATCGACACGACGGTGAACCCGACCTCGCGGGCGCCCTTGAGCGCGGCGTCGATCCGCGACATGCCGGCCTCGAGATGGCGGGTCACGTTCTCCAGCACGATGATCGCATCGTCGACCACGAAGCCCGCGGCGATGGTGAGCGCCATCAGCGAAAGGTTGTTCAGGCTGTAGCCCAGCAGGTACATGCCCCCGAAGGTCGCAACCAGCGATACCGGCACGGTCACGGCGGCAATGAAGCCGGCGCGGGCCGAGCGCAGGAAGGCGAAGGTCACCAGCACCACCAGCACGACGCCGATCACCAGCGCCTGCTCGACTTCCTTGAGGGCGGCACGGATCGTCGTCGTGCGGTCGCTCACCACCTGCAGCTCGACGTCGTTCGGCATCGAGGCCTGCAACTCGGGCAGCAGCGCCTTGATCTCGTCGACCGTCTCGATGATGTTGGCGTTGGGCTGCTTGTAGATGATCACAAGCACCGAACGCTTGCCGTTGGCCTGCCCCTCGTTGCGGATGTTCTCCGTCGAGTCGAGCACCTCGGCCACATCCGACAGCCGCACCGGGGCGCCGTTGCGCCACGCGATGATCAGCGAGCGGTATTCCTCCGCTGCGCGGGCCTGGTCGTTGGAATAGATCTGGTAACGTTGATCGCCGACCTCGATGGCCCCCTTGGGCGAATTGGCGTTGGCGGCCGCCAGCGCGGCGCGCACGCTTTCCAGCCCGATGCCGTATTTGGTGAGCGCCGTCGGATTGAGCTCCACCCGGACAGCGGGCAGCGAGCTGCCGCCCAGCGTCACCTGACCGACGCCGCTCACCTGGCTGAGCTTCTGCTGCAGGATGTTGGAACCGGCGTCGAACAGACGGCCCTGGCCGATCGTGTTCGATGTGAGCGCGATCACCATCACCGGTGCATCGGCGGGATTGAGCTTGCGATATTGCGGGTTGCTGCGCAGGTCGGCCGGCATGTCGGCGCGGGCTGCGCTGATGGCTGCCTGCACGTCGCGCGCCGCGCCGTCGATGTCGCGCGACAGGTCGAACTGCAGCGTGATCCGCGAATTGCCGACCGTGCTCGACGAGGTGATCTCGGTGACGCCGGCGATGGCGCCCAGTCGCCGCTCGAGCGGCGTCGTCACGCTGGTCGCCACCGTCTCGGGCGAGGCGCCGGGCAGGTTCGCGGTGACCTGTATGGTCGGGAAATCGATCTTGGGTAGCGGCGAAACCGGCAGGCCGAAAAACGCCACCATGCCGGCGAGCGCCAGGCCGATGGTGAGCAGCGTCGTGGCGACCGGGCGCGCAATGAAGGGCGCCGAGAGGTTCACGAGGTCCTCTCACCCGCCTCGGCGCGCACAGGATGCAGCGGCGTGTCGAGCGGCATGCCGCGCAGGCGGCGGCCCAGCCGGTCGAAGGCGAGATAGATTACCGGCGTGGTGAAGAGCGTCAGCAACTGGCTGACGATCAGGCCGCCGACGATGGTGAGGCCGAGCGGCTGGCGCAGCTCGGAGCCGGTGCCGGAGCCCAGCATCAGCGGCAGGGCGCCGACCAGCGCCGCCACCGTGGTCATCAGGATCGGCCGGAAGCGCAGCAGGCAGGCCTGGTGGATGGCCTCCTGCGGTGCCTTGCCTTCGTTGCGTTCGGCGTCGAGGGCGAAGTCGATCATCATGATCGCGTTCTTCTTCACGATGCCGATCAGCAGCACGATGCCGATGATGGCTACGATGCTGAGGTCCTTGCCGGCGAGCATGAGCGCCAGCAGCGCGCCGATGCCGGCCGACGGCAGGGTCGACAGGATCGTGATCGGGTGGATGTAGCTTTCGTAGAGCACGCCCAGCACGATGTAGACGGTCACGATAGCCGCCAGGATCAGCAGGAGCTGGCTGTCGAGCGACTTCTGGAAGGCGAGCGCCGCTCCCTGGAAGTGTGTCGTGATCGAGCGCGGCATGCCGATCTCGCGCTGGGCCGCGACGATGGCGTCGACGGCCTGACCGAGCGCATAGCCCTGCGCGAGGTTGAAGGAGATGGTCGTCGCCGGGAACTGGCCGAACCGGTCCAGGCGCAGCGGCGCGGTCCGCTCCTCGAAGGTCGCGATGGCGGAAAGCGGCACCTGCTTGCCGCTCGCCGAACTGGGCAGGTACAGACTGTCGAGCGACTTCAGCGACCGCGCCATCTCAGGCTCGACCTCATAGATCACCCGGTACTGGTTCGACTGGGTATAGACGGTCGACACGATCCGCTGCCCGAACACGTCATAGAGCACGTTGTCGACGGTGGCGGCGGTGATGCCGAAGCGGGCCGCGGCGTCGCGGTCGATGCGGATGAACATCGACAGGCCCTTGTTCTGCAGGTCGCTCGTCACGTCGACCAGTTCGGGCAGCTTCTCCAGCCGGTCCATCAGGCGCGGCACCCAGGCGTCGAACTCGGCGGCGTTGGCCGTTTCCAGGACGAACTGGTACTGCGTGCGGCTCACGGTCGAATCGATCGTGAGATCCTGCGACGGCTGCATGTAGAGCGAGATCCCGGGTACCGAGGCCGTCTCCCGCTGCAGCCGCCGAATCACCTGCGCGGCCGACAACGACCGCTCGCTGCGCGGCTTGAGGTTGATCAGCATGCGCCCCGAGTTCAGCGTCGGGTTGGTGCCGTCCACGCCCACGAACGAGGTGAGACTCTCGACGGCGGGATCCTTGAGGATCGCTTCGGCGAGCACGCGCTGGCGCTCGCTCATCGACGCGAAGGAGACGCTCTGCGGCCCCTCGGTCACGGCCTGGATCAAGCCGGTGTCCTGCACCGGGAAGAAACCCTTGGGAATGACGACATAGAGCAGGACCGTGAGCACGACCGTGCCGACGGCGACCAGCAGGGTGAGCACCTGGTGCCGAAACACCACGATCAGGCAGCGATCGTAGAAGCGGATCACGCCGGCGAACCAGCCGGTTCCGATATCCTCGGCATGGGCGACGGCCGGACTCTTCTCAGGCGCGGGCGCGGGCGTCGCGGCCGTGTGCGGCCGCTGGCGCAGGAACTGCGCGCACAGCATGGGCACGAGGGTGAGCGACACCACGGCGGAGATCAGGATGGTGACCGACAGCGTCACTGCGAATTCGCTGAACAGGCGGCCGACCACGTCGCTCATGAAGAGCAGCGGGATCAGCACCGCGATCAGCGAGACGGTGAGCGACACGACCGTGAAGGCGATCTGCTTCGAGCCTTTCAGTGCCGCCTTCTTCGGATCCTCTCCGCGCTCGATGTAGCGGGCGATGTTCTCGATCATGACGATGGCGTCGTCGACCACGAAGCCGGTCGCGATGGTGAGCGCCATGATCGACAGGTTGTTGAGGCTGAAATCGGCGAGGTACATCACCGCCAGCGTGCCGACGAGCGACAGCGGCACCGACAGGCTGGGGATCAGCGTGGCACGGGCATCGCCCAGGAAGGCGAAGATCACGGCCACGACCAGGACGACGGCGAAGCCGAGTTCGATCTGCACGTCGCGCACGGAGGCCCGGATGGTCAGCGTGCGGTCGGTGAGCACGGCGATGTCGAGCGAATTGGGCAAGGTCTCGCGCAATGTCGGCAGCAGGGTCTTGATGCGGTCGACCACCTCGATGACGTTGGCGCCGGGCTGGCGCTGCACGTTCACGATCACCGCCTGGGTATTGTCCATCCAGGCGGCGATGCGGTTGTTCTCCTGCCCCTCCTCGACCGTAGCCACGTCGCGGATGCGTACCGGCGCGCCGTTGCGATAGGCGACGATGATGTCGCGGAACGTGTCGGGATCGGTGATCTGGTCGTTGGCGTTGATGGTCAGCGCACGCGCCGGCCCGTCGAAATTGCCTTTCGGCGTATTGACGTTGGCGTTTGAAATGGTGGTGCGCAGGTCGTCGATGTTGATGCCGTAGGCGGCGAGCGCCGTCGGGTTGGCACGGATGCGCACGCCGGGCTTCTGGCCTCCTTCCAGCTTCACCAGACCGACGCCGGGAATCTGGGAAATCTTCTGCGCGAGGCGAGTGTCGACGAGATCGTGGACCCTGGTGAGCGGCTCGGTCTTCGACGTGACGGCCAGCGTCAGCACCGGCGCGTCGGCCGGATTGAACTTGGCGTAGATGGGCGGCGACGGCAGGTCTCCCGGCAGGAGATTGCCCGCGGCGTTGATGGCGGCCTGGACCTGCTGCTCGGCGATGTCGAGCCCGAGCTTCAGGTCGAACTGCAGCGTGATCGACGAGGCGCCGGCCGAACTGGTCGACGTCATCTGATTGAGACCCGGCATCTGGCCGAACTGCCGCTCCAGCGGCGCCGTGATGGACGTCGTCATCACCTCCGGGCTGGCGCCCGGATAGAGGGTCAGCACGCGGATGGTCGGATAGTCGACCTGCGGCAGCGCCGACAGGGGCAGAAAGCGATACGCGATGATGCCGACCAGCATGATCGCGACCATGAAGAGCGAGGTGGCGACCGGCCGCTCGATGAAGATCCGCGACGGATTCATGTCGCAGCCGCGTTACTGGTTGGTCTGGGTCGCCGGCTGGCCGGGATTGGGCCCGCCCGTGCCGCCGCCGGCGCCATTGGCCTGCTGCCGACGACGCTGCCCCTCGGCGGGCGCGCCCTGAGGCTGGCCGTCCGGGCCTGCCTTGGGTGACGGGGCGTTGGCGACCGGCGGGCCCGCCGACGCGCGCGGCGTGGCCGTGGGGCGGCGGATCTTGGCGCCATCGCGGAGGCGGTCGACACCGTCGATCACCACCTGGTCGCCGACCTGCAGGCCCTTGAGGATCGCCACCCTCTCGCCGTCGGTTTCACCGAGCTGAACGACGCGGATCTCCACCGAATCGTCGGGCCGGGCGAGATAGACGAATGTGCCGGGCTGGCCGCGCTGGATGGCGGCAACCGGCACGACGACCGCGTCCTTCACCGTGTCGGCCAGCAGGCGGACGTTCACGAACTGGTTGGGGAACAGGGATTCATCGGCATTGTCGAAGATCGCCCGCAGCTTCACCGTGCCGGTCGTGAGGTCGATCACGTTGTCGGTCGTGTCGAGCCGGCCGACGCCGAGTTCGACCTTCTGCGACCGGTCGAGCGCGCGCACATCCATGGTCTCGCCAGTCTTCAGGCGCCTGCGCACCAGCGGCAGGGAGTCTTCCGGGATCGTGAAAAGGACCGAGATCGGCTGCACCTGGATGATCACGCAGATGCTGCTGGAGTCTCCCATGGTGACGTAGTTGCCCTTGTCGACCATGCGCAGGCCGATCTTGCCGGTCAGCGGCGCCACGATCCGCGTATAGGCGACATTGAGCTTGGCCGCATCGACCAGCGCCTGGTCGACCACCAGCGCCGCCTCGTACTGGCGGACCAGCGACACCTGCGTGTCGTACTGCTGTCGGGCGATCGAATCCTGCTGCACCAGCTTGCGATAGCGCTCAAGGTCGGCCTGGGCGTTCTTGAGCAGGGCTTCGTCGCGCTGCTGCTGGCCCAACACCTGCTGCAGGGCGACGTCGTAGGGGCGCGAATCGACCAGGGCCAGCAGGTCGCCCTGCTTCACCATCTGGCCTTCCTTGAAAAAGACGTCGACCAGCTGGCCGGTGATCTGGGTCTTCACATTCACGGTCTGGAGCGGCGTGACCGTGCCCAGCGCCCGCAGGACGATGGGAATGTCCCCTTTGGCAGCCGTGGCAAGCCCGACCGGCACGGCGGCGCCGGCGGCGAAGCGACCGGCGGAACGCGGCGGCGGCGCAGTGCTCGACTGCGTGATGTACCAGCCCGCGCCAGCGACGATCGCCAGCCCGAGACCGATCCCAAGAAGGGTTCGCAGCCGCTTCATTTTCTCGATTCACCCCAGAAATACAGCTCGTAACACATACGCACTGAAGCCGCGGAGTCTCCCCCACCGAAATGGCGGGCGCAAGGCAGGCGCTCGCCGAACCGGGGTCTCAACGTCCGAGGGGCACAAAAGACCCCTCGGACGCCCGAGAAATTGCTTCAGTCGGCGGCTTTACCCTCCACATAGAGGCTGCCCCCGCCCGCCCGGAATTTGGCGCTCATCTCGTCCATCCCCTTCTTGGCATAGTCCCGGATGTCCTGGGTGATGCGCATGGAGCAGAACTTCGGACCGCACATCGAGCAGAAGTGCGCGGTCTTGTGCGCCTCCTTGGGCATGGTCTCGTCGTGGAACTTCTCGGCCGTGGCCGGGTCGAGCGACAGGTTGAACTGGTCGCGCCAGCGGAAGTCGAAGCGCGCCCGCGACAGCGCATCGTCGCGCAGCCGGGCGGCCGGATGGCCCTTCGCCAGATCGGCGGCATGGGCCGCGATCTTGTAGGTAATGACGCCCACCTTTACATCGTCCCGATCCGGCAGGCCGAGATGTTCCTTGGGCGTAACGTAACAAAGCATCGCCGTGCCGAACCAGCCGATCATGGCGGCGCCGATGCCCGAGGTGATGTGGTCGTAGCCCGGCGCGATGTCGGTCACGAGCGGTCCCAGCGTGTAGAACGGCGCCTCGCCGCATTCGCGCAGCTGCTTGTCCATGTTGGCCTTGATCTTGTGCATCGGCACATGGCCGGGCCCCTCGATCATGACCTGGCAGCCTCTGTCCCAGGCAACCCTGGTGAGCTCGCCCAGCGTCTCCAGCTCGGCGAACTGCGCCGCGTCGTTGGCGTCGGCATTGCAGCCCGGCCGCAACCCATCCCCCAGCGAGAAGGAGACGTCGTACTTGCGCATGATGTCGCAGATGTCGCCGAAATGCTCGTAGAGGAAGCTCTCTCGATGCTCGGTGAGGCACCACTGCGCCATCATCGAGCCGCCGCGGCTCACGATACCGGTGACCCTGCTGGCCGTGAGGGGCACATGCGCCAGGCGCACGCCGGCATGGATGGTGAAGTAGTCGACGCCCTGCTCGGCCTGCTCGATCAGCGTGTCGCGGAACACTTCCCACGATAGCCTGGTCGGATCGCCGCCGACCTTCTCAAGCGCCTGGTAGATCGGCACCGTGCCGATCGGCACCGGCGCGTTGCGCACGATCCATTCGCGCGTGTCGTGGATGTTGCGGCCGGTCGACAGATCCATGACGGTGTCGGCGCCCCAGCGGATCGACCACACCATCTTCTCGACCTCTTCTTCCATAGAGGAAGAAACCGCGGAGTTGCCGATGTTGGCGTTGATCTTCACCAGGAAGTTCCGGCCGATGATCATCGGCTCCAGTTCGGTGTGATTGATGTTCGCGGGAATGATGGCGCGGCCCGCGGCGATCTCCTGGCGCACGAACTCAGGCGTGATGAACGCCGGAAGGGCGGCGCCGAAGCTCTCGCCGTCGGCCAGCCGCGCCGCGGCCTCGTCGAGCACCGTCTTGCGGCCGAGATTCTCGCGGGCCGCGACGTAGATCATCTCCCTGGTGATCACGCCGGCGCGCGCCCATTCGAACTGGGTGATCAGCTGGCCGTCGAGCCCGCGCAGCGGGCGCGACGTGTTGGGAAACGGCCGCAGCACCGATTCCTTCAGGTTTCCGTTGTCGATCGGCTGGATCGCACGGCCGGCATATTCCTCGACGCCGCCGCGTTCGAGCACCCAGGCGCGACGCGTCGGGGCAAGGCCCTTGCGCACGTCGATCGCGACCTCGCTGTCGGTGTAGGGCCCGGTCGTGTCGTAGACGCGTACCGGTGGCTCCAGCGGCGACGACAGTTCGATCTCGCGCAGGGGAACGCGCAGGTCGGGCGCGGCTTCAGGCGTCGCATAGACCTTGCGTGAGGCAGGCAGAGGCCCCGTCGTGACGGTCGGGGCAGTGGTGGTGACGATGGTGTCCATGATGGATCTCCCGTGGCTGGTTGGCGGACGGAGATCCGGTGTTGTGTCGTGCAAAGGATGTATCCAGTCCCTTCGCCGGCATGACCCGGATCAGGTTCAAAGGGTCACCGCGCCGACGCCATTTCTGGCGACCATCGGTATCTCAGCCCCTTGTCGGGACCCCCCTTGGACACACGAACACTAGGGCGCGCGGCCCTGAAGAGAAAGTGAAGATGGTGGCCGGGTCAGCAAATCGGTCATGTTGGGATGATATCGCTCCCGACAATGCTCATCCGTTCGTTGGCCTTTGCGATTCTGTTGTCGGCCTGGGCTGCCCTGCCCGCGAAGGCGCAGGCTCTGGGGGAAGCGCTCGCCCGCTTCCTGTACGACGACGCCGTCGCCACGCTGCATCTTCGCAGCTTCTACTTCGACAAGACCAATCCGCAGTGGCCCAACAATGTCGCGTGGGCGGGTGGCGGATGGGTCGGCTACGAATCGGGCTGGCTGTACGACACGCTGCAGGCCGGCGCGGTCGCCTACACCACGCAGCCTTTGTGGGCGCCAGCGGATACCAGCGGCTCGCAGATCCTGAAGACCGGGCAGTATGGCTTCTTCGTCCTCGGCCAGGCCTATGCCTCGGTGCGTGCGCAGGGCCAGACCTTCACCGTCTTCCGCCAGTTCATCGACGAGCTGGAGGTCAATCCCAACGACGATCGCATGGTCCCGATCACCTTCGAGGCCTATGCGCTGCGCGGCAGGATCGCGGCGATCGACTACTTCGCGGGCTATGTCGCGGCGATCAAGCCGAAGGACTATTGGACCTTCATCAACATGGGCGAGCGGGCCGGCGCGCCCAACCACGATGCCGGCATGGGCCTGGTGAGTCTGAAGTACGGCTCTCTGGACGATCTCCGCCTGCGCGGCTCTGTCTACTACGTGCCGGACATTCTTACGTCGAGCTATGGCGACGTCGGCAAAACGTTCGGCATCAACGCCCGTCTGAAAGCGCGCCTCGAAAGCAACGCGATGGTCCAGGGCAGCAACGGCCTGAACCTGCTGACCGGCCAGCCCTTCAGCACCTGGTCGGCGGGCCTCCGTGCGACGCTCCTGCTCGACGGCTTCACCCTCTGGGGAGCCTACACCCAGGTCGGAAGCGCCGCCGCCTATCGCACGCCCTACGGGCAATGGATCGGCTACACCAAGCAGATCACGCTGGACTTCGATCGCGCCAACGAACGCGCCTGGCAAGTCGGGCTCACCTACGACTTTGCCGGCATCGGACTTCCGGGCCTTGCGTTCCTGTTCTCGGCGACGTTCGGCAACGGCGCGATCAACAGCACGACGGGTGCGCCGCTGTCGAACAACACCGAGTACGATTTCGACCTGATGTACCGGGTGGCATCCAAAGAGGCCCCCGACTGGCTGCAGCCGCTGCAACTGCGCGGCCGCATGGGCCTCGTCGATCAGACCCTGAACGGCGTCACGACGACGATCAACGACTACCGGCTGATCCTGAACTACGAAGTGAAGTTCGGCGGTAACCGCCGCTGATGGACCGAGAGCACGTCATCGTGGTGGCGAAGCTGTCAGCCTTGCGCGCGGGCGGGGAACCGCGAAAACTCCGCCGGCTACCAAACATCCGGGGAATCCCAGAAAAATGCAGTTCGACGACGTCATCCGTGGCCGCCGCAGCATCCGCGGCTACAAACCCGATCCCGTCCCCAAGGCGCTGATCGAGGAGATCATCGGCCTGGCGATGCGCGCGCCGTCGTCGATGAACACCCAGCCGTGGAATTTCTACATTGTCACCGGCGAGCCGCTGAACCGGATCCGCGCAGGCAACACGGAGCGCATGGTGGCCGGCATCCCTCAGTCGCGCGAATTCCGTACCGGCAAGAGCTTTGAAGGTGCGCACCGCGACCGACAGGTCGGCGTCGCCAAGCAACTGTTCTCCGCCATGGGGATCGCGCGGGACGACAAGAACGGGCGCCAGGACTGGGTCCTGCGCGGCTTCCGTCAGTTTGACGCCCCGGTCTGCGTGATCGTGACCTACGATCGCGTGCTGGACGGCAGCGACGACACGCCGTTCGATTGTGGCGCCGTGGCGACGGCGCTGGTGAACGCGGCCTGGTCGCGCGGCCTGGGCGCCGTGATCAACAGCCAGGGCATCATGCAGTCGCCGGTGGTGCGCGAGCACGCGGGGATTGCCGACGATCAGGTCATCATGAAAAGCATCGCCCTGGGCTGGCCGGATGACAGCTTCCCGGCGAATGCGGTCGTGTCGGAACGAAAGTCCGTCGCCGAAGCCACCGTCTTCGTCGGTTTCGACGATTAGAGCCGCCAGTCGAGATGCGCCCTCAGACGACCTCTGCCGCGCGCATCTCGGCGATTTCAGCATCGGAATAGCCGGCTTCCTTCAGCACCTCGTCGGTGTGCTGGCCGAGCGTCGCCGGCGGGCGGTCGATCGAGCCGCCGCCGTGTTCGAGGCGGAAGCCAGAGCCCACGACCTTGATCGGCCCGTGCTCGGTCTCGACGGTCTGCAGCACCGTGCGATGCTTGAACAGGTCGAGCTGCGCGGTCTCCGGGATGCTGTGAACGCGGCCGGCCGGTACGTCGGCCTTGGCGAAGCGCTCGATCCAGGTGCCGGACTCCTCGGTCTTCATCGCGCCTTCGACGATCTCGTGCAGGGCGGTGTTGTTGGCGATGCGCGTGGCCCAGTCGACGAAGCGCGGATCGTCCAGCACCTCCTCGCGGCCCAGCACCTTCATCAGGCGTTTGAACTGCGGATCGGTCATGACGGCCAGCACGATCCAGCCGTCCTTCGTCTTGAACAGATTGCCCGTGGGCTTGCGCGTCACCGACAGGTTGGCGGCCTGGCCGTGGACGCGGCCGGTCATCAAGTGCTCGGTGAACTGCTGGGCGAGATAGCCCATCACCGAGTCGATCATGGCGACATCGACGAGCTGGCCCTTGCCGGTGTGCGTGCGCTGGTACAGCGCCGAGGCCATGCCCAGAGCGGCCGTGGCACCCGACATCACATCGGCGCCGGCAAAGCCCACGCGCGTCGGGCCGTTGTTCTCGAAGCCGGTGATCGACATCAGGCCCGACATCGCCTGGATCATGCCGTCGAAGGCCGCGGTCTTGGACTCAGGGCCGACCTGGCCGAAGCCCGACACGGCGCAGTAGATCAGCCTGGGATTGATCTTGTTCAGCGTCTCGTAGCCGATGCCAAGCTTGTCCATCACGCCCGGCCGGAAATTCTCGACGACGATGTCGGCCGTCTCGACGAGGCGCTTGACGATCTCGATCGCCTTGGGCTGCTTGAGATCGAGCGTGATCGACCGCTTGTTGCCGTTCACCGCGACCCAGGGGGCCGCCAGGCCGCGCTTTTCCCAATCGTTGGCGCGGGTGCCGAAACGCATGTCGTCGCCTTCGCGCGATTCGATCTTCACCACATCCGCGCCGAGCAGGGCGAGCTGATAGGAGCTGTAGGGCCCCGCCAGCACGCGCGTGAAATCGACGACCTTTACGCCCGTAAACGGCTTGCTCATGTCACTCCTACGCCACGCCCGCCTGCTTGCGCTGGCTGAGCGCCACCTGTTTCACCTTGTCGAATTCGGCACGCCGCTTGGCGACCTCGGCAGGGTCCATGCGCTCGAGATTGTTGTAGTCGTTCTTCCAGTCCCCATCCTCGGTCCAGCGCAACGGCGACTGGACCGTCGTGCGCGGACCGATGGCGCTTTCCAGAACCTTCAACGCGAGATCCAGCGTGAAGCGCTGGGTGTCGGGCTCATGCGGCTTGCCGCAGGAATTGCCGAGCGGGAAATCGCTGAACAGGAAGCGCGGCACGCCCGCCCATTCGACAATGTCCTTCGCCGCCCCCATCACCACGGTGGGGATCCCGTTCCGTTCGAGATATCGTGCGACCAGACTCACGGTCTGGTGACAGACGGGTCATGTAGGGACGAGCAGCGCCGCGTCGACCTGGTCCTGGCGGCAGCGCGCGAGGATTTCCGGCGCATCCGTTTCCAGCGTCACCCGCTGGCTGCGATTGGTCGGCGCGCCGTGGAACCGCGGGGCCAGCTTGAAGCGGCCTTCGCGGGCGAACTCGCGCATCAGCGGCAGCGGGAACCAGGTGTTGCTGTCCTTCGCCGTCGTGTGCTTGCGGTCGTAGCCGATGTGGGAGATGCGGGTGTCGTGGTCCTTGTCCGTATCGCCGGAATAGACCGAATAGAACTTGGCGCTGGCATTGTAGAGCGCACCGGGTCCTTGGTCGCCCTTGTCGGGCTGGTAGGGTGCCGCGGTCGAGATCAGCGCCAGCGTGCTATCCTTCAGAGGCTTCTTCAGCGGCTGGAAGGGCGCATCGACGTAGTGCGCCCAGCGATAGGGATTGTCGTAGCCCAGGGCGAGGTAATACTCGCGCGTCCGGCGCATGTAATCGAGCGGCGCGTCGAAATCCGGCGCGAAATCCATCGTATCGGTCATGACGGAAAGTTGAGCGCTGGGGCGCACGAAGTCAAACAAGCAGCTACAGGCGTTCGCATGACGATATGTCGGGCAGGATCCTTCAAGGCGCGGGCGGCGCACCGGCAGGTCGCAAAGGTGACCCCGATGTAACCCCCCGGCCATAGTGCGGCCCAACTCCACCGCGCTATATATGAAGCGAAGTCAGCAGGCTGGGGAGCGCATCGCATGGCGATCAGACGGCGCAGCGTATTGGCGGGCGGCGCGGCCCTTTGGGTCGGCGCGCCGGCGATTCTGCGGGCCCAGACCCCGGCCCCGGCCGCCGCGGGCACGATCCATGTCAGCCATGGCTTCGCCATGCACGGCGAGCCCAAGTACAAGGCCGATTCCGGCCCGCCCGACTACCTCAATCCCAACGCCCCCAAGGGGGGCAGCGTCCGGCTGGGTGCCCGCGGCACCTTCGATTCCCTGCATCCCTACATCGTGAAAAGCGTCCCGGCGGCCGGCATCAGCCAGCTCTGGGACACGCTCTGCTGGAACTCCCGCGACGAGGCCTCGACCGAATACGGCCTGATCGCCGAGACGATCGAATGGCCGGAGGACCGCTCCTGGGTGGCGTTCACGCTGCGGCCGCAGGCGCGCTGGCACGACGGCAGCCCGATCACGGTCGAGGACGTGATCTTCTCGCTCGACATCCTGAAGTCCAAGGGACTGCCGAACTACGCCTTCTATTACGCCGACGTGCTGAAGGCCGAGAAGGTCGGCGATCGCAAGGTCAAGTTCACCTTCCGCGACAATACCAACAAGGAGCTGCCGCTGATCATCGGACAGCTTCCCATCCTGCCGTCCAAGTGGTGGGCCAGCCGCGACTTCGAGAAGGTCTCGCTGGAGCCCGCGCTCGCCAGCGGCCCCTACAAGGTCGATTCCTTCGATGTCGGGCGCTCGATCACCTACCGCCGCGTCCCGGACTGGTGGGCGAAGGACCTCTGGATGAACCGGGGGCGCAGCAACTTCGACGTGATCCGCTACGAGTACTATCGCGACGTCACCGTGCAGTTCGAGGCGTTCAAGGCCGGCGACCTCGACGTCCGGCAGGAGAACATCGCGCGCAACTGGGCGACGGCCTACGACATTCCCGCGGTGCGCGACGGTCGCATCCAGCGCGCCGAGATCCCGCACGAATTGCCGACCGGCATGCAGTGCTTCGCCTTCAACACGCGCCGCGACTATTTCAAGGACAAGCGCGTGCGCGAGGCGATCGCCACGATGTTCGACTTCGCCTGGGCGAACAAGAACCTGTTCTACGGGATGTACAAGCGCAACGTCTCGTTCTTCGGCAACTCCGAGCTGGCTTCGTCCGGCCTGCCGACCGCGGCCGAGCTGAAGTACCTCGAGCCGCTGCGCGGCAAGATCCCGGAGGAGGTCTTCACCAAGGAATACATGCTTCCCGAGACCGACGGCACCGGCAACGTCCGCGAGCTGGCGCGCAAGGCGCTGGCGCTCCTCAAGGAGGCCGGCTGGGAGGTCAAGGACGGCAAGATGACGGAGACGAAGACGGGCAAGAAGCTCGCCTTCGAGATGCTCCTGAACGACGCCAGCTTCGAGAGGGTCGTGCTGCCCTACAAGCAGAACCTGGAACGCATCGGCATCGACATGACGGTGCGCACGGTCGACACCGCGCAGTTCAAGCGCCGCGAGGACGAGTTCGACTACGACATGATGGTCGAGGGCTTCGGCCAGTCGCTGTCGCCGGGCAACGAGCAGCGCGACTTCTGGGGCTCGAAGGCCGCCGACACGCCGGGCAGCCGCAATTCGCTGGGCGTCAAGGATGCCGCCATCGACTCGCTGGTCGACACGCTGATCGCCGCGCCCGATCGCGAAAGCCTGATCGCCGTGACCCGGGCGCTGGACCGCGTGCTGCTGTGGAGCAACTTCGTGGTGCCCAACTGGCACAACAACAAGGTCTTCGTCGCCTACTGGAACCGCTTTGCGCGCCCCGAGAAGAGCGCCCGCTACGCGCCCTTCGCCTTCGATACCTGGTGGATCGACGAGGCCAAGGACCGCGCCCTTCAGCGCGAGAGGAAGTAGGCGTCCGGCCGCTCCATGCTTGCCTACATCCTGCGACGCCTCGTGCTGGTGGTGCCGACCCTGTTCGGCATCATGGTCATCAACTTCTTCATCGTTCAGGCCGCGCCCGGCGGCCCGGTCGAGCAGACGCTGGCCCAGATCCAGGGCACCTCGGTCGACGCCACGGAGCGCTTCTCCGGCAGCTCCAGCGGCGGCGAGACGCTGCGCAAATCGGCTACTGATTCCTCGGGCGGCGGCACCTATCGCGGCGCCCGCGGCCTGCCGCGCGAGCTGATCGAGCGCATCGAGAAGATGTACGGCTTCGACAAGCCGATCGGCGAGCGCTTCCTGCTGATGATGAAGAACTACCTGGTCTTCGATTTCGGCGAGAGCTTCTTCCGCAACAAGCGCGTGGTCGACCTCATCATCGAGAAGATGCCGGTGTCGATCTCGCTCGGCCTGTGGACCACGCTGCTGATCTACTTCGTGTCGATACCGCTCGGCATCGCCAAGGCCGTGCGCGACGGCTCGCGCTTCGATGTGTCGACCTCGACGACGCTGATCGTGCTCAACGCCATCCCCGGCTTCCTCTTCGCGCTGCTGCTGGTCGTGCTGTTCGCCGGCGGCTCCTACTTCAAGTGGTTCCCGCTGCGTGGCCTCGTCTCCGACGACTGGAGCTCGCTCGGCCTCATCGACAAGGTGCTCGACTATTTCTGGCACATGGCCCTGCCGATCGGCGCCATGGTGATCGGCGGCTTCGCGACGCTGACGTTCCTCACCAAGAACTCGTTCCTCGAGGAGATCCACAAGCAGTATGTGCTGACCGCCCGCGCCAAGGGGCTGGTCGAGCGCCGCGTGCTCTACGGCCACGTCTTCCGCAACGCCATGCTGATCGTGATCGCCGGTTTCCCCGCCGCCTTCATCGGCGTGCTGTTCACCGGCTCGCTGCTGATCGAGGTGATCTTCTCCCTCGACGGGATCGGCCTGCTGGGCTTCGAGGCGGCGCTGAACCGCGACTATCCGGTGATGTTCGGCACGCTCTACTTCTTCGGCCTGATCGGCCTCGTCATGGGGATCCTGGGCGACCTCATGTACACGGTGGTCGATCCGCGGATCGACTTCGAGGCGCGCGCCTGATGAACCCGATGAACCGCCGCCGCATCGCGGCGTTCCGCTCCAGCAAGCGCGGCATGATCTCGCTCGCGATCTTCGGAACGCTGTTCTTCCTGTCGCTGTTCGCCGAGCTGCTGGCCAACAGCAAGCCGATCCTCATCCGCTACGACGGCGGCTTCTACTCGCCGCTCCTGAAGGACTATCCCGAGACCACCTTCGGCGGCGACTTCCCGACCAACACCGTCTATTCCGACCCGGAAGTGAAGAAGCTGATCGAGGACAAGGGCTGGATCCTGTGGCCGCCGATCCCCTACAGCTACGACACGGTGCTGAAGGGTGAGGGCCGCACGACCCTGCAGCCCCCGTCCCGCCAGCACTGGCTGGGGACCGACGACAGCGGCCGCGACGTGCTGGCCCGCCTGATCTACGGTTTCCGCATCTCCGTCCTGTTCGGGCTCGCGCTCACGATCGCCAGCACCGTGATCGGCATCGCCGCCGGCGCGGTGCAGGGCTATTTCGGCGGCGTGGTCGACCTGCTGATGCAGCGCTTCCTCGAAATCTGGTCGAGCATGCCGACGCTCTACCTGCTGATCATCCTGGCGAGCTTCATCCAGCCGGGCTTCTGGGTGCTGCTGGGCATCATGCTGCTGTTCAGCTGGATGTCGCTGGTCGGGCTGGTGCGCGCCGAGTTCCTGCGGGGCCGCAACTTCGACTATGTCCGGGCGGCCCGCGCGCTGGGTATGATGGATGCGCGCATCATGTTCCGGCACATCCTTCCCAATGCGATGACAGCCAGCCTGACCTTCCTGCCCTTCATCCTGGCAGGCTCGGTCACGACGCTGACCTCGCTCGACTTCCTGGGCTTCGGATTGCCGGTGGGCTCGCCGTCGCTCGGCGAACTCCTGTTGCAGGGCAAGAACAACCTCACCGCCCCGTGGCTCGCCTTCACCGGCTTCTTCGTGATCGCGCTGATGCTGTCGCTGCTGGTCTTCATCGGCGAGGCGGTGCGCGACGCCTTCAACCCGCGCAAGGTGCTGGCGTGAACGACTCCCTCCTGCTCGAGGTCAAGGACCTCTCCGTCGACTTCGGCACCGGCGAGAAGGCCGTGCACGCGGTGCGCGGCGTCAGCTTCGACATCAAGCGCGGCGAGACCGTCGCGCTGGTCGGCGAATCGGGCTCCGGCAAGTCCGTGACGGCCCTGTCGGTGCTGCAGCTCTTGCCCTATCCGTCGGCCAGCCATCCCACGGGGAGCATCCGCTTCCAGGGCCAGGAGCTGGTCGGCGCCTCGACGCGCGAGTTGCTGTCGGTGCGCGGCAACCGCATCTCGATGATCTTCCAGGAGCCGATGACCTCGCTCAATCCGCTGCACACGATCGAGCGGCAGGTGAACGAGGTGCTGATCCTGCACAAGGGCCTGTCGCGCGAGGCGGCGCGCAAGCGCACGCTGGAACTGCTCGAACAGGTGGGAATCCCGGAAGCCGCCAAGCGCCTCGACGCCTACCCGCACCAGCTCTCGGGCGGCCAGCGCCAGAGGGTGATGATCGCCATGGCGCTCGCCAACGAGCCCGACCTGCTGATCGCCGACGAGCCCACGACGGCGCTCGACGTCACCATCCAGGCGCAGATCCTGAAGCTGCTGAAGTCGCTGCAGGCGCGCTACGGCATGGCGCTGCTGTTCATCACCCACGACCTCGGCATCGTGCGCAAGATGGCGGACCGGGTGTGCGTAATGACCCAGGGCCGCATCGTCGAGCAGGGCCCGGTGGCCGAAGTCTTCGACCGGCCGCAGCACAGCTACACCCAGCATCTCCTGTCGGCCGAGCCCAAGGGCCGGCCGGCGGCGGCCGATCCGTCGGCGCCCGAGATCCTGCGCCTCGACGAGCTCAAGGTTCATTTCCCGATCCGCCGCGGCCTGATGCGGCGCACGGTCGGCCATGTGAAGGCGGTCGACGGCGTGAGCATCGCGCTGCGCGAGGGCCATACGATCGGCCTGGTCGGCGAATCGGGATCGGGCAAGACGACGCTCGGACTCGCGCTGCTGAAGCTGGAGCGCAGCCAGGGCGGCATCCGGTTCGACGGCCGCGACCTGCAGGGGATGAGCCAGCGCGAGCTACGGCCGTTGCGCCGCGAGATGCAGATCGTCTTCCAGGATCCGTTCAGCTCGCTGAGCCCCCGCATGTCGGTCGGCGAGATCATTGGCGAGGGGCTGGAGGTCCACAGGATCGGCACGCCGGCCGAACGCGCCACGATGATCGAGCAGGTGTTGCGCGAGGTCGGCCTCGACCCCGCAAGCCGCGACCGCTACCCGCACGAATTCTCGGGCGGCCAGCGCCAGCGCATCTCGATCGCCCGTGCGCTGGTCCTGAAACCGCGCCTGATCGTGCTCGACGAGCCGACCTCGGCGCTCGACATGAGCGTCCAGGCCCAGATCGTCGACCTGCTGCGCGACCTTCAGCAGAAGTACAAACTTGCATATCTCTTCATCAGCCACGACCTCAAGGTCGTGCGCGCGCTGGCCGACGAGGTCGTCGTCCTGCGTCATGGCAAGGTGGTCGAGCGCGGATCGGCGAGCCAGATTTTCGAGGCGCCGCAAACCCCTTACACCCAGGCGCTCATCGCCGCGGCCTTCAACCTCGAGGCGATCGGCGCTGACAATCGGGTCGTCGCGACCTGATTGTTTCAATTGCACGGAAGTTTGTGACGGCTTGCAGGCCTCGCGCGACAAATTTATGAGAAGAGCCTGAAAGGGAGGAACGTCATGATCGGCTTCCGCCGCGCCCTGCTTGTCGCCGCTCTCGTCGTCATGTCTCCCCTTGCCGCCCCAGCGGTCGCGATCGCCCAGTCGCAGAGCCTGACGCTCGGCACCGCCTCGGTCGGCGGCACCTATCACGTCTATGGCGGTGTCGTGGCCGCCCTGCTGACCGACAAGGCCGGCATGCAGGTGACGACGCAGCAGACCCAGGGACCGAACCAGAACGTCATCATGATCGACGACGGCAAGATCGGACTCGGCATGACGACCATGGGTGTCGCGCTGCAGGCGCTGCAGGGTTCCGCCCCGTGGACCAAGGGCAAGAAATACGACAGCATCCGCGCGCTGTTCCCGATGTACGACACGCCGATGCAATGCGTTGCGCTGAAGAAGTCGGGCATCACCAGCTTCAGGCAGCTCGAGGGCAAGACCGTCGGCACCGGCCCCAAGGCCGGCACACCCGGCACCTACTTCCCGCTGATCTTCGAAGCTCTCGGCATGAAGGTGACGGCGCGCAACGGCCAGGGCAGCGAGGTCGGCAACCAGCTCAACGACGGCTTGATCGACGCCTTCTGCTTCGGCGCCGGCGTGCCGGTGCCGATCTTCACGCAGCTCGATGCCGAGCAGGCGATCAACTTCTTCACGTGGACGCCGGAGGAGATCGCGACCATCCGCGCCAGGATACCGGAGTTCACCGAATCGAAGGTACTGAAAGGCCTGTACAGGCAGCAGACGGAGGACCAGAAGACGATCGGCCTCTACAATTTCGCGATCGCCAGCAAGGACATGTCCGACGCGGTGGCCTACAGGATCACCAAGACCATCCTCGAAAACAATTCGGCGATGGTCCGCGCCCACGCGGCGGCCAAGGAGACGGTCGCGGCCAACGCGGCCCGAAACACGGTCCTCACATTCCACCCCGGCGCCGTGCGTTATTACAAAGAAAAGGGAATCAAGCTCGACCCGGCGACGCTCCCTAAGTAAAAGGCTGCATGGCCGGAGCTATTGCCTACATCAGCCGCGATACCGACGGCGTCCTCTGGAACAAGGTCCTCGAAGCAGGTCTTGGTCCGATCGATTTCCGCACCCGGGACAATCTCGGGAACAAGGACGACATCGAGGTCGCCCTCGCCTGGAAGCCGGACCGCGGCCTGATCGCCTCCTTCCCGAATGTAAAACTGATCGTGTCGCTGGGCATGGGAGTCGACCACCTGCTGGCCGACGACAAGCTGCCACCGGGCGTGCCGATCACCCGCATCATGGACGACGGGCTGGTCGGGCAGATGAGCGAATACGCCATCTACTTTGCCCTGCGTCACCACCGCGACATCGACAAGTATGCCGAGAGTCAGCGGGCGAAGGCGTGGAAACCCGAGGATTTCGTCGACACCATCCATCGCCGAATCGGCATCACCGGCCTCGGCACGATCGGCCAGGACACGGCGAAGAAGTTCGCGGCCCTGGGATTCCCGACCGCCGGCTGGAGCCGCACGCAGAAGACCGTGCCGGGCGTCGAGACCTTCCACGGCCCGGACGGCCTGGCGGCATTCCTCGCCCGGACCGACATCCTCATCAACGTGCTGCCGCTCACGCGCGACACCAGGGGCCTGCTCGACGCCAGGCTGTTCGCCGCCCTGCCGAAAGGCGCCTACCTGATCAACATGGGTCGCGGCGGACACGTGGTCGACGACGACCTGCTCGCCGCCCTCGATTCGGGCCATCTCTCCGGCGCCGCGCTCGACGTGTTCAACACCGAGCCGTTGCCCGCGGATCATCCCTACTGGACGCACTCCAAGGTGAAGGTCACGCCGCACATCGCCGGCGCCACCAACCCGCGCACCGCCTCACCCGGCGTGATCGAGAACATCAAGCGCATCCGGTCCGGCCAACCGCTGATCAACACGGTCGACCCGGTGACTGGGTACTGAGCATCACCAAGTCGAATCCGATCAGACCGGCCGCTCAATACACACAAACCTCATCCTGAGGAGGCTGCAAAGCAGCCGTCTCGAAGGATGGGTAACAACGTGGTGCGCGTGCCCACCCTTCGAGACGCGGTCCTTGCGGACCGCTCCTCAGGGTGAGGTCTTTGTCTGAAGCGGAAGTTTTCGATCACTTCCCGAATCTGTCGGCGATCGTGCAGTAGATCGCGCGCGCAACCTGGGCTTCGCCGCCTTCGGGGCGACCGGGTCGGCTCGAGTTGTTCCAGGCCATCATGTCGAAATGCGCCCACGGCACGTCGTTGGGCACGAATTCCTTCAGGTAGAGCGCAGCGGTGATCGCGCCGCCGAAGGCGCCGGCCGAGACGTTGTTGATGTCGGCCACCTTGCTGGCCAGCATCTGGCGATAGGGCGCGAACAGCGGCATCCGCCACATCGGATCGGTGATCTGCTCGCCCGCCGCAATCAGAGCATTGGCCAGCTTGTCGTCGTTGCAGAACAAGGCCGGCAGGTCAGGCCCCAGCGCCACGCGGGCCGCACCCGTGAGGGTCGCGCAATCGATCATCATGGCAGGCTTCTCCGAAGCGCCCTCGTCCAGCGCGTCGCACAGGATCAGGCGTCCCTCGGCATCCGTGTTGCCGATCTCGACCGTGATGCCCTTGCGCGTCCTGATCACGTCCATCGGCCGGAACGCGTTGCCAGAGACAGAGTTCTCGACCGCCGGCACCAGCACGCGCAGCCGCACCCGCAGGCCCGTCGCCATGATCATCGACGCCACCGCCAGCACCGTGGCCGCACCGCCCATGTCCTTCTTCATCATCAGCATGCCGGCCGCCGGCTTGAGGTCGAGGCCGCCGGTGTCGAAACACACGCCCTTGCCGACCAGCGTCACCTTGGGATCGCTCGCCTTGCCCCAGGTGAGGTCGATCAGGCGCGGCGCGCGCACCGAGGCGCGGCCGACCGCGTGGATCGTCGGATAATTCTGCTTCAGGAGATCGTCGCCCACGATCACCTTGATTTTCGCCTTGTGCGCCCTGGCGAGCTTCTGGGCCGCCGCAGCCAATTCGGCCGGCCCCATGTCCGACGAGGGCGTGGTGATGAGGTCGCGCGCCATCGAGATCGCCTCGATCGTCGCCGTCGACAGCTTCTTGTCGGCGCCCGCGGGCCACACGAAGCGCGGGCCTTCCTTGCCCTTGGTGGCGCGATAGCGCTCGAACTTCCAGGCGCCGAGGCCGATCGCCACGGCCACATCGGTCATCGACACCGGCGCGGTCTTGCCTTCCAGCCGCCACGTCGCCACCGGCAGCTTCGCAGTCAGTGCGCCGAAATCCCACAGGGTCGGCGCGTCCGGAATCACAAGCACTGCACCGGACGCCTTGCCGTCGCGTCCTGGCAGAACCGCGACATCGGCCGGCGATCCGGCGAGTCCGAGCGATTCGACCCAGCCGCGTGTGGCGCCGGACTGGGCTTTCAACCAGGCGCCCCACTTCGATCGAGCAACAAACTGCAGGGGGAGAGAGGAAGAAGAACGGTCGACGAACGGCAGCGACATGGCCATGCTCACAAACATCAAGAGAGCGATTACATTGCCGGTCAAACTCCATGGCTGGCAAGGAGGGCGTAGATGGCCGAATTCACTGTCGTGATCGGCAACAAGAACTATTCGTCGTGGTCGCTGCGCGGCTGGCTGATGGCCAGGATCGCGAATATCGACTTCGATGAGATCGTGATACCGCTCGACCGGCCGGAGACGCAGGCGGCGATCCGCAAGCACTCGCCCTCGGGCCGTCTCCCGGTGCTCCTGCATCGCGGCCTCGCGGTATGGGATTCGCTCGCCATCGCCGAGTATCTCAACGACATGAAGCCCGAAGCCGGTCTGTGGCCGCCCTCGGCCGCGGCTCGCGCTCACGCCCGGTCGATCTCGGCGGAAATGCACTCAAGCTTCCCCGACCTGCGCAACAGCATGCCGATGAACATCCGTGCTTCCTATCCCGGCATGGGCATGACGACAGGCACCCGCGCCGATATCGAGAGAATCACCTCGCTCTGGCGGGATTGCCGCAAGCGTTTTGCCGGCGCCTTCCAGAAGGACGATGGCTTCCTCTTCGGCGCGTTCGGCGCGGCCGATGCAATGTTTGCGCCCGTGGTGACGCGCTTCAAGACCTACGGCGTCACGCTCGACACCGACGCCGACGCCTACTGCACGGCGGTGCTGGGGCATCCGGCGATGAAGGAATGGATCGACGCGGCCCAGCACGAACCATGGCTGATCGACAGCTATGAGCTGAAATAGCCCGTCGGCCGAACGCGAGTCAGGTGCTCTTGCGGCGCGCGGTCTTGCGCGTTGCCGTTTTCTCCGCTGCCGTCTTGCGCTTGGCGGTTTTGCGATTGGCCGGCACTTTCTTGCCCTTGGCGCGTGCCTCGGAAAGGCCGATCGCGATGGCCTGCTTTCGACTGGTCACGGTGCCGCCCTTGCCGCCGGGACCGCTCTTGAGCGTGCGCTTCCTGCGGCGGTGAAGCGCGCTCTTCACCTCCTTGCTGGCGCTGCTTGAATATTTCGCCATCGGGGGTCCTCCTGCCTTTGGCGGTGGTTATGCCTGCGTGTTGCCGTGCAGCGCGGAGTCCTTGGTCGAAATGGCTACGGAAGCCCTGCCGGCCACCGGGTCCCCGGCCCCTTCCTCGGGCGTCAGGAACAGCCGCCAGCGGCGAGCGGCGACGCCGAACTCACGGCGGCTGGAATAGACGGCGAGCGACGGCGCCAGCAGTAGACCGGCCACCACCGGCAGCAGCCAAGGGAGGAAGGCCGGCGCCCAGCTTCCGATGACCAGCACGGCAACGGCGCCCAGCACCACCTGGCCGAGATGCCGCTCCAGCGCCGTGTCCCATTCCATGCCCCGATCACCACGGGCCTGCGGTGGCCAGCCGACGGCGCGCCCGGCCAGAATTCCCAGCACGAACACCGAGTGAAACAGCATCATCACCGGCGCCAGCAGCATGGAGAAGAGCGTCTCGAGCAGCACGCTGACCGTCATAGCCAGCCGGCCGCCCTGGACCCGCGAGGACCCGCCGAGACGCAGCACGAGCGCCAGCAGTTTGGGCAGGAACAACAGGGCCGCCGTCAGGACGAGGAGCCCGTGGACGTGGCCGGTATTGTATTGCGGCCAGTTGGGGAACAGCGACGGCACGCGGCCGAAGTAGCTCGGGCCGACGATCTCGTGCTCCAGCACGATGGCCGCGCTCAGCAGCAGGGACCCCAGCCACAAAGGCGAAGCCAGATAGCCCATGATGCCCATCACTAGGTGCAGGCGGCTCATCCAGTGCAGGCCACGCGCGCCCACCAGCCGCGCATGCTGGAGATTGCCCTGGATCCAGCGCCGGTCGCGCACGGCATAGTCCACGACGTTCGAGGGCAGTTCCTCGTAGCTGCCATGGAGGGTCGGCAGGCTCCACACGAACCAGCCGGCCCGCCGCATGAAGGCTGCTTCGACGAAGTCGTGACTGAGGATCTCGCCGCCGAGGGGCGCCTGGCCGGTAAGCACAGGCAGCCGGCAATGATCGGAGAAGGCCGCCACGCGGATGATGGCGTTGTGACCGAAATAGTTCGCCTCGCCCTTCTGCCAGAAGGCATGGCCCGTCGCGAGCATGCCGCCATAGACACGCGCGGAGAACTGCAGGACGCGGGCGAACAGGGTTTCGCGCCCCATGGGCTCGGCATGGGTCTGCACCATGCCGGTGCGCGGGCTGGCCTCCATCAACGCCGCCAGCCGCACCATCGTATCGCCGGACATGAGACTGTCGGCATCGAACACGATCATATGGTCGAAGCGGCTGCCGTGACTGTCGAGCCACTCGGCGATGTTGCCGGCCTTGCGTCCGGTGTTGGCGGTCCGGCGCCGCCAGTGCAGCCGCTCACCAATGCCGAGGCGCTGACGCAGCACCTCGATGCCCTTTTCTTCTTCAGCGGCGATCGCATCGACCGTGGTGTCGCTCAGGACGAACAGCGCAAAGGCACCCGCCTGGCCGGTGGCTTCCAGCGACCGCCATGTGGTCTCCAGTCGTGCAAAGACTTCATCCGGCTGCTCGTTGTAAACGGGAACGAGAATGGCCGTGTGGCCGCGCAGTTCCGGCACCGCGCCATCGCCCGGGCCGACGCGCGACAGCGAGAGCGGATGCAGGCCGAGCGCGTTCAGCAGGAAGCCCAGGATGGCCGCCCAGAAAGAGAGCGCGATCCAGGCAAAACTCAGCGCAAAGAACGCGAGCAACGCGATCACGAGGCCCAGAGGCACCTGTGGACCGAGGGCCATCGCCAGCAGGTGAACGCCGGCGGTCGCCGTCATCAAGACCGCCCCGATCAGCACGAGCCGCCGCCAGCCGGCGCCCGTGGCATGGCGATCGAGATTCCAGTGCGGGTCGCGGGATCTGTCAGACATTGGAGGCGCCCTCCTCACGGGCGAAGCACGATGGTGAAGGTCTCGCTCAGCCGTTCGCCGCCGACGGTGAGATGCGCCCTGATGTCGGCCGGGCGGCGACCGTCCAGTTCGACATCGAGGAACAGCCGGCGGTTGGTCGAGCCGGGCGGCCGATCGATGTCGGCCCGCAGGAATCGACCGGACGATACGGTGACGTTGGACTCGACGAGCCGTTCCGCGTCGAGGGTGGACAAAGCGTCGCCCTCGAACTCCACGACCAGCCGCCGCGCCTTCGAGTTGCCCTCGATCGGCCCCTGCCGGGTGGCGATCACGCGCGCCAGAGGCGAGAGGGCCGCGTCGTCGGCAAGAGCGGAGATGCGATACCGGTATTCCAGCGCGTGCCCCTTGGAGACGGGCCAGCGCGAGACCCAGAACGCCACGATATTGTCGTGGTACTCCGAGGGCGTGGGGATCTCGACGAGCCGGACCTCGCCCTCGCCCCAGTCGCCTTTCGGCTCGATCCAGAGGCTGGGCCGAGACTGATACTGGGCCACACCGTCCTGATACCGTTCAAAACGGCGCTCCCGCTGCAGGAGCCCGAAACCGCGCGGATTGTTGTCGACAAAGGTGGAGACCTGGAGCGTTCCCGGATTGCCGAGGGGGCGCCAGATCGGTTCGCCCCCGCCCGTCAGCACCGCCAGTCCGTCGGAATCGTGCACTTCGGGCCGGAAGTCGTCGCGCCACGGTCCGGACTTGCCCGAGAGGAACATGCTCGTGAGCGGGGCGATGCCCAGCATCGACACGCCATGACGCAGGAACAGTCTGGCATCGACATCGACCGTCGTCCGCGGCCCCGGCGTCACCACGAACGCATAGGCGCCGCTGGCCCCGGGGGATTCGAGGAGCGCGTAGATCGTCACCGACGCGTCGCCCGGCGCCGGCTCGACCAGCCAGAACTCGCGGAACTCGGGAAACTCCTCGGACCGCGGCTGGGCGGTGTCGATCGCCAGGCCGCGCGCCGACGCACCATAGGTCTGGCCCTTGCCGATCGGCCGGAAGTAGCTGGCCCCGAGGAAGGAAACGATCTCGTCGAAGCGCTCGCCGTTCAGCGGATAGGTGATCTTGAAGCCGGCAAATCCGACGCTGGCCGGCGTCCGACCGCCGCCGAAGTCGAAGAGCGACGGCGACGGCGCCAGCGTCGACACGTGCCCGCCGGTCCGCGCGATAACGTTCAGCTTCACGGGCGTCTGGTAGAGAAAGCCCGTCGGGAAGAACTCGACCCGGAAGTCGCTCCCGCCCTCGCGCCACAGCGTCGATCCAGGCCTGAATCGGATGCCCCGATAGGCGTCGTAGCCGAGGCTCACCGTCCCGGGGATGGGGGCTTCCTTGCGGTAGGGCTGGGACGCCGACGCCTGCGCGCGATTGACCAGCGTACCGAAGAAGTCCTGCGCATCGGCCGGCGATGCGCCCATACCGACATAGACGATAAGAAGTGCGAACAGTCTGAGCACGGCAACCCTTGAGGATCGAAGGCGCGCGTCCGTCGCGTCGCGCGCTGCCGCAACGCAACGACCGGAATCGCGGTTGCGCACAGGAGTGGAGGCACGCCATCGGTACGACACGGTACGCGAACGCCTCCTGAGAAATAATGAAGGAACAGAAAACGACGGGCGCACGTTGGCGGCCTGCAACCACCCCAGCGTCTCGCCGGGGAAGAGATTGCCGAGGGAGTCTACGAATGTCCGACACGCCAAACGCCAACGCGCCGAGGGAGAACAAGCCGGATCTCGGCGCCGCCGTTTCCGAGATCAAGAATGCGCTTACGGGAAAGGCCGAGGAGCTGGCCGGGCGCTCCGCCGAGACCGGGGCGGATGCCGTTTCCGCGCTCGGCAAGACGGCCGCCACGCTCGCCGGGAGCTTGCAGGACCAGTCCCCGGCGGTCGCCGACTATGTCCGCTCGACCGGTCAACGGATCGACCGCCTGGCTGACGACCTGCGCGACAAGTCGGCGGGAGAGCTTCTGACCATGGCCACCGACTTCGGCAAGCGGCAGCCGCTCGCCTTGCTGGCCGGCTCGGTCATCGTGGGCTTCGCCCTGTCGCGCATCGTCAAGGCCGGCATGGGCGCCTCGACCGAAGCAGCCGGACCCCGGGCAAACGAGCCCAACGTCGGCCGCATCGACGTCTAGGAGGGCTGCATGAACACCACCGAAAGGCCGGGCGTCGTTGCCCTGGTGACGGACGCGCTGGGACGAAGCGCCGACCTCATTCAGACCGAGATCCGTCTCGCCCGGGTCGAACTGGGGGAGAAGGCCGAGGCGCTGCGAACCAGCCTCGTCAGCGGCATCGTCATGATGCTCGTGGGCACCGTCTTCATGATCGGCGCCCTCATCCTGGTACTCCAGGCGCTCGTCGCCGCCCTGATCGAAAGCGGAGTCACCCCCGCCGTGGCGATCCTGGTCGTCGCCGGCGGATCGGCAGTGGGCGGCATCGTCATCCTGATGGCCGGCAAAAAGACGCTCGGCGCCGTCGATCCCACACCGACCCGCACCATCACATCCCTGAAGAACGACGCCCGCATGGCGAAGGAGAACCTGACATGAGAGAGAGCGCCCAACTCCAACGCGAAGCCGAGGCCCAGCGCGCCGGTCTGTCCAACACCCTCGGCCAGCTGCGCGAAGGCATGACCACCTCCGCCCTCTCGACCGAGCTGGTCGGCGTTCTGCGCGACAGCAGCCTCTCGGTGGTGAAAAGCCTGGCCGAATCGGCCCGCACCAATCCCGGCGCGGCCCTGCTGATCGGCGCCGGCCTGACCATGATGCTGACGCGCACCACCGGGGCCGACGTGATGGCGACGGCGACTTCCGCGCTCAAGACCGCGACGACCGTCGGCACCGACGCCGCCACGGCGGCGGCCGGAAAGGTGAAGAGCGCCGCCAGCACGGCGGCCGACACCGCCAAGTCCCTCGCCGGGCAGGCAACCGACAAAGTCGCGGGAATGGCCACGAAAGCCGAAAAGCTGGCGCTCGATACGGCGGCTTCCCTGACCGATCAGGCCAAGGGAGCGGCCGACGCCGTCCGCGGCGCAGCGGGCGAGCAGGTCGACCATGCCAAGCGGCTGGTCGAAGAGGGCAAGGAGACGGCCGAGCATCTCAACCAGGATGCATCGAAGCTCGCCGCCGATACCCGGCAGGCCGTCACGAAGCTCTTCGAGGAGCAGCCCATCCTCGTCGCCGCCATCGGGACGGCGCTGGGTGCCCTGTTCGGCGCGGCGCTCCCGGTGTCGCAGGCCGAGCGTCAGGTGCTGGGCAAGGTTGGCGCCGAGGCGATCGACAAGGGTCGCGACGTCCTCGAGACCGCAAAGACCGCCGTCGGCGAGCAGATCGCCGACGCCCATCTCGGCGAGAAGGTCGGCGACATGGCCGGCAAGCTCGTCGATTCGATGGTGCCCACTTCGTCTTCCCGTTCCGCCTGATCCGATACCGAAGGAGTTCCCATGCCCGCCAAACAGGATGCCGTCGCCCTGCTGAAGGCCGATCACCGCAAGGTCGAAGATTTGTTCGCGAAGTTCGAGAAGGCCAAGGGTCCGGAGCGCAAGCAGAGCCTGGCGACACAGATCTGCACCGAGCTCACCGTTCACGCGATCATCGAGGAGGAGATCCTCTATCCCGCCAGCAAGGGCGAAGTGGAGGACGATCTGCTCGATGAGGCCTATGTCGAGCACGACGGCGCCAAGGTGCTGATCGCCGAAATCTCGGCCGGCTCGCCCGACGACGAGTTCTACGACGCCAAGGTCAAGGTCCTGTCCGAGATGATCAAGCATCACGTGAAGGAAGAAGAGCGCCCCGGCGAGGGCCTGTTCGCGCAACTGCGCAAGGCCGGCGCCGACCTCATGGGCCTCGGGGAGCACCTGAAGGCACGCAAGCAGCAGCTCATGGCCGAGTTCAAGAATGCGGAGCTGCCGCCGCCCGAGACACGCAGCTTCACGGGCCATGAGCTGGTCCAGAGCAAGCCGCTCGAGGCGACCACCTGATCGGGAAGCCCCCCGTTCGTCTCCGCACAAAAAAGCCCGGCGAAGCGATTCGCCGGGCTTGTTGCAGGGAGACTGACTAGCGTCTCACGCTCAGGAATTCGGCTTGGGCAGCGATGTGGGGCTGATCCGAAGGATCTTGTAGCCCACCTGCTCCAGTTTGACGGCCTCGGCCTGGGCTTCCACCAGGCTCGAATAGCCGATGCCGATTTCAGATTGGGTGCGCGGGTCCACCGTCCACACCATGTGTTTGCCGAATGCTTCGTTGCTCATTAAGCCTTGTACAGGTCTTTGGGCCGCGAGTCCGAAGCTTGTTGTGTCGCACTCAGTGCGCGAGCAGAAGCGGCATGGGACATGAAGCGATCACCTTCGCCGTCGCGCCGCCGAGGCCCAGGAAGTTCGACAGGCCGCCATGCCCGTAGGCGCCCATGACCAACAGACCCGCACCCCTTTCCTTGGTGTATTCCAGCAGCGCGCGGCCCCGGGCGCGGCCCGACACCTCGCCGGAATCCATCGTTTCGACGGCCGCGGCGATGCCGTGGCGGCCGAGCGTGCGCACCAGGAACGGCGTGCCGACAGCATCGGGCGCCGCGCCGGCCACCAGAACCGTCACCTTCTGCGCCTTGGCGAGAAACGGCATTGCATAGCCGACGGCCCGCGCCGCCTGCGCGCTGCCGTTCCAGGCGACGACGACCGAAGAGATCGGCCGGTGATCGGCATGCGGCGGCGCGATCATCACGGGTCGCGCGCATTCGTACAGCGCGGCGTGAACGGTCTCGGGGGCGATGTTCTCGGGATCGCCGCCGGGACGCCCCAGCAGCAGCAGGCTCGACTCGCGGCCCATGGCGACCAGCCGCGCGCGCTTCAGGCCGGGGCCGCTGAACGTCGCGCCGGCGAGCGGCGCGATCAGCTCGCGGTAGGCGCGCTCGGACTCGCGGGCGCGTGCCTCGACGCGAGTGTCGGAATCGGTCTTCAGGAAGGGCATCGACTGAAGCGCGATGTCGGCGTCGCCGCGGCGGGCCTCCGAGAAATGCACCGCGTCCACCGTGGCGTCGAACAGCACCGCAACGCGCGCAGCGAGGCGGAACGACAGGACCGCATCGGGGCCGCCCTCGGATATCGCCAGAATGGATTTGTACACGCGCCGTCTCCCCCGCCCTCACCGACAAGGGAATTAGCACAGACCGGGCATCACCGGGCACACCGAAGGCTGCCGCGATCCACCGTGCCGCGCCTGAAATCCTCGACCAGCGCCGCGGCGATGGTCCGGTTGAGAAGCGCTGTCGGATGGCCATCGTCGGCGATGTAGAACCGATCGACCGGCTGCGGCGGCCGCGGCAGCAGCGCGTTGACGTCGAGGACCTGGACGTCGGCCTTGCAGAGCAAAGGCACCATCATGTCGCGCCAGCCTGCAAGATCGCCGTGCCAGGTCTCGCCGGAATAATAGAGCACCACGAGTCTGGCGCCGTAGTCGGCGGCGAGCTTCGCCTTGATCTCCTGCAGGATGCGGACGAACAGGCGCTGCTCGCCGGGTTCGTCGACCTCGAAGGCCTTCCAGGCGAGCGCGAAGAGGCGCGAGCCGACAATCAGCGATTCGACGAAGTCCGACGGATGCACCCAGGTGCCCCGCGCCACCAGCCGACCGTCCCGTTCGACGACGTAGCGCGGGCTGTCGTGCAGCCACTGGACCCGGCCGGCCACACGCAGCACATGGTCGTCGACGATCGACAGCACCGCCCAGGGAAAGCGCTGATGACCCGATCGCAGCGGTTCGCCGATCTCGAGCTGCCGCAGCACCTGATGAATGCCGTAGCCCTTCACCGCGAGGTTCACCGGCTGCAGCTCCGCGCCCGACTCCTCGCGCAGATACCAGGCCAGCGTCTCGTCGTCGGGCAGGCCGCTGCCGAAGGCAAAAGAATCGCCCAGGATCAGCACCGGTGTATCTCCGGCGGGTTTCCTATCCGGCGGCAGGGCGCGGAAGCCGTGGACGTCGGTCGTGTAGGTGACATCGTAGATCGTGCGCCCGTTCTTGACCGCGGTCGCGCGCGCCTTGCGGTCCGGCGACAGGCGATAGGCCAGGGCCGGATCGGGCACGATCAGCGGCTCCAGCGTCGTCTCCAGTCCGCGCCGGAACTCGGAGAGGTCGCGATCCTCGACGTAGCGGTTCATCAGATCGCTGCGCAGCAGCAGCTCGCCGGCGAGGAGGCCGACCGAAACCGTGAACAGGAGGAGCGAGAGGCTTCGAAGCCGCGGCGCAGCCACCAGCATCAGCAGGAACCAGACGATGAGGAGCGCCATTGCGCCCAGCACCGACGAGGCCCATGTCACCGCCCCCCAGAAGCCGAGGGCGGGAACGACCATCAGAAAGAAAAGCGCAGCGACCACCGCCCTCCACAGAGGAGGGCGGCTCGCGGGTTCGAGGTCCGGTCGGCGCGGCCTCAGCCGTCCACCTTGGCGCCGCTCGCCTTGACAATGGGCGCCCACACCGCGATCTCGCTCACGATGCGGTCCTGCAGGCCCTTGGGCGACATTGGCCACGGGTCGGTGCCGAGGGCGGCGAACTTGGCCTTCACGCCGGCATCCTCGAGCGCCTTGATGCCGGCGGCCGAAAGCTTGTCGACGATAGGTTGCGGCACGCCCGCCGGGCCGCCGAAGCCCATCCAGACTTCCACGACGTAGTTCGGCACGAATTCGATGATCGCTGGCACGTCGGGCGCGGCCTTGTTGCGCTCGCGGCTGGTGACGCCCAGCGCCCGCAGCTTGCCGGCCTGCACATGCGGGAAGCAGCTCGGCATGTTGTCGAACATGATGTGGACGTTGCCCGCGATCAGGTCCTGTACCGCGCCGGCGCTGCCCTTGTAGGGGACATGCAGCATGTCGGTTCCGGTGAGCTGCTTGAACATCTCGCCGGCGAGATGAATCGTGGTGCCCGAACCTGACGAGGCCATGTTGTACTTGCCCGGGTTGGCCTTCAGCAGCGCGATCAGTTCCGGCACGGTCTTGGCCGGCACGCTGGGATGGACCACCAGCATGTTCGGCCACACCGACATGCCGGCCATCGGCGAGAAATCCTTGGCCGAATCGTAGGGCAGCTTGGCGTAGAGCGCCGGCGCCATGCAGAACATGGAGATGGTGACGAGGCCGATCGTGTAGCCGTCGGGGGCTGCCTTGGCGATCGCGTCGGTGCCGATGGTGCCGCCGCCACCCGCCTTGTTGTCGATCAGAACCTGCTGGCCGAGGATCTCGGACACCTTGGCCATTACGATGCGCGAGATGTTGTCGGTCGCGCCGGCCGGCGTATAGGGCACGATGAACTTGATCGGCTTGCTGGGGAACGCGTCCTGCGCACGCGCGAGGCCGGGCGCGACGAGGGGCGCGGCAAGGGTCGCGGCGGCGCCGGCCAGCACGGCACGACGGGTAGGCTTGAACTCGAACATTGCTCCTCCACGCTACTCTTCTTGATCTATGGCGCGGACGCTAACAGCCCCTCCGGCAGGCGTCACGCGACGCCGCATCCTCCCCTCGCGCTGCGGCCTTCGAGGTCGCTCAGCGGGCCGCAACCTCAAAGCAGGCCCGATAGACGCCCCTATTGATTCGACGCCGCCCAGCAGATGGATCGCGCCGACGGGGTGGAAGCGTTTGCTGTCGCCAGCACAAATTCGCCAAGATCGCGTTCGAGATAGTCTCTAGCGCAGGTCAGCAGCAGGACCGGCAGCATTCAATCGACCATCTCAACGTCGATGCCCGGGGTGGCAACCGTTAGTAGCATTGTAATGTGAACCATTTCGAATAGACTTCAGCGGCACAATCAGGTCGAAGATATGCCGTCAGATAATGATATGTCTTTTCAAGACTACTTGAGTAGGCGCCGATTGGCCGCTTGGCTCGCAGCTGATTGCGAAGACAGCACAATTATTCGCGTCTTGAGATTGCCCTGGCTAGCCATTTGGAGCGAAGTTGAGAATGATAGACTATCGAAGATTTTGGCATCGCTTGACGATATCCCTGCAGTAGTGGTTCACGCCCTATCTGATGTTCCACCGACGACAAGAGGGCGCGGGATTACCTATATTTTCGATACCTCCATTAGTACCGGAGCGGCCCACTCGGCGATTCTACGAAAGAGACGTCATGCCGAAGAGCTGGAAAATAAAGTAGAGGGCTACGAGGGAGTAGTCATCGCAGTTGGCAGTGGCGAACGCCTTCAAAGATGGCATGAAATTCTCAGTGCTCTAGCGCCTGAAGCGAAATTAATCGTCGCACCACCAACAGGCAGTGGTCCAGGACCTTCGCTCGAGGGCGCTACGCCGTGGGACGACTCGGCGAATCAATTGCTGGATGCGATTTCGTCTTATTATGTGGAGCTCGGAAAAGAAGACGTCCTAGATCTCAAAGATGCTTCAGGTATCTCTCCCGACGGCATACGAGTTGAGGCGATTGCGGACAGCTGGGAGTTGATGACGCGTGGCTATGTGCAAGCACCCGCTCAAGTCCTACAGGCAGATTTCGACGCATTTCTCTCCGGTGACGCTGTATGGCCAGCGCTGCGCGCCGGTGCCGCGTGTAGTCGAGGCAGCGTATGCTCTGTTTTCGGCAACGGCCGACGCCACAAAGAGCAACTTGTTGACCCAATAGACTTTGTTCGCGATCGAATTAGAAACCTCGATCAAAGTGATATAGATCCGCTCGATTCGATCGAGCACATTCTCTTGTTTGCAGAAGCCGGTAGCGGCTGCACAACTACCTTGCGTCAAATTGCGCTCGCGGTAGCCCGAGATGGCTATCCAACGATGATTACCCGGCCTGATCCTAAAGAACTCTCAATCGAATCCTTGCAGCACTTGATTATTGACATTCAGGAAAAATGGGCAGCGGCACGGACGGGTAGAGGGTCAGGTTCGGGGTCATTACCCTTTTGCCTAATTCTCGATTCCGATGCTGAATTGCCGGCAAGATTCTCCAGGTTACTGCGGGGGCAGCTCGCAGACATCAACCGCAAGGTGCTCGTTGTTAGAGCGCTTAGAAGATCTGAAAGTGAACTCGATAATTCCGCAGGTGTTCTTAGGCTAAGGGCAGATACAGATGAAGCAGAAGTACTCAAGATAGGGGCACATCTAAGAGATTTCTGTGCTTCTAATGGTTTGCAAGCGATTCCAACAGACGATGAATGGAAGGCCTACTACGAGGGCTTTGGACGACTTCGTAGGCATTCGTCAGATCACAAATCGGCAGGTGTTGTTACACCACCACTTTTCTTGGTTGGCCTCTATCCCTTCGTAAAGGATCGGGTGCGTGACGAGCGTAGCCTTGAACGATATTTATTCCGGCGATGGTCAGAAATTTCAACGGAAAGTGGTCGCCTGTTGGTCCGAATTCTGGCAACCGCTGGCGCATATGGCCTATCTGTACCGCTCGAATCGCTATTGCGAGAGCAGTCTCTGGAAGAGCCACTATTTGGGCGAGTATCGATAGCGGATCAACGGCTCCTTGACTCCTTCTTTCGGTGGAATCGCCTCGGTTGGGAAAGGGTCAACTGGGGAGTTCATATTCGTCATCAGGCCATCGGCCTTTTGCTAATGCGCATTATAGATCCGTTAGAAGGGGAAGCCCCATTCGCAGGCCTATTACCGACTTTAAGTCGGCTGGCAGGAAGCGAGGCAGATCGCTGGTTTGCCGAGCAGATCGCTTACGTAATCGGCCGCCGCTTTCAAAGCGGCTCCCGCTCATTTTCGCTAGATGTGGACACCCAGATCCAACGGGCCGCTCGCGAAATTTTCAGCGCCATCCCAAGAGAAATCGAAGAGAATAGTCGGACCATCTGTCATCATCGAGCACGCTTTTACGTGCATGTGTTACATGCGTGCGTAGAAGCTATAGAGAATCCAGAACAAACGCGTGTACCGATCGAAGCATGCTTCGAACTAGCAGATAGTTCAATTTCTGAAGCGTCTCGACTTCTTGTTGCCGCTGCGAAAATCCCCGATCAGCACGAAAAACTAAGTCATGTATTCAATACACTCTCGGCAGGTTTAGCACAGTTCGCCCAAGCATGTTCTTTGCGCGGAAAGGTGGACCGAGCCGGTATCCTATTTAAGGAGTCGTTAGATAGAGCAAGCGAAGCAATAGAGCGTGACCCCGCTAATGGCCACGCTCTCTTCAACTATGTCGGGACGGCGCTACGAGTCCTGGAGAAGGGCATTCTTGAGGATCTTGGTGACGCAATTGCAACCTTCGAGCGTGCGGAGGACAGACTCGAAGATTTGATCAATTTGAATAGCGAGCGTCGCTGGAACAACACCGACGAAGAAAGTGCCGATTTCCAAATCGCGCAGCTTGCGGCGCGGCTAATTGAAGTAGCCAAGAAGCTAAGTACAGGCAATCGCGTACTACTCGATCAACACACCATGATCGTTGTGTCAGCGCTCTTGAAGATCCGAATGACTTGCCGTACTTCGCCACTAAAAGAGGCCTTCCTAGATCCACAAAAAGCGAAGGCCTTGCGTGAGGTTCGCAAGATGCTCGAAGGAATTGCGAATCCATCTTCTGCAACTTCACTCTGTATTTATAAGCTTATGCTTGGCGACCCAATCGGTCGCATAGAGTTCGAGCGACGATTGGAAGTGTTAGACTCTATTCGAACTCAGAACTCTGCTCAGTATGAACCATACAGACATGACCATGCTGCCTTGTTGTGTCAGTTAGGGCATTTTGAAGCCGCAGCCAGTATTTTCCGCGCGATCTCCAACTCGAGAATCGCGGACCCGGATAGCTGGTTCTGGATTAACGAACGCGTCTTGCTAGATGTATCGGGCGTCCCTACACCCAAGTCATTCGTAGTACGGGTTACAGACGAGCACGAAGGCTGGTCAGTGATCAAGAACACAGGCATCCGGGTTAAATTCCAACCACGACAATTTGGAGACATCAAGAACGGCCAATATCTTCCTGTGTATCTGCGCATTCGTTTGCTGGGATTGCAGGGCGTGACGAGGCGCTTCGCCGATCACGACTTACAAACAATGGGACTAGGCTCGCCTCAAAATGGCTAGAGCCCTTACATATATTGAAGGAAAGCGAATTTTCTTTCGCTTCCTAGCAGAAGAGCTACTGGTTGAAATTCAGCGAGATTCCGCCATTCAGCTTATCTTGCCGCCCGGATCAACTCCGCCCACCGATGATTGTTACGACTTGGCGACGGCGATCGCGACGCGGATAGACGCTAGTGAACGCGCCGCTCAAATCATTAAAGTCAACAACGTAACGGCTCAATCTGTTTTAGAAGGGCCGTGGATTGTGGAATGCCGAGGCGTCGCTGCAGACGCAGCCTTTCTCAATATGCCGGCCTATCTTTCAAGAAGACCGGACATTGTCTTTCTGGTCGACGAACCTGTTGCTACTCTTGATTGCCGACGACTCGTCTTTGACGTGAATTTGAAATCAGTTCTCACCGCTGCAACAAACTCATTCACGGAGCTAGCGCGTCTTGCGGACTATCATGGACCTGGCATTGATATGGTCGCGCGATTCCTTGTTCGCGGCCTATCAGGTGTGCAAGCTGACTTCTCCTTGCTACAAGATCAGCAACAGACTCGTGCGCTAACCAATAGTGAAATAGAGCGATTCTGCAAAAGCATTAGCCAACTCTGGACCTATGTTGATGAACCGGTTCGACCGGAAAGGATTGAAAAGTGGGTCTCCCAATTCAAGAAGTATGGCGTCGAACGCGAAGCGCTTCTGGTACTCCAGTATCTGAACCGAATTGGATACATCACGAAAGGAGAGATATCGAATTACATCTCCCATACTTTGGAAGCTCTTAGAGCAAGGAATAAAAGCAAGACGGTAAGGGTAACCACGATTCAAGCTGGCGGGAAAAGTGAAGGAGCACTTCTTTACGAGATCCGCAATTTGAAGCCGACGCCTGTCCCCCTGAACGATGTAACGTTCGGAAAAGTGACTGCAGATGTTGTATTATGCGTTGATGATGTCATTGGCAGCGGTGGCACGATTGTGAAGTCCCTGTTTGAAAATAAAGGGACAGTTGATTCTCATCGTTTCTTGGAATGGTTGAAGTCACCAGCAAATTCTCTTGTCGTTGTTTCAGCGCTAGCTAGCAAGAGTGGAATAGACCGGATAGTTGGCGATCCGCGAGGCATAGGTAAAATTTCCGTAGAAGCAACGCGCGTGCTCGGACCCACCGAAAGTATTTTTGGCGACAACAGTTCAATAATTTCCGACCCAGTTCGTCGCGAACTGTTTCAAGCTGTTTGCACGATCATTGGGAAGAAACTTTATCCCAAACACCCACTTGGGTGGAATGATTGCCAATGGTGCATCGCAACCAACTACAATGTGCCAAATTGCTCATTGCCCATCATTTGGGCTTCGGGAAGTGAGATCAATCCGTGGGAACCTTTACTTCCTCGTCGCTAGTTTACTCGCCGCTATAACAAAGGCATTCCGAGCTGACGTTCCTGGCTTTGTTACCGCAGCCAACATGGATACTTCGGTTGCCAGCGATAGGTAGAATGCAATTCACCGGTTGAGATATTGAGCAAACTCGGACACAGCTCGCGCTGCGGCCTTCGAGGTCGCTCAGCGGGTGGCCCTCCCGGAAACCGGTACGACGAACACCTCGACCGGCTCGCCCCGGCCGGGGACCTGCACGGCCCCCACCGGGCGAAAGTGCTTGCTGTCGCCTGCCGTGAAACCTCCCGAATTGACGGCGGCGGCCAGCGTCTCGGCGCTGGCGACGATCGAGGCGTCGTGGGCACGCGCCAGATGTTCCAGGCGGCTCGCCACGTTCACCGTATCGCCGACGGCGCTGTACTCGAGTCGGTTGCGGCTGCCGATGGCACCCATCAGCACGGGGCCCACATGGACACCGACGGCAATGCGCACGGCAGGCAGGCCGCGCGTGCGGCGGCCGCGGTTCCAGTCCTCGACCGACCGCACCATGTCGAGCGCACAGCGCAGCGCGCGGGTCTCGTCGTCGGGCTGCGCGTCGGGCGTCCCGAAGGTCGCCATCACGCCGTCGCCGATGAATTTGTCGAGCGTGCCGCCGTGGCCGAAGATGCACTCCGCCATGCGCTCGTGGAAGACGCGCAGGAAGTCGATCGTCTGCTGCGGCGGCTGGCCTTCCATCAGGCGCGTGAATCCCACGACATCGACGAAGAGGACCGTGGCCTTGCTCTCGCGCGCGACCTCGAAGTCGTGCCGGCCGCCGGCGAGGCGATCGACCAGGTTCGGCGAGAAAAAGCGCGCGAGGTTGTTGCGCTCGCCCTCGGCCATCAGCGTGCGCCCGAGATGCGCGCGCGCGCGCCAGACGGCGACGGCGATGAAGCCGGTGCACAGCGTCATGAAGATGAGCTGCTGGACGAGGAAGGCCTCGGGCGTAACGAACCCGGGACCGATCAACCGCGCGAAGATGGACCGCGCCACGGGCCAGAGCTCCGATACGCCGGGGAGGTCGATGCCAGACATCCGCGCCTGGTCGAGCGCGGTCCAGGCAAAGCTGCTCGCCAGGGCCACGAGCGACGCGGCGCCGGTCAGGATCACGGTGCGCACCGAGTAGCTGAGGGCGCTCGCGGTCAGGTAGATCACGAGATAAAGGAACAGCGAGCGCCGACCGAATACCTGTTCGAGCCACAGCCCGTTCTCCGCGCCGGGAATCGGCACGATGGTGCCGATGGTGATGACCGTCACGTCGATGACAGTGACGGCGAGCTGCAGCGCCCGAGCGTGCGGCGAGGCACGGAAGGCATAGACCAGCCAGGCCGTCGCCATCATCGTCACGCAGGCGCCGACACCGACGCCGACGCGCGCCGGCCCGGCGGCGAAAAGCAGCCATACGGCCACGGTACCGAGCGCGATCAGGCGGAAGCGGAAGGCAAAGGCCAAGCCTGCATGTTCTTCTTCCTCGAGACGAACACGCAGGCGCGCAGACGCGCCGTCTTGGGCAAGGGCTGATGACATGTCTCGTCCGCTTCGTGGGGGGCTGAACGGCTTACGCGCTCCGCGTGTGCGCGTGAACGAAGTTTCGTTCAAACAACCGTGAAAGCGGACCGAGAAATTCTCAGGCCTTGCCCGAGAACGACCACAATGACCTGTGCCGGATTACCGAGGGAGAGCCGAACTACTGGAGCCAGCGCAGGCAGCCCGCGGCATCGAGAACCGGATCGAGCCGCCGACGTACATCGGCGGGCAGCGCCGCCAGCTTCTTGCGCAACGCGTCGTAGCACTTGGCCTGGTAACGGAAGGGCGCCTGGCTCCACCGGCGGCCCAGTATGTCGAGATCGACCGACGACGCGCCCGCTTCGAGCGCGGCACGGTTGGCGGCCAGGAACGGCAGGTAGGTCTCGCCGCAATGCCGGAGCAGCGCGATCACACCATCCGGCAAGGGCGCATCGGCCGCCAGCCACTCGCCCTCGACGCCCGAGGCGTCGTCGAGACGCAGCAGCCAGCAATAGACGTCGGGCGCCCGGCGCCGCATCTCCTCCATCGGCGTGGGATCGACCGACAGGATCTGGAGCTGGCCGAACAGGCCGAAATCCGCCAGCGACGGCCGCGAGCCGAACAGGAACTCCATCTTGCCGACATGCCCTTCGAGCGTATCGAGGATGAAGCGGTAGCTGTCCTCGATGACGGGCCGGTTGGCGTCGGTGCAACCGACCATCGCCATGCGACCGACCTGGCGGTCGTTGAAGGACTGCATCGCCTCGCGCCGCCTGTCCTGCGGCATCTGCGGATCGCGCGAGGTGATCACCCAGACTTGCGCGAACACGCGATCGGCTTCGTAGAACCAGCGATAGTGGAACATCGCCTTGGTGACCCACTCGTCGCCGAAATCCTCGAGGAGGTCGCTGAGAAAGGCGTGCGCCGGATCGTCCGGCACGATCGAACGCTGGCCGGGATGGGCGCGCTCCAGCGCATGGGCGAGCGGCGTCGAATCGTTCATCACCGTACCGTCGGGAAACGTCAGCGCCGGGATCACGGGCGGCAGGCCGGCTCCGACCGCAACATCGCGCGCCGAGCCGTCGGCCTTCCACACGAAGGGCAACCGGCGATAACGCAGGATGGCGCGCATCTTCACCGAGTAGGGCGACGGGCCGATGCCGTGGAGGATGTAGGGGTTCGCTTTCATGTCACCACTCATTTTTACCACTGGCCGAAGAAGATGCCGTGCTGACGGTGTTTGGCCGTGCGCGCCTCGACATAGGCGTCGTCGACGGTGACGCGGCTCTTGCGTGCCTTCGCCCAAGCGTTCAGCCGCTCCTCCATCTCACGGAAGATTGGCGCGTAGGTCAGGTCGTTGCCCAGATCGCGGCGTTCCTTCGGGTCGTTGGCGAGATCGAAGAGCATCGGCCGGTAGCCTTGCCACCAGACGTACTTCCAGCGGTCGGTGCGGACCATGATGGCGCGGCACTCGTTGGGCTTGCGGCCCAGGATCTTGCGCGCCTCACGGAAGGAATAGTCGAGTTCGGAGAAGACCGCGTCGCGCCAGGAGTCGAGGTGGATCTTGCGCAGCAGCGGCAACAGCGAGCGGCCCTCGAGCAGGTGATCCTGCGTTGGCAGGCCCAGCGTCTCGAGGATGGTCGGGACGACGTCGATCGCCTCCACGAAGCGCTCGTCCACGGTGCCGCGCGTCAGGTCGGCCTCGGGATCGGGGTCGACCACGATGAAGGGAACGCGCTGCGCCTCCTCGTAGAACATCTCCTTCTCGCCCAGCCAGTGGTCGCCCAGGAAGTCTCCGTGATCGGCGGTGAAGACGATCAGCGTGTCGTCGAGACGACCGGCGCGCTCCATGTGGGCGAACAGGCGGCCGAGCCAGTCGTCGAGCTGGGTGATGAGACCCATATAGGCCGGCCGCACGATGCCCGGCGCCTCGGGTCGGCTGAAGGAGACCGATTCCTCCATCTCGCGATAGGCGGCCAGCACGGGATGCTCGTTCGCGCGTTCCTGCTCGTCGCGGTTCAGAGGGAGCATGTCGGCAGCGCCGTACATGTTGTGATAGGGCGCCGGCGCCATGTAGGGCCAGTGCGGCTTCACGTAGCTGAGATGCAGGCACCACGGCGTCTCGCCCATCTCGTCGATGAAGCGCATCGCCTCGCGGGTCATGTAGGCGGTCTCGGAATGCTCCTCCTTCACACGCGCGGGCAGGTGGACGTTGCGCATGTGCCAGCCCGAGGCCTTCTCGCCGTTTGGCCCGTCGGCCGCGATCACGAAGTCGCTCCAGGGATCGTCGGACACATAGCCGTGCCGGCGCAGATAATCGGCGTAGCCGCTTTCCCCGCCCGGCGGCGAGTGACCGTCGTAGCGATCGAGCTCCTCGAAGCGACCGGCGCGCATCAGCGCGTCCAGCGCCGAACCGCCTTCGATGCCGAACCGTTCCAGCGCCTCAAGGTCGGGCAGGACGTGGGTCTTGCCGGCGAGGGCTACCTTGATCCCGGCCGCCGACAGGAAGTCGCCGATGGTCTTTTCGCGCAAGGAGAGCGGCACGCGATTCCAGGTTGCGCCGTGGCTCGACACGTAGCGGCCGGTATAGAAGCTCATGCGGCTCGGGCCGCAGACGCCCGACTGCACGTAGGCACGCGGGAAGCGCACGCCGCGCGCCGCCAGCGCATCGATCGCCGGGGTCTTCAGGTGGGGATGGCCGGCGCAGGACAGATGGTCCGCGCGCAGCTGGTCGCACATGATGAACAGAACGTTTTTGACCTTGCCCAAGGTTTCCTCTCTCGACGGCTTCTTTGCGGCCTGCCTAACTAAGCCGCATGAAAGACGCCCCGTCCATCCGCGACATCATCGATTTCTGGTTCCTGCCGCTCGGCCATCCCGACCATGGCAAGCCGCGCGACATCTGGTGGAAGAGCACGCCCGAGTTCGACGCCGAGACGATCGGCCGCTTCGGCGCCGCGATCGAGCGCGCCATCGCCGGAGACCTCGACGCCTGGAAGGATTCGCCCGAGGGCGCGCTGGCACTCATCCTTCTCTGCGACCAGTTCACCCGGAACTGCTTCCGCAAGACGGCGCGCGCCTTCGCCGGCGACGCCAGGGCCATCGAGATCGCGCGTTATGCGGTGGCGCGCTTCTATCCATCGGTCTTCCCGGTCGACATGCGTCTGTTCTTCTACATGCCGTTCGGCCACAGCGAACAACTCGCCGACCAGCAGTTCGCCTGCGCCCTGTTCGAGACGATCGGCGGCGAGAACAACATCAAATCGGCGATCGACCACCGCGACGTCGTCGCCCGCTTCGGCCGCTTCCCCCACCGCAACGAGGTGCTGGGCAGGAGCACGACGCCGGAGGAGATCGAGTACCTGAAGAACGCGAACAGGTACGGGCAGTAAAGAAGGTTCCGCGATTGATAGGCGGTGCGCAGCCCCCTCACCCAGCCTCTCCCCCTAGCGGTGGAGAGGAGTTTGAATTTCATGTTCCTCTCCCCCGCTAGGGGGAGAGGTTAGGTGAGGGGGTGACGCATGTTTCGGTCGGGACGACGCAGATTCTAAACGCCCACGATCTCGCGGTAGAGGTCGGCGGTTTCCGTGTCGAAACAGCAGAAGACGACCTGCTCGATCAGCGGGATCATGTTGACCTCGTGGACGGCGATCTCGGCGGCTTCGCGCTTCGGATAGCCGTAGATGCCGGTCGAGATGGCGGGGAAGGCGATGCTGTGCAGGCCGTGCACGATCGCGAGCGCCAGGCTGTTGCGATAGCAGCGCGCCAGAAGTTCGGGCTCGCCCTGCTTGCCGCCATGCCAGACCGGGCCAACGGTATGGATGACGTGACGCGCCTTGAGGCGATAGCCGGCCGTGATCTTCGCTTCGCCCGTCGGGCAGCCGCCCAGGGTGCGGCATTCGGCGAGAAGTTCGGGGCCCGCGGCGCGGTGGATGGCGCCGTCGACGCCTCCGCCGCCCAACAGGCTCTCGTTGGCGGCGTTCACGATGGCATCGACGTCGAGGCGCGTGATGTCGCCCTCGACGATCTCGATGCGGCTCATGGCCTTACCAGTAGCGGACGGGACCCGTGTCGAGATGCACGAAGCCGGAGCGCGGGTAGAAGCCGACGCCGCCCATGTTGAGCGAGCGCGCCGCCTGGCGGATGCGGAACACCGGGACGCCCGGGAAGCGGATGTCCATCGCATTGCCGTTCATGTGCTGGCTGTCGCGCGCGACGCCGCGGCTGACACTGGCCAGCCAGGCATTGCTCTCGGGCGAGCGGAAGGCCGACAGGACCTCTATCTGGCCGCCGTAGCCCGCGATACGGGCGGTGTGCCACAGCACGTCGAACAGCAGCGGGTCCATCTCGGTCACGCCGCTGTCGCGGCTGTCGCGCAGGAACTGGTTGAGCTGGTCGAGCGCACTGCGATGATAGGCGCCGTTCGACCAGTAGGTGACCGTCACCTCTTCCTTGGTGTTGAAGTTCATCAGGCTGAGACTGCGCGGGCTCGACAGGTCGAGGTCGGGAGCCGGCAGCGGCGCGGCCAAGGCTGCTGCGGCCGGCGCAAAACCGGCATAGCGGCCGGCGCGGAGCTGCTGCGGGGTGGCGGCCGGCGCTTTCTTCTGCTGAGCCGCGGCCTTCTGGACGTTTGCCGACTTGGCCGGTGCCGCCGTCTGCTTCTTCGTGGTAGTGGTCTGGGCGGTCGCGGCGGTCTTCACTTTTGGAGCGCTCGAGGCGCCGGTATTGGTCTGGGCGAAGCTGGTGCCGGCAAATGCCAACAGTGTCGCCAGGCTCAGTACAAAGCTACGCATCCCTGCCCCGGTGTTGTTGCATTTTTGTCACAGACACCCTTATCAGAGACCCATTCTCGACTCAAAGCTAAATTCCTGGTCGCGGCTGAGCGCCAGCCCCACCACTTCACCCACCATGCAGAGAGTCGGGCCCGTCAGATGCGCCCGCTGGGCCTGCCCCTCGATGGTGGCGAGGGTGCCGACGACCCGCCGCTCCCGCTCAGTGGTGCCATGCTCGATGAGGGCCACCGGGGTCGACGCGGGGAGTCCGTGGGCGATGAGCTGCGAGGCGATCTGCTGCAGCGCCCCCATCCCCATATAGATGACGACGGTCTGGCGCGGCCGCGACAGCATCTGCCAGTCGAGGTCGACGGAACCGTCCTTAAGATGGCCGGTGACGAGCACACAGGCCTGCGCATGGTCGCGATGGGTGAGCGGGATGCCGGCGCTCGAGGCGCAGCCCAGGGCCGCCGTCACACCGGGCACAACCTCGACGGCGATGCCCGCCTTCACGAGTGCCTCCACCTCCTCGCCGCCGCGACCGAACACGAAGGGATCGCCACCCTTGAGCCGCACGACGCTCTTGCCGGCGCGGGCCAGGGCCACGAGCCGGTCGTTGATCTCCTGTTGGGGCACGCAATGGTTCGCCCGGCGCTTGCCGACATAGACGCGCTCCGCGTCGCGCCGCGCCATCGACAGGACCTCGTCCGAAACCAGCCGGTCGTAGACCACGACATCGGCGCGCTGCAGCAGACGGTGCGCCTTCAGGGTCAACAGGTCGGGATCGCCGGGACCGGCCCCCACCAGGTGAACCATGCCGGTCGACGTCGTCTCGTTTCGCACGCCGTCGAGCAGGCGGATGAGTTCGCGGCGCGCGCCGATTTCGTCGCCGGCCAGGGCCAGTTCGCCGACCGGGCCCTCGAAGACGCGATCCCAGAAGCGGCGCCGCGCGCGAGGTACCACCAGCGTTCGCCGCACCTGCTCGCGGAAGACGTCAGCGAAGCGCGCCAGCCGGCCCAGCGCAGCCGGGAGAGTGCGTTCGATCTCGGCACGGATGCGGCGTGCGAGAGCGGGCGCCGTGCCGGCTGTCGAGATGGCGATGGTCACGGGTGCCCGGTCGACGATCGCCGGCATGATGAAACTGGAGAGCGCGGGCCGGTCGACGACGTTGACGGGCACGCACCGTTTCTGCGCCGAGGTCGAGACACGCGCCTGCTCGGCTTCGTCTTCGGTCGCCACGATGACCAGGGAAACCCCGTCCAGTTCGCCATCGTGGAAGGTGCGGCCGGCCCAGGAGATGTGGCCCTCGGAAATGAGCTGGGCGATCTCGCCGCCCACCGTCCCGGCAACGAGGGAGACCTGGGCGCCGGCCTTGAGCAGCAACTCGGCCTTGCGGGCGGCCGCGTCGCCACCGCCGACGACCAGCGCCCGGCGGCCCTGCAGGGAGAGAAAGAGGGGAAAGGTCTGCATCATGCGGCCTTTGCGAGACGGGCCTTGCGCAACAGCGCGCGAATTTCGGGACGGCAGGAACCGCAACTGGTGCCCGCATGCGTCTTGGCGCCGACGGCGGCCAGCGAGGCCGCACCGTCGGCAATCGCCGCCTCGACCGCGCCGCAGGAGACGCCGAAGCAGGCGCAGATCTCGCCGCCGCGATGCATGTCGGTGCCGCCATGCAGCAGCTCGTCGCGCTGGGCATCCGTCAGGCGCTCCAGCGCCATGAACGGCGCGAAGCGGTCGCGCGCCCCGGCATCATGCGTCTCCGCCAGAGACATGATTGCCTCAACCTTGCCGTCACCGATGACGGCGGTGACATTTTTCTCGCCGACGAGCCATGGGCCCGGATTGGTCGTGCGCACCGAAGCGGCCAGCGCGCGTTGTGCAACTGCGAAGGACTGCTCGCCTGCAAAGACGTAGGCGTGATAGCCGGCGCCCTGCATCCGCGCCCAGTAGGAAATTTCCGGCAGCATGACTGCGCGACGAGCGAGAATCGTGCCATGCCAGCGCATATCCAGACGACGAATCTCGACAGGCGTGTGCTTCAGCTCGGGTTGGCCCGAGATGGGATCGACGGCGGGATTCACTGCAGCGTTGATGCGACCCGCGCGACTCACCTGCGCGGTCCAATGCATGGGCGCGAACGCCTCTCCGCACCGCAAGGAGTCCGTCACATGCACACGCAGCACGCCACGGCCCCATGCACTCGTCACTTCGGCGATGTCGCCGTCGGACAGACCACGCGCCGCAGCGTCACGCGGATGCAGTTCGATCGCGGGCTCGGGACGATGGCCGGCAAGACGCACCGACTTTCCGGTGCGAGTCATGGTGTGCCACTGGTCGCGCACGCGGCCGGTGTTGAGGATCAGTGGCCGCGCCCCGTCCGGTGCGTTCACGGGGAAGCGTGCCTTCGTCGCGACGAAACGCGCGCGGCGGTCGGCATGGAAGAAGCCACCGTCGCCGAAGAAACGCTTGTCGCTCCCGCCGCCCCACACGAAGGGCTTCAGCGCTTCGTAGGCCGCGTCGTCCAGCGTGGCGCAGGCACCGATGTCAAAATCGCGCCTGCCCTCGTTCTCGAAACCGGAAAGCGCGGCATGCTCGCGAAAGATGTCGGCAACGCCGCGCCACGCGAAGGCCTCGCCATGGCCGAGGCGCCGCGCGACCTCCGAGAGGATCCACCAGTCCTGCCTCGCTTCGCCGGGCGGCGGCAGGAACGGCCGCTGGCGCGAGATGCCTCGCTCCGAGTTGGTCACCGTGCCGTCCTTCTCCGCCCAGGCAAGCGCCGGCAGGCGGATGCGGCAGGCGTCGACGGTGTCGGTCGCACGGATCGCCTCGGAGACGATCGAGAGTTCACAAGCCCGCAACGCCTCGCGAACCGCGTCGGCGTCCGGAAGGCTGTCGACGGGATTGGTCGCCATGATCCACACCGCCTTGATGCGGCCGGCGCGCACGGCTTCGAACAACTCGACCGCCTTGAGGCCGGGCTTGGTCGCCATGCGCGCGGCGCGCCAGAAGCGCCCGACGCGATCGACGTCCGCCGCACCGAAATCCATGTGGGCCGCCAGGGTGTTGGACAGCGCGCCGACCTCGCGGCCGCCCATCGCATTGGGCTGGCCGGTGATCGAGAAGGGCCCCATGCCGGGCCGGCCGATGCGGCCGGTCAGCAGGTGGCAGTTGATCAACGCGTTCACCTTATCGACACCGGCGCTCGACTGGTTCACGCCCTGGGAATAGAGCGTCACCACCTTGTCGGTGCGGGCAAACCAGTCGAGGAAGGTCGCGATCTCGGCCGATGGCAAACCGCAGGCGGTGGCATCGGTGGTCCGGGCGACGGCGAGCGCCTCGTCGAGGCCCGACGTGTGCTGCTCGACGAAGCGCCGGTCGATCGCGCCGCGCTCCGCGAGACCGGCCAGCAGGACGTTGAACAGCGCCACGTCGCTGCCCGGCTTCAACGCCAGGTGGAGATCGGCGATGTCGCAGGTCTCGGTGCGGCGCGGATCGACGACGACCACCTTCATCGAGGGCCGCGCGCGCTTGGCCGCCTCGAGCCGCTGGAACAGCACGGGATGGCACCAGGCGAGATTGCTGCCGACCAGCACCACGAGATCGGCCAGCTCGAAATCCTCATAGAGTCCCGGCACCGTGTCGCTGCCGAAGGCGCGCTTGTGGCCCGCCACGGACGACGCCATGCAGAGGCGCGAGTTGGTGTCGATGTTGGCGGTGCCGAGGAAGCCTTTGATCAGCTTGTTGGCGGCGTAATAGTCCTCGGTCAGCAACTGGCCAGAGACATAGAAGGCGACGGCACCGGGTCCATGCTCTTCGATCGTCTTGCGGAAGCCCTCCGCCACCGTGTCGAGCGCGACCTCCCATGAGACCCGCTGGCCGTCGATCTCGGGATGCAGCAGGCGATCCCCGAGCGACAGCGTCTCGCCCAGCGCCGCGCCTTTCGAACACAGCCGCCCCTGGTTGGCCGGATGGTCGTGATCAGCCGCGATGGCGGCTCCCCCCTTGCCGTCAGGCGTGGCGACGATCCCGCATCCCACGCCGCAATAGGGGCAGGTCGTATGGACGCCGGCCGTCATGACGACAACAACGACCTCACCCTGAGGAGCGCTCCGCAGGAGCGCGTCTCGAAGGGTGGGCACGAGCACCGCGTGCGTTGCCCATCCTTCGAGACGCCGCGCTGCGCACGGCTCTTCACGATGAGGTAGGGTCGGTCAACGCGAAGCGGAAGAACACTAGTAGACATCGCGCTGATACCGGCCGGCCTTGGCGAGGCCGTCGAGCCAGGCCTTCGCTTCGGCGGCGCTCTTGCGACCAGGTCCCATCGCGACGTCGAGCAGTGTCGTCTCGACGTCCCTGGCCATGCGCTTGGCGTCGCCGCAGACGTAGAAGTGAGCCCCCTGCTCGAACCACGCCCAGAGTTCGGCCGCGTTCTCGCGCATGCGCGTCTGGACATAAACCTTCTCGGCCTGGTCGCGCGAGAAAGCGAGATCGAGGCGGGACAGCACGCCGCGCCGCTGCCAGTCGACAATCTGGTCCTCATAGAGAAAGTCCGTCGAGCGCTTCTGGTCGCCGAAGAACAGCCAGTTCCTGCCTTTCGCATCCCGTGCATCACGCTCCTCGAGGAAGGCCCGGAACGGCGCGATGCCCGTGCCGGGTCCGACCATGATGGCCGGCATCGTATCATCGGCCGGCGGCGCGAAGCCGTGACTCTTCTGCACGAACACCGGGATGACGTCCCCCGGCTTGGCAAAGTCGGCGAGATAGCAGGAGCCGATCCCGGTCCGGGTCCTGTCCTTGGTATCCCAACGCACCGCCGATACGGTCAGATGGACCTCGCGCGGGTGGGCCTTGGGCGACGAGGCGATCGAGTAGAGCCTGGGCTGCAGCCGGTCGAGCGACTTCAGCAAGCCGGGCAGCGACGGCGAGACCGACGGGAAGGCGTGCAGCAGATCGAGCAGGTCGGCCTCGGCCAGCTCCGGCGGCCCCTCGCCCGCGGCCAGCGCCTGCAGCTTCAACGCCTCCTCGCCGTCGAAAGCCCGGTTCGCCAGGAACAGCATGCACTCGTCGCTCGGCCGGGCGATGTCGACCTTGCTCAGCAGGGCCTGTCGAAGCGGCAGCGCCTCGTGATCGACGCCTACCATCTCCTCGCCCGTGGCGCCCAGCCGGTCGAGCACCGCCTGCACGAGCTGCGGGTTCTTGCGAGCGAAGACGCCCAGGCTGTCGCCGGCCTCGTAAGTGACGTCGCTCGCCGAGAGATCGAGCACGACGTGCCGCACGTCCTTTTCCGATCCGTTGCGGTTCAGCGGATGGGCATCCACCAGGGTCGCAAGCGCCGGCCGGTCACGCGAGAAGCCGACCTGGCTGGTGGACTTCACCGCTGGCGCCACGACGGTCGAACCGTTGCGCAGCGGCTCGAACGCGGCGACGAGTTCCTTCACCTTGCGCTGCGTTTCCTTGCCGCCCGGCACGCAGCGGCCCATGTCGGCCTCGGCGCCGAACCACACGGCTTCGGCATAGGTCTGGCAGAGATAGCCGCACTGGCCGCAATCAAGCTGGGCCATCGCAGCCATGAGCTGGCGTTCGGGCTTTTTGTCCTTTGCGAGTTCAAGCCGTTCGCCAAGCGACAGCGCCGCATCGTGCCAGGGGAAATCCTCCGGCTCGGCGCCTTCCGCGGGAGCGCTTTCCGGACCGCCGCCGTTGACGCCGAGATAGGCGGCGAAGAAGCCGTTCAGCCAGGCGCGCTGCTCCGTCGAGAAGGGCGCGTTCTCGGGAACGATCTTCGGAATGGGCGCGAGGGCGTTCATGCAGCGAGCGCCGGCACCGGGGCGCGCTCGGCCAGATCGCGCAGGGCGGCGATCTCGTGGCGACGGCAGAATTCGAAGAGCGATTCGGTGGCGGACTGACGGTGCGCCAGGTACGTCGCCAGCAACCTCTCGAGGAGCGGCGGCAGATCGTCGAAGGCGATCGAGGTCGCGTACTCTCGCGCCATCGCCTGCTCCGCGGTCGAGGCCGCACCGCCACCGATGAAGACGTGATAGCCCTCGACACTGTCCTCGCCGCGCTCGACCCTGGCGGCGATCAGGCCGATGTCGCCGACATAGTGCTGGGCGCAGGAATGGTGGCAGCCCGTCAGATGGATGTTGATCGGCGTGTCGATGGCCAGCCGCATCTCGAGATAGTCCACGAGCTTCAGCGCATGGCCCTTGGTGTTCGCGGCCGCGAACTTGCAGCCGGCATTGCCGGTGCAGGCCACCAGGCCGCGCCGCAGCGCGCTCGCCTCGACGCGGAGACCGAGGGCGGCAATGGCTGCGATGCAGACGCCGACGTCACGGTCGGCCACGTCGGAGATCAGCAGGTTCTGCCAGACCGTGAGCCGGATCGTGCCGCTGCCGAAGCGGTCCGCGATCCCGGCGATGCCGCGCATCTGCTCCGAGGTCATGCGGCCGACCGGGAGGACGAGGCCGAGATAGTTGCGGCCGGCCTGCTTCTGGCGATGCACGCCGATATGGCCTTGCTTGTCGGCCAGCATGCGCGGCGCCACCTGCGCACCGGCCGCGCGCCGCAGCTTGCCGCCATGTTCCTTCTCGACCTCGGCCACGAAGGCCTCGCGGCCCATGCGGTCGATCACGTATTTCAGGCGCGCCTTCTGGCGGTTGGTGCGGTCGCCGTGGATCGCGAAGGCGCGCACCACGGCGCCTGCCACCGCCACGCATTCCTCCGGCTTCAGCAGTATCCCGGTCTCGAACGCGAAATCGAGATGACCCGTGATGCCGCCCAGCTGTAGGCGGAAATAGATGCCAGGCTCGAAGCCCGCGCCGCCCGTCACCTCGGTCGCGACGAAGCCGATGTCGTTGGTGTCCTCCAGCACCGGCACGCGCCCGCCGCCGTCGAAGGCGATGTTGAACTTGCGCGGCAGGCCGTACATCTCGCGATGATTGAGGATGTAGTGATGCATGGCGCGGCACAGCGGCCGCGTATCGTAGAGCTCCTGCGGGTCGATGCCGGCCGTCGCGCTGCCGGTGATGTTGCGGATATTGTCGGCGCCCGAGCCGCGCGCCGTCAGCCCGAGATCCTGCACGGCGAGCAGCAGGTCGACGGCATGCCGCGCGGGGATCTCGCGGATCTGCAGGTTGGCGCGCGTCGTCACGTCGGCATAGCCGCCGCCGAAGGCATCCGCGGCTTCGGCCAGACCACGCATCTGCCAGGCGTTCAGGATGCCGTTGGGCATGCGCAGCCGGCACATGAAGGAATTCTCCGCCGGCGCGACGAAGAAGAGTCCGTGATACTTGGTGAGGAAGACGTCGATGCCCTTGGGAAACTGCCCCGCCTCGGCGCGGCCCACCACCTCGTCCCAGCGATCGAGCGGATTGCGTGCGCGCTTGGCGGTCTCCTCGGCGACCAGCTTGCCGCCCGACGCCACGATACGGTCCTGCGCGGCATGCTGCAGGGCGTCGGGACCGATCGGCTGGCCTTCGGAGGACGATCCCGCCGTGCGCGAGGCGAGCTTGTCCGCCGCCTTGCGGGCTTCGATCCCGCTGACGAAACCCTGCAGCCACTGCTTCTGGGCGTCGTCGAGTTCTTCTTTCATGCACCTCCCCACTCAAATGGGGAGGTGTCGGCCTCACAGGCCGACGGAGGGGTCATCGCCAACTCAAGATGCATGACCCTACCGTCGCCGTATGACGGCGACACCTCCCCCGCTGACGGGGGAGGAACGCTGCTAGGCCGCGACACGCGCCGGCACCCTGTGACGCGCGTAGAGGAATTCGAGCACAGCGGCGCGGCAGCGCGCGTACTCGGGGTCGGTGGCGAGTTCGAGACGGCGGCGCGGCCGGGCAAGGTCGATCGGCAGGATCTCGCCGATCGTCGCAGCGGGACCGTTGGTCATCATCACCACGCGGTCGGACAACAGCACCGCCTCGTCGACATCGTGGGTGATCATCATCACCGTGTTGCCGAGACGCGCATGGATTTCCATGACGCTGTCCTGCAGGTGCGCGCGGGTCAGCGCGTCGAGCGCGCCGAACGGCTCGTCCATCAGCAGCACTTTGGGCTGCATGGCGAGCGCGCGGGCGATGCCGACCCTCTGCTTCATGCCGCCCGACACTTCGTGCGGCCGCTTGTCCTTGGCCTGGGCCATCTGCACCAGTTCGAGATTGTGCATCACCCAGTCATGGCGCTCGGCCTTGCTCTTCGAGCTGCCGAACACCTTGTCCACCGCGATAGCGATGTTGCCGTAGACGGTCAGCCACGGCAGCAGCGAATGGTTCTGGAACACGATGGCGCGGTCGGGGCCCGGGTCGTCGACCACCTTGCCTTCGAGGAAGACCTCGCCGCTGGTCGACTTCAACAGGCCGCCCAGGATGTTGAGCAAGGTCGACTTGCCGCATCCCGAATGGCCGATCAGCGAGACGAACTCGCCCTGCTCGATGCGCAGGTTCACGTCGCGCAGCACTTCCGTCGCCATCTGGCCGCGGCGGAAGCTCATGCCGACCTGTTCGAACTTGAGATAGGGTTGAGTGGTCATGGCCGGTTGCTCCTACTGCGCCGAGGCGCCATGCGACACGAAGTGACCGACCACGGCGATCAGCTTGTCGAGCAGGAAGCCGACGATGCCGATGTACACGAGCGCCACGATGATGTCGGAGATGCGCGAGCTGTTCCACGCGTCCCAGATGAAGAAGCCGATGCCGACACCGCCGATCAGCATCTCCGCCGCCACGATGGCGAGCCAGCTCAGGCCGACGCCGATGCGCAGGCCGGTGAAGATGTAGGGCACGGTGGCGGGCAGCGTGATCTTGTAGAAGACCTCCCACCAGGAGAGCCGGATCACCGCCGCGACGTTTCGATAGTCCTGCGGGATGTTCCGCACGCCCACCGACGTGTTGATGATGATCGGCCAGATCGAGGTGATGAAGATCACGAACAGGGCCGATGGATCGGCATGGCGGAAGCCCGCCAGCGACAGCGGCAGCCAGGCGAGCGGCGGCACGGTGCGCAGGACCTGGAAGATCGGATCGAGGCCGCGCATTGCCCAGGTGCTCTGGCCGACCAGCACGCCGAGCGCGATGCCGACGACGGCGGCGAAGCTGAAGCCGATCGCAACGCGCCCGAGGCTCTTGGAGATCTGCCAGAAGGCGCCCTTGTCTATGCCGCCATTGTCGTAGAACGGATCGGCGATGAAGTCCCAGGCATCCGACACCACCTTGGTCGGCGGCGGCAGCCTCGCGCCGGGCTCCGAGCACAGGAGCTGCCAGACGAACAGCGTGATCGAGAGCACGATGAGCGGTGGCAGCACGACGCTCGCGACATGGCGCGCCATTTCCAGAGTACGTTCCAGCGCCGGCCGCACGGGCGGCCGGAACGTCACGATTTCCGCCGAGCTCTCCGGAACGGGCGTGGCGACGGCCACCGAGGCGGCGGCCCTTGCAGCAGCAGGCATCACGCCACCTTCTTGATCTGGAGTGCAGCGAGGTAGGCCTTCGGGTCGGCCGGGTCGAAGACCTTGCCGTCGAAGAACGTCTCCTTGCCGCGCGACGTCCCGGCCGGCATGTCGGCCGCGGCGACGCCGATGGCCTTGGCGGCCTCGCGCCACAGATCCTCGCGATTGACCTTGCCGATGATCGCCTTGGTGTCGAGATCGGCGGCCATCATGCCCCAGCGCTGGTTCTCGGTGAGGAACCACAGCTCGTGGCTCTGGTAGGGATAGGAGGCGTGGTCGCGCCAGAACTTCATCGACAGGTCGCGGTTGTCGATCTTGCGGCCGTCGCCGTAGTTCACCTTGCCTTCGATGCGGTTGATGATGTCGGAGGGGGGACAGTTGAACCACTGGCGCTTGCCGACGATGTCGGCCAGTTCCTTGGCGTTCTCGCGCTTGTCGCACCACTGCGCCGCCTCGAGCACCGCCTGCAGGACGGCCAGCGCCGCCTTCGGATTCTTGTCGACCCACTCGGCGCGCATGGCGAGGCTCTTCTCCGGATGGTTCTTCCAGAGGTCACCTGTGGTGCAGGCGGTGTAGCCGATGCCCTGGTTGACGAGCTGCTCGTTCCACGGTTCGCCGACGCAGAAGGCCTCCATGCTGCCGACCTTCATGTTGGCCACCATCTGGGGCGGCGGCACGACGATGGTCGAGACGTCCTTGTCGGGATCGATGCCGCCTGCGGCCAGCCAGTAGCGGATCCACAGGTCGTGGGTGCCGCCGCGGAAGGTCATCGCGCACTTCGGATCCTTGCCGGCGGCCTTCATCTTGGCAAAGGCCTCCTTGAGCGGCGCCGCATTGACGGTGGCGCCGGTGCTCATCAGGTCCTTGGCGACCGAGATCGCCTGGCCGTTCGTGTTGAGGCGCGACAGGATGTACATCGGCACCGGCTTGTTCTCCGGCGTCGTGAGCCCCAGCGACATCTGGTAGGGCTTGGGCGTCAGGATATGGGCGCCGTCGACGCCGCCTGAAGACGAACCCAGCACGGTATTGTCGCGCGTCGTGCCCCAGGACGCCTGCTTGGCGACGTTGGCGTCGGTAATGCCGTACTTGTCGAACAGCTTCTTTTCCTTGGCGATGATCAGCGGCGAGGAATCGGTGAGCGCGATGAAGCCCAGCGTGACCTTGTTGGTCTCCGGTCCGCTCGTCTGCGCGAAGGCGCCGCCCGGGAAGGAGGCACGCACGGCGCTCATCAGGGCGGCCGTCGCCGCGACGCCCGAGGCGCTCTTGAAAAGGTCGCGCCGTCCCAGGCCCTTGCGGCCGTTCCTAGTCGCCATGATTGCTCTCCTGCTGTTTGAAGGTCGTTGAGGTTTCGTTGTTGGGGTCGAACACCGACCCATCGAGGAAACTGTCGGGACCCATCGCCACCGGTGCGCCGTTGGTCGGCAGGATCCAGGGATCGGAATGCGCACCCTCGACCTTGCGGTCTCCCAGCGGGCACGGCAGGCCAAGCTCGCTGGCGGCGGCGCGGTAGATGTCGCTGCGGAACACGCGATCGGCCACGGCGCGCATGTCGGGGCGCGACTCGACCTGGCCCCACCGCACCATCTGCGACAGGTACCAGTCGGCATGGCTGCGCCACGGGAAGTTGGCGAGCTGGCGATGGAAGATGTGGAAGTCCGGAAGACTCAACGAGCGGCCGATCACATCCGCCGGCACGTTGAGGAAGCGGGGCATCGCCAGGATGCGCGCCGCCTCGGGCCGGTTGGCCGGTTCGTCGAGCCAGGCGCAGGCCTCGATGATGGCCTTCACGAGCGCGATGAGAGTCTTGGGATTGCGTTGCGCCCAGGCCTCGGTCGTACCCAGCACCTTCTCGGGCATCGAGTCCCAGATCTGCCGGCTGGACGCGGCGATGCGGCCGATGCCGAGGGTCGCGGATTGCTGGTTCCACGGCTCGCCGACGCAGTAGCCGTCGATCGTGCCGCCCGAGAGATGCGCCACCATGTGAGGCGGCGGCACGACCGTGAGGCGCACGTCGCGATCCGGATCGATGCCGCCCGAAGCGAGCCACAGGCGCAGCAGGTGATTGTGCGAGGAGTAGGTGAAGACCGACGCCAGCGTGATGGGCGGGCGGCCCTCGCACGCGCGGCGAGCAACGACGGCGGCCAGGGCGCGGGCATCGAGCGGCGCGCCGGCCGGGCGATGGTCGCCGACATGCTCGGGCGCAGCGTCCTCGATCTCCCGCCACAGCGCGTTCGACAGCGTGATCGAGTTGCCGTTCAGATGCAGCGTCATCGCCGCGATCATCGGGACGTTGACGCTGTCGATGCCCAGCGTGGTCGCGAGCGGCATCGGCGAGAGCATGTGGGCCGCGTCGAGCAGGCCGACCGCGAGCTTGTCGCGGATGTTGGACCAGGAGACTTCGCGGAGCAGTTCGACGTCGAGACCGTGACGCTCGTAGAGGCCGAGCACCTCCGCGAACAGCACGGGCGCGCAGTCGATCAGGGGAATGAACCCCACCCTCACCTTCGGTCGCTCGACTTGTCCCACCAGACTCGACTCCAAAAAAAAAGACGCCCCAAGCGGCCGCGATGAAGCGACCGTGTGGGACGTCATTGTCCGGGAGGGCAGACCGCCATTGGCCTGCCCGAAATTCAGGAGCCGCCCGTCATTGGGCGCCTCGCCTGTAGTTCAGCAGGAAACATGCCAACCGCCGAAGGCGCCGCCGCGATCGGCCAAGTGGCTGATCCATCGATGAAAGTGTCGACGACCTCGAAAATCACCCCTTTGGGGTCGTGTTATCGAGTGCTCGCAAATGCAGCATGGCCGCCAAAGAGGCAGGCATCTCGCCTGCCTAGAACTTCAGCGCCTTCGCATAGGTGAGAAGGTCCTGCGCCACTTCGCCAATGCGCTTGTTCTGATCCATGGCGAGCTTGCGCAGCAGTTTGTAGGCGGCCTCTTCGCCGATCCCCTTCTGCTCCATCAGGAAGCCCTTGGCGCGATCGACGGTCTTGCGTTCCACGAGCGACAGGCGCGCGCGGTCGAGTTCCTCGCGCATCGCGTGATAACGATTGAAGTGCGCGACCGCGACGTCGACGACCGGTTGCACGCGGTCCTGCGTCAGTCCCTTCACGACATAGGCGGACACGCCCGCCTCCATGCCTGCCGCGATGATCGCGGGATCGGACCGATCGGCGAACAGGGCGATGGGACGCGGCTGCTGTTCCGTCGTGCGCCGCAGGTCCTCGATCGCGTCACGACTGGGACTGTCGATGCTGACCACGATAACGTCGGGTTGCAGGACATTGACGCGCGTCGCGAGGTCGTGGGTGCCGTCGAGCCGCGCCAGGAGAACATAGCCGGCATCGCGCAGTCCCAACTCCACGATCTCGGCGCGGGTGGGATTGTCGTCGATCAGCACTACGGACAGTGGCTTTGACACGGATGGCAGATGCTCTCTTGAACCCCGCAGGGCGCAACATCCGTGCCATCAATCCTGGAACGCGACTAAGGCACTGATTCGACGAGCTTTCCATCGGCCCAGCGACCCGGACGCGTCTTGCCCTCGGCGTCGGTGTACTGACCGAAGCCGTTGCGCTGGCCGTTGCGGAAGCCGCCCTCGTAGCGCTCGCGTTCGCCGATGCGTTCGACTCCCGGCCCATCGAGAAGGTCGGCATGGAACTCTCCGGCCCGCACGACATTCGGTTCGGCGAGCGTGCGCTGCAGCCCGAAGCCTTCGAGCCGGCCGCCGACGAAGTTGCCCTCCGACCGCTCGACGCCCGGTTTCTCGCGGATGCCGAGGCCGGTCGACTGGCCGTCCTTCCACTGACCTGCATAGCGCGTGTCGTCGGCAAGCCGGACCGTGCCGAGACCGTTCATGCGGTCGGCACTCCAGTCGCCGGCCTGGCGTTCGCCGTTGCCCAGTTCGGCAACCCCGAGACCTTGCCGCTGGCCGTCGACGACCTGGCCGACATAGCTCGAGCCGCCGCCATAGGTGAGACGTTCGCCGTTCTCGAGATCGGGCCGCCCGGCACGCGCCGCCACGATGCGCGCTTCGCCCGCCATGGCACGGGCGGCCCGGGCCGCTTCGTCCGCGCGTTCGGCCAGAGCCCGGGCCTCGCCCGCGGCACGCTGCGCCTGGTCGACGAGTGCCTTCTGCGCGGGGGTTTCGGACGCGGCCGGTGCCGGCACCGGTGTCGGGGTCGAGGGCGCAGGAGCGGGAGGGGAAGCCGCCGGCGGCGCTTCCTTCGGCGCCGGGACCGGCACGGCAGCGGGCAACGCAGCCTGGGTCTCGACCGCAGGCGTCCCGAGAAGACGCTCGCGAATCTGCGGCTGGTACTTCCAGAGCGCGACGGCCCCCAGCACGAGAAGTATGTACGGCCACCGCCGGCGGGAACGCGCCCTGCCGGAAGATGGCGGTGCCGGCGGCGTCGCCGTATCGCCTGCCTCCTCTACCGAACGGTTCACCCCGCCGAGCCGTGGCGATGCGGAGATGGGACCGGGCATGCGCTGCGTCGGCGCGTCCTCGGCCCGTGGCAGCGAGGCGCCGAACAGGGTGCGCCATTCGGAGATCGTCTGCGGCCGCTGCTCGGGCGCGAAGGCGAGTCCGCGGTCGATCGCCGCGAGCATCGAACCGTCGAAACGGTCGGCATGGGTCACCGCGAGCGGACGATAGGGATCGCTGCCGACGCGGCTCACCGCCTCGGGCGGGGGCGCGCCCGCGATGGCGTGATGCAGGACGGCGGCGGTCGAATAGATGTCGGTCCACGGACCCTGCTTGCCGTCCATCGCATACTGCTCGATCGGCGCGTATTGCGGCGTCAGGATGCTGGTGAGCGTGCGCGTGCGGCCACCCATCGCCTGCCGCGCGGCGCCGAAGTCGATCAGAATCGGCACGCCGTCGCGGCGCACGATGACGTTCGACGGCTTGATGTCGCGGTGCAGGAAGCCCTGGGCATGCACGGCGCCGAGGCCGCTCAGCATGCCCTCCGTGAGGCTGCGCACCTCCTCCGGCTGCAGGCGCCGGCCGGGCTGGCGCAGGATCTGCGCGACGCTGTGGCCGTCCTCGAACTCCATGACGGTGTAGGCCGTGCCGTTGGCTTCGAAGTAGCGCAGCACCGGCACGATGTGGACGTGTCGGAAGCGCGCCAGGGCGCGCGCCTCGTCGAGGAAGCGCTCGCGGCCCCAGGCGAAATCGTCGCCGTAGCGCGCGCTGCGCGGTGCGACCGTGCCGTCCGGCCGGCGCATCGCGAACTCGACCGGCATGTATTCCTTGATGGCGACGAACTTGGCGAGCTGGGTATCGAAGGCCCGATAGGTGATGCCGAAGCCGCCATGGCCGATCAGCGCATCGAGGCGATAGTCGCCGAGCTGCGTGCCCACCGGCAGGGCCTGATCGTGTTCTGCTGTCATGGGTACGCGCAACCTCGGCCCCTAGATGCGCGCTCTTGCTCAGCCGCACAAGCGGCCGGACGCCCGCTCAGCGGCTGGTGTTCGAGGCGGTGATCACAGCTTGCGGCCCGGCGTCGCGAATTTCCGGCATCATCTGCATAATCATGAGGAGGAGGCAAAGGCCGATCCCCGTGAGCATCGTGGCAGGCCCCGTGCGCAGATAGGGTGTGGGCATCGAGGCCCGTCGTTCGTCCGCCATGTCGGACAACTCCAAAAATAAGCTTCGTCAAAATAACTACGGCCAAGCGACCCTGAAATTGGGCCAAGCCTGAAGGAAGCTTAACTCAACTCGCCTTAAAAATCCAACAAACCCATGGAATCACAATGGGTTAATAGATGATGTGAAGAACAAAAGCGAACCCACAACTCCTTGCATCGCCCGTCGCGCGAATCGGACGCGAAGTCGGTCCACAGGCAGGGTAGGATGAGCGTCATGGATACAGCCCTTCCTCGCGACAATGTCCGCACCTTGGTTCTGACTGGTGCAAGCCGAGGCATCGGCCATGCGACCGTGAAGAAGTTCAGCGCCAACGGCTGGCGGGTGATCACGATCTCTCGCCAGCCCTTCAGTGCGCTGTGCCCCTGGCCGAGCGGCGGCGAGAACCATGTCCAGCTAGACCTCGCCGATCCCGTCGACATCGGCCGCGGCATCGAGCAGATCCGCTCGCGCCTGGCCGGCGGCCGGCTCGATGCGCTGGTGAACAACGCCGCCATCTCGCCCAAGGGCAAGGGCGGCGAGCGGCTCGGCGCGATGGACACGCCGTTCGACCTGTGGCGGCAGGTCTTCAACGTCAATTTCTTCGCGCCCGTCGCGCTGGCGCGCGGCCTGGTCACCGAGTTGTCGACGGCGCAGGGTTGCGTCGTCAACGTCACCTCGATCGCTGGAAGCCGCGTCCATCCCTTCGCAGGATCGGCCTATGCCACGTCCAAGGCAGCACTCGCCGCGCTGACCCGCGAGATGAGCCACGATTTCGGGCCGCGCGGCATTCGCGTCAACGCGATCGCCCCAGGCGAGATCGACACGGCGATCCTGTCGCCCGGCACCGAGAAGATCGTCGAGGAGCAGATTCCGATGCGACGGCTCGGCACGCCCGACGAGGTCGCCGACGTGATTCACTTCCTTTGCGAGAAGGGATCGAGTTACGTTTCCGGGGCCGAGATCCAGATCAACGGCGGCCAGCACGTCTGAGATTCCTCCCCATTCAAATGGGGAGGTGTCGACGTCATACGGCGACGGAGGGGTCATGAGCCGCAGCAGGTTGCCCCTGCCCCCTCCGTCGCGGATTACCGCGCCACCTCCCCATTCGAATGGGGAGGCAGTAAAAGTAACAGGGAGACCGTCATGGACACGATGACCAACCTCAAGGGCGAGACCGGCCGCGACGCGCGCCGCCGCATCCGCGCAGGCGCCGCCCGCCTGCCGACCTCCGGCATGGCGCCGGGCTATGTCCAGGGCAACCTCGCGATCCTGCCCAAGGCGCTCGCCGCCGACTTCGCACGCTTTTGCATGCTCAACCCCAAGCCCTGCCCCCTGCTGGGACAGTCCGAGCCGGGAGACTGGAGGCTGCCGACGCTGGGCGAGGATCTCGATATCCGTACCGACATCCCGCTCTATCGCATCTGGAAGAACGGCGAGATGGTCGAGGAAGTGACCGACCTCAAGGGCGTGTGGCGCGACGACCTCGTCTCCTTCGTGCTGGGCTGCTCCTTCTCCTTCGAGGAAGCGCTGATCGAGAACGGCCTCGAGCTGCGGCACCAGAGCTGCAACAGCAACGTGCCGATGTTCCGCACCAACATCGAATGCGCGCCCGCCGGTCCCTTCCACGGGCCGATGGTCGTCTCGATGCGTCCGTTCAAGCCGGCCGACGCGATCCGCGCCGTGCAGGTGACGACGCGCTTCCCCTCGGTCCACGGCGCGCCGGTGCATCTCGGCAAGCCCGAGATGATCGGCATCAAGGACATCGGCAAGCCCGACTATGGCGACGCGGTGCCGGTGCGCGACGACGAATATCCCGTGTTCTGGGCCTGTGGCGTCACCCCGCAATCGGTCGTGGCGACCGTGAAGCCGGAGTTCTGCATCACTCACGCGCCGGGCTACATGCTGATCACCGATCTGCTCAACTCGCGCCTGGCCGTCCTCTGACGATGGCGCGCCTGGAATTCGAGGGCCACGCCAAGGGCGCGGTCGAGCAGGTCTCCGTCGACATCGACAATCTCGTCATCGCCGGCTGGACCGGGCGCGACGTGACCGCGCTCAACCATCACATCGAGGAGCTGAAGGCGATCGGCGTACAGCCGCCTTCGCGGGTGCCGATCTACTATCGTGCCTCCGCGCAGATGCTGACGCAGGCCGATCGCATCCAGGTACTGGGCGAGGACAGTTCGGGCGAAGTCGAGCCCGTCCTGGTCGGCGCCGCCGACCGTCTCTGGGTCACGGTCGGGGCCGACCATACCGATCGCAAGGTCGAGAGCTACGGCATCGCCGTTTCGAAGCAGATGTGCGCCAAGCCGATCGGCCGCACCGCCTGGCGTTTCGAGGAGGTCGAGCCGCACTGGGACCAGCTGATCCTGCGCAGCTTCGTGCAGGAAGGCGGCAGGAAAATTCTGTATCAGGAAGGTCCGCTGGCCCGGATTCGCGACCCTCGCGAGCTGATCTTCGGATGGAAGGACAACAAGCGCCTGCCCATGGGCAGCGTGATGTTCTGCGGCACCATGCCGGCAATCGGCGCCATCCGGCCCTCCTCGCGCTTCGAGATGGAGCTCGACGACCCGGTGCTCGGCCGCAAGATCACCCACGCCTACGACATCGAGACCCTGCCGGTCATCGCCTGAGGCAGGCTTTGCGCTTTTTAAGGAAGGCGAAGGATCCCTCACTATGTTCGGGATGACACCGCTTTTTGTATCGACGCACTGCGCAAACCCAAGCAGTCGTGTCATCCCGAACATAGTGAGGGATCCTTGCTCATATGCGACCGTCCTCCCGCGGACGCGGGAGGGATACAAATACGACGCATGGCTTTGATGCAGGTCCGGCCTTGCGTGAAAGGCGCCGGTAAACGTACGTTCAGCTCCTTCGGGAGGAACAAGTGACCACGATCAAGGGCGCCTACGACGGCATTACCGTTCTCGACTTCACGCAGGGCATTGCGGGGCCGCACGCCTCCATGCTGCTCGCGCTGCACGGCGCCGACGTCATCAAGGTCGAGCCGCCCGAAGGCGACTGGGGCCGCGCGCTGGGCGAACTGAAGGGCGATCACTGCGCCCATTCCGTCGCCTTCAACCGCGGCAAGCGCTCGATCGCGCTGGACCTCAAGTCGGCCGACGGCATCGCCGTTGCCAGGAAGATCGCCGCCAAGGCGCATGTGGTGATGGAAAGCTTCCGCCCCGGCGTGATCTCGCGGCTCGGCTTCGGCTACGACGACATCAAGAAGATCAATCCGAGCGTCGTGTATTGCTCGGTGTCGGGCTTCGGCCAGACCGGCCCCTACAGCAAGCGTCCGACCGTGGACGGGCTGATTCAGGCGTTCAGCGGCATGATGGTGATGAACAAGATGCCCGATGGCACGCCGTGGCGTCAGGGCATGATCGCCGTCGACGTGACGACCGGCCTCTACACCTTCCAGGCGCTGTCGACCGCGCTGATGCGCCAGTTCCGCTACAACGAAGGTTGCTTCATCGATTCGAGCCTGATGCGCGCCGCAGCCGCCTTCCAGGGCGCCAAGCTGATGGAATGGGTGTTCTCCAAGGGCGCACCGCCGGTGCTCTACATGCCGGCCGGCAGCTACAAGACGTCGAACGGCTACATCATGGTGAGCGCCATGCGGCCGCACCATTTCCGGCTGCTGTTCGAGCTGATCGGCCGCCAGGACATCGCCGACGACCCCGACCTGCAGAGCCACGAGAACCGAATCAAGAATGCGCCGAAGATCATCAAGGCGCTGAACGAGACGATGCCGACCAAGACGACCGAGGAGTGGATCGCGATCCTGCAGCCCAAGGACGTGTTCTGCGAGCGGGTGAACAACTACTCCGACTATCTCGACCATCCGCACGTCAAGGAATCGGGCGCGATCGACTGGATCGAGCAGGACGGATTCGGCCGCATGCCGGTCGCCAACATCGCGGGCCTGCCGCCCGCGTCGGAACACGCGCCGCAGCAGCACGCCCCGCATATCGGCGAGGACGGGCCGGACATCCTGAGCGAGCTGGGCTACGCCGCGTCCGACATCGACGCGATGTTCGCGCGCGGTGGCGTGCGGGCGCCGTTGCCCGCGGTCAAGGCAGCGGACTGAGCGCGAAGCGCTCGACGTCGCGACGGCTGCGCAGCCGCACGACGCGTTTCTCCGCGGCGAGCGCTTCGCATTCCTGCGCGAAGCGCTCGCGATTTCGGTGATGCGTCTTCAGCGCATAGAGCAGGATCGAGTTGCGGCTGAGAAAGGCGTTGCCGAGCGTCTCGCGATTGCCGGTGCCCCACAGTTCCTCGCGGGTCACGGCGCGCTTCACCGTCCGCCGCAGCAGGCGCCCCATGACGACAGGCAGTGGCAGATCGAGCCAGACCAGCGTGTCGGCCGGACGCCACACCAGGTCGCGCACCTGGCCATAGTTGCCGACGACGATCCAGCCGTCCTCGCAGGTCTCGCACTCGACGCGATGGCGGAACAGCTCGGCCGGCGCCGGCTGCCAGTCGCGCCCCCAGAACAGGGCGTCGAGCTCGACCACGCGCAGGCCGGTGCGGTCGGCGAGCCGTTCGGCCAGCCAACTCTTGCCCGATCCTGTCGTTCCGAACACGACCACCCTCTGCATGGTCGAAGTCTAGCGGTCGCGACCACCGTCTAGCAGGGACGCTTTTCGCCACACCCTGCCAACGTCGGGGCTGTTGCCGCGCGGCGGCGGATCGGAGACAGTCGCCCATGCATATCGGACTTATCGCCGGCATCGGACCGGCCGCCACCGACTTCTACTATCGAGGCCTGATCGAACGGCACGTCGCGGCCGGCACTCGGCTCGACCTCACCATGGCGCATGCCGACGTGCGCGAGATGAGCCGTAATCTCGTGGCCAAGAATCCCAGCAAACAGGCGGAGATTTTCGCCGGACTCGTCGGTCGCATGAAGGCCGCTGGCGCGCAGGCCGCCGCCATCACCTCCATGGGCGGCCATTTCTGCGTGAACGAGCTGATGGCGATCTCGCCGCTTCCCATCCTCAACGCCATCCCCGCGGTCGACGCATCGCTGGCCAAGGGGAAGTTCAGGAAGATTGGCATCCTGGGCACGCGCACCGTGATGGAGACGAAGCTCTACGGCGGCATTCCGTCGGTCGAGGTCGTGCCGACCGAAGCGCTCGACCTGGTTCATGACAACTACGTTGCGATGGCCACCGTCGGCCATGTCACCGAAGCGCAGCGGCGTGTCTTCTTCGACGCCGGCCGCGAGCTTTGTTCGCGCGGCGCCGAGGCCATCATGCTGGGCGGCACCGACCTGTTCCTGGCTTTCGCCGGCCACGAGCCCGGCTTCCCCGTGATCGATTGCGCCGACATTCATGTCGACGCGATCTACGCCAAATCGGCCGCCTGAGGGCCGGGAGCATTCAGATGCCCGACGACAATCGCCTACGCCGCTTTGCCGTGCTGATCGATGCCGACAACACCTCGCCGCGCATCGCCGCGGGACTCTTCGAGGAGATCGCCAAGTTCGGCGAAGCGAGCGTGCGGCGCATCTACGGCGACTTCTCGAGCACGCGCCTCAGGTCGTGGGCCGAGATCCTCCAGAAATACGCGATCGATCCCTACCAGCAGTTCGCCTACACGTCGGGCAAGAACGCGTCTGACATCGCCCTCGTGATCGACGCGATGGACCTGCTGCACAGCCGCCGCTTCGACGGCTTCTGCCTCGTCTCTTCCGACAGCGACTTCACCCGCTTGGCCTCCCGCCTGCGCGAGGAGGGCGCCGACGTCTATGGCTTCGGCGCGCAGAAGACACCCGAAAGCTTCCGCCAGGCGTGCCGCCGCTTCATCTATACCGAGAACCTCCTGCCCGAGGCCGCAGTAACGACACCCGAGGAAGGAAGGGCGCCAAACTCCCTGCAATCGACCAGTGCCGCTATTCCGTTCCTGACGAAGGCGATTGCGCAGATGGAGACGGAGGATGGTTGGGTCAGTCTCGGCGCGGTCGGCCAGCGGCTCGCCAATATCGCCTCCGATTTCGACCCGCGCACCTACGGCTTCCGCAAGCTCAGCGACCTGATCCGCAAGACCGGCGCCTTCGACATGGAGCAGCCCGACGGACGGACCGTGCGCATTCGCGCCAAGCCGGTTCAGGCGCCCAAGGAAGGTACCGGACGGAGCACGGGACGAGGCCGCGGACGTCGCAGAGGCACCACTGTCGCCACCCCTCGGTCACAATCGGAGTAATCTCCGAAGATTCGCATCGCTGGGCCATTTCGCTCGTTGCTTTTGCCAGCGACGGCACCTAAGGCCGAAGGGCGGTTAGCCGACGCCCGCACCCTCTCTCAAGGAAATCCACTCGTTTGAGCACCCTTCCGGAAGCCGCCGGGCCGCGCGCGCAGATGGCGAAAGCCGCTCGCGCCTGGACCCAGGTCCTGGCCCGCTATCGCCAGCCCAGCAACAGCCGCAGCATCTTCGAAATCGCCGTGACGGTCGTGCCGCTCGTCGCCCTGTGGGCGCTGGCCTGGGCGACGCTCGACATCGGCTACTGGCTGGCCCTGCCGCTGGCCATCGCCGCCGGCGCCTTCATGGTGCGGCTGTTCGCGATCCAGCACGATTGCGGGCACGGCGCGTTCTTCAGCAAACGCTCGGCCAACGACTGGATCGGCCGCATCGCCAGCGTCCTGACGCTGACCCCCTACGAGGTCTGGCGGCGCATGCATGCGACTCATCACGCCAGCACCGGCAATCTCGACAAGCGCGGTTTCGGCGATGTCGACACGCTGACGGTCGAGGAGTATCGCGCGCGCTCGTTCTGGGGCCGGTTGCGCTATCGCCTTTATCGCCATCCGCTGATCATGTTCGGTCTCGGGCCCGCCTATCTGTTCATCGTGCAGCATCGCCTGCCGATCGGCCTGATGCGCGACGGGTGGCGGCCCTGGGTCAGCACCATGGCGAACAACCTGGCGATCGTGCTGGTCGCCGGCCTCCTGATCTGGCTGGTCGGCATAAAGGCCTTCCTGCTGATCCACCTGCCGGTCCTGCTGCTCTCCGCCTCCGTCGGCGTCTGGCTGTTCTTCGTCCAGCACCAGTTCGAGCACACGAAATGGGACAGCGATCCGGACTGGAACCTGCATGAGGCGGCGCTGCACGGCAGCTCGCACTACGACCTGCCTGCCTTCCTGCGCTGGTTCACCGCCAACATCGGCATTCACCACGTTCATCATCTCAGCAGCCGCATCCCCTACTACCGGCTGCCAAATGTGTTGCGCGACTACCCCGAACTGCGGGACGTCGGGCGGCTGACCCTGATCCAGAGCTTCCGCTGCGTACGCCTCGTCCTGTGGGACGAGACCCAGCGTCGCCTCGTGTCGTTCCGCGAGGCTCGCGCGTCAGCCCGCTGACGCGCGGCTCTTCAACAGGTTCGCCGCCGCGGGGTCGTGCGGACGTCGGTTGAGGCCTCGATGATGTAGTCCTTACCGGGTGGACCGTAATTAAGTGTAGGTCCTGAGCGTACCGGTGACCGACGACAGGTCGACGCCATCGCTCATCACCTTGCCCTTGTCGAACACCGAGTCGAGGAACTCGGTGAAGGACCCCTTGGGGAAGACGAGCCCCCTGTCGGTCGCGAGGTTGGTGTTGAAGACCGTGTGATCGCGATCGATGAAGTAGATGTTCTCGACACCGTACTTTGTCGCCATCGCGTTCAGCTGTTCGACCGTCAGGTCGGCCGGCCGAGGCTCGCCACGTCGGCGTCGATCTGCGGCAGCACCTGCGCCATGGCCGCGGTGTTGCGCTTGTTCTCGCTGCGCAACATCGTCTCGAAGACGTCGAAGCGTTCGCCGAGGCTTGTCTCGATGCGACGCAGGTCCTCGTCCTGCAGGCCCGACACCAGCCTGTACATGGCCAGCGACGCCACGAGCGTCGCGCCGAGGCTCACGGCCACCAGCACCGTGAGCAGGAACAGACCGACCTTTCGCTTCATCGAAAGCCGGTCCTTTCAGCCGATCAGGTGTTCTGCCACAGCCGCGTCGTGTAGGCGCCCTCGACGTTGGCGTCGATCTGGGCTGCGACGGCATCGCTCTCGCCGATGCGCGGGGCGATGATCTTGCCGAACGAGATGCGCCCAGGCGCCGGCCACGCCTTGGGGTCCCACAGCTTGGCGCGCACGATCGAGCGGGCACAGTGGAAGTAGCAATGCTTGATGTGGACGCGGGTCGCCAGCAGCGCCGGCTTGCCCAGCGAGCTCAGAGAGGCGACGAGTTCGGCATCGTCGTGGATTTCCGCGGTGCCGGATATGCGCAGCGTCTCGCCGGTCGCGGGGACCAGGGCGATGATGCCGATCTTCCCGGTCGCGATGATGTTGTTCAGGCCGAAGGCCAGGTTGTTGCCGACACGCTCCGGGATCAGCAGTGTCTTCGGATCCTCGATCCGGATGAAGCCCGGCTCGTCACCCTTCGGCGACACTTCGATGGTGCCATCCGCCGAGGCCGTGCTGACCAGAGCAAAGGGGCAGCGCTTGAGGAAATCGATCGACTGCTCGTCGAGCGCGTCGAGGATCTTGGCGTGTGTGGCCGGCCGCGGCTCGGCGATAGTCCGCCGAAGTTCTTCCTTCGTGGTGATGCGAGCCATTGAGGCAACTCCTTCAAGACGCGTTCCGCGGCACCATCCGTCACTTGCGAACGACTTGCAACCATGCCTGCGGCAAGGATTCTCCAGCCTCGGCAGTATGATCAAGGATCCTTCGCGGCGCTCAGGATGACACCGATTTTTTTATGGACGCACAGCCCTAGTACAAGAAACGGTGTCATCCCGAACGAAGTGAGGGATCCTTCTCTTCCCCCGGTGACTAGGCGAAGTGCGGCGCCACTTCCTGCATGAAGCGCTGCATCTGCTCCTTCACCATCGCGTGCGGCTTCTGGCCATAGTTGAAGTAGAGGATGACCTCGGCGACGCCGGCCGCCTCCACCTGCTTCAGCGTGTCGACGATGTGCTGCGGGCTGCCGCACAGGATCGACTTGTCGGTGAGCTTCTCCGGCCGCATGTCGCGAAGAATGTTCACGATGTCGACGAAGTACTTGTAGGTCGGCGGCACCTTCTCGCCCGACGAGGACGGAAACGCCGCGATCAGCGCGTCCTGGAAATAGCGCACCAGCGCTTCCTTGCCGTAGTTCTCCTCCTCCGGCGTCGAGGCGATGTGCACGAAGTAGGAGCACATGGCCCGCCGCATCGGCCGCTTGAAGCCGGTCTCGCAGGTTTCGCGATAGACCCGCACCGCATCGGCAAGGGAGCCGTAGACCATCGCAGCCGCAAACGGCGCGTAGATCACGTTCCAGTCGTTCTTCGCCGCGAGTTCCATCGACGGCCGCGAGAAGCAGGCCACATAGGGCCGGAGCGGGCTCTGCGCCGGCTTAGGTCGCACCTCGACGTCGTCGAATTGATAGAACCTGCCCTTGTGGGACCACTTGCCGGGCTCGGTCCAGGCGCGCCACACGATCTCCAGCCCCTCGGCGAACAGCTCGGCCGAATCGTCGAAGGGCATCTGGAACGGATCGTACTCCTTGCGGTCGTAGCCGCGCCCGGCAGCGAAATCGACCCGGCCACCCGACAGGAGATCGAGCGTCGCCCATTCCTCCGCGACGTGCAGCGGATGATGCACCGGCAGCAGCGTCACCGCCGGCGCCAGGCGCAGCTTCGTCGTGGCACCCGCCAGTTGCGCCAGCATCGCCAGAGGCGAGGCGTTGACGCCCAGCAGGTTGAAATGATGCTCGCCGATCCAGGCCGAGTTCAGCCCGACCTTCTCCGCCCATATCGCCTCGGCATAGATGTCCTTGATGAAGGACTCCGCCGAACGCGGATTGTTGGGATAGCGATTGTCGGACAGCGTGAAATAGCCAAACTGCATAGCGCTTCTCCGCCTTGTCTTACGTCGGTCGATCAGGTCCGACGCGGTTCCGGAACCTGCTCTTCGAGGGACCGTCGTCTGGGTGAAGTTCAAACAAGAGAAAGCTGAAGGAACTCCTCTCCCGGGTGGCTAAGAGCTGTCGGGATGGAGGCGCCGCTCGAGCAACTCGGCGACATGCCGGCCCAGGCGAACCAGATAGCTGCGGGTCTCGCGCTCCGCCGTCGCACCGTCGCCGGCAACGACCGCCGCAACGAACGCGGCGTGTCCCGCCTTGACGAAAGGCGGCAGGTCGCGATGGCCGAAGGCCACCCTGATGAGGAAGTCGCTCTGGTCCCAGAAAGACTCGGCGATTCCAATGCTCGGACGCGAGCGTGCCAGGTCGTGCAGCAGTTCGTACCGGCGACGATTGCGCTGCCTCAGTTCCATGAACCGGGCAGCCGGGCCGTCCGGGAGTCCGTCCGGCGACGCCAGGGCTGCGCATCGGCGCTCGAAGTGGGCGGCATCGGCGGCCGAGCGCCGCTCCGCGGCGAGACGGGCGATGACCCCCTCGGTGGCGCCGAAGATCTCGTAGAGGTCCTTCACTTCGGCCGGAACGGGGCGGACCACGCGGCAGCCGACCTGGGGCAGGATTTCGAGGAGTCCCTCCACCGTCAGACGGCGGATTGCGTCTGTCACCGGCGCGCGACTGATCGAGAGGACACGGCCCACCGCTTCCGACGAGATCTGGTCGCCCGGATCCAGCCCGCCACCGAGCAGCAACCCCTTCAGGTAGGCATAGGCCAGATCGTGAAGCCGCGGCGTGCCCCGCCACAAGGCTTCAGGGGCATCCGGCAGAACCACGTTGAGGGATGTTCGCATGGTCCCTATACTAACATACTAGTATGAATAACGCAGCGACCAACGCTTTGCGAACCTGTGGAGGACGCGATGTACGACGCCGGAAATGCCCAAAGGATCGTCGAGGCCTTGAAGGAAACCGAGGCCGAGTCGGAGGCCAACCGCCAACTGAGCCCTCGCGCGGTGGCTCTGCTGCATGAGTCCGGCGTCACCCGCATCGTGGCCCCTGCCGCCCATGGCGGTTACGAACTGCCGGTCCGGGCTCTTGTCGAAGCGGAGCGCACCATCGCGCACGGCAGTACGGCCGCGTCATGGGTCCTGATGGTCTGTGCGGCCCACACCTTCATCGCGGGCCGCCTGCCGAGCCTCGGACAGAACGAGATCTTCGGTGGCCATCCCGGCATGTTGATTCCCGGCGTCCCGTCCCTGCGCGGCACCTGCCAGCGCACCCAGGGCGGCTACATACTCAACGGCCGGTGGCCCTATGCCAGCGGGGCCGACCATGGCGACTGGGTACTGGTCGGCTGCAAGGGCATTCGCAACGAAGCCGGTGTCCCCTGTCCGTCCCTGATCGTCGTGATGCCGAAGAAGGACGCTGTCATCGACGACACCTGGTTCACCCTCGGCATGCGCGGAACGGGTTCGAAGGACATCGTGCTCGAAAACACGTTCATCCCCGAACACTACGCGGTGCCCATGCTCGAAGCCCAGCTCGGTACCGTCCCCGGAATAGACATTCCGCTTTATCGTCTTCCGATCCGGCCGACCCTGGCGACCATGCTGCTCGGCACGATCGTGGGAATGGCCGAACGTGGCCTGCAGCTCTTCATCGACAAGACCCGCGGTCGCCGCGACGTCTACACCGGAGCGATGAAGGCCGAGAACGCCGGCGTGCAGCGGCGCGTCGCCGAGGCGAGCGTCGAGATCTCCTGCGCCTGGTCGCTGACGAAGCAGAACTGCGATCTGCTGGAGGAGTCGATGCTGCACGATCCGCCGATGCCCGCGGCGAAGCGGGCGCAAATTCGCTGGAATGCGGCCTACGCCACCGAACTGTGCCGGCGTGCCTGCAACAGGCTCTTCGAAGGCGCAGGCGCGGGCGCAGCGCACGACAGCCACGTCATGCAGATCTTCTTCCGCGACATGAACACGGCATCGCATCACGCGATGCTCGATTTCGATGTGAACGTCGAGATCCAGGGCAAGAGCCTGCTGGGTGTGCATCTCGATGACGCCTGGGTATGACGACAGTCATGGCCGCAGGAGCCTGCTGATCAGGCCGCCTGTTGCGCGACTTCGGAGAGAGACACGACCCAGTCGCGGAACGCCTTGATCTTGCGTCGCCGGATCGCCTCGGGCGGATAGACGAGATAGTAGGCGAAGTCCGAGGAGCGCTTGAACTCGAACGGCACGACCAGCCGCCCGGCCTTGAGGTCGGGCTCGACCAGCGGGTTGCGCCCCAGCGCCACGCCCAGCCCGTCCATCGCCGCCTGATAAGCCGCCAGCGCGAAGTCGAACGAGACGCCGCGCGAGGCATCGACGCCCTTCACGCCCGCGGCGGTCAGCCAGACCTGCCAGTCGTCGGGAAAGTTGCCGATGTGGAGCAGCGTGAAGCGCTTCAAGTCGGCCGGCTTCTTCAGCCCGTTCGGTCCCTTGAGCAGCGACGGCGCGCAGACCGGCATCACGTCCTCGGCGACCAGCCGCTCGGCCATCAGGTTGGGCCACTGGCCGCGGCCGTAGCGGATGCCGATGTCGACGTCCTCGCGCGAGAAATCGACCAGTCCGGTGCCGGTCGAGATGCGCACGTCGATCTCGTTGTTGGCGCGCTGGAAGCCGCCCAGCCGCGGCACCAGCCACTTCATCGCGAAAGAGGCCGTGGTGGTCACGGTGAGATGGCCGCCCTTGTCTTTCTGCAGCAGCTTCTCGGTCGCCTCGTTCAGCTGATCGAACGCGGAACGCACCGCCGGCAGGTAGGCCTGGCCGGCCTCGGACAGAAGCAGCGAGCGATTGCGCCGCACGAACAATTTTAATCCGAGTCTCTGTTCCAGACCGCGCACCTGGTGGCTGATCGCGGCCTGCGTGACGCTCAATTCCTCGGCGGCATCGGTAAAGCTCATGTGGCGCGCGGCTGCTTCGAAGGCACGCAAGCCATTGAGTGGCGGCAGGGATCGTTTCATCGCGTGTCCTTCACATGAGCTATTTTAATCAAAACAGGACAAAGGGTCGTTTGTAAAGGGGCCTCCCCGGGCGCAAATCACCCTCAACAGAGTTCAAACCCCTTCGGGAGAGGTCCCATGGCCAACATATCGCTTCACGACACCTCGCAGGCCACGCTGGCTGGCGCCGTTGCAGCCTTCGCCGCCGTCGGCGAGGTGGTTGCAACCTGGCGGCGCCGCGCCCGGGAGCGCCGCGAACTCGCCAACCTCGACCACCGCACGTTGCGCGACCTCGGCATCAGCCCGACCGACGTCCAGTTCGAGGCCGACAAGCCCTTCTGGCGCGGCTGACCTTTCGAGATCCGGAGGGGTCCCGTCCTTACCCTGCGCGGGACCATCCCACTCCGGTGCCTGGCCGGCGGTCGCTCCTGCCTCCCTTGCGACCGCCGGCTTTTTCTTTGCGCATCTCCGTGGCTCTGCTAGAGCCGCCGCGTGCCCCTTAACGACCAGCAGATCCAGACCCTCGGCCGCGACGCCCTGCAGCGCGCGGCGGCGGGGGATTTCGCGGCGGCCGAGGAGATGTTCGGCCGCATTGTCGAGGCGCGGCCCAACATGGGCCAGGCGCTTCATCTGCTGGGCCAGTTCCGGCTGAAACTCGGACGCTTCGCCGAGGCCCGCGAACCGCTGGAGCGCGCCGCCCAATTCCTGCCGCGCGAGGTCGCGGCCCAGACCAACCTTGCCGGCTGCCTGCTCCAGCTCGGCCAGAACGAACAGGCGCTGGCCGCACTCGTACGAGCGGCGCGCCTCAAGCCCGACGATGCCAGCATCGCCCACAATACCGGCCGCGCCCTCGAAGCGCTGGGACGAGCCGAAGAGGCCGAGCGCGCCTACGACCAGGCCCTGTCGATCGACAACCGGCTGGTGCCCAGCCTCAGCGCGCGGGCAGACCTGCTGGCGGCGCGCGGCGAATGGGCGGGCGCCCTGACCGATCTCGAAACCGCGCTGGTCAGCCATCCGGCCGATCCGCGTCTTCGCCTGCGTCGCGGGAAGCTGCTGCTGCGCCAGGGCGACTGGTGGCGCGGCCTCGGCGATCACGAGGCGCGGCTCGAGATTGCCGGGGAACGCTACGCGCCCGAACTGCCAAATTGGCAGGGCGAACCGCTGACGGGCCGCCTGCTCGTCTATCCCGAACAGGCCGACATCGGCAGCAGCGAGGCGCTGCGCGACACGCTGATGCTGGCGCGCGGTGTCGATGCCATCATCCAGGGCGCCGTCGTGCAATGCGCGGCCCCGCTGGCCGGCTGGTTCGACGGTCCGACCGTGCAGCGCGGCGAACCGCTCGACGGGTTCGCGGCCGCCGCGCCGTTACGCAGCCTGCCGCATCTGCTGAACTGGTCGCTCGACGCGCTGCCGCCGCCCGCGAGATTGCGCCCGCAGGCAGTCCCATCGTCGCGCGTCGGCTGGTTCAGTCTCGTGGAACCGCCGGCGGGCCTCGAGATCACACGCGCGCCGGACGAAATCCCGGCCTGCCGCCTCGTCGTCGGTGACGATGCCTGGCCTGCCCATGCCGCGGCCTCGCTCGGCATTCCCACGGTGATCCTCCTGCCGCGTACCGCAGACTGGCTCTGGGGACCGAGGCTCGGAATATCGCCCTGGTATGCGTCAGCGGAATTGCTGCGCGACGATGATCGCGAAGGGCTGGCGGCGCGGCTCGCCCGGTGCTGATATCCGCGTCCCGCGGATAAACCACTCACCCCAAAGGCCAAACCCATGGGCAAGACCCTTTTCGACAAGATCTGGGACAGCCACGTCATCACCGATCTCGGGAACGGCTTCGTGCTTCTGCACATCGACCGGCTGCTGCTGCACGACATGTCAGGCGGCAAGGCGCTGAAGGAAGCCATCGAGAAGGGCTATCCGCCGTCGCAGCCGCGGCTGATCTACGGCACGCCCGACCACACCATGTCGACCAAGCCCGGCCGCACCGAGCACACCCATCCGCCGGGCCTGCCGCTGATCAAGTCGATGCGCGAGACGACCAGCGCCTACGGCATCAAGCTGTTCGACCTCGGCCAGGACGGCCAGGGCATCGTGCACGTCATGGGTCCCGAGCAGGGGCTCACCCTGCCGGGCACGACACTGGTCTGCGGCGACAGCCACACCTCCACGCATGGCGGCCTGGGCGCATTGGCGTTCGGCATCGGCTCTTCCGAGCTGGTGCATGTGATCGCCACCCAGACGATGGTCCAGCGCAAGCCCAAGCGCATGCGCGCCAGCTTCGAAGGCAAGCTGCTGCCGGGCGTCACGGCCAAGGACATGATCCTTCACCTGATCGGCGAACTCGGCACGGCCGCCGGCACCGGCTACTCGGTCGAATATGCCGGCTCGGGCGTGCGCGCCCTGCCGGCCGAGGCGCGGCTCACGCTCTGCAACCTCACCATCGAGATGGGCGCGCGCACCGGCATGGTCGCGCCCGACGACACGACCTACGAGTATCTCGACGGCCGCGACTATGCGCCGAAGGGCGCGATGTGGGATCGCGCCGTCGCTCACTGGCGCACCCTGCCGAGCGATCCCGATGCCGAATTCGATCGCGAGCACACGATCGACATGAAGAACGTCGCGCCGCAGATCACCTGGGGCACCAGCCCGGAGCACGTGATCGCCGTCGACCGCGCCATCCCCGATCCCGGCAAGGGACCGGAAGAGAAGCGTGGCGCCTGGGAAGCCGCACTCAAGTACCAGGGCCTCGAACCCGGCAAGCCGATCGAAGGCACCAAGGTCGACTGGGTGTTCATCGGCTCCTGCACCAACTCCCGCATCTCCGACCTACGCGCCGCCGCCGAGATCGTGAAGGGCCGGCACAAGGCCGATCATGTCACCGCTTGGGTCGTGCCCGGCTCGGTGCGCATCAAGGCCGAGGCCGAGGCCGAGGGCCTGGACCGCGTGTTCACCGAGGCGGGCTTCGAATGGCGCGAGCCGGGCTGCTCGATGTGTCTCGCCTCCAACGGCGAGCGCGTGCCGCCCGGCCAGCGCAGCGTCTCGACCTCGAACCGCAACTTCGTCGGCCGCCAGGGCCCCGGCGCCCGCACCCATCTCGCGAGCCCCGCCATGGCCGCGGCCGCCGCCATCAAGGGCGCCATCGCCGACGTGAGGAAGATGTAGCGAAAGGCATCGCCCTGAGGAGCGGCCTGCAGGGCCGCGTCTCGAAGGGTGGGAACGAGCACCACATTTGTTGCCCATCCTTCGAGACGCGCTGCGCGCTCCTCAGGATGAGGTGGGAGGAGGAAACGCAAGATGGACAAGTTCACCAAGGTGACGGGTGTCGCGGCGCCGCTGATGCGCCAGAACGTCGATACCGACCTGATCATCCGCATCGAGCGGCTGGTCGACAACGTGACGCGCGAGGGTCTCGGCCCTTACGCCTTCGAGCAGATCCGCTTCAAGCCCGACGGCAGCGAGGACCCGGACTGCATCTTCAACCAGACGCCCTATCGCGACGCGCCGATCATCCTCAGCCGCGAGAATTTCGGCTGCGGCTCCAGCCGCGAGGGCGCGGTGTGGGCGCTGAAGGGCATGGGCATCAAGGCGGTGATCGCGCCGTACTTCGGCGACATCTTCAACAACAACTGCTTCCAGAACGGCCTTCTGCCGGTGGCCCTGCCGATCCACGAGATCGAACAGCTCGCCGACGAGATGAAGGCCTCGCCCGGCAACGCGCGCGTCACCGTCGACCTCGAGAACTGCCAGGTGATCTCGCCGACCGGCCGCACCATCCCGTTCCAGGTCGATGCGCGCCGCCAGCATGCGATGCTGAACGGGCTGGACGACATCGCCCTCACCATGTCGCGCCGCGACGAGATCGAGGCGTGGCAGACGTCGGACAAGAGTGCGCGGCCCTGGATCTGGCTCTAGGCACTTGAGCCCGTGCACCCCGCAGCGGGCATGAGCCCGCTGCATCTCGCGGCGGCCCTCCTCATCGTGGCGATGTGGGGGCTGAACTTCACGGTCATCCGCTTCGGCCTCGACGAGTTCACACCCTTCGCCTTCGCGACCTGGCGCTTCCTGCTGGGCGCACTGCCGGCCCTGTTCATCCCGAAGCCTGCCGTTTCCTGGTCCGTGCTGGCGGGAATCGGCGGCCTGATGTTCGGCGGCCAGTTCATCTTCCTGTTCTTTGCCATGCAGGCCGGCCTGCCTCCCGGTCTCACCTCGGTGCTGGTGCAGCTCCAGGGGCCGCTCACGGTCGTGCTGGCCGCCCTGCTGCTGCGCGAGCATGCGACGCGCGGACAGTGGCTGGGCCTCGCCATCGCGGTCGCCGGCGTCGTGCTGATCGCGCAGTCGATCTCAGGCGATACGCCGCTGCTCGCCTTGGGTCTCGCGCTGATGTCGGCCTTCACATGGGCGCTGGGCAACCTCGTCTTCCGCTCGGCGCGCGGCGTCTCGATGTTCGCCGTCACGGTCTGGGCCAGCGTCCTGCCGCCGATCCCGCTCGGGCTGGCGTCCCTCGTGCTCGATGGGCCGATGGCGCTGGCCGCGCCAATCCTGGCGCCGACCTTGCGCGGCTGGTTCGTGCTCTTCTACACGGTCGTTCCGGTGATGTGGCTGGGTTACCTGATCTGGGGAACCTTGCTGCGCACCTATCCTGCCGCGAAGGTCGGCCCGGTCAGCCTGCTCGTGCCCTGCGCCGCGCTCGCGATCTCCGGCTATCTGACTGGCGAGCCGCTGGAGGGGATGCGCATGGTCGGCGTCGCCGTCGTGCTGGGTGGCGTGGCGCTCGGCGTCTATGCCTCGGCGCGCCGCCTGCGCTGAACCCCTCGCGCGGTCTTGCCGAACACCGAAGGCGGCACGGCGCGGTTCACGACCTCGCGCAGCGCGAAGCTCGATTCGAGCCGGGCCACGCGCGGCAGGCGCGAAAGTTCGGTCCGGTGGATGCGCTCGAAATCCTCGATGTCGCGCGCCAGCACGATGACGACGTAGTCGTCGCTGCCCGACATCAGGAAGCAGCGCACGACCGAGGGACAGTCGAGGACGCCCGCCTCGAACGCCTTGAGCGCCTCGTCGCTCTGGCTGTCCAGGGTGATCCGCACCACCACCGTGGTGGCCAGCCCGAAGCGGCGGAGATCGAGGACGGCCTGGTAGCTCTGGATAAGACCGTTTTCCTCGAGCGCCCGCTGTCGCCGCGCCACCGCCGTGCTGGAAAGGCCGACGCGTGCGGCCAGTTCGACCTGGCTGACACGGGCATTCCCGGTCAACTCCGACAGGATGGTGGCGTCGATCTTGTCGATATCCATGTTTGCAATCCTGCGCGATTCTGCCTTTCAGCGTAGAGTTCAGGCGAGATCGACGCAATTCGCCTTCAGAATGCCGGGAAACGAACCCGCTTTCCTTGGTTTGATGGTCTCCGGAACAGCCTGGAGATTGCCCGCATGCGCGTCGGTGTACCGAAGGAGATCAAGACCCACGAATATCGCGTCGGTCTGACGCCGGGCGCGGTCCGCGAATACGTCCATTCCCGCCATGAAGTCGTGGTCGAGACCGGCGCGGGCGCAGGGATCAACGCCAGCGACGAGGTCTATCGTGCGGCCGGCGCGCACATCGCCGCCACGGCGGGCGAGATCTTCGCGACGGCCGACATGATCGTGAAGGTGAAGGAGCCGCAGCCCGGCGAATGGGTCCAGCTCCGCCCCGGCCAGATACTGTTCACCTATCTCCATCTCGCCGCCGATCCCGAGCAGGCGAAGGGCCTGATCGCCTCGGGCTGCACCGCCATCGCCTATGAGACCGTGACCGATCCTCGCGGCGGCCTGCCATTGCTGGCGCCGATGAGCGAGGTCGCGGGGCGTCTTTCCATCGAGGCGGCGGGCGGTGCCCTGCAGCGCCATCGCGGCGGGCGCGGCCTGTTGCTGGGCGGCGTGCCGGGCGTGCAGCCCGCCCATGTCGTCGTGCTGGGCGGCGGCGTTGTGGGCACGCATGCCGCGCGCATGGCGGCGGGCCTCGGCGCCGACGTCACGGTGCTCGACCGCTCGCTGCCGCGGCTGCGCGAACTCGACGAACTGTTCGGGGGCCGCGTGCGCACGCGCTACTCGACCCTTGCCGCGGTCGAACAGGAGGTCTTCGCGGCCGACGCGGTGATCGGCGCCGTGCTGGTGCCCGGCGCCAGCGCGCCGAAGCTGGTGACGAAGGCGATGCTGAAGTCGATGAAGCCGGGCTCGGTGATCGTCGACGTCGCCATCGACCAGGGCGGCTGCTTCGAAACCTCGCACGCGACGACCCACGCCCAGCCGACCTACGAGGTCGAGGGCATCATCCACTATTGCGTCGCCAATATGCCGGGCGCGGTGCCGCTGACCTCGAGCGAGGCGCTGAACAACGCCACGCTCCCCTTTGGTCTGGCACTCGCGGCCAGGGGCCTCGCCGCCGTCGCCGCGGACCCGCACCTCCGCGCCGGCCTCAACATCCATCGCGGCCGCTTCACCCACAAGGCGGCCGCCGAAAGCCTCGGCTTGCCCTACGCACCGGCGGAGCAGGCGATCGCCGCGTAGTCTTTCACTGTCCTCTCCCCCACTTCGTGGCGGAGAGGACTTAGGAGACGGTCAGGCGTGCTCGACGCTCACGACCACGCTGCCGCGTTTGCGGCCGGTTTCGACGTAGGCGTGCGCTTCGGGCATTTGCGCGAAGCGGTAGCGGCGATCGATCACGGGCTTCAGCGCGCCGGCTTCGGCTAGGGCGGCGATCTCCGGTATGTCGCCGGCCCGTTCCTCGGCAGGGCCGGCGATGACCCGCCGGCTTCCGGTCAACGGCGCCCACACCGACGCCAGCATCTCCGGCAGGCCCGCCGCCACGGCGAGCAGCCGGCCCTTGTCCTTGAGGATACGCATGCAGCGCGCGACCGGCGTCTTGCCGACCGTGTCGACGACGATGTCGTAGGTCTCGCCCCGCGCCGTGAAGTCCTCGCGCGTGTAGTCGATCACCCGGTCGGCGCCGAGCGAAGCGACGAGCGCCAGGTTGTTCGTGCTGGTCACACCCGTCACCTGGGCGCCGAAATGCTTCGCGAGCTGGACCATGGCGCTGCCGACACCGCCGGACGCACCGATCACCAGCACTGCCTCACCCGCCTTGATCTTTGCCTTGCGCAGGTAATGCAGCGAGGTCGAAGCGCCGAACGGCAGAGACGCCGCCTCCTCGAACGACAGGTTTGCGGGTTTGCGCGCGATGCGCCCGTCCTCGGGCATCGTTCGGTACTGCGCATGGCAACCCATCGCGCCGCCGGGAAAGCCGAACACCTCGTCGCCGACCCGAAAGCGCGTGACGTGCTTGCCGACGGACTCGATCGTCCCGGCCATCTCGGAGCCCATGATGGGCTGGCGGGGCCGCGTGAAGCCGATGGCGAGACGCGCCACCAGCCCGAGGCCGGTGGGCACGTGCAGCGTGCGCACGCGCCAGTCGCCCGAGGTGACCGTCGTGGCGTGGATCCTGACGAGCACCTCGTTGTCCCGCGGCACGGGCTTCGGCACCTCGGCAAGCTCGACGACATCGGGACCGCCGTAGCGGCGGTAGACGAAGGCTTTCATGGTCTGGCGCTCTAACGTCCTCTCCGCCAGGCAGTGGGCAGGGCTATCTCATGTGAGGTAAGGGTCCCTCGCTTACGCTCGGGATGACACCGCTTGTTCGATCAGCGCACTGCGCAAATCCCAACAGAATTGTCATCCCGAGCCTAAGCGAGGGACCTTTCGCCTTCCTCTGAACACCAACCATCACGGCCTTCTGAGACATGTGCGATGGCCCTGCCCACTCCGTAGCGAGAGGGTGCTTGAGGTGGATCAGACTTTCTCCAGCCCACACCATTCGGCGATGAACAGCGCCGTCGACTGGGTGATCTTGCGGATCGATTCGATGTTCACCCTCTCGTCGAAGCCGTGGACGTCGTCCGACTGCGGCCCGTAGACCAGCGCCGGCAGGCCGGCATAGAGGCCGAAGAAACGGGCATCGGTCGTACCGGTCGTGCGCCGGTCGTCGAGTTCCGCGCCGAACACCGTCTTGTGCGCGTCCGCGAGGATGTCGCGCACATGCTCGTGGTTCTTGAGCACATAGGGCTCGGCCTGAAAGCCTTCCCAGCTCACGGTCGGCAGGTTGTTGCCGAGGAAGGGATCGTTGGCCGCGGCCTGGCGGATCGTGTCCTCGACCTCCTGCCGGCACTCCTTGAGCGTCTGCGTCGGCAGCACGCCCACGCGCATGTCGAAGGTGCACCAGGACGGCACCGAGCTCGCCCAGTCGCCGCCGGCGATCTTGCCGACGTTGAAGTTCACCGGATGATGATGGTCGCAGTAATGCTTGTCGTGGACCTTGAGCGCGTTCCACTTCTTCTCGAGTTCGCGCAACTGCTGGATCAGGCGATAGGCGGACTCGATCGCGTTCGAGCCGGCATCGGCCTTGTAGACATGGACCGGATGGCCGGTGACCTTGACCTGGAACCACATCACGCCGACCTGCGAGACGGTGAGCGTGCAGCCCGAGGGCTCGGGGATCAGCGCCGCCTCGGCGCGATAGCCGCGCTGCAGGCAGGCCAGCGCGCCGTTGCCCGTGCACTCCTCCTCGACCACCGACTGCTGGTAGACGTCGGCCGCCGGCATGTAGCCAAGCGCGCGCAGGGCCCGCAGGGCGAAGACGTTCAGGATCAGCCCGGCCTTCATGTCGCCCGAGCCGCGGCCGTACATCCAGCCGTCCTTGACGTAGGCGTCGTAGGGATTGCGCGTCCACATCTCGTGCGGCCCCTCGGGCACCACGTCGATGTGTCCGTTGAGGATCAGCGAGCGGCCCTTCGGGTTCGACGGCCGCCAGGCACCAACGACGTTCCAGGCATCGTCATAGTCCAGCGAGTGCGGCGAGTAGCCCGGCAGGTGCTTCAGGTCGTCGATCTTGACCTGCCAGCGGTCGATGCCGAGCCCGTCCTCCTTGAACAGGCGCGCCATCATGTCCTGCGCGGGCGCTTCCTGGAAACGGGTGGAGGGAATGCGGACCAGATCGGCCAGCACGTTGGTCTGATCGTCGAAGCGACGATCGACTTCGTCCATGATTTTGGTCTTGAGCGATGATTCGAGCATGCGCGGACTTTGGCGTAGCCCCGGTACGGCGTCTATAGTTACGGGCGGAGGAAACAAAGATGTACCCGGGCAAACACGCGACGCAGGCGTCCCATCCTGCGGTGATCATGGCCGGCAGCGGCGAGACCGTGACCTACGGCGAACTGGAAGCGCGCAGCAACCGGCTGGCGCACCTGCTGCGGGCACACGGCATCGAGCGGCTCGACCACTATTCGATCTACATGGAGAACAACGCACGCTACGTGGAGTGCTGCACCGCGGGTGAACGCACCGGCACCTACTACACCTGCGTGAACTCGTTCCTGACGGCCGACGAGCTGGCCTACATCCTGAACAACAGCACTTCGAAAGTGCTCATCACCTCGCAGGCCAAGCGGGACGTGGCCCTCGCCGCCCTGCCGCAATGCCCGGGACTCGAACTTTGTATCGTCGTCGACGGACCCGGCGCCGAATCGAAGGGCGGAACGAGGATCGTCAACCTGGAAGAGGCGACCGCCGGCTTGCCCGATACGCCGATCGCCGACGAGTCGCTGGGCACGGCGATGCTCTATTCGTCCGGCACGACGGGGCGACCGAAGGGCATCGTGCGGCCGCTGGCCGAACAGCCGCCGTCGCAGCTCCTGCCGATCTTCTCCTTCCTGCTGAAGCTCTGGCAGTACCGCGAGGGCATGATCTATCTCTCGCCGGCGCCGCTCTATCACTCGGCGCCGCAGGCGGCGGTGAACCTCGCGATCCGCATGGGCGGCACCGTGATCGTCATGGAACGCTTCGATGCCGAGCATTACCTCCAGCTCCTCGAGAAATACCGCGTCACGCACAGCCAGCTGGTGCCGACCATGTTCTCGCGCCTGCTCAAGCTGCCAGAGGAAACGCGCACGCGGTACGACCTCGGTTCGCTGGAGATCGCCATCCATGCGGCGGCGCCCTGCCCCGTCCAGGTGAAGGAACAGATGATCGAATGGTGGGGGCCGATCATCCACGAATATTACGGCGCCACCGAGGGGCTGGGCTTCACCGCCTGCAACTCCGAGGAATGGCTGGCGCACAAGGGCACGGTGGGCCGCGTCCTGCTGGGCGAGCTGCACGTGCTGGACGACGACATGAAGCCGCTCCCCTCCGGCACGCCCGGCACCCTGTGGTTCAAGACCGCGACGCCCTTCGAGTATTTCAATGACCCCGGCAAGACGCGCGAGGCGCGCTCCGAGGACGGCACGATGAGCACGGTCGGCGACGTGGGTTATGTCGACGCCGACGGCTATCTCCACCTGACCGACCGGGCGACCTTCATGATCATCTCCGGTGGCGTGAACATCTATCCGCAGGAATGCGAGAACCTGCTGATCACCCATCCGAAGGTGGCCGATGCGGCGGTGTTCGGCGTGCCCAATGCCGATCTCGGCGAGGAGGTGAAGGCGGTCGTCCAGCTCATGCCGGGCGTGCCGAAGAATGCCGCCACCGCCGAGGAACTGATCACCTTCTGCGGCCAGCACCTCGCACGCCAGAAGGTGCCGCGCTCCGTCGATTTCGAGGACGAGCTGCCGCGCCTGCCGACCGGCAAGCTCTACAAGCGCCTGCTGCGCGACCGTTACTGGGGCGACAAGAAGAGCCGCATCGTCTGATCCCGGAGTCCTTCCATCTCACATTGAACCACTCACCTCATCCTGAGAGGCCGACCGGAAATGAATTGAGTCGATTCAAACACGTACCTAATCCTGAGGAGGCCCGAAGGGCCGTCTCGAAGGATGGGCAACAGGCAAGGTGCGCGTGCCCACCCTTCGAGACACGCTCCTGCGGAGCGTTCCTCAGGGTGAGGTCAGTGTTGGAATGCTCGGCTCGATTAAATCTTGCCCGAGACGCCCTAGCCGCGCGACCGGCGCTGCGAACGCGACAGCATCGCCGCGGGGATCAGGGCAGCCAGCGCCACGACGCCCACCACGATGAAGGTATCGGAGAAGGCCATGATCTGGGCCTTGCTCTGCACGATCGTCGCCAGGTAGTCGATCGCGCCGGCCTTCTGTTGCTGATGCGGCAGTCCGCCGCGCTGCAGGAGCTGCTCGATCTGCGTCAGCATCCGTTCGGTCGTGCGGTTGCCCCAGTCCTGCGTGGCCGTCAGCGCGTCGGCATGGAAGCGCGTGCGGATCTCGAAAAAGGCGACCATCAGGTTGATGCCGAACGCGCCGCCGAGCTGGCGCATGAAGTTGGCGACGCCCGAACCCTGGCGCACCTTGTCGGCCGGCAGCGCCTTCAATGACGAAGCATTGAGGCTCGGATTGATGAAGCCCAGGCCCAGCCGCGACACCATCACCATGCTGACCAGCGTCCAGAACGTGGTGTCCACGTCGGCGGCCGTCATCCAGGCGAAGCCCAGCGCGAACAGCAGCAGCCCACCGATGATCATGGTCGAGGCCGGCATGGCGTCCGAGAGGCGCCCCGCGAGCGGGAAGATAAAGGCCAGCATGATGCCCGCCGGCATCATCATCAGCCCGGCCAGCAAGGGCGTGAAGCCGATGATAGTCTGCACGAAGACCGGGATGATGTAGGTCGAGCCCATCATGCCGGCACCGAAGATGAAGGCAATGAGGGCCGCGGCGGAGAATTCGACGTTGCCGAAGATGCGCACGTCGAGCAGCGCGCGCGGCGTGTAGAGCTCCCAGCAGACGAAGGCCACCGTGGCCACGGCGCCGAGGACCAGCCGGAACACGATGGCATCAGAGCCCCAGCCCTCGCGCTGGCCGTCGGCGATGCCGGTCATGAGACCGAACAGCGCCGTGCAGAGGAGCGCGAAGCCCAGCCAGTCGAAGGGCGGAACCACCTTCGGGATCGGCCGGTGCGGCATGAACACGAGGCCCATCACGGCGGCGACGACGCAGAAGGGCAGAGAGATGAAAAAGACGTAACGCCAGGAGAAGTATTCGATCATCAGCCCGCCCAGGGTCGGGCCGATCGCCGGCGCGAACACGACGCCGAGGCCGAACACGCCCATCGCCATGCCGCGGCGCTCCGGCGGAAACACCGTGAAGATGGTGGCCATGACCAGCGGCTGGGCGACGCCGGCGCTGAAGCCCTGCAGCACGCGGGCGAAGATCAGCGCATCCTCGGTCGGCGCCATGCCGCCCATCAGCGCGCCCACCGAGAAGAAGAACAGCGCCCCCACGAAGGTCCGGCGCTCGCCCAGGATGCCGCTCAGCCAGGCGTTGATCAGCATGCCGGCGGTCATCGTCGCCATGTAGGCCGACGACATCCACTGCGCCTTGTCCTGGCCGATGCCGAAGGCGCCCATGACGTCGGGCACCGCGACGTTGACCGTGGTCATCGCCAGCACCATCGACACCACACCCATCATGCCGGTGATGGTGACCAGCCAGCGATACGAAGGCCCGTAGCGCTCGGTGAGCGCCGCGGCCGTCTGCAGGGGAACGGCGGCGGTCGTCATGCTGCCGGGGATGTCGTCACGCGACGATCATGACCCCATCGCCCCGTAAGACGGGGCACTTCCCCATTTGAATGGGCAAGAAAGCATTCGAGTGCCTCCCCATTCAAATGGGGAGGTGTCGGCGTCTTCGCCGACGGAGGGGTCATGGCCCTACCGAATATCAATTTCGACTTCGACCATCATGCCGGGCGTGAGCGGCTTCGGCATCTGGACCATGTCGATCTTGACCGGCATTCGCTGGGTGATCTTGGTGAAATTGCCTGAGGGATTGGGCGTCGGCAGCAGCGCGAAGCGCGCCGTCGTGGCGCTGCCGATGCGTGCCACGCGGCCCACGAACGTGTCGTTGGGATAGGCGTCGACCGAGACGCGCACCGTCTGGCCGAGCTTCAGCTTGCCGATCTGCGTCTCCTTGATGTTGGCCTCGACCCAGACCTCGTCGGGATTGTGCAGCAGCAGGATGCGCTGGCCCGCCGCCACATATTCGCCCGGCAGCGTGAAGGTGCGGTCGATCACGGCCGGGATCGGGCTCTTGATCGTGCGGTCCTCGACATCGACCTGCTGCTGGCGCATCTGCGCCGCCAGCACCGCCACCTGGTGGGTCAGCGCCTCGATCTGGGCGTCGATCACGCCGAGCCGATCATGGCCCACTTTCGCTTCAGCCAGGCTACCCTCGGCCTGCTCATGCTCGGCCTGGAGCTGCAGGATCTGGATCTCGAGCTTCGTCACCAGCGCCTGCGCCACCTGGAGTTGCCGCTCGTTGACGACACGGCTGGCGAACAGCGTCTTGCTGCGGTCGAGCTCCAGCTTGGCGAAATCGAGATCGGCGCGCAGGGCGGCCAGCGCCTTCTCGCGGACCGTGATGATGGACGTGCGCGTGCGCATCGAGGCATCGGCCTGGTTCTGATCGAGCTTGCGCTCGGCGCGCAGCCGCGCCCGCTCCACCCGCACGCCTTCGATCTGCGCTTTCAGGCCATCGACCCGCAGCTTGGCCGCGCGGTCGTCGATCCTGACCAGCGTCTGGCCCGCCTCGACCCTCTGGCCCTCGCGCACCGCGAGGTCGACGATCCAGCCCTCGGCGCGGCTCGACACCGTCACGATGTCGGCGGTCACTCGGGCGTCGTACTCGTAGACATGCGTCAGCCGCAGATGGAGTTCTCGGCCGCCATAGATCAGCGCGCAGAGCAGCACCAGGCCGACGGCGATGAAGCGCGGTCGCAGAAGGACGCGGACGAGGCCGGACGCCCGACTCACACGCTCGCGCGGCATCACGCCGATCGCGGGGGAGGCAGGAGACGATTTCAGGGCGGGCGGCGGCACCGACTGATCCACGACTTACCGTGCCGTTCTCAACCGGGGATTCGCGCTGCTGTCATGAAAAAAGCATACGGCCGAAACAATCGGCGGGCCAACGATCTTCACGCGGGAAGCCGACAGGCTGCACCGCGCCGGACGCATGACGGCTCGCCGTTCCGCATCCGTGCTCGCCGCCCTTGCCAAAACGGACCGTCGGGCGGACGCTGGAAAGACAGCCTGCCCGTCGCCATTCGCAGAGCAAAAATCCAACCAGGACCGCCCCATGCCCGATGCTTCCCACGCCTCCTCACCGCGCCAGCTCGACGTCGCCATCGTCGGCGGCGGTCTCGGCGGTCTCTATGCCATTCATCGCCTGCGCAAGCTCGGGCTCAAGGTCCGGGCCTACGAAGCCGGTTCGGGCATCGGCGGCACATGGTTCTGGAACCGCTATCCGGGCGCGCGCTGCGACGTGGAGAGCCTCGAATATTCCTACAGCTTTTCAGACGAGCTGCAGCAGGAGTGGAAATGGCCGGAGCGTTACGGCACCCAGCCCGAGATCCTGAAATACATCAACCATGTCGCCGACCGCTTCGACCTGCGCCGTGACGTGCAGCTCAACACCCGCATAAAGACCGCCACCTTCGACGGCGCGACCAACGAATGGACGCTGCGCACCGAAGGCGGCGAGGATATCCGCGCGCGCTACTGCATCATGGCGGCGGGCAATCTCTCGACGCCGCGCGTTCCGAACTTCAAGGGCATCGGGAGCTTCAAGGGCAAATGGTACCATTCGGGCCTGTGGCCGCATGAGGGCGTCGACTTCACCGGCCTGAGGGTCGGCGTCATCGGCACTGGGTCCTCGGGCGTGCAGATGATCCCGCTGATCGCCCGGCAGGCCAAACACCTGCATGTCTTCCAGCGCACCGCCAACTTCAGCCTGCCGGCGCGCAACGCACCGATGGAGGAAGAGCGCGAGAGCCGCCACAAGGCCGAATATCCTGCGCGCCGGCGTGCTGCCTACGACACGCCCTTCGCGATCGGCGGCTATCCGCGCCCGACCCAATCGGCGCTCGACGTCACCGAGGAGGAGCGCAACGCCGCCTACGAGGCCAAGTGGCAAGAGGGCGGCAGTATCAGCTACCTCTATACCTACACCGATCTGCTGGTGAACAAGGAGGCCAACGACACGGCGTCCGAATTCGCGCGCAACAAGATCCGCGGCATCGTGAAGGACAAGAGGACGGCCGAGCTGCTGGCGCCCAAGGACCACCCGATCGGCACCAAGCGCCTCTGCCTCGATACGAATTATTACGAGACCTACAATCGCGACAACGTGGTGCTGGTCGACGTGCGCTCCGCTCCGATCCAGGAGATCACCGAGAAAGGCGTGCGCACGGCCGAGGCCGATTACGAACTCGACGTCATTGTCTTCGCCACCGGCTTCGACGCCATGACCGGCGCGCTGCGCGAGATCGACATCCGCACCAGCGACGGCGCGGTGCTGGCCGATCACTGGGAGGGCGGTCCCCTCACCTATCTCGGCCTGATGGTCTCGGGCTTCCCCAACATGTTCGTCGTCACCGGGCCCGGCAGCCCCGGCGTGAAGACGCAGATGATCGCCTCCATCGAACAGCATGTCGACTGGATCGCCGACGCGATCGACCATCTCGGCAGGCACCAGCTCGACCGCATCGAGCCCTCGCCGCAGGCCGAGAGCGAATGGGTCGGCCACGTCAACGCGGTGGCCGACAGCACGCTCTATCCCCTGGCCAACTCCTGGTACGTCGGCGCCAACATCCCCGGCAAGCCGCGCGTGTTCATGCCCTATGTCGGCGGCTTCGACCGCTACAAGCGGCACTGCGACGAGATCGTGGGCAAGGGCTACGAGGGCTTCACCTTGAGCCGCCACAAAGCAGAAGTGGCGTGAGCGCCACCTACGTCCATCACCGCATCGACGCCGCGCCGCGTCGATGGCAGGCCGTCGCCGCCCGCCTGTCGGGCGACGGCGCGCGCCGCATTGCCGAGGCCGGCGGCCAGCTCTACGGCGCCTGGCGCAGCCAGATCGGCCGGCCGCGCGACGAGGTGCAGGCGATCAGCGTCTGGCCGCACGGCATCACGGCCGCCGCTGCCGAGCACGTCCTGGTGGCGGACAAAGCCGACATTCGCTCCACGACCAGCGAGACCATGGTGCCGACGCTGCGTCCCACCGACACCGTTCCGCCGACGCGCCAGGGCAACTATGCCTTCCGCTGGTTCGCGGTGCCGGAACCGCACTGGCCGGAGTTCCTCGACCTCTGCGCCGCCGCCTGGCCGGGCTTCGAGGGCGCCTACGATTCCCAGGTCGTGGGTCTGTGGCAGGCGACCGGCGACCGCACCGTGACCGCTCCTGACGAGGTCACGGGCGCGGGCCTGCACGGCGGGGTTCGGAGCCTGCTGCTCACGCGGCGGCCGAATCTGGCGATGTGGGAGCGCTCGAAGCTGCCCGAAGGCGAGGCCGAGGCGGCGGTGCGCGACAAGCTCAGTCGCCGCTACGATCTCTGCGACTGGACGGTCGTCTCGACTGCGACGCTTCTCACCGCCATCGACCGTGCGGATACCGCCCGCTGGACTTGAGGGGCGCCGCCCCCTATTTCCCGCCGTCATGCCGACGCTGCGTTCCCTGGACGACCTCGAACGCGAGGGCCTGCTGTCGCCCGATCCGCGGCTGCAGGACGCCGCGCAATCGATGGCGATCGCCGTCACCCCGGAGATGGCGGCGCTGATCGATCGCGCGAATCTCGCGAACGACCCGATCGCGCGGCAGTTCGTGCCGAGCGGGCAAGAGACCGAGATCTCGGCCGCCGAACTGGCAGACCCGATCGGCGACGAGGCCCGCTCGCCCGTAAAAGGCATCGTCCATCGCTATCCCGACCGCGTGCTGCTGAAGCCGCTGCATGTCTGTCCGGTCTATTGCCGTTTCTGCTTCCGACGCGAGAAGGTCGGGCCGGGCGGCGAGGCGCTGTCGGCGGGGGAGCTGGCGGCGGCACTGGCCTATATCCGCGCGCGGCCCGAAATCTGGGAAGTGATCCTGACCGGCGGCGATCCGCTGATGCTGGCGCCGCGGCGGCTGGCCGAGCTGATGAACGCGCTGGCCGCGATCCCGCACGTGGCAATCGTGCGCCTGCACAGCCGCGTGCCGATCGTCGATCCCGAACGGGTGAGCGACGAACTCGTGCGGGCGCTGCGGCCCGGCCGCGTCGGAGTCTGGCTCGCGGTCCATTGCAATCACGCCCGCGAGCTGGCGCCCCCGACCCGCGCGGCGCTGGCGCGGCTGGCCGATGCCGGCCTGCCGCTGATGGGCCAGACGGTCCTGCTGAAGGGCGTGAACGACGATATCGAGACCCTAGAGCAGCTCATGCGCGCTCTGGTGACGGCGCGGGTGAAGCCCTATTACCTGCACCATCCCGACCTGGTGCGCGGCACCGGCCATTTCCGCGTGTCCATCGAGCAGGGGCAGGCCCTGATGCGGGCGCTGCGCGGCCGGCTCTCGGGCCTTGCCCAGCCGACCTACGTCCTCGACGTGCCCGGCGGCCACGGCAAGGTACCGGTCGGCCCCGCCTATCTCGCGGACGATCCCCAGGCGATGACCGTCGAGGACGCGTTCGGCGGGCAGCATCGCTACCCGCCGGCCTGACGTCCCGACATTAGATTTTCTCTAGGTCGTCCTCAGCGACGGCCCGTCGTCGCCAACGCCGGACGCACCGTGCGGGCCTGCGGCGCGGCCAGCTCCTCGATCAGCCACTCCTCGAACGCTTTCGTCTTCGGACGGCTGACCGACGCCGGCGGACAGACGAACCACCAGGCCTTGCCGCTGTCGACGATCTGCTCGAACGGCTGGAACAGGCGACCCTCCGCCAGCTCCTCGCGGAAAAGTTGTGGCGGCCCCACCGCCACACCCGCACCTTCCATCGCCGCTTCCACCGCGATCATCGTCGAGTCGAAGGTGAGCACGCGCTTGGGCTTGAAGTCGCCGAGACCGACGGCGCGCAGCCAGATCGCCCATTCGGGATCGTGCGTCATGTCGATGAACGGCACGCGCTTCAGGTCGTCGAGCGTCTTCAGCTTGTCGCGATAGCGCTTGCCGCACAGCGGCGTCAGCACGTCGCTGAACAGCCTCGTTGCATGCAGATCGGGCTCCGGCTGCACGGTGAACCGAATGGCGCAGTCGACATCCTCGCGGGCGAAGTCGACGCGCTTCTGGCTCGTCGTCATGCGCACCTCGATCTCGGGATGCTTGGCCTGGAAGCGATGCAGGCGCGGCACCAGCCATCCCAGCGCGAAGGTCGTGACGAGGCTGACGTTCAGCGTGCCGGAGTTGGCCTTGCGGCCGACCCTCTCCAGCGCGTTGGTCATGCGATCGAACGCATCGCGCAGGTCGGGCAGCAGCGCCTCGCCTTCGCTGGTGATCTCCAGCCCGCGCGGCCGGCGCACGAACAGGGCGACACCGAGCTTCTCCTCGAGTGCCTTCACCTGATGGCTGACGGCCGCCTGCGTGACGTGAAGCTCCTCGGCGGCATGCGTGAAACTGGCGTGACGGGCAGCGGCCTCGAAGGCGCGCAAGGCGTTGAGCGGCAGTTGCGACCGGCTCATCTTGGACACACGCTCATAGAAATTCTATGCCTCCCCTGAGCTTTCATCCTTTGCAAGTATCCACAGGATACAGCAAATACGGGCTAGAAACGAGGCGCAACTGCCGATCCCCGGCCTCATCGCCTCAAGCGGAGCTAAGTCATGTCGATCGTATCCAGCGCGCGGGTTTCCCACGCGAGCGCCCCTTCCTTCTCGTTTGGCCGCGCCGTCGCGCTGCTGGCGGGCTCGGTCGTGGTCGGGATCGAGAAAGTCATGACCCGAGCCGAGCTTGCCCGTTCGCGAAATCAGCTGGCCCAGCTGGACGAGCGACTGCTGCGGGATATCGGTATCGACCGCGCCACCGCCCGGTTCGAGGCCACCAAGCCTTTCTGGTCCTAGACCGGAATTGCCGGCGGGCGCCGGATAGAGCAGGTTCGGGTCGTGGTGCTTTGATGGCGCCATGACCCAACACCCTCTTTCGTTCCCCGCCGTGGCCCTCGCCACTTCCCTTCTTCCCGACCTGGAAACCTGCTGGCACGCCGTCCAGCGGCGCGACCGCGCCTACAACGGCCGGTTCTGGTTCTCGGTCAGGACGACCGGGGTCTATTGCCTGCCGTCGTGCGCGGCGCGTCCGCCGTTGCGGCGCAACGTCGACTTCCACGCCTCGCCCGAGGCGGCGGAGGCGGCGGGCTTCCGTGCGTGCAAGCGGTGCAAGCCACGCGATTGGCAGGCTGATCTGGGCCTGAGCCAGCCGGTGGCGCGCGCCTGCGAACTGTTCGACGCAGCCGATGCCGACACCCCGCCGTCGCTGGCCGAGGTGGCGCGCAAGGTCGGCCTGTCGAGCGGCGCGCTGGGCAAGCGCTTCCTGGCCGAACTGGGCGTCGCCCCGCGCGACTGGCTGGTGGCGCGTAAGCGCGAACGCTTCCGCAGCGCGCTCCGCGGCGGCGCCAGCGTGGCCGACGCGATCTATGGCGCGGGCTACGGCTCGCCCAGCCGCGTCTACGAAAATAGTGACAAGGCGCTCGGCATGACGCCCGCGACCTACGCCAGGGGCGGGGCCGGTGCGCACATCGACTACACCACCGTGGATTCCGACTACGGCCGCGTGCTGGTGGCGGCGACGCAGAAGGGCATAGCTGCGGTATTCCTGGGCGACGACGATCGATCGCTCGAGAAGAGCCTCAAGCAGGATTTCCCGGCGGCCGAAATCACGCGCAACGACGACGTGCTCGGCCCCCGCGTGAAAGGCGTCCTGTCGCGGCTCTACGGCCGCAAGCCCTCGGCCCTTGATGCGCCCGACGTGCCGCTCGACATCGTGGGCACTGCCTTCCAGTGGAAGGTGTGGAAGGCGCTGACGGAGATCCCGGCCGGCGAGACCCGCACCTACGGCGAGATCGCCCGGCAGATCGGCGCGCCCCAGTCGGCCCGCGCCGTGGGACGCGCCTGCGCCACCAACCAGGCCGCGGTGGTCATTCCGTGTCACCGCGCCGTGGGATCGAGCGGTGCGCTCACCGGCTATCGCTGGGGCGTGGCCCGCAAGGAACGGCTGCTGGCCGAGGAACGTCGGCGCAGCAGCAGGTAGAAAGCACCCGTGCCGCCGTGATGGGCGTGGGCGGCCCGGACCGCCCGCACCCGGTCGCGGTTGTCGCCGCGATTGAGCCAGCCCACGAACTCCGCCCGGATGCGCCCGTCGATCGTGCGCTCGCCTTCGCGGCGCAGGCCCTTGCCCGTCACCACGAGCACCACGCGCAGATCCTGCGACGATACTCTTTCGAGAAACCGCGTCACCGCCCGCTCGGCCGCCGCCAGGGTCATGCCGTGCAGGTCGATCGTCGCTTCCGGCACCAGCTTGCGCCGAGACAGCGCCCGCGACACGTCGCGGTCGAACTGGCGGCCGTCGGGCGACAGGTCGGGCGTGCTCGGCCGGACGGGCAGCGGCCGCGGCTTCGGCGCGGTGGCGACCGCCTGCCGGCCCGCCGCCGGCTTCGAAGCCCCGGCCTTCGCCTGGGACTTCGACTCCACTGCCAACGCGGGCACCCGCGACGCGGCCGCGCGATTGCGCTTGAGCGGCTTCACGCCGGCCATCGCCGCTACGAACAAGTCGAGGTCCTTGACCATGCCATTTCGTCTAGCCTTGGCCGTGGGGCGGGTCTACACAGCCCGGCATGGCGATCGCGCCCCCTTCCCGGCCTTCCGGCCCGCCTCAACCCGACCCTGATCTCCAGACCGGCCTGCAGTATCTGCGCGCCGGCTGGTACGACCGCGCGGAGCCGCACTTCCGCAGCGCCATCGTCCGCTTCGGGGAACGTCCAGACATCCTGCATTACCTCGCCGTCTGCCTGTCGCAGCGCGGCGCGGTGAAGGAAGCCGAAGGGCTTTGGCGCAAGGCGGTCGCGAAAGACCCCAGCGAGCCGATGCTGATCTACAATCTCGGGCTCGCCGCCCGCCGGCTCGGCAATCTCGACGAGGCGGCCCGGCGCTTCCGCGACACGATCCGCCGCGCGCCCACCCATGTCGAGGCGCGCCTGGCGCTGGCCTCCATCCATATGGACATGGGCCGCTTCGCCGCCGCCGAGCGCGAGCTGTCGGAATTCGTGGGCAACGTCGATCGCGCCATCCATGAGCATGGCACCGAGACGCTGAAGCCTCTGCAGGCGCGGGCCCGCAACATGCTGGGCTATGCGCTCTACCGGCTGGGCCAGCATTCCGCGGCCATCGAAGTGTTCGACATGGCGCTGCAGGACGCCGGCGACAATGCCGAGCGCCGCGGCCAGATCCTGGGCGACCGCTCGCTCTCGCTGGCGGCCCTCGGCCACTATGACGAGGCCATCGCCGAGGCCGGCCGGGCGCTCGAACTGGCGCCGAACAGCGCCACCCTGAACCACACGATGGGCTTCGTCCTCTATTTCAGCGGCCGCCCGAGCGACGCCATCCCGCTCATCGAGAAGTCGCTGGAGCTCGATCCGGCTTTCACCGTCGCCCTCAACACGCTGGCACTCGCCCGGACGGCGGCCGGCCAGACGGACCAGGCGACCGACATCCTGAAGAAGGTCCTCGAAAGAGACCCGCACGATCAGGACAGCGTTCTCCAGCTTTCGAACCTGTACGTGCAGCTCGGCCGCTTCGACGAGGCCATCCAGGTCCTCGATCCGTACCTGAAGGCGGTCTCGGGAGATGCCCGCGCCCTGAACAACCAGGGGCTGGCGCTGCTCGGCCTCAAGCGGTTCGACGATGCGCGGCGTATCCTGAAAAAGGCCGCCAGGCTAACCCCCGACGATCCGTTCGTGCAGACCAACTTCGGCCGCGCCCTGATGGGTCTCGGCCGGGCAGCGGAAGCGCGGTCGCATCATGAACACGCGCTGCGCGGCCTGCCGGGCGACAGCCGGCTTCTGGCGCATTACGGCATCTGCCTCGCTGCCTTGGGCGAGCGAGACCGAGCTCGCGAGACGCTCGATGCGGCGCTGGCTGCCGATCCCAACAACGAAGAGGCGTTGCTCGCCCGCGCCGGGCTCGACACATGAGCGACGGCGCCGACCGCCTGGCCGAAGTCTCCGGCCGCATCGCCGAAGCCGCGCGCGCGGCAGGACGTTCACCGTCGGACGTCACCCTGGTCGCCGTTTCCAAGACGCACGGCGCGGACCGGGTCCACGAACTGCTGGAGGTCGGCCATCGCGTGTTCGGCGAGAACCGCGTGCAGGAGGCCGAGGGCAAGTTTCCCGAACTGAAGGCGGCCTGGCCGAATCTGGAGTTGCACCTGATCGGCCCGCTGCAGACCAACAAGGCGCGCGATGCCGTCGCTCTGTTCGATGTCATACAGTCGGTCGACCGCGACCGGCTGGCCGCGGCGCTGGCCAAGGAGATGGAGAAGCTCGGCCGCCGGCCGGACTGCTACATCCAGGTCAATACCGGCGAGGAGCCGCAGAAGGCCGGCATTCTCCCGAAGGACCTCGACACCTTCGTCGCGCTGTGCCGCGACCAGTACAAGCTGCCCGTCGTCGGCCTGATGTGCATCCCGCCGGTCGACGAGGAGCCGGCGCTGCATTTCGCGCTGCTGGCCAAGATGGCGGCCCGCAACGGCCTCGCCAGACTCAGCATGGGCATGAGCGCCGACTACGAGACGGCCGTCCGCCTGGGCGCCACCCATGTCCGGGTCGGCAGCGCCCTCTTCGGTTCGCGGCCTCCACTGCAACCCGCCGCATAGGCCTGCGCCAATCGCGCGGTCAGGGCGCGATCTTCAGATCCAGGATCAGGGGATGGTGGTCGCTGCCGATGTCCGGCCCCACGCGACGACTGACGATGCCGATGCCGGCGCTGACCAGCGCATGGTCGATGGGCAGGCCGATCCCGGTATTTGCCAGCCGCCAGGTCGAGATGGATGGCGAGGTACGCGGGCGCTCGGCGGGCAGGACGTTGGAGTCCCACAATCCGCTTTGCGTTATCAGCCGTTCGAACACCGGCGAGAACGGCGTGAGGTTGAGATCGCCGACCAGCACGACGCGCTCGCCCTTGTCGAGATGCCGGCGCGCCACGGCGGCGGCATGAGCGAGTTGGCGGTCGCGGGCCTCGGTCCACGACCGTCCGGGCCGCCAGGCATGCAGGCCCAGCAAAGTGAAACAGCCTGAGTCCGCCGGACACAGCCGCGCGACCATCAGCGGGGCATGTTCGCCCATCGTCCGGTCGAATGTCAGCGACTCGGGTGGCTTCCTGGCGAGCAGCATCACGCCGAACACGTTGCCGCGCGGCGGCGGGGACTGGAAAGGCAGAAGCTCCCGCACGTCGCGCAGCACCGCGTCGTGTGCGGGGTCGAGTTCCGTGAACACCGCGATATCGGGCTTTTCCGCCTCGATCAGGCGCCGCAGGGCGGCGAGATCGGTGTTGGCATGATGAAGATTGGCCCAGAGGAGGCGCACCACCGGCCCCGGCTGGGGCTGGAGGTCGGTCGGCGGCAGGTGCATATGCGGCCACACGACCGCGAAGCTCGCCGCGGCGACCAGCGCGGACAGCCCGGCGGTCCACCACTGCCGCAGGACCAGCGCCGCCAGGACAAGCAAAAAGCCGATGAGCAGGAAATAGACATTGAAGTGGGTCAGCAGCTCGAACGCCCAGTGCCGTGTCGCCAGCCGGGACAGGGCCGCCACCAGCGCAAGACCGACGACGGACATGGTCACGACCGGTCGCAGGACGTTTAATGCGCGCTGTTGCCCCTTCATCGACCCCACTGTACATGGCCGCCGCGCATGCCCGAACTTCCTGAAGTAGAAACCGTCCGGCGAGGTCTGATGCCGCGCCTGGTCGGCCGTCGCATCGTCCGGCTGCAGCAGCGCCGCCGCGACCTGCGGGTCCCACTCCCCACGAAGTTCGCGTCCCGGGTCGAGGGCCGCACCGTCACCGGCATCGACCGGCGCGCCAAGTACCTGCTGATCCGGCTGGACGACGGCCAGACCCTGATCGTCCATCTCGGCATGTCGGGCCGCATGACCCTGTACGATGCCGAGACCGCGGCCAGCCATCCGCTCGACCGGCACGACCATGTGGTCTTCGACATGGACGATGGCTGGCAGGTCCGGTTCAACGACGCCCGCCGTTTCGGCCTGATGGTGCTGGTGGCCGACGAGGCCGTCCCCTCGCACAAGTATTTCAAGAGCCTGGGGCCGGAGCCGCTGGAAGACACCTTCACCAGCCAGGTGCTGTCGGCACGGCTGGCCGGCCGGAAGACGCCGATCAAGGCGGCGCTTCTGGACCAGAAGACGCTGGTCGGCGTCGGCAACATCTATGCCTGCGAGGCGCTGTTCCTGGCCGGCATCTCGCCGCGCCGCTCCGCGCATACGGTCAAGGGCGAGCGCGCCGACCGGCTCGTCGAGGCGATCAAGCGCGTGCTGCTGCGGTCCATCGAGGATGGCGGCTCGACCTTGCGCGATCACGTCCAGCCCGGTGGCGAGCTGGGCTATTTCCAGACCCGCTTCAACGTCTACGACCGGGCCGGAATTGCCTGCCCGACGCGCGATTGCGGCCAGACCGTCCGGCGGCTGGTGCAGGCGGGCCGTTCGACCTTCTATTGCGCGCGCTGCCAGCGCTAGCTAACCAAGATCGGGGCCGCGATACGGCGCCAGAATTCGACGTGAGGAGGAAGACGTGACGGCTGCCTACGAGAACATCCAGACCGAGACCAGGGGCCGGGTCGGCATCATCCGCCTCAACCGTCCGAAGGCGCTGAACGCGCTCTGCGCCGATCTGGTGCGCGAGCTCGGCCAGGCGCTCGACGCATTCGAAGCCGACGCCAACATCGGCTGCATGGTCCTCACCGGCAGCGACAAGGCCTTCGCCGCCGGCGCCGACATCAAGGAGATGAAGGAGAAGACGTACCAGGACGTCTTCCTGCAGGACTTCATCACCGTCGGCTGGGAGAAGGTCAGCCAGGTCCGCAAGCCGATCGTCGCTGCGGTGGCGGGCTATGCTCTGGGCGGCGGCTGCGAGATGGCCATGATGTGTGATTTCATCATCGCTGCGGACAATGCCAAGTTCGGCCAGCCCGAGATCACGCTCGGCACGATTCCGGGCGCCGGCGGCACGCAGCGCCTGCCGCGCTACGTCGGCAAGTCGAAGGCGATGGACATGGTCCTGACCGGCCGCATGATGGACGCCGCCGAGGCCGAGCGGTGCGGCCTGGTGAGCCGCGTCGTGCCCCTGGCCCAGCTCATGGACGACGCCATCGCGACCGCCGAGAAGATCGCCGGCATGTCGCTGCCCGCGACCATGGTCGCCAAGGAGGCGGTCAATCGGGCCTTCGAAACCACCCTTTCGGAAGGCGTTCGTTTCGAGCGCCGGACGTTTCACGCAACTTTTGCCTTCGACGACCGGTCCGAGGGCATGGCGGCCTTCGCCGAAAAGCGCAAGCCGGGCTGGAAACACCGCTGATTTGGCGGTTTTGGCGCGCTTGACCGGCCCTCATGCGGCCCGTATAAGCGCGCCCTTCGAATAGCGAGGACTATCATGGCTAATCACAAGTCGGCCGAGAAGCGCGCCCGCCAGACCGAGCGCCGCACCGCCGTGAATACGGCGCGCCGCAGCCGCGTGCGCGGTTCGGTGAAGAAGGTCGAGGAGGCGATTGCTTCGGGCGACCAGAAGGCCGCCCAGGAGGCGCTCCGCGCGGCGCAGCCGGAGATCCAGCGCGGCGCGACCAAGCGCATCGTGACCAAGAACGCCGCGGCCCGTCGAGTGTCGCGCCTCTCGGCGCGTATCAAGGCGATGGCCTGATCGCTCTCGCCACCTCGCTGCAGAGTTTGTGAACGCCGCTCCTACGAGCGGCGTTTTCTTTTGTGCGATGACGGACTCGAAAAAAAATCTCGGCGCGATTCGACAATGAATGTTTGGTCGTCGATTGGCCGAACGACATACGATTCGGATTTATCGAACGATGCGCATCGCCAAGCGCTAGATGTTGAGACCCCGTTCGCGATCGACGATGCGCAAAATCGGTTCGACCAACTTGTCAATCGAGCAACGTCGCGAAGTGTATGAATAGCGTGCGGTGTTCGTCGTGTGATTCGTTTGCGCGCTTCGGAGAGTCTGGATAAGAGTCGGGACATCGCGGTGGGCGTGGGGCGCTGGATCGCGAGCCAGATGGAGAAGAGGGGATTCCTCTCCATCGCAACGACGAACGAGGGAGACAGGTACACAACGCTTCGCAAGTTCGACGACAGAAAGAAGATGAAGCGTCCCATAAGCGACGCTCGCTGAAAATCCCTCGTCATCTCTTGCCGTGTTGTGTGTCGCCTTCGAGCGCTGGCTCGCCAGACAACGCCTCGCTTCGACGAATGAAAGCGGGGGCCATGTCGAACGACAACGAGATCGCTGGCGCATACGAAGTGACCCCCGCGGCCGGCTACACCGGCGATGTGACTCCTGCAGTAGCGTGGAAGATTCTCGGCGAACGGAAGGACGCGATCCTGATCGACGTCCGCACACGCGCCGAGTGGAACTATGTCGGCGTTCCCGACCTCGCCGGCCTGGACAAGAAGCCGGGCCTGGTCGAATGGCAGGTCTTCCCGGCCATGCAGGTTAATCCCGAGTTCGTCGCCACCCTGACGGGTGCTGTGGCGGACAAGGCGACTCCTTTGCTTTTCTTGTGTCGGAGTGGCGTTCGTTCGGTCGCGGCGGCGAAAGCCGCAGCCGCAGCCGGCTACAGTACGTGTCTCAATGTGGCAGACGGCTTTGAGGGGCCTCTCGATTCGCACGGCAAGCGCGGTGCGGCGGGCGGTTGGAAGGCAGTGGGGCTTCCCTGGAGACAAACGTGAACAAAATCCAAGCGCCGTTCCAAGGCGACAATAACGCGACATATCAAATGAACACCGTGGCGGGGGCAGATATGGAAGAAATTGCGGGCCGAAAGGAGCTCGAAGCACATTGGGTGCGCGTCTGCGATCGGCTTCGCAAGGAGATTGGGGACAAGGCTTTCAAGACGTGGTTCGGCGAGGTCGAGCTGGGTGAACTGAAGGCCGGCAAGCTGCGCCTCTACGCCCCGACGCGCTTCGTGCGCGACTGGGTTGGCCGCCACTATGGCGACCGCGTGCTCGCCTACTGGCAGTCGGTGAACACCGAGGTGAAGAACGTCGAGGTGAACCTCGTCCCGCCGCCGGCGCCGCGCCGTCCGAACGAGATCATCGCGATGCCGCCCGTGCCCTCGTCGCAGAACAGCCACCAGACGCCGATGCCGCGGATGGGGCCCTCGATCGGCCGCGGCGCCGACGAGATCTCCCAGAATCCGGAGGCGCGCTACACCTTCGCCAACTTCGTGGTCGGCAAGCCCAACGAGTTCGCCTATGCGGCGGCGCGCAACATATCCGAACAGGACATGCCGCTGCCCGAGCGCAATCCGCTCTACATCTTCGGCGGCGTCGGGCTGGGCAAGACCCACCTGATGCATGCGATCTGGCATGTCATCCGCGAGCGCGATCCCAAGACCCGCGTTCTCTACCTGACGGCCGAGAGCTTCGTGAACCGCTTCATCCAGGCGCTGCGCACGAAGAACACCGGCCAGTTCAAGGAACTGTTCCGCAATGTCGACGTGCTGATGGTCGACGACGTTCAGTTCATCTGCGGCAAGGAAGCCAGCCAGGACGAGTTCTTCTTCACCTTCAACTCGCTGGTCGAGCAGAACAAGCAGATCATCCTGTCGTCGGAGAAGCCGCCGAGCGAGCTGCAGGACATCGAGGAGCGCATGCGCTCGCGCCTGGGCAGCGGCCTCGTCGCGGACATCCATTCCTCGACCTACGAGCTGCGCCTGTCGATCCTGCAGACCAAGGCCGAAAATGCCCGCGTGCCGGTGCCGGTCAACGTGCTCGAGTTCCTCGCGCACAAGATCAGCACCAACATCCGCGAGCTGGAGGGCGCGCTGAACCGCGTCGTGGCGCACGGCCAGCTGATCGGCCGCGAGATCACCGTCGAGATGGCGCAGGACGTGCTGCACGACCTGCTGCGCCAGGCCGACCGCAAGGTCACGGTCGACGAGATCCAGCAGCGGGTGGCCGCGCATTACAACATCAAGCTGGCGGAGATGAGCTCGCCGCGGCGCGCCCGCTCGGTCGCCCGGCCCCGACAGGTCGCGATGTACCTCGCCAAGCAGCTCACGACGCTGAGCCTGCCCCAGATCGGCAAGCGCTTCGGCAACCGCGATCACACGACGGTCATGCACGCCGTGCGCAAGATCGAGGAACTCAAGGTTTCCGACCATTCGATCGCCGAGGACGTCGAACTCCTGAAGCGCCAGCTGCAGGGCTGAGCAGAACCACCGACACCAAATGTAGAACAGGCCCCGAATGGGGCCTGTTTTGCGTCGAACCACAGGCCCTAAATGCCTCTAGGAACAGCGAAATCGCTTCCCGCGGGCAGTCGGCGTGATATACTTTTCAACCGTTCCTGCGGCGTCTTTCGCGGCCCCGGGAACGGGCCACAAAAGAGATTTAATCCGGCCCTGACTACGGCGACCAAAACATGAAATTGACGATCGAACGGGCGGCCCTCCTGAAGGCCCTGGCCCATGTCCAGAGTGTCGTCGAGCGTCGGAACACGATCCCGATCCTGTCCAACGTGCTGATCACCGCCCAGAAGGGCCGGTTGAGCCTCGCCGCGACCGACATGGACCTCGCCATCACCGAATCGGTGGAGGCCAGCGCCTCCAAGACCGGCTCGACCACGGCGCCGGCCCACACGCTGTATGAGATCGTCCGCAAGCTGCCCGACGGCGCCCAAGTCGAGCTGGAAGCCGCTTCCGACAACAGCAGCCTGGTCATCCGGGCCGGCCGGTCGCGCTTCACCCTGCAGTGCCTGCCGCCGGCCGACTTCCCGGCGATGACCGAAGGCGACCTGCCGCACCGCTTTCAGCTTCCGGCGACAGACCTCAAGGCCATCATCGACCGGACGCGGTTCGCGATCTCCAACGAGGAGACCCGCTACTACCTGAACGGCATCTATTTCCACGCCGCGACCTCCGGGGCCACCCAGGTGCTGCGCGGCGTGGCGACCGACGGCCACCGCCTGGCCCGGGTCGAGGTGCCGCTGCCCAAGGGCGCCGGCGAGATCCCGGGCGTGATCGTGCCGCGCAAGACCGTGGGCGAGGTCCGCAAGCTGCTGGACGAAAGCGACGGCTCGGTCGACATTGAACTCTCCGACACCCGGATCCGCTTCTCCAGCGGCAACATCACCCTGGTCAGCAAGCTGATCGACGGCACCTTCCCGGACTACGAGCGGGTCATCCCGACCGGCAACGACAAGGTCCTGAACGTGCCGTGCAAGGAGTTCGCGAACGCCGTCGACCGCGTCTCGACGATCTCCACGGAGAAGTCGCGCGCCATCAAGCTGGCGGTCGCCAAGGGCATCGTCACGCTTTCGGCCACCAGCCCGGATGCCGGCAGTGCGACCGAGGAGATCGAGGTCGAGTACAAGGACACGGCCCTCGAAATCGGCTTCAACTCGCGCTACCTGCTCGACATCACCGAGCAGATCGCCGGCAGCGAAGCGCGCTTCCTGATGGCCGATGCCGGCTCGCCTACCCTGGTGCGTGACGGTGCCGACGAGAGCGCGCTCTACGTGCTCATGCCGATGCGGGTATGACGGCACAGGCCATCAGCGCCCTCGCCTACTCTTCCGACGCCGTAGCGGGCGCTGCGCCGGCACTCCTCGCCGTGCGCCAGCTTCGCCTGACCGACTTCCGCAACTACCGTCAGCTGCGCCTCGATTGCGGGATGGAGCCGGTCGTGCTGGTCGGCGAAAACGGCGCCGGCAAGACCAACCTGCTGGAGGCCCTCTCCTTCCTGGCGCCCGGCCGCGGCCTGCGCCGCGCCCGCCTCGACGAAGTCTGCCGCCGCTCGCGCAGCGAAGAGCCCCCGGCCGCCGGCTGGGCGGTCGCAGCCACCCTGGACACGCCGGAGGGCCGCGTCGCCATCGGCACCGGCCTGGAAGCCGGCCGCAGCGAGACCAGCCTGGCGCGCCGCGCCGTGCGCATCGACGGACGCCCCATGCAGAGCCAGACCGCGCTCGGCCGGCATGTCGCGGCGGTGTGGCTCACGCCGCAGCTCGACCGCCTGTTCCTCGACGGCGCGACCGAGCGACGGCGCTTCCTCGACCGGCTGGTGACGGCGCTGCACCCCGAACATGCCGGCGACGTCGCGGCCTACGAGAACGCGCAGCGCCAGCGCAGCCGCCTTCTGGGCGAGGGCAATCGCGATCCGCACTGGTTCACCGCACTAGAAGACACGATGGCCCGCCACGGCGTGGCGCTGGCGGCGGCACGCGCCGATACGGTGCAGCGACTCGATTCAGCCGCGCGGCTGGGCGTCGGCCCCTTTCCGCGCGCCTCGCTGGCGATGGCGGGCGAAGTCGACCGCTGGGTGGCCACGATGGCCGCGATCGACGTCGAGGACCGGCTGCGCGGCGAACTGGCGGCCAGCCGCCCGCGCGACGCCGAGGCCGGCACCACGTCCTGCGGGCCGCATCGCAGCGACCTCGCGGTGCGCCATCTCGACCTCGACCTGCCGGCGGCCGAGGGCTCGACCGGCCAGCAGAAGGCCGTGCTGGTCTCGATCGCGCTGGCGCATGCCAGGCTGGTGGCGCTGTCGCGCGGCCGGCCGCCGTTGCTGCTGCTCGACGAAATCGCCGCCCATCTCGATGCGGAGCGGCGCCTCGCGCTGTTCGACGAGGTGGTGGCGCTGGGCGTCCAGAGCTGGATGACCGGCACCGATGCCGAACTCTTTGCGCCGCTGGCCGGCCGCGCGCAGATCCTGCGCGTGGCAAACGGCTCGATCGCGGCGGTCTGAACTCCTTTCCGAAAGCCAGGACCATGAGCGACAACGACATCACGCCGGGCGCCGAGGACTACGGCGCCGATTCCATCAAGGTGCTGCGCGGCCTCGAAGCCGTCCGCAAGCGGCCGGGCATGTATATCGGCGACACCGACGACGGCACCGGCCTGCACCACATGGTCTACGAGATCGTGGACAACGCGATCGACGAGGCGCTGGCCGGCTATTGCGACAGGGTCGACGTGGTCCTGCACGGCGACGGTTCGGCCACGGTCCGCGACAATGGCCGCGGCGTGCCGACCGACATCCACAAGGAAGAGGGCATTTCGGCCGCCAACGTGATCTTCACGCAGCTCCATGCCGGCGGAAAATTCGACCAGAATTCCTACAAGGTCTCGGGCGGCCTGCACGGCGTTGGCGCGGCAGTGGTGAACGCCCTGTCGGAGCATCTCGACCTGCGCATCTGGCGCAACGGCAAGGAACACCACATCCGCTTCCGTCACGGCGAGCCGGAAGGCGACCTGCAGATCGTGGGCGAGGCAGACCAGGGACAGCACGGCACGGAAGTGACCTTCCTGCCCTCCACAGGGACCTTCACCAAAACCGAGTTCGACTTCGCCACGCTCGAACATCGCCTGCGCGAACTCGCCTTCCTGAACTCCGGTGTACGCGTCGTATTGACCGACGAGCGGGGCGCCGAACACAAGGTTTCGGAACTCTACTACGAGGGCGGCGTCGAGGCCTTCGCCAAGTATCTCGATCGCAACAAGTCGGTGCTGCACGACCCGCCGGTGTCGATCCGCGGCGAAAAGGAAGGCATCTCGGTCGAAGTCGCGATGCAGTGGAACGACAGCTATCACGAGACGATGCTGTGCTTCACCAACAACATCCCGCAGCGCGACGGCGGCACCCATCTCGCGGGCTTCCGCGGCGCGCTGACCCGCACGCTGAACAAGTATGCCGACGAGAGCGGCATCTCCAAGAAGGAGAAAGTCGGCCTCACCGGCGACGACATGCGCGAGGGCCTGACCTGCGTGCTGTCGGTCAAGGTGCCCGATCCCAAGTTCTCCTCGCAGACCAAGGACAAGCTGGTCTCCTCGGAAGTGCGGCCGGTCGTCGAGTCCGTCGTGGCCGACAAGTTCGGCCAGTGGCTGGAGGAACATCCCACCGAGACGAAGAAGATCCTGACCAAGGTCGTCGAGGCCGCGGCCGCCCGCGAGGCCGCGCGAAAGGCCCGCGAGCTCACCCGCCGCAAGGGCGCGCTCGACGTGAGCTCTCTGCCCGGCAAGCTGGCCGACTGCCAGGAGCGCGACCCGGCGCTGTCCGAACTCTTCATCGTCGAGGGCGATTCGGCCGGCGGCTCGGCCAAGCAGGGCCGCAACCGCGCCAACCAGGCGATCCTGCCGCTGCGCGGCAAGATCCTGAACGTCGAGCGTGCGCGCTTCGACAAGATGCTGGGCTCGGCGGAAATCGGCACTTTGATCACGGCGCTGGGCACCGGCATCGGCCACGACGACTTCAACCTCGACAAGCTGCGCTACCACAAGATCATCATCATGACGGACGCCGACGTGGACGGCTCCCACATCCGTACCCTGCTGATGACGTTCTTCTATCGCCAGATGCGCGACCTGATCGAGCGCGGCTACCTCTACATCGCCCAGCCGCCGCTGTTCAAAGCGGCCAAGGGCAAATCGGCGATCTACCTCAAGGACGAACGCGCGCTCGACGATCACCTCATCCAGACCGGTCTCGAAGGCGCCACGCTGGCGCTCGGCAGCGGCAGCGTCCTGGCCAAGGACGACCTGCGCAACACGGTGGACATCGCCCGCTCCGTCACCAATCTCGTGAAGCCGCTGGCGTTGTCGCGCCGCGTCACCAGCCAGGCCGTCATCGAGCAGGCCGCGATTGCGGGCGCTCTCAAGCCCGACGTGCTGGCCGATCCTGAACTTGCCAAGCAGACGGCCGACTACATCGCCAAGCGCCTCGATGTCGTAAGCCCGCTGCTGGAGAAGGGATGGACCGGCGAGCCGATCGCAGACGGCGGGCTGGCCTTCGTGCGCCGGCTGCGCGGCGTCACCGAGCGGCACGTGATCGATGGCCCGCTGACGCGCAGCGCCGAGGCACGCAAGCTCGACGCGCTGGCCGACGAGTTGCAGGCGGTCTACCAGAAGCCCGGCGTGTTCGCGGTGAAGGACAAGGAGACCCGGATCTCCTCGCCCACCGAGCTGTTTGCCGCCGTCCTCGAGGCCGGCCGCAAGGGGGTCACGATCCAGCGCTACAAGGGACTGGGCGAGATGAATCCCGACCAGCTCTGGGAGACCACCCTCGACCCCGAGGCGCGCACCCTGCTGCAGGTCAGGATCAACCATGTCGACGAGGCTGACGAGATCTTCTCGACCCTCATGGGCGACGTGGTCGAACCGCGCCGCGACTTCATCCAGGAGAATGCGCTGAAGGTCGCCAACCTCGATGTCTAGGATCCGCGACGTCCTGCTCGCCGCTGTGCTGCTCACCGGCCTCGCCGGAGCGGCATCCGCCCAGACCCAGTCGTCGACGCCCACGACCAATGCCGGCACCAAGCTCAATTTTGCGTCGAACCTTGGCGGCGCCACCTTCGAGCGCTCGGTCAACTATTCCGCCCCACCGGCCAACAATCCCGGCCTGGGCATGTCGTACTTCTATTCCACGCCCAAGCGGCTCGCGATCAGCGTGCAGGTGTTCGACCTCGGCCGCCGCGTGCCGTCGGGCAGCGACAATCCGACGGTGATCGGCCAGTTCAACAGCGAGCTCGCCTCGGCCGAACAGCAGTTCAAGTATGCCGGCTATACCGCCTTCCAGAAGCCGTCGGTGCCGTCGACCTGCACCTATGGCGCGGTGAGCTTTCGCTGCGTAACCTACAGCGGCGTCACCCAGGCCAACTCGCGGATCTACAGCAAGCTTCTGCTCACGGGCTTTCGCGACCATTTCATCAAGATCCGGATCGACTGGGCGCAGTCGCACCAGCAGACGGCGGCCGACGCCGAAACCTCGCTGCAGTCGTTCATCCCCGCGCTGATGCGCTGACCCGGCCGGCCCGCGCTTTCAGCGCAGGCCGAGTCTCCGAAACAATCCGACCGTCGTCATCAGCCCCAGCGTGACCAGGCAGAGGCCGCCGATCTGCAGTCCACCGGGAATCTCTCCCACGATCGGGATTCCGACCAGCACTGACAAGGCCGGCACGATGGCGGGGAACAGCACGGCGCGGCTCACGCCCAGGAAGATCACGGCCTGGCTGTAGGCGATCATGGTGATGGCTCCCTGCAGGCCGCCCTGCACCAGCCCCTGGAAGGCCAGCATGCCGAGCGGCAGCGCTTCGAGATGTGCCATGCCCATGATCCCAAGATACAGGGGCGTGGTCAGGACGAAGGACAGCACGGCCACGACCGCGGTCGCCTGCAGGGCCGGCAGGCGCCAGTGCCGCAGCAATAGCGTAAATCCCGCCCACAGCACGCTGGACGCGAAGAACAGGAGATCGCCCAGCCACGCGCGCTCGCCGGAAGGCTGGGTGAGGCCGTCCCAGCCGATCAGGAAGATGCCGGCCAGCACGATGGCGGCACCGGCCAGATGGCTGCGGCTCAATCGCTCTCGCAGGAACAGCGCGGCACCGATGGTACTGACGATGGTGACGGTCGAGGGTGCGATGACCGCGCCATGCGCCAAGGGTGCGAAGCCGTAGCCGCCGGTCTGCAGCAGCGCAAAGGGAGCGCCGCCGAGCGCCGTGAGGATGAGAGACCGGCGCAGGCCGATCCCGGCGAAGTCGCGCACGCCGTAGCGCAGGAGCAGAGGCAGCATGATCGCGCCGGCGACGACGTAGCGCGCGAAGATCATGTCGACCGCGCCGAGGCCCCCCAGAATGCCGGCACGCGCCGCCGCGAACGACAGCGATGCGCCCAGCGCCATGATCGAGCCGCACAGGAAGCCCCAATGTTCGCGCGTGACCCGTGGGGGCATGGGATCGGCCATGCAATGGCGCTAGCACGGAGTGGGCCAGCCGCGCACGAATTTTAGTGCGAACGCTCCAAAATCATGGTTCTGATGCCAACCATGGCCCGCCTGAAGGAATTCGACGAGGACAGCGCGCTCGACGCCGCCGTCGACTGCTTCTGGAGTCGCGGCTACGAGGCCACGTCCGTGCGCGACCTCGCGCGCGAGATGGGGATCGGCGGCGCCAGCCTCTACAACACGTTCGGCGGCAAGCGCGCCTTGTTCGAGCGCGTCCTCGAACGCTACGCCAACCGCTCGACACGTGAGCGCATCGCGCGCCTCGAGGCGAACCATCGGCCCCGCGAGGCGATCCGCGCCTTCCTCGCCGAAGTGATCGAGCGTTCGTTGAAGGACTCCGACTGCAAGGGCTGCCTGCTGGTGAACTCCGCACTCGACGTGGCGCCTCACGATCCCCAACTCGGCCGCGCGGTCACGGGCTACCTCGAGGAGATTCGCAGCTTCTTTCAGCGCGCTGTCGAGGCTGCCAACAAGGCCGGCGAGACACCGCCCGGCACCGATGCCAACGCCCTGTCGATCCATCTGCTGGGCGTGCTGATGGGCATGCGCGTGCTGGCACGCACCGGCGCACGGCGGCAGACGCTGGAAGCCGTGGTTCGCCCGGCGCTTGACCTGCTCGGGAGACCGCATTGATCGATCATCTGAACGAGGCCGCCCTGCGCGCGCTGCCCGACGACGTACCTGTCGTCATGCTGAACCTGATGCGTTTCCGCGAGCGCTCGCTCGATGGCAATGGCAGCGGCTGGGACGCCTATCTGCGCTACAGCGCGCTCACCATAAAGCTGATCAAGGCGCAGGGCGGTACCATCATCTGGACCGGCGATGCCGAAACGGTGGCGCTGGGCGAACCGGACCGCCACCGCTGGGATTACGTGGCACTGGTCCGCTATCCCTCTCGCGCCGCGTTCCTCGCCATGATGCATTCGCCCGAGTACGCGGCGGCCAATGTCGAACGCGAGAACGGCTGCAGCGACCACGCCATTGTCGCCACGCGCCAGACCTACAGCAACCTCAGCGAAGCCCGAACCAAGGAGTAGGCAATGTCATTGGCAGACAAACTCTCGGCAATGCGAGCCGCCAGCGCGGGGCGCCTTCCCGCGGACAAGCAGGCCATCATGAACAGGGCCACCGAAGATTTGCGCCGTGCGGGAATTCTCGACCGCATCGTGCCGGTCGGCAGTCGGATGCCAGCCTTCGCACTGGCCGACCACGACGGGCGTCGCGTCGACTCGGACGCTCTTCTCGCCGGTGGGCCGCTGGTCCTGTCCTTCTTCCGAGGATCCTGGTGACCCTACTGCCGACATGAGCTGGATGCTCTGCAAAGCGTGTACGCCGACATCGCGGGACTTGGCGCCAGCCTCGTCGTGATCTCGCCCGAACTGCCGGCGCGCACGGCCGACATGGCGACCAAACAGAAGCTCACCTTTCCGATCGTCTGGGACGAAAAGTCCGTGGTCGCGGAAGCCTTTGGCCTCGCTTTCACCCTCCCCGATGACCTCAGGGAAGTTTACCGGAGCCTCGGCATCGATCTGCCGCTGCGCAATGGCGATGCCTCGTGGCAGCTGCCGGTTCCCGCACGATTCGTCGTCGACGGCGAGGGTATCGTGCGCTCGGTCGAAGCTGACGTGGACTACAAGTACCGGCCCGAACCGGAACCTACCGTCGCGCTCTTGCGCGACATCGTTGCGGGCTGAGGCCAAACGGAAGGAACAGGGGAAACAAGCTCATGGTCAAACGTCTCAGCGACATGCCGGAGGTCGAGGCCCACCATCTCCGGCGCATCGAGTGTCCCACCTTCGACGACACGCCCGCCCTGCCCGGCAAGCCGCTCAACGGGCGCCGCGTCGCGCTGATCTCGACGGCGGGCCTGCACCGTCGTGGCGACCGGCCGTTCCGCCCCGGCGACGGCAGCTATCGTGTCATCCCGGCCGAGACGCCGGCGCGCGACCTAGTCATGAGCCATATCTCCGTGAACTTCGATCGCACCGGCTTCCAGCAGGACCACAACGTCGCGTTTCCCATCGACCGGCTGCGCGAACTGGTCGAAGAGGGCGTCGTCGGCTCGATGGCCTCCATGCACTATTCGTTCATGGGCGCTTTTCCGCCCGATGCGGCCGAGCCGCATGCCCAGCATCTCGCCGGCCTGCTGAAGCAGGATGGAGTCGACGCGGCCCTGCTCGTCCCCGTTTGACCCGCCTGCACGCGCGCCGTGGGCGCGCTGGGCCACTTCCTCGAGCGTCAGGGCATTGCGACCGCCAGCATCAGCCTGGTGCGTGAGCACACCGAAACGATCCGGCCGCCCCGGGCCCTCTGGGTCACCTTCGAGCTGGGCCGGCCGCTCGGCATCCCGGACGATGCCGACTTCCAGCGCCGCGTGCTGCGCGCGACGGCAGAGCTGCTCGAGCGCACCGACGGGCCGTTGATCGCCGACTATCCCGAGGACGTCGCCGAGGAGGCCGACTTCACAGGCTGGGCCTGCCCCATCAACCTCGCCCCGACCGCCGTCGACACCCTGGTGGCCGAGATCGACCGTTTGGCGACCTGGCACGACCAGGCCATCGCGAAGACCGGTCGCACGACCGTCGGCGTCTCCGGCCTCGACATGCCAGCCGCGGGCGCGCTGCTCGCGTCGGCATTGGACGGCGAGCTGCCCCCTGCGCAAGCGCTCAAGGAAGCCATCGACGATCTTCGGGCCTATTACCTCGAAGCGGCGTCGGCCTTTCCCGATCCAGGCACGCCGAAGATGCGCAAGGCCTGGCTGTGGGACGAGACCCTGTTCGGCAAGGCGCTGCTGACGCTACAGCCGAAGCTCGCCGCCAGCACCGATCCGCAGCACAGGATCCTGGCGAACCTGACGTTGATACCCGCGACCGAGCGATACCGGCTGGAAAAAGCCTAGAGCACCATCTGCGTCTGCGTCACCACCGCCACGAGCTTGCCTTCGGCGGTGGTGATGCGCGTCGTCCAGACCATGGTGCGGCGGCCGCGATGCACCGGCGTGGTCTCGCCGATCACCGTGGTGCCGACCGGCGCCGGCCCCACGAAGTTGGTCTTGCTCTCGATCGTCGTGGTGCCCTTGCCCTCGGGCAGGTTCAGCACGGTGGCGGCGGCGCCCAGCGTGTCGGCAAAGGCCATGACGGCGCCGCCATGCAGGATGGCGGGCCGCGTGCAGAGTTCGGGGCGGACGACCATCTCGGCCGTCACGCCCATCTCGCTCGCGGCCGTGAACTTCAGCCCCAGGACCTCGGCGAATGGCAGTTTGATGTCGTTCAGGAGCTGAAGCTTGTCCATGGTCGTTCCTCTCTTCGGCGTCTAGTTGGCGGTGCTGATCCGGCGCAGGCCGAGATACTCGAGGATCGCGAGATCGGCCACGATCAGCGCGACGACCACGATGCCCGCGATCCCCGCCAGGGTCCACGAGGCCGGCAGCATCAGCAGCACGGCGCTGATCGCCACCCAGGAAGCGTCGAGGACGAAGATCGCCCGCGCCCAGCCGAGCGGCATGTCGGTGCGCGAGGCGATCCAGCCGCACACCGCGCCGAAGGCCACGAAGCCGAGGCCGAGCAGTTCCAGAACGATGGCGAGATCGAGCCCCAGCACCTGCACGGGCGCGTGGGTGGCCATCGACGCGAAGGGGGTGGCCAGGGCCGCCAGAATTGCGCCCGAGCCCACCGACAGGATGGCGTTGGCCCAGAGAGTGCGGCGAAGCAGGCGATCGGATGAAGCGTTCATGTCGTCCTCCTTGTGTTGCGGACGCCTTGGAAATCGCATCGCGCCGACCCTTCCTCAATTACCGGACAGGTAATCGGCGCACCGTCGCCGCGATGCTAGGGTCCGACCCATGAGCATCGCCTCCTCGTCCCCGCCCGACATGTTCGGGCCCATGCTGCGCTCGTGGCGCCGTCGTCGCGGCGCCAGCCAGCTCTCACTCGCCCTTCAGTCGGGCGTGTCGCAGCGCCATGTCAGCTTTCTCGAATCGGGCCGCGCGCGTCCCAGCCGCGAGATGGTGGTGCAGCTCTCGACCGCACTCGATGTGCCGCTGCGCCAGCGCAACGAGATGCTGCTGGCAGCGGGCTTCGCGCCGGCCTATCGCGAGAGCAACCTCGCCGCGCCCGAACTCGCGCCGGTGCGCCGGGCTATCGATTTCATGCTGAGGCAGCAGGAGCCCTATCCCGCGGTCGTGATCGACCGGCTGTGGAACCTGCTGCAAGCCAACGAGGCAGCCAACGCCTTCACCCTGTTCCTGTTCGAGGGCATGCCGCCCGCGCCGCCGCCGGGCAAGGGCCCGAACCTGCTGCGCTGGATTCTCGATCCCTCTGCCTTGCGCTCCAAGATCTCCAACTGGGAAGAGGTCGCGCGCTATCTCGTGTCGACGACCTACGCCGAAATCCTGGCGGCCGGCGGCGAGCCCAGGGCGCTGGCTTTCATCGAGGAGATCATGGCCTATCCCGACGTGCCGGCCTCGTTCCGCAAGCTCCGCTTCGAGGAGCGGCCGGCCCCGATGCTGACGGTCGACTACCTGGTGGGCGGCAAGGCCCTGTCGGTGTTCACCACCATCGCCACGCTCGGCACGCCGCAGGACATCACCCTCCAGGAAGTCCGGGTCGAAAGCTTCTTCCCCGCCGACGACCGCAGCGACGCGCTGTTCCGGAGCCTGGCGGCCAAACGCTGAGAGCCGGCCTGCCAGCCGGGCGGGGCGGATGGCGCAACCGCGCCGAAATGCTAAGCACGTTGCCGACCATGGGCGGCCCCGGCATCCTCGTTACGCTCGACATCGCGCTGCGAGGCGCGGGCATTGCGCTGCTCCTGATCGTCGCGGCGGCAACCCTGCGGCAGGCCCGGGGCCGGCCGGCCGCCTGGCTCGGCGCCCTCCTGGCCGTGGGAGCCGCCGCCTACGCGGTCTGCTCGTCGCCGGGACCGCACGATCCGCCCGTCTGGTTCGCCCCCGTCCTGATGCTCTGCACCGGCAACGCCGCCATCTTCTGGCTGTTCGCCCAGGCGATGTTCGACGATTCCTTCCGGCTGAGGCCCTGGCATGCGCTGGTCTGGATGGGCCTGGTCGTCTGGCCGCTGGCCCATCTCCTGGGTGCGGGCTTTACCTCGCATTGGCTGGTGGGTGTGCTCGTACGCGGCGCGGTGATCCTGCTGGCGTTGCTGGCGCTGGCACAAACGGTGCGGGACTGGGGTAGCGATCTTGTGGAAGGCCGGCGGCGCCTGCGCCTGTTCATCCTGATCGCCGTGGCGCTGCATATCGCCGCCACCGTCACGGCCGAACTCGTCATCGGCACCGACCAGGTTCCGATGAGCTTGCACCTGCTGAACTCGGGCGCGTTGGTCGCGATCGCCGCCATCATCGCCATGCTCCTCCTGCAGGCGGACCTCGATTCCGTCCTTGGACCGACTCCGGTCGGGCCGGCCGCCGACGCCGTGTCGCCCACCCTCCAGCCCGCGCGCCCACCGCTCGGTACAGTGGCACCGGAGGACGAACCCGCCGATCCGGCCCTTCTCGCCACGCTCGACCGCCTGATGGCGGTGGACAGGCTCTACCGGCAGGAGGGTCTCACCATCGGCGTCCTGGCCGGCCGGCTCGGCCTGCCGGAGTACCGGCTGCGGCGCGCCATCAACCGCGGGCTGGGCTACCGGAACTTCAACGAGTACCTGAACCGCCACCGCCTGGCCGATGCCAAGCAGGCCCTGGCCGATCCCGGCCAGGCCGAGGTTCCGATTTTGACCATCGCCCTCGATTCCGGCTTCCAGTCGCTCGGCCCCTTCAACCGGGCCTTCAAGGCCGATACCGGCATGACGCCGACCGAGTACAGAAAGGCTGCCGAAGGCCGCAACGGCGCCTGATTTCCTGCCGATTCCGGAATCGGCGAGCCGTTTTTCACCGCAGATCGCCGATTTTCACCTTCGGCGCGATCCCTCCGCCGCGTCCGCCTAGGCATCGGGCACGCCCGTTGGAGGGGCGTCCGATGAACGAACTCTTGCATGTCTACCTGTCGGCCTGGCCCACGGTCTGGGTCATGGACACCGCCCGCTACCTCGTGGCGGCCACGCTGATGGCCTCGATCCTCGCCCTGTTCTGGCGAGCCGGGCTGGGCCGCCGCAAGCTGCAGCCCCGCGACCCCGTCCGCGGCCAGCGGCGGCGCGAATTCCTGGCGTCGCTGCGCACGGCCTTCATCTTCTCCCTGCTGGGGGCGATCGTGGCGGTGGGCGACCACCAGGGCTGGATCACGATCTACAAGAACTTCCGCCAGGCCGGACCGCTCTACCTCTTCCTGTCACTCGCCCTGATGCTGGTGGCCCACGACGCTTATTTCTACTGGGCCCACCGCGCCATGCACCACCGCCGCCTGTTCGCGCTGTTCCATCGCACGCATCACCTGTCGCGGACGCCGACGCCATGGGCTGCCTATTCGTTCGCCATCCCCGAGGCCGTGGTGCACGGCGCCTTCGTCCCGCTCTTCCTGCTCGTCGTTCCGATGCACGGGCTCGGCCTGCTGGCCTTCGGCATCGTGCAGATCCTGCGCAACGTCATGGGGCACGCCGGCGCCGAGGTTCACGGCGCCGTATTCGGTCCCGGCCAGTGGCTGGGCTGGAACAACACCACGACCCATCACGACCTGCACCACGAAGCCGGCCGCTACAATTACGGGCTCTACTTCCGCTGGTGGGACAAGCTGATGGGAACCGAGCATCCCGACTACCGGCGGAAGTTCGAGGCGATCGCTTCGGCCGCCACGGCCGGCCCGACAACGTCCACGTCGGTTCATGCGCTCACACGCACGATCATGGGCATCGTGGCAGGGTCCCTGTTTCTTCTGGCCGCCGACCCGGTCCGAGCCGACTCGGGCCCGGCCGGGCGCTGGATGACGCCCGGCGCGGCGGCTGTCGTAGAGATTACGCCCTGCAACGGAGAACCGGGCCTTTGCGGCACCGTCCGCTGGCTATGGGACAGCGTCGACGACAGGGGCCGGCCGCGCCTCGACACACAGAACTCCGACACATCCCTGCGCACGCGACCGCTCGTCGGTCTGTCCATCCTGTCGGGATTCGCGCGCACGGCGAACGGCGGCTGGGAGGGCCGGATCTACAATCCCGAGGACGGCCAGACCTATCGCGCGACGCTGCGTCGGATGGGCGCCGATACGCTGACGATCGAAGGCTGCGTGCTGTTCATCTGCCAGAAGCAGGTGTGGCGGAGCGCGGCCGCGCTGGCCGCGGCGCTGCACTGAACCCGGATCAGCGCTCGACGCTGATCGACATTGCAAAGGTCTCGGTCGCACCCGGCGCGACCGGGACCATGCCGGGCTTGTCGGCGAAGTCGCCGTCGAACCCCTCGGGACTGGCATAGCCCTGCCAAGGCTCGATGCAGACGTAGCCGGCGCCGGGCTTGGTCCAGATGCCGAGATGGGGCATGCGCGGAAAGTCGACGCGGATCGCCTCGCCGTAGACGACGCTGCGGCTGGCCAGCGTGTCGAAGATCAGCGCGCCATCCTCGAACAGACCGTCGTTCAGCAGGAGATGGCCATCGCGCACCGGCGTCGGAAACTGCGCCGCGCTCAACAGCCCATCGACCGGTCGGCGGATCGGCGCGGGCTCGGCGCGTTCGAAGACGATCTCGTGCTCCGAGCGCGGCTTGCCGTAGGGCAAGGGCCAGCGCAGCGCCGGATGGAAGCCGAACGAGGCTGGCATGACGACCGCGTCGGTGTTCGTGACCTCGGCTTCCATATGCAGCGTCGCGTCGTCGATCCGGTAGGTGACATCGAGACGGAACGCGAACGGATAGCGCTGCCGCGTCGCCTCGCTCGCGTCGAGTCGCCAGGTACACGAGGCCGCGTCGGACCGCACCAGCGCGAAAGTCGAGGTGCGGGCGAAACCGTGCTGGCCCATGTCGTAGGACCGCCCCGCGACCGTGATGCGGTCGCCGCGAGCGCGGCCGACCATGGGAAACAGCAACGGCGAGCGGCCGGTCCAGAAGGCGGGATCGCCGTCCCACAGGAGATCGGCGCCAGTGCGATCCCGCAGACGCACCAGTTCGGCACCGGTCGCGGAAATTTCAGCGCCGAGCGCAGAGGTGCAGATCGAGACGGTGGCGGCCATGCGCCATTCTACAGCAGATGCGCCTCGCGGACGGCATCGTCGATCGACGGCAGGTAGCGGACCTGCGGCCGTCCGGCACCGGCCCGCAGCAGCGCGTGGCGGACCGACGGCGTGGCGCCCGTGACGTAGACCCTGACGCCATGCCGCGCCGCCTTGCGGCCTGCGCCCGCGATGACGTTGGCCGCGGTCGAATCGACGAAGGGCACGGCACTGAAGTCGATGACGAAGGCCTTGTGCTGGTCGGCGATGTTGTCGAGCACGGCGCCCACGGTCGAGGCCGTGCCGAAGAAGAAGGCGCCGGACAGGCGGTAGACGATCACCCGCGGATCGGTGACGAGATCGGCGGCAAAGGGCGCGCGGGCCGGTTGCGCCACGATGCCGGCCGTGGCGGTCAGGCGCTGGATGAGCAGGATGACGCCCAGGGCGGTGCCGACCACGATGCCTTCCATCAGGTCGCGGAACACGGTGAGAAGGAAGGTCGACAGCAGCACGACCGCATCGCCGCGCGAGGAGCGCAGCAGGGTCATGAATTCATGCTTCTCGGCCATGTTCCAGGCGACCACCGCCAGCACGCCGGCGAGGGCCGCCAGCGGGATGTAGGCGGCGAGCGGCGCGGCCAGCAGCATGAACCCCAGCAGGAACACCGAGTGGAGCATGCCGGCGACCGGTCCGCGCGCCCCGGCGCGCACGTTGGTGGCGGTGCGGGCGATCGTGCCGGTGGCGCAGATGCCGCCGAACAGCGCCGAAGCGATATTCGCCACGCCCTGGGCCACCAGCTCGCAGTTAGAGCGATGGCGGCGCCCCGTCATGCCGTCGGCCACCACCGCGGACAGCAGCGACTCGATGGCGCCCAGCAGCGCGAAGGAGAGCGCATCCGGCAGCACGGCCAGCATCTTCGCCAACGACATGTCGGGCAGGCTGGGCGCGGGCAGCATGGACGGGATCCCGCCGAAACGGCTGCCGATCGTCTCGATCGGCAGGCCCAGCGCAAAGGTCGCGACCGAGGTGGCCACCACGGCCACCAGCATGCCCGGCCAGTGCGGCCGCAGCTTCCGGAGGCCGAGAATAATGCCGATGGTCACGACGGCCAGGGCGACGGCGGCCGCGTTCACCGTGCCGGCCGCGCCCGCCAGCACTTCCAGCTTGGCGGCGAACTCTCCCGGCTCCCTGCCCTGCAGGGTGAGGCCGAACAGGTCCTTGATCTGGCTGGCGAAGATGATGACGGCAATGCCGGTCGTGAACCCGACCGTGACCGGATAGGGGATGAACTTGACGAAGGTGCCGAGCCGGAGCGCGCCGGCCGCCACCAGGAATACGCCAGCCATCAGCGTGGCCAGCAGCATCCCCTCGATCCCGTGGCGCGCGACAGTCGCGGCGACCAGCACGATGAAGGCGCCCGCCGGACCACCGACCTGGAAGCGGCTGCCGCCCAGCGCCGAGATCAGGAAGCCGCCGACGATCGCCGTGAAGAGCCCGCGCTCGGGTGTCGTCCCCGAGGCGATGGCGATCGCCATGGAGAGCGGCAAGGCCACGATCGCCACGGTGAGCCCGGCGACCGCATCGGCCCGCAGGGATGCCAACCCGTAGCCCTCGCGCAGCACCGAAACGAGCTTCGGGACAAAGGGTCCATCGAAACTCGCGGAAAGGCGCGGGGAAGGAATACCGGTCGACATTTTACTAAATATTTGTGTTATTATAGTAACGAATAACCGCGGCGAACACAACCCGCCGCAAGTTCCGGGCCGGAATCCGTCACCGGCATGTTGTCTGACAACTCTGTCGCCTCTCGCGCGATTTCCCTTCATAGTCCGCGCAGGGCCGCGGTTGCAGAACCACAACAGGCCTCCGGAGGATACGATATGAGACGCAGACTGCTGATCGGCGGCATGGCCGCCTCGACTCTCGCGGCGCCGTTCGTCCTGAACGCGCAGGCGCCGCTGACGCTGAACGGCGCCGTCCAGTTCAACGACGACCACGCCTTCAACAAGACGCTGCTGAAGTTCGAAGAGCTGGTGAAGCAGTATTACGGCAAGCCGATCAACTTCGTGCTCCACCGCAATTCGTCGCTGGGGCTCGAGAAGCAGTATTTCGAGTACATGGCGCAGGGCAAGGCGGTGGACTACGCCATCGTCTCGCCGGCCCACATGTCGACCTTCTCGAAGGCCGCGCCATTCATCGACGCACCGTTCCTGTTCCGCGACCTCGCGCAATGGAACAAGGTGCTAGAACTGGATCTTCTGAAGCCTGTGGCGGCCGAGATCGCGCAGAAGGCCGACGTGATGCTGGTCGGATATGCCGGCGGCGGCGTGCGCAACATCTTCGTGAACAAGCCGGTGAGCAACCTCGCCGAGATCAAGGGCCTCAAGGTCCGCGTGCAAGGTGCGCCGATCTGGTCCAAGACCTTCGCGGCGGCCGGCATGTCGCCGACCGTGATCGCCTACAACGAGGTCTACAACGCCATCCAGAACAACGTCATCTCGGCCGGCGAGAACGAGGCCGCCGGCGTCGAATCGATGAAGTTCTACGAAGTGGCGCCCAACCTCGCGATGACCGAGCACGCCATCACCATCCGGCCGGTCTGCTTCTCGGGCAAGACCTTCAAGTCGCTGCCGAAGGACCTGCAGGACGCGGTCGTCAAGGCGGGCAAGGAAGCCGGCGCCTATGGCCGCAAGGTCGAGAGTTCGGAGGACGAGCAGAAGCTCGTCGCGCTGGAAAAGGCCGGCAAGCTGAAGCGCATCCCGTTCAAGGATCGCGCCGAGATGAAGAAGCTGGTCGATCCGGTCATGGCGGCCTACGCCAAGGAGATCGGCGCCGACGGCATCTTCACGCAGATCGTCGCCACCAACTGACCCGTGCGCGCAGCGGGGCCCGGGCTCCGCTGCGCTTTTTTCCGGCCGCCCAGCCGGATGCGTTCCCAGACAACGGTTCCCCAATGCCCTCCCCTGCCTCGACGCCCGGCCCCTGGCGCCGGTTCACGGCTGCCTATGCCCGGTTCCTGACCGGCCTCCTCGCCTTCTCCGTCGCCATCATCGTCATCCCGGTCACGCTGCAGATGATCTCGCGCTACACCGCGCTGATCCCGGCCTACATCTGGACGGAGGAAATGGCGCGCTTCCTGTTCATCTGGATGATCATGATTGGCGCCATGATCGGCGTGCGCGAGGCCTCGCACTTCGAGGTCGACGTGTGGCCCGCCCTCCCGCGACGCGGCGAGGCCGCGGTCCGCATCGCCTCCCGGCTCGGCATCCTCGCTTTCGCCCTGGTCTTCGTGGTGGGCGGCATCGAGTTCACGCGATTTGCCTGGTATCGCACTTCCGAGCTGGCCGACCTGCCGCTCTGGATGATCCACATCGCCTGGCCCGTCGCGGCCGTCACCTGGATCATCTTCCTGGGCGAGCAGTTCTACGACGAATTCCGCATCCTCTTCGGCTGGAGCCCGACATGACCGGCGCGCTCTTCTCCGCCGGCGAGGCAGCCTCGATCCTGTTCGGCTGCTTCTTCGTGCTGCTGGTACTGCGCGTGCCGGTGGCCTTCGCGCTCGGACTGGCCTGCCTGCCACTGTTCTATCTCGAGCCGCGACTGGGCACGATGATGCTCGCGCAGGAAACCTTCAATGCCTACAACTCCTTCATCCTGCTCGCCGTGCCGTTCTTCCTGCTGACGGCGAACCTGATGAGCGTGGGCGGTATCACCGATCGGCTGGTGGCGCTGTCGCGTGCCATCGTCGGCAGCTTCCCAGGCTCGCTGGCCCAGATCAACGTCGTGCTGTCGGTCTTCTTCGCCGGTATCTCGGGCTCCTCGACCGCCGACGCCGCCAGCCAGAGCAAGATCTTCATCGATGCCCAGACGCGGGAGGGTTACGATCTCTCCTTCTCCGTCGCCATCACCGCGGTCTCCGCCGTACTCGCGGTCGTCATCCCGCCCTCGATCCTGATGATCGTGTGGGGAGGCCTGATCTCGACCTCGATCGGCGCGCTCTATCTCGCCGGAGTGGTCCCGGGCCTGCTGATCGCGGGCGCCCAGATGGCCACGGTGCATGTCTATGCCGTGAAGCGCGGCTATCCGACCTATCCGCGGGGAACCTTCCGCCAGCTCCTCTGCTCGATCTGGGTCGCCATCCCCGCGCTGATGACGCCCGTGATCATCGTCGGCGGCATCCTGGCGGGCTGGTTCACCGCAACCGAATCGGCCTGCGTGGCCGTGCTCTATTCGGCCGTCCTGTCGATCGTGGTCTATCGCGAGATGGGGGCGAAGGAGCTCTACAAGGCGCTGGTCGATACCGGCAAGCTCGCCTCGGTGGCGCTGTTCTGCATCGGCACCGCCTCGGCCTTCGGCTGGCTGCTGGCCTACTACAAGATCCCGCAGGAACTTCTGGCCAATGTCGCGACCTGGGGCATGGGTCCGATCGGTGTCGGCTTCTTCATCGCCTTCGTGTTCCTGGTCGTAGGCTGCTTCCTCGACGCCATCCCGGCGATCATCATCGTCGGCACGGTGCTGGAGCCGCTCGCCAAGTCGGTGAGCATGGACCCGGTCCACTTCGCGATCGTGTCGATCGTGTCGCTGGCCTTCGGCCTGGTGACCCCGCCCTACGGGCTCTGCCTCATGATCTCCTGCGCCGTCGCGGGCGTGCCGCTGCGCTATGCGCTGAAGGACACGCTCATCATGCTGGTGCCGATGATCGTGGTGCTGGCGGCGATGATCGTATGGCCTGACATCGCCCTCTTCCTGCCCCGGCTCATCGCGCCGGAACTGCTGAAGTAGGACGGACTCAGAAACCGCCGGCCAGGGACCTTTCGCCCTGCTGGCGGCGGATGGCGTGGAAGCCCTCCACGGTGGTCCGGATGATCTCGGCCACCGGAAGAACCTCGTGGATCAGGCCGACCGTTTGGCCGGCCAGCGCCAGCGAGGCCTCCATGTCGCCACCGAAATAGACGTCCTTCACCGAACCGAAGACCGAGCGGTCGAACGATCCCTCGCGTTCGATCTCCGCGGTCCGTTCCGTCTTGAGCGCCCGCACGCAGGGCGTTGACTTGCGGTTCAGCATCACCGTGCCGGTATCGTCGGCGTCCACGATCGCCTGCTTGTAATTGTGGTGCACCGGACTCTCGGCCGAACTCACGAAGCGCGTGCCCATCTGGATGGCCTCGGCGCCGAGTGCGAACGCCGCCGCCATGCCGCGCCCGTCGCAGATGCCCCCGGCTGCGATCAGAGGCACGTCCGTCCTCTCCCGCACCGCCTGCAGCAGCACCAGGGTCGAGACGTCGTCCGGGTTCTTGAAGCCGCCGCCCTCGCCGCCCTCCACGACCAGCCCGTCCACGCCCGCCTCGACCGCCTTCAGCGCCGAGGAGAGATTGGGCACCACGTGATAGACGATGAGCCCCGCCGCCTTGAGCGTCGGCAGCAGCTTGGCCGGCGAGCCCGCCGAGGTGGTGACGAACTTCACGCCGGACTTCGCCACCAGGTCGACGACCCGCGGCTCGCGGATGAAAAGCAGCGGCAGGTTCACGCCGAACGGCTTGTCGGTCAGCGTCTTCATCTTCGCGATCTCGGCCAGGCAGGCATCGACTTCGCCGCTCGACGTCTCGATGATGCCGAGGCCGCCGGCATTGGACACTGCCGAAGCGAGCTGGCTGCGCGCGATGTAGCCCATCGGCGCCTGCACGATCGGATATTGGACGCCCGTATGGGCCAGTACGCGGTTCATTGAGTCATCTCCCTTTGGACCACTTCAAGGATCCCTCACTGCGTTCGGGATGACACCGTTTTCCGCATCGGCACGCTGCGTCCATCGAAACAGCAGTGTCATCCCGAACGCAGTGAGGGATCCTTCGCTTCACTCGGATCACGGCATGTTGCGCGCGCGTTCCCAGGCGGCGGTGAAGTTCGGCGCCGTGTCGGGACGGCAGGGCAGCGCGCGCTTGGGATTGGGGTCCTCGATGAAGACGTCGCGCAGGCGGGCGGCACAGGCATCCTGCACGACGACGCCATGGCCTTGGGCGCGGAAGACGACGTTACGCGAGGCGGATAGTGTCCTGGCGGCTTCCCGCGCCCACGCGGGCGGGGTCAGCCAGTCGTAGCCGCCGCTCAGCAGCAGGGTCGGCACCTCGGACTTCACCGGCTGGCGTTCCGCCGCCGGCGCGGCCGCGACCCGCCACACCGGACAGAAGGTCGGCGACTTGCTCGCTTTAGCATTGAGCCCATAGATGCCGTTGTTCTCGATCGCCCTGCGCCGCGCGGCGCGGTCGACCATCGGCCAGGTCTCGCGGCATTCGATGCTGTTGTAGAGCCCGTCGAACTGCTGGGCGTTCTGCTCCATCAGGCCGCCGTCGTTGGTCTCGAGATCCTCGGCGTAGAGCTTGAGCAGCCGCATGTCGCCCTTGCGGGCCGCCGTCACCATCTCCGGGATCGACGCCACCTCGCCCTCGCGCATCATGTTGAGCATGACCATCAGCACCTGCGTGCCGTCGAGCCGCACCGCGTGCGGCCCATCCTCCAGGGTGATGGAGAGATCGAGCGGCGTGCGCTCCGCGCCGGTGATCAGGCCCTCGACCTCGCCGCGCAGGTTGGGCTGGCGCTCGCGGCACACGGCATCGGCATTGCAGTCCTTGTAGAGTTGCTCGAAGGCGCGGCGCACGATCTCGGGCTCGTTCTGCTCGCCGTTGACCTGGGGTGGGTAGACGCCATCCAGCACCGCCGACCGCACCAGGTCGGGATGGCGGCGCATCACTTCGAGCGCCCAGCGCGTGCCGTAGGACACGCCGTAGAGGTTGATCTTGCTCTGGCCCAGCGCCGCGGCGAGATCGGCCACGTCATCGGCCAGGGCCGGGGTCGTGTACATGGCGAGGTCGATCTTCCGCCGGTCCAGTCCCGCCCGGCAGCGCACCAGGATGTCGCGCTCCTGCTGCTCGGTGACGGACCGGCGCCGGGCCTTGGCGGGATCGGAGGTTCGGGTGTCGAAGCAGTCGAGGTTGGGCGACGAGCCGCCCGCGCCGCGCTGGCTCAGGATGACGACGTCGCGGCGGCGGCGAATGGCGGCCGTCTCGTTCCACCAGTCGCCCTCGCTCAGCGCGTCGGCTCCCGGCGCCGAGGCCACCAGAGGCGCATCGCCGGGGCCGCCGGACAGATAGACGAGCGGCTCGACCCCGGCCGTGCGCTTGGCCTTGAGGATGGCGACCTTCAGCTTGATCTCGCGGCCCTGCGGCTGCTCGCGGTTCTCGGGCACGATCAGGACGAAGCATTCGACCCGGTCGCCCTTGGGCGGCTTGAAGGCGCAACGCTCGCGCTCCAGCCGCGGCGCGGCCGCCGCGCTTCCTGCCAGAACCAGCAGGAAAGCTGCCAAGCCGCACAGGAACCGCAGTCGCACCATGGATATGTTCTGCCACATCGCAGCTTGTGACGGCATGAAGTAATTCTATGGAAACACTGTGGCCCAACATCTTGCCAGTGGAGACCGGTCGCCTCAGGTTGCGGCCATGACCCAACGTTCCTACTGGACCGCCGTCTGGTGCGGCTTCCTCGTTCTCACCATCGGCCTCGGCGTCCGCCAGAGCTTCGGCATCTTCCTGAAGCCGATCTCCGCCGAACTCAACGTCGGCCGCGAACTCTTCTCGTTCGGCACGGCGCTGTCGATGCTGCTGATGGGCGTCATCGCGCCCTTCTCGGGACGCCTCGCCGACCGCTTCGGCTCCGCGCCGACCATCGCCGGCGGCGGTGCCGTCTACGTCCTGGGCATGATCGTGACGGCCACGATGCACGACGGCTTCATGCTGATCCTGGGCAACCTGCTGGTCGGCATCGGCCTGTCGGCGGCGACTTTCGGGCCGGTGCTCGGCGTCATCCTGCGCGTGGCCCCACCGGCCAAGCAGGCACTGGCCGTGGGCATCTGCTCCGCCGGCGGCTCGTTCGGCCAGTTCTTCATCGTGCCGCTGGCGGCCGTGCTGCAGAACTATTTCGGCGACTGGCGCCCGACCATGTGGGCGCTGACCATCCTCGCCCTGATCATGATCGTCCTGCCGCTCGGCCTCAACGACCGCAAGGAGATCGCGGCCTCCAAGCGCGGCAGCGGCGGCAGCCAGACGACCGGCGCGGCGCTGTCCGAGGCCTTCGCGCAGCGCAGCTTCGTGCTGCTGGTGATCGGCTACTTCGTCTGCGGCTTCCACGTCGCCTTCGTCGGCGGCCACCTGCCGGCCTACATCTCCGACAAGGGGATCGGCCTGTCGCTGTTCGGCGTCAACCTCTCGCCGGCCGAACTCGGCGGCTGGGCGATCGGCATGGTCGGTCTCTTCAATATCGCCGGCGCCATCCTGTGGAGCTCGATGGGCAACCGCTTCAAGCGCAAGAACCTGCTGTCGACGCTCTACCTGCTGCGCTCGCTGGTCTTCCTGGGCTTCGTGATCGCGCCCCTGTCGGCCGCCTCGGTGCTGATCTTCGCGGCCGCGCTCGGCTTCCTGTGGCTGGGCACCGTGCCGCTCACGACCTCGCTGGTCGGCTACATCTTCGGGCCGGTCCACGTCACCATGCTGAACGGCATCGTCTTCATGGGCCACCAGATCGGCAGCTTCTTCGGCGGCTGGGGTGGCGGACGCCTGTTCGACCTGCAGGGCAACTACGACATGATGTGGTGGATCTCGATCGCGCTCGGCCTGGTCTCCGCCGCGCTGCACTACCCCATCGTCGAGGAGCGGCTGTCGCGCCCGGCGGCGATGCCGCAACCGGCATGACCCCCGGCACGACCATCGGCTGGCGCCCCGTGCTGCTGTGGGGACTGGCCAGCCTGGTCGTGGCCGCGACGGTCGTGTCCTTCATCCTGTGGGGCCTGAACGGCCCGGCCTATCTCGTGGACCTGATCGCGGCGTACTGCCTTTAGCTACGCCGAAGAGGTGACCCCGCCGGCCCTGCGGGCCACCTCCCCATCTGAATGGGGAGGCAGGTCTGACAGGCGATAGCTTTCCTCCCCCTTCAAAGGGGGAGGTGTCGTCGTTTTACGACGACGGAGGGGTCATCGCTCAGGTTCTACAGAACGAACTTCGACAGGTCGGCGTTCTTCGCGAGTTCGCTCACATGCGCGCGGACGTAGGCGGCGTCGATCTCGATCTTCGTGTTGGGCTTGTCCGAGGCGGTGAAGCTGACTTCCTCCAGCAGCTTCTCCATCACGGTGTGCAGCCGGCGCGCGCCGATATTCTCAACCGTCTCATTGATGTCGGCAGACAGGCGCGCCAGCTCGTCGATCGCATCCGACGTGAAGTCGAGCTCGACCTTCTCGGTAGCCATCAGCGCCTTGTACTGCTTGACCAGGCTGGCTTCCGGCTCGGTCAGGATGCGGCGGAAATCCTCCTGGCTGAGCGAGGCCAGGCTGACGCGGATGGGCAGGCGGCCCTGCAGCTCCGGCAGCATGTCCGACGGCTTGGCGAGGTGGAAGGCACCGGAGCAGATGAACAGCACATGGTCGGTCTTCACCGGCCCGTGCTTGGTGTTCACGGTCGTGCCCTCGATCAGCGGCAGCAGATCGCGCTGCACGCCCTCGCGGCTCACGTCGCCACCGCCGCGGTACTCGCTGCGCGCGGTGATCTTGTCGATCTCGTCGATGAAGACGATGCCGTTCTGCTCGACCATGTCGCGCGCCTCGCGCACGACCCGCTCCTGGTCGAGCAGCTTGTCGCTCTCCTCGCGCATCAAGGTCTTGTGGCTCTCGGCCACCGTCATCTTGCGCTTTTTCGTCCGTCCGCCGAACGCCTTGCCCAGCATGTCGCCGATGTTGATCATGCCGACCGACGCGCCGGGCTGGCCCGGCACCTCGAACTGCATGGGCGAGCCGGAATCGGCGACCTCGATCTCGATCTCGCGGTCGTCCAGCTCGCCGGCGCGCAGCTTGTGGCGGAAACGCAGCTTCGTCTCCTCGCTGGCATTGGCGCCGCACAGCGCGTCGATCACGCGGTCCTCGGCAGCCAGCTCGGCCTTGGCCTTCACGTCCTTGCGCAGGCTCTCGCGCGCCATCTCGATGGCGGCTTCCATCAGGTCGCGCGCAATCTGCTCGACGTCGCGGCCGACATAGCCGACCTCGGTGAACTTGGTCGCCTCGACCTTGAGGAACGGCGCGTTGGTGAGCTTCGCCAGACGGCGCGCGATCTCGGTCTTGCCGACGCCGGTCGGCCCGATCATCAGGATGTTCTTGGGCAGCACCTCGTCGCGCAGCGAATCGGAAAGCTGCAGGCGGCGCCAGCGGTTGCGCAACGCGATGGCCACGGCGCGCTTGGCCTCCTGCTGGCCGATGATGTGCTTGTCGAGCTCGGAGACGATCTCGCGCGGGGAAAAGTCGTTACTCATGGGACTGTCAGAGCTTCTCGAGGACGAGGTTGTGATTGGTGTAGACGCAGATGTCGCCGGCGATCTTCATCGCCTTGCGCGCGATCGCTTCGGCATCGAGCCCGTCCACGTCGATCAGCGCGCGCGCCGCGGAAAGCGCATAGTTGCCGCCCGAGCCGATGGCGATGATGCCGCCCTCGGGCTCCAGCACGTCGCCGGTTCCCGACAGCAGCAGCGACACGTCCTTGTCGGCCACCGCCATCATCGCCTCGAGCCGACGCAGGTAGCGGTCGGTGCGCCAGTCCTTGGCGAGTTCGATCGCGGCGCGCAGGAGCTGGCCGGGATGGCGCTCCAGCTTGGCTTCGAGGCGCTCGAACAGGGTGAAGGCGTCGGCCGTGGCGCCGGCGAAGCCCGCGATGATCTGGCCGTTGCCGATCCGGCGGACCTTCCGGGCGTTGCCCTTGACGATGGTCTGGCCCATCGAGACCTGGCCGTCGCCCGCCATGACGACCTGGCCGTCCTTGCGAACCGAGAGGATGGTCGTGGCATGCCAGCCGGGACCGGGGGAGCTGTCTGATTGTGCGGAAGACATGCGCCCTAAATAGGGATTCACAGCCACAAATCAATCGCCGCCTCGGGCTCCCGCAGCCGCCGTGCTAACCTCGGACCATGAGCGAATCAGTCACCAGCGACCCCGTCATCGTCATCGGCGCCGGAATCGTCGGCGCGGCCACCGCCCGCGCCCTGCAGCGCAACGGCCACAAGGTCATCCTGCTCGACAGCGCCGAGCCCGGCAATGCCACCTCCTTCGGCAATGCGGGCTTCCTGTCGGTCGACAGCCTGATCCCCCTCGCCCGGCCGGCGACCCTGAAGAAGGTGCCGCAGATGCTGATGGACCGGGACGGTCCGCTTACCGTCCATCCGCCCAGCCTGCCGTGGCTGCTGCCGTGGATGGCGCGCTTTGCCCTCGCGGCCATGAGCCAGAAAGAGGTCCAGAAGGGCAAGGAGATGTTCAAGCCGCTGATGCTCGAGGCGGACATCGCGTGGAAGGCCGAGATCCAGGCGTCGGGCCTCGGCGAACTGTTCCGCACGCGCGGCGCGCTCTACGTGTATGAGAGCGAAGCCTCGTTCCAGGGCACCGACGAGATGCGCGGCCTGCAGTCAGGCAAGGGCACCGAGTTCGAGATCGTCGACGGCAACCGCGCGCGAGAGCTGGCGCCGGGCCTCAGCCCGACCATCGTGCGCGGCATCCACTATCCCAACGGCACGCACACGATCAATCCGCACAAGGTGGTGGCGACACTGGTCGAGCGCTTCACCGCCGAGGGCGGCACCGTGATGCGCGGCCGCGTGCGCGGCTTCCGACGCGACGGCAGTCGCGTGACGGCGGTGCAGCTCACCGACTCCGAGATTCCCGCCAGCGCCGTGATGATCGCAGCGGGCCGCGCCTCGGGCGAGCTGACGCGCCTGCTGGGCTTCAACGCGCCCCTGGTCGCGGAGCGCGGCTATCACGTGATGGTCGCGCCGGACAACGTACGGTTCGACCTGCCGGTGAGCCCACCCGATCGTGGCCTGTTCTTCACGCCGATGGCCGAAGGATTGCGCATCGCGGGCACGGTCGAACTGGCGGCGCCGCACCAGCCGCCCTCCTGGCATCGCGCCGACCTGCTGAAGAAGCACCTCAAGGACATCTTCCCCGGCGTCGGCGGCGCCGAGCAGAGCCGCTGGATCGGCGAGCGCCCGACCCTCCCCGACTACCGCCCCGCCATCGGCCGCGCGCCGCGCCTCGCCAACGTCTATTGCGGCTACGGCCACCAGCATCTCGGCCTGACGCTCGCCACGGCCACCGGCCGCATGATCGCGCGCCTGATGGAAGGTGAGGAACTGCCGAGCGCCCTGCAGGCCTGCGACCCCGGCCGATTCGGGTAACGGCGACGGCGGCATTGTGCCGTACGAATTGAAGGATCCTTCGCTACGCTCAGGATGACACGTGTTTTTGAATGAGCCCACCGCGCGAGTTTTCAACACCGGTGTCATCCTGAGCGTAGCGAAGGATCCTTGATTCTGCCTCTCAGAAAGTCTTGCCCAATACGGTGACAGGCTTCGCCGACTTCAGCCGCTCCTCGACGAAAGGCCAGTCGCGGACGAAGAACTCGTTGGAGCGGGTCCACTTGCCGTCCGAGAAAGCGAGCGTGTTGGGCTCGCGCTGCAGGATGCGCGTGAAGGGATCGTAGAAGGCGCGCTCGAAGCCGAGATCGGCAAAGAGCTTGAGCGACCAGTCGGACGTGGCTTCGAGGGCTACCACCTTGAGGCTGGGCTTCTTCAGGACCTCGATCGATCCCTGCAGCACCTGGTCTTCGTATTTCTCGACGTCGAGCTTCAGCAGCGCCGGCTGGGCATCGCCCACCACGTGGTCGAGGGTCTTCTGCGGAACGATGCGTATGCCCGCGCGGTGCTCCGTCACGACCTGGTTCATGGCGCCGAGGCCGGTGGTGAACATCACCTTGCCATCGCTCGGGCCCAGCGCCAGTTCCCGGATCGTCACCAGCGCCTGCAGACCGTTGATCTCGACGTTGCGCGCGAGGTCGCGGGCGGTCTCGGGATCGGCCTCGATCGCGACGGTCCTCGCGCGGCAAACGCCGGAGGCCAGCACCGTGTAGGTGCCGACATTGGCGCCGGCATCGAGGAACAGGTCACTCTCGCGCAGGAAATGCAGCACGAGCCCCATGCTCATGAACTCGTGCAGGCCGAAATAGAGATTGCCGGTCGCACCGGTCATGCCGCGGCGGACGACCAGCCGCTGGCCGCCGATCCAGGGTGCCACGACCTCGGAGCTGAGACGGCTCTTGAGATGCCAGCCGGCGAACCGCGTCCAGGCAGCGAGCTGGTTGTCGCGCGTCATCGGATGGGCGGCGAACGTGCGGCCAACCGTGAGTAGAGATCTCAGCACTTTTGAACCGTCGACCTTCCCTGCCCTGCCCTGCGGGCCGAGTGTACCGCCCCGCACCGGGCCGGGCCACCGGTCAGGATCCGTACTGCAGCAAGGTCTCGCCGTTCCTCTTGAGCCAGGCCTGCGGCCCTTCGATCGGCCCGTCGCAGAGCGCGCGAGCCAATGCCCAGAAGCGCGGCCCGTGATTGAGATGGACGAGATGGGCGGCCTCGTGCGCCGCCAGATAGTCGAGCACTTCGGGCGGCGCGAAGACCAGCCGCCACGAGAAGGACATCGCGGCATCGGGCCCGCAGCTTCCCCAGCGCGAGCGGGTGTCGCGCACCGTGATGCGCTTCACCGGCCGTTCCGCGCGCGCGGCCTTGGCGTGGACCAGAGGCACCAGCTGCTCGCGCAGCTCGGCCGTCAGCCAGTCCTTCAGACGGCGCGGCAGATGCTCGGCCCGGCCTGCCACGTGGATCTCGCCGTTCTCGCGCCAGACCGTGCCGCGGGCGCCGGGATGATGGCGCACGCGATGCGGCACGCCGAACAGCGGGATCTCGGCGCCGTCGACGAAGGGCCGCCGCTCGGGCAGGCGGCCGAGCCGCGCGGCGATCCACCCGGCCTGCGCCTCGGCGAAGTTGACGGCCGTGCCGCGCGCCATGCGCAGCGGCGCGGTCAGCACGATGCGCCGGTTGGCCGGATCGACGCGCAGCGAGGCGCGGCGGGCGCGGGCGTTGCGGACGAAGGTGACGGGCAGCGTATCGCCTGCATGAGCAATGGTCAGTTGCTCGGGCTCCGGCGTCGCTTTAGGCAGGAAACGACTGAACCAGGAGGAAGGCGACATGTCCGAAGAACAGGCTCACAAGACGCTCAGCGATGCAGGACGGAAGGTCCTGTCCGAGGTTCTGGGCGAATCCTATCTCGCCCGGCGTGACGCGACCAACAACGATTTCTGGGGTCCGGTCCGCGCCTTCTCCGAGGAATTCGCCTATGCCTCGCTGTGGACCCGCGACGGGCTCGACCGCAAGCAGCGCAGCATGATCACCATCGCCATGCTCTGCGCCCTGAACCGCCCGCACGAGCTCAAGATCCACCTGGTCGGCGCGCTGAACAACGGCTGCACCAAGGTCGAGCTGCGCGAGATCTTCACCCACGCCATCGCCTATTGCGGCTTCCCCGCCGCCATCGACGCGCTACGCGTCGCCGAGGAAGTGCTGAAGGAACAGGGGAAGTTCTGACATGGCCCTCGATTTCGACCGCATCCGCGCCGAGACGCCCGGCTGCGCGCACGTGCTGCATCTCAACGCGGCCGGCTCCTCGCTGCCCAGCCGCCGCACTCTCGACGCCACGCTCGATCACCTCAAGCTGGAAGCCGAGATCGGCGGCTACGAGGCGGCGGACCGGGCGCGGCCCGTGCTCGACGGCCTCTACCCATCGATCGCCACACTGATCGGCGCGGAAGCGGACGAGATCGCCTATGTCGAGAACGCGACGCGCGCCTGGGACCTCGCCTTCTACTCGCTCGACTTCAAGCCGGGCGACCGCATCCTGACCTGCGTCAGCGAATATTCGTCGAACTACATCTCCTACCTGCAGGTGGCGAAGAAGACCGGCGCGGAGATCGTCGTCATCCCCGACGACAGGCACGGCCAGATCGACCTCGGAGCCCTCGAACAAGCCATCGACAAGCGCACGAAGCTGGTCTCGATCTCACACATCCCGACCCAGGGCGGGCTCGTCCAGCCGGCCGAAGCGGTCGGCAAGATCGTCAACGATGCCGGCATCCTCTACCTGCTCGATGCCTGCCAGTCGGTCGGCATGATGCCGGTCGACGTGAAGAAGATCGGCTGCGATTTCCTGTCGGCCACGGGGCGCAAATACATGCGCGGGCCGCGCGGCACGGGCTTCCTCTACGCCCGCACGCGCAGCACCTCCCACATCGAGCCGATCTTCCTCGACAACCACGCCGCCCGCTGGTCCGGCGACAACGACTACACGGTGATGCCGGACGCCAAGCGCTTCGAGAACTGGGAGCGCTACTTCGCCGGCGTGATCGGCCTCAAGGTCGCCGCCGACCAGGCGAACGAACTCGGCATGCCGGCCATCTGGGCGCGCCTGCGCCACCTGGCCGATGGCCTGCGCGAGCGGCTGGCGACGGTGAAGGGCGTGACCCTGACCGACCTCGGCGTCACCAAGGGAGCCATCGTCACCTTCGCCGTCGCCGGCAAGGAGCACGTGGCGCTGAAGCAGCTGCTCCGCGACCAGGGGATCAACGTCTCGGTCTCGACGCAGTTCTCGTCCCGTCTCGATCTCAAGGGACGCGGCCTGAAGGACGTGATGCGCGCCTCGGTGCACGTCTACAACACCGAGGCCGAGCTTGACCGGTTCGTCGGAGCGCTCGACGCTGCCATCCGCCGCTGACGTGGCATGGCGCTTGCTGCCCGGGCCACGCTGACTGGCCCGGGAGTCCGGAGGGGAGAGAGATGATGATCCGTCGTTCATGGAAACTGGCCGCGGTGGCTGCCGCCGCTTTGCTCGGGCCGGTGTCGGTACAGGCGCAATCGACCCTCAAGGTGGCGCCGGAGACGCTGAGCCGCGTCCTCGATCCGCACTTCACCACCTCCTTCACCACGCGCGACCTGGGATACCTGATCTACGACACGCTGTTCGCGGTCGACGACAAGTTCGAGCCGAAGCCGCAGATGGTCGAAAGCTATGCGATCAGCGGCGACAAGCTCACCTACTCGTTCGTGCTACGGCCTGGCCTGAAATGGCATGACGGCCAGCCGGTCACGGCGGCGGACTGCGTCGCCTCGATCCAGCGCTGGGCCTCGCGCGACAGCATGGGCCAGACCCTGACCAGGTTCACCGCCTCGCTGGAGGCGACCGACGCCAACACGATCAAGCTGGTGCTGAAGGAGCCCTACGGCCTGGTGCTCGACAGCCTCGCCAAGATCGGTGCGCCCGTGCCGTTCATGATGCCGGAGCGGATCGCGAAGACGCCGGGCAGCGAGCAGGTAAAGGAGATCGTGGGCTCCGGCCCCTACAGGTTCCGCGCCGACCTGCATGAGCCGGGCGTAAAGATCGTCCTCGACAAGTTCGCCGACTACAAGCCGCGCAGCGAGCCGCCCAACTGGGCCTCCGGCGGCAAGATCGCGAAGATGGACAGGGTCGAGATGCTGGGCATGCCCGACGCGCAGACGCAGGTGAGCGCGCTGATCCGTGGCGAGGTCGACTATCTCGAACGCGTGCCGGCCGACCTGCTGCCGCTGTTCGACGCGAAGTCCGGCGCCAAGGCCGAGGTCGTGAGCAAGTTCGGCTTCCAGGCGATCATGCGCATGAACCACCTGCAGCCGCCGTTCGACAATCTGAAGGTGCGGCAGGCGATCGCCCGCGCGGTCGACCGCTCGATGTACGCCGCCGTCGTCGCCGGCGACCCGAAGTTCGCCACCGACTGCGCCGCCATGTTCGGCTGCGGCATGCCTTACGAGAGCAAGGACGGCATCCCCTCTTTCGACATGGCGGCCGCCAAGGCCATGCTGAAGGAAGCCAATGTCGACATGTCCAAGCCGCTGGTGATGCTGCACGTCGCCAACGCGCCGGGTATCGCCGCGCTGGGCAACGTCACGCGGCAGGTGCTGGTCGATCTCGGCTTCAAGGTCGACATGGTGTCGATGGACTTCCAGACCTTCGCCACGCGTCGGCTCAACACCGGCGCCGTCGACAAGGGCGGCTGGAACCTCGCCCATACGACGAACTCCGTGCCCGACCAGGGCAACCCCCTCAGCAACCCCTTCCTGGTCGCGTCGGGACCGCCCGCTTCCGCCTGGGGCTGGCCGACCGATCCGAAGACCGACGAGCTGCGCCTCAAGTTCGCCACCGCCCCCGGCGAAGCCACCCGCAAGACCATCGCCAACGAGATCCAGGCCCGCGCCTACGAGCAGGTCCTCTACCTGCCGCTGGCGCAGTTCACGACGCCGTCGGCCTGGCGCAACAATCTCGAAGGCGTGCTGAAGTCGCCGGTGATGCTGCTCTACAACATCGAGAAGAAGTGAGGAGCGCCACCATGGCGAAGGCCGTTGCCGAAGATTACCTGCGGCGCATCCCCAAGGCCGAGTTGCACTGCCACATCGCCGGCACGTTGCGCGCGACCACGGTCGCCGAGCTGGCGAAGAAGTACGGCCTGCCGCTGCCGCGGCCGGCGGAGCAGCTCTACCAGTGGCCCAACTTCGACGGCTTCCTCGAGATCCTGCGGCTCTCGGCACTGGTGCTGCGCACGCAGGAGGATTTCAGCCGCGCCGTCTATGAATACTGCGAGGACGCGCAGCGTGACGGCAACCTGCGGCACGTCGAGTTCTTCTTCAATCCCGACTACTTCTATCCCAACGGCATCGACTATCCGTCGATGGTGGCCGGCATGGCCGACGGCGTGGAGCGGGTGGGACGCGCCTTCGGCATCTCGGCCCGGCTGATCTGCTGCATCGACCGCTCGATCAACTCGCCAGCCCAGGCCGTCGAGATCGTCGAGACCGCGCTCGCAAATCCGCACGAACTGGTCATCGGCATCGGGCTCGACGGCAACGAGAGCGTCGGCCCGCCGGCCCTCTTCGCCGAGGCCTATGCGCGCGCCCGCAAGGGTGGCCTGCGCTGCACCGCGCATTGCTGCGAGGATTACCTCACGCCGCTGGAAGCGCCGCCGACCAACTACCTGATCTGCCGCGACGTGCTGCGCTGCGACCGCATCGATCATGGCTACAACATGCTGGCCTCGGACTATGTGATGGCCGAGGCGCGCAAGGACGGGCTCTACTTCACGCCCTGCGCCTGGACCAGCCTGCTGCACAATCGCCCGCACCGGCCGCAGCGCATCCGGCGCATGGTCGAGGCCGGATTGAACGTCACGATCAACACCGACGACCCGGCGATGTTCGGCACCAATCTCGGCCACGGCTTCATCACGTTGTTCGAGACGATCGGCTGGGGCCCCGACAAGGCCCGGATGTTCAGCCTGAATTCGGTCGAGGGCTCGTGGCTCGACGAGAGCGACAAGGCGAGGCTGCGGATCGACTTCCGCCGCCAGATCGCCGCGCTGGACAAGGAGTTCGGCTACGAGAACAAGCCGATGCCGGTCTGAGTCTCAAGTCGCCTCCCCATTCAGATGGGGAGGTGGCGCGCTCATAGCGCGACGGAGGGGTCATACTGTGCGGCGGCCGGGGAATTTGACCCCTCCGCCGCTGTAAGACAGCGGCACCTCCTCATCTGAATGGGGAGGCAAATCTCACTCCTATTCCGCCGCGACGCCCAGCCCGATGGGGCACGACACGCCGGTGCCGCCGAGGCCGCAATAGCCGCCGGGGTTCTTGGCGAGATACTGCTGGTGATAGTCCTCGGCGTAGAAGAACGGCGGAGCATCGACGATCTCGGTCGTGATCTTGCCGTAGCCCTTGCGGGCGAGCTCCCGCTGGAAGACGGCGCGCGAAGCGACCGCCTGCTGCTTCTGCGTCTCCGAGAAGGTGTAGATGCCCGAGCGATACTGGGTGCCGACATCGTTGCCCTGGCGCATGCCCTGGGTCGGATCGTGACTCTCCCAGAACAGGCGCAGCAGCGCCTCGTAGGAGGTCTTCGCCGGGTCGAACCAGACCGTCACCACCTCGTTATGTCCGGTGTAGCCCGAGCAGACTTCCTCGTAGGTCGGGTTGGGCGTCAGGCCCGCGGCGTAGCCCACCGCGGTCGCATAAACGCCCGGCGCTTCCCAGAACACGCGCTCGGCGCCCCAGAAGCAGCCCAGGCCGAACATCGCCTGCTCAAGCCCGGCGGGAAACGGCGGCTGGATGCGGGTGCCGGTGACGTAGTGCATCACGGGAATCTCGAAGTCCGGCGACGGGCGGCCCGGCAGCGCCCGGTCGGCGGTCGGCAACTCGGTCTTCTTGCGCAGAATTCGCCACATGGCGCGGCTCCTGGTGCTTTCGACGGCTGGTGCCCGGCCAATATGGCCATACAATGCCGCCGAATCGAGAGGCCATCCGGGGGAAGCCGCCAATGCCCGTATTCTTCGTCTGTGCCGGGTTGCTCGGCCTCCTGGCCGCAGCACTCACGGTGAATGTCGGCCTGATGCGCGGCCGCAAGCGGATCAACCTGGGCGACAATGGCGATGCCGAGATGCAGGCGGCGGTGCGCGCGCACGGCAACCTGATGGAGTTCGCACCGCTCTGCCTGCTGATGATCTACATGGCGAGCGACTTCTACAGCTTCCGCATGGTGGCGGGACTTTCGGTGGTCCTTCTGGTCGCCCGCATCCTGCACGCGGGCGGCATGCTGGGTTTCATCCCGAAGGGCCGCCTGCTGGGCACCCTGGCGACCGTCCTGGTCCTCGGCGTATCCGCCATTCTGCTCGCCATCGCCGGCCTGGGCCTCAAGCAGTACTGACGCGGGAACGGCGGGGAAGCCGGACATGGGCGAGCCCGTCACCATTCCGCTCTGGCTGTTCGTCGCGATCATGGCGTTCGCGCTCTGGTCGCTGCTCGACCGGCTGCTGATCCCGAGCGGCCGCTGGTTCCTGAGGCGCCGGCTCAACCGGCTGATCGACCGCGTGAACCGCCGGCTCGCCGTCGAGATCAAGCCGTTCCAGCTCACCAAGCGCCAGGTGCTGATCGACCGGCTGATCTACGATCCGCAGGTGGTGGCCGCGGCCAACGAGCACGCGCGCACCCACAACGTGCCGCGCGAAGTCGCGATGACGGAAGTCCATCGCTACGCGCGCGAGATCGTGCCGACCTTCAACGCCTACGTCTATTTCCGCGTCGGCTACTCGATCGCCCGCGCCGTCGCGCGCTTCCTCTATCGCGTGCGCCTGGGTTACGCCGACGAACGCACGCTGGCCGGCGTGTCGCCCGACACGACCGTGGTCTTCGTGATGAACCACCGCAGCAACATGGACTACGTGCTGGTGGCCTTCCTGGCCGCCGAGCGCACCGCGCTCTCCTATGCCGTCGGCGAATGGGCGCGCATCTGGCCGCTGCAGCAGCTCATCCGTTCGATGGGCGCCTATTTCGTGCGCCGCAACTCCGACAGCCCGATCTACCGGCGCGTGCTCGAACGCTACGTCCACATGGCGACCGAGGCCGGTGTCGCGCAGGCAATGTATCCCGAAGGCGGCCTGTCGCGCGACGGCCGCCTGCGCGAGCCCAAGCTCGGCCTGTTCGACTACATGCTGAAGTCGTTCGATCCCACGGGCACGCACGACATCGTCTTCGTGCCGGTGGCGCTGAACTACGACCGCGTTCTGGAGGACCGCACCTTGCTGCGCTCGCTCGACCGGGAAGCGCCCCGGCGCGGGGTCTGGTACGCGACGCGCACGGCGATGGGTTTCTGGGCAAGCCAGGTCTGGCTGATGCTGCGGGGAGATTGGTTCCGCTTCGGCTATGCCTGCGTGAATTTCGGCGCACCGATCTCGGCGCGCGACTGGCTCGCGACAAATGGTGGCGACCTGCGCGCCCTCGACAAGGACCAGCGCTTCGAGGCGATCGGTCGGCTGGCGAACGATGTGATGGGGGAGATCGCCCGTCTCGTGCCGGTCCTGCCCGTATCGCTGATCGCGACGGTGCTGCTCGAAGCCGAGCGGCCGCTCGACGAACTCGAACTCAAGGTCAGGGCCTCGGAGCTGGTCGCGCATTTCGAAGGCCGCGGGGCCAAGCTCTATCTGCCGCGCGGCGATCGCGACTACGCCTTCCATGTCGGGCTGCGCATGCTGTCGCTGCGTCATCTCGTCGAGGAGAGCGGCGAGGGGCTTTTTTCGGTGGTGGCAACCGAACGGCCTGTTCTTGCTTATTATGCCAACGCCATTGCTCACCTGCGTTGAACATGATCACCACGCTCTGGCGTATCGCCTACGAGGCCGGCTACGGCTATTTCACGAACCGGCTGTCGACCTCGGCCGCGGCGATGGCGTTCTATACGATGTTCGCGCTGGGCCCGATCATGATCTTCACCATCGCCATCGCCGAGCCGTTCGTCGGCCGGATGATGGCGCAGGAGGCGATCTTCGACGCGCTGGGCACGCTGGTGGCGCAGGACCAGCTGCGCACCATCCGGCGCTTCGCCTCGGAGGACCTGTTCCGCGGCGGCGGCATCGCGGCCCTCGCCGGCGCGGCCGTGCTGCTCTACACGGGCACGCGCGTCTTCGTCGAACTGGACGACGGCATCGATGCGATCTGGCGCGACCACAAGAGCCCGGTCGTGCACCCGGTGCTGGCCAGCCTGAAGTCGCGGATGCTCGCCATCCTGCTGATGATCGTGCTGGGCGTCCTGCTGATCGTCGTGATCCTGGCGAGTGTCCTCGTCTCGGCCTATGCCGGCGTGCTCGAAAGGTTTCCGGTGCTCGGCGTCTGGATCGGCCCCGCGATCTCGACCTCGGTGCACTACGGCCTGCTCTCCGGCTTCTTCACGCTCATCTACAGGTGGCTGCCGACCGGGGGCGTACCCTGGCGCTACGCGTTGATCGGCGGCGCGGTGAACGCGCTGCTGTTCGCCGCCGGCAACCGCGCACTGGTCTTCTACTTCGAGGTGACGCAGCTCACCTCGGCATTCGGCGCCACGGCGGGCTTCGCCGCCATCATGGTCTGGATGTACTGGACCTCGCTCACCATACTGATCGGCGCCCAGGTCGGCCGCGCGACGCGCGACGTGCTGATCGACAATCGCGCGAGAGAGATGGTGGAGGGGGATCTTTAGTGTGTTCCAGTCGCAATGCCGCTGGCGGCATTGCGACTGGAACACGCTGGCGGGCGGCAGGCGCTGCAGCGTAGCGAAGCGCCGAGAGCCCGCGCGGTCCCGCTTGCGCACCATTGTCTTTTCTGCCCGGTGCGGGCTCCCGCGCCTGTGAAGGCGCTGCCGCCCGCCAGCGCTTCATGGCAATGCCGCCTGCGGCATTGCCATGAAGCGCTAGAACATAGTAGCCAGCACGCGGTCCGGCGGCTTGTGGCCGTCGGCGAAGGTCTTGATGTTGATCAGGACCTTCTCGCCCATCTCGATGCGGCCTTCGAGCGTGGCCGAGCCCATGTGCGGCAGCAGCACGACGCGATCGAGTTCGAGCAGCTTCGGATTCACCTGCGGCTCGTTCTCGTAGACGTCGAGGCCGGCGCCGGCCATCTCGCCGACCTTCAGCATGCGGACCATCGCGTTCTCGTCGATCACCTCGCCGCGCGCGGTGTTCACGAGAATGGCCGACGGCTTCATCAGCTTGAGGCGGCGCGCCGACAGGAGATGGAATGTGGCGGGCGTGTGCGGGCAGTTGACCGACACGATGTCCATGCGCGCCAGCATCTGGTCGAGGCTCTCCCAGTAGGTCGCCTCGAGCTCGCGCTCGATGTCGCCGTGGACGCGCTTGCGATTGTGATAGTGGATGGCGAGGCCGAAGCCGCGCGCGCGACGCGCCAGCGCCTGGCCGATGCGGCCCATGCCGACGATGCCCATGCGCTTGCCCTGCAACCGCGCGCCCAGCATCGAGGTCGGGCTCCAGCCGGACCACTTGCCGCTGCGCACCAGCCGCTCGCCCTCGCCCATGCGCCGGGCCGTCGCCAGCACCAGCGCCATCGACATGTCGGCGGTGTCTTCGGTGAGCACACCCGGTGTGTTGGTGACGATGATTCCGCGCTGGCGGGCCGTATCCAGGTCGATGTGGTCGACGCCCGTCCCGAACGAGGCGATCAGCTTCAGCTTGGACCCGGCCTGCGACAGCAAGCGGCTGTCGATCCGGTCGGTGACGGTCGGCACCAGCACGTCGGCGGCTTTCACCGCCTCGACGAGCTGCGGGCCGGTCATCGGCTTGTCGTCGGCGTTGAGGCGGGTGTCGAACAGCTCCATGAGACGCGTCTCGATCGCGTCGGGAAGCTTTCGGGTGACGATCACCAGCGGCTTTTTCTTCGGGGTGGACGGCATGTGAAAATGGGACCGGCGCTGGCTCGAGACAGTGACAAAGCCCGATTACCAAGTCCGCGCGCGTTTTGTCCAGCAACCGGGTCCATGGAAGCGCGCGCCGGAAAGTCGCGCCATTTCAAAGACTTGTCGCTGAATATGAAGATTTCAGGTATATAACGGCCGATGGGAATTCGATCGTCGGCCCTGGTTTGCGGCTTCTCCGTTGCTCTGGCGGCGTTTTTATTGCCCCAGGCAGGCGGAAAACCTGCCCTCGCCGCGCCCGACAAGCCGACCGCCCAGCGCAAAGGCTCCGGCCTGCCGATCCCCCGCTTCGCGTCGCTCCGCTCGGACGAGGTCAATGTCAGGACCGGGCCGGGCTCCCGTTACCCCATCGACTGGATGTTCAAGCGCAAGGCAATGCCCGTGGAAATCGTCGCCGAGTACGAGAACTGGCGCAAAATTCGCGACTGGCAGGGCGCCAGTGGCTGGGTCCACCAGAGCCTGCTGAGCGGCAAGCGCTCATTCATCATCTCCGCCAAGACCACCAGCCTCTACAAGACTCCGGCCTCGTCCGCCGAAGTCGTTGCCAAGCTCGAACCGGAGGTCCTGGGCGAGATCCGCTCCTGCGCCGGCGACTGGTGCCGTGTGAAGGTCTCCGGCGTCAGCGGCTGGATCGAGCGCAGCGGCATGTGGGGCGTCTATAAGTCCGAGCCGATCAACTAGCGGCCGACCGGATCGCCTCGTAAAACGGGGTCACCGTGGCTCACGACGTCAGTCTCACCTACGCGCGCTTCGATCATATGCCGCCGGCAGCCCTGGCGCTGACGGCATTGCTACATGTCGCGGTGGGCCTGGCGCTGTACTGGATCTCGCCGCTGCGGCCCGTCGAATCGTTCGAGAATGCCATCGAAGTCTCGATGGAGGCTCCGGCGCCGCTGCCGCCGATCCCGGAAGCCAAGCCCGAGGCGCCACCCACCCCACCGCCGGCCGCCAGCGCTCCGCCCAGCCCGCCGCCGAGCCCACCACCGCCCCAGGCTGCGCCCCCGACTCCCACGCCGGCGCCCACCCGCCCGGCGCCACCGATGCGCCTCGGCCTGCCGCCGCCCGCAGCCGAACCCAGCAAGGATTCGCGCGACGTCGCCGGCGCCGAAAAACCGGCCACGCAGGCAACAGACATCCCGACGCCCGACAAGACGGCCCAGGAAGGCTCCCGTGAGGAGGCCGGCAAGGAAGAACCTCGCCCGGAGGCCAAGGAGGAGCCGAAGCCAGAACCGAAGCCGGAACCACCGGCCGAAGCCAGGCGCCCCGAGCCTGAGCCGCCGCCGCAGCAGCAGCAGGCGCTGGCCCAGCCCGAGCCCACACCACCCCCGCCTCCGCCGCCCCCGTCCCTGGAACAGGCCCTGCCACCGCTCGAGGCGCCGCCGCCGCCCGTGACCGAGCGCGACGTGCCCAAGCCGTTGCCGGTCCCACGTCCGGCCCCGCCGCAGCAGGCGGTCCGGCCGCCGCCGCCTCCCCCACCGCCGGCCCCGCGCCCGGCGCCGCAGCCGCCTGCCCACACCCAGCCGGCGCCGCGGCCCTCGCCCCTCGGTGCGCCGCCGGCTCGCGGAGCCGAATCCCAGTCGGCCGCCCGGCCATCCTCCCCGACGTTCCAGAATCCCGCCGACAGGTACGGCCAGAAGCAGGCGCAGGAACAGTATCTCTGGCAGGTGATGCGCCGAATCTCGCAGTTTCCCTACGTTCCGAAGGACACGGGCCCGGTTCGAACGACCGGCACGGTATTGACGCGGGTGACGATCGCGCGCGACGGGCGGTTGCTGGACGTGGCCATCGAGCGCTCGAGTGGCCTTCCCTCGCTCGACAGCGGCGTGATCGAGACGATCCGGCGCGCCAGCCCTTATCCGCCGCTGCCGGCCGACATCACCGGCGACCGCCATACGTTCCAGCTTCCCGTCAGCTTCAACTTCCACCAGCAGCGCTGACGGCGTTCGGGGCTGCGGCGATGCGGCTGGCCGAGACGGCGGCCCGGACGTAAAACTCGGGGGCCGTGACCCACGACAGTTTCATCCGGTCGCAATCCGGGCGCATGTCGCCGGCAGCTCTTGCCCTGGCGATCGGCCTGCATGCGCTCGTCGCCGCGGGACTGTGGTGGGCCCAGCCATTGCGTCGCCTGGACCATTTCGAGACACCGATCATGATCTCGATGGAGCCGGCGCCGTTGTCGATCGGCGCCACCGAGACGCTGGCGAGCGCGTCCTCCTCGGTCGAACCTGCCCAAAATCAACCAGCAGCCGCGGAGGGAGCGCCGCCTGAAGCGCCACCCGAGCCCCGCCAGCAGGCTGCCCTCGCGCCCGCCGAACCGACACCGGCTCCACCACCCGAACCGGCCCCCGAGGCAACACCGCCGCCTCCACCGCTCGCGGCTTCCAGTGTGCCTCCTGCCCCGCCAGAGCCGGCACCGGCACGGACCGAGATGGCGACGCCGCTTCCCGCGCCGGCCGAGACGCAGACGGCGACGACAACGGTAACGGCGGCACCCGAGAGGCCGAGCGAGGCCGAAACGGCAGCCACCTGGCAGACCGACGCCTCGTCGTGGAAACCGCAGGTCACGCTGGAGCCCCAGGCGGAGATGCCGCCGCGACGGACACAGGTCCGCCCGGCCTCACCCCCGCCGACGGCGCCGCGCCTGGCCCAGACACCGGGCAAACGGCTGGAGGATTACCCGCCGCAAACCTCCAGCCTCGGCCCGCCGTCGAGCGGCTCGATGGAGGGTGCAATGGCCGACGGCGGCGCACGCAACGATTATCTGTCGCGCGTCTATCGCCACATCGAGCCCTATCGCCGCTATCCGGCGGCCGCGCGCGCGAGCGGACAGCATGGCCGCGTCGTCACGCGCGTGACCATCGGTCGCGACGGCGCACTCATCGACTTGCGGATCGACAATTCGAGCGGCTGGCCGCTGATCGACGAGGCCGAGATGGCGGCGATCCGGCGTGCCATGCCGCTGCCACCTGTTCCCGCCGGCATGCGCGGCGATCCGGTCGTGCTCGTCCTGCCGATGAATTACTGAAGAGGGGTATCGCTCTTCAGGCGAAGTCGCCTGAGAGCGACTGGCGCACGGCAGGCGACATCACGGCCATGTGGCCGTAGTTGGCGTGGTCGAAACCCACGACGACGTCGCCGCTGCCGCTCTTGAACGCCTGGACCTGCCCGGCGGTGAAGGGAAAGCGGATGAACTGCACCGAAGAGGCCTTGCCGTCGTCGCGCGACCGTTCCTGGTCGTCTTCCGGCACGCCGCGGACGGTCTCGCCGCCAACCCGGATGAAGGCCTTGTGCTCGACACCCCCCAGCATGCCCAGCACGCGCGCGCGCCGCAGCGGATCGTCGATCTCGAACATCACGGTCGCCACCAGCTCGCTGCCCGTGGGGATCAGCGGATTGTAAGCCGCGAGCTCGTCGGGGAGCTGTTCGGCGCCGCCCTTCTCGATGAAGAGCATCTCGTGGACCTGGTGCAGCATCGTGTCGAACGATTCGAAATAGAACGTCGCGAACGGCCCGACCTCCAGCCGGCGGTTCTTCTTGATCTCCGAGATCTGGCGACGCCGATCGGCCCTGAGCTTCGCGTAATCCGCCATCGCGATGATGTCGGAGGCCTCGATCTTGCGGACGCTCATCGGTCGGCCTTTCCCAGCCCGTAGGCCTGCGCGAGGAGTTCGATGGGATGGCTGCCGCGCGACGGCTTCGGCGCGGTGTCGCCCGCGGTCATCTCCATGACCTGCATCAGATGATCGGCCGCCAGCGGGCATTCCGACGCGACGAAGCTGGTGTCGTTCTTGAGCGCAGCCTGCGCGGCCGGCTTGCCGACTTTCACCGCCGTCTCGAAATTCTCGGTGCGGGCGCCCCAGATGCCGCCATGGCCGCTGCAGCGCTCGATCACCGAGACCTTCGTCTGCGGCACCAGGCGCAGCATCTCGGCAGCCTTCGCCCCCATGTTCTGCGCCCGCGCATGGCAGGCGAGATGGATGCTGACGCCGCCTTCCAGCGGCTCCAGGCCCGGCGCCAGACCGTGCTTCTTGGCGATGTCGACGACATACTCGGAGAGGTCGAACGTGGCGTTGGACAGGCGCTCGATCGCCGGATCCTGCGGGCAGATCAGCTTCCATTCGAACTTCAGCATCAGGGCGCAGGACGGGGTCAGCGCGATGATGTCGTAGCCCTTGTCGACCCACGGCAGCAGGGCGGCCGAGACTTCCTTCGCCGCGTTGGCGACGGATTCGATGTCGCCCAGCTCCAGTTTCGGCATGCCGCAGCACGCCGGATGCACGACCTCTGTCTCAACGCCGTTCCTGGCCAGCACCGCCCGAGCGGCGGCGCCGATGTCGGTGTTGTTGAAGTTCACGAAGCAGGTGGCATAGAGCACCGCCTTGCGCTTGCCGAAGGCCGGCGCGGCTTCGTTCAGGACAGTGCCTTCGCGGCGCGCACGGATTTCGAAGGTTTCGGCGGCATAGCGCGGCAGGCGGGCGCCGTGATGGATCCCGGCCAGGCGTTCCATGCTCTGGCGGGCCGTCGTGTTGTGCTCGTCGGTCGCCCAGTTGACGGCAGCCGAGAGGAAATTGCCGAGACGGCCGCTGCGGTCGGTGTCGGCGAGCTGCTTGTCGACGAAGTTGATGCCCTTCTTGCGCGCCTGCACCGCGCGATGGCGCAGCATCAGGTGCGGGAAATCCAGCGCCCATTCGTGCGGCGGCACATAGGGGCACTTGGTCATGAAGCACATGTCGCAGAGCGTGCAGGCTTCCTCGACGGCCGCGTAATCTTCCTTCTTCACGCCGTCGAGCTCGCCGGTCGGACCGTTGTCGATCAGGTCGAACAGGCGGGGGAACGAGTCGCAGAGATTGAAGCAGCGGCGACAGCCGTGACAGATGTCGAAGACGCGCTCCATTTCCTTCTCGAGGGCAGCCTCGTCCCAGAACCAGGGATTCTGCCAGTCGAGGGCGTGACGGATCGGAGCTTCGAGGCTGCCTTCGCGCATGGTCGTTCTGCTTTGCTGCCGGCGGGTGGCGTTAGCGGGTGGACAGAAGAAAAAGGGGACCCGCGCGGGGTCCCCTTCGATAAGCCCGGAAGGCTTACGCCATCGTGTCGAGGGCCTTCTGGAAGCGGCCGGCGTGGCTCTTCTCAGCCTTGGCCAGCGTCTCGAACCAGTCGGCGATCTCGGCAAAGCCTTCCTCGCGCGCGGTGCGCGCCATGCCCGGGTACATGTCGGTGTACTCGTGCGTCTCGCCGGCGATCGCGGCCTTGAGGTTGCTGTCCGTCGGGCCGATCGGCAGGCCGGTGGCCGGGTCGCCGCTCACCTCGAGGAACTCGAGATGGCCGTGCGCATGGCCGGTCTCGCCTTCGGCGGTCGAACGGAAAACGACGGCGACGTCGTTGTAGCCTTCGACGTCGGCCTTCTGAGCGAAATACAGGTAGCGGCGATTGGCCTGGCTCTCGCCGGCGAATGCAGCCTTCAGATTGTCTTCGGTCTTGGATCCCTTAAGGTTCGCCATGGTCCTTCTCCCTTTACGATCGGCCCATCCGCCAATCTCGCCCGGGGATTTAGGAGACACCATGCGACAACGTCAAGAATCTTAGAAACGTTCTAAACGTTGCAAACGATTCTCAAGCGGCGCCGATTCAGCGGCGGACGCGCACGATGACGTCGATGCGGGACAGGTGGGTGCCCTCGGGCGGCGCGGGCAGGCCCGCGATCGTCACCTCGTCCGAGGGGAAGTCGAGCAATTCACCGTCCGTTTCGACGAAGAAATGGTGATGATGGCCGGTATTGGTGTCGAAATACGACCGGCCCGGCGCCACGACCACTTCCCGCAGGAGACCGGCATCGCGGAACTGGTTCAGCGTGTTGTAGACCGTGGCGAGCGATACCGGCATGCGGTTCGCCTTCGCTTCGGCATGCAGGCTCTCTGCCGTGACATGGCGGTGTTCGCCTTCGAACAGCACGCGCGCGAGCGCGACCCGCTGCCGCGTGGGGCGAAGGCCGGCCTGTCGGAGGCTGGCGGTAAAATCGGGCCTGTTGCCTGGCATGATTGCAGTCTTATGTAAGCGGGAGGAAAAGACAAGAAAAGGCCCTCCCCGACAGGCTGGGCTGGTTTGCGCCGGGCGTCCGGCATCCTTATTCTGGCCGCGAAGCCCTTTCCGGGCGGCCTGCGGGACGGTGAATGTGAGCGAGCAGAAGCACAGTTATACTTTTGAAGACCTGATCGAATGCGCCAAGGGGAACCTGTTCGGTCCCGGGAACGCCCAGCTGCCGCTGCCGCCGATGCTGATGTTCGACCGAATCGTCAAGATCGACTCCACCGGGGGCAAGTACGGCAAGGGCGAGATCATCGCCGAGCTGGATGTGAAACCCGACCTCTGGTTCTTCGCCTGCCATTTCCAGGGCGATCCCGTGATGCCGGGCTGCCTGGGCCTCGACGCGCTGTGGCAGATGCTGGGCTTCTTCCTCGGCTGGATGAAGGCGCCGGGCCGCGGCCGGGCGATCGGCGTGGGCGAGGTCAAGCTGACCGGCATGATCGTGCCGACGGTCAAGAAACTGACCTATCACGTCCATCCCAAGCGGGTGATCCTGCGCCGCCTCGTCATGGGCGTGGGCGACGGGTTCGTGACGGCGGACGGCAATCCGGTTTACGAGGCGATCGACATGAAGGTCGGCCTGATCAAGGACGGCGCCACTCCCGCCGCGGCGGCAGTCTGATGAAGCGCGTCGTCGTCACGGGTCTCGGGATCGTTTCCCCGATCGGCAACAACGCCGCCGAGGTCACGCAGTCGCTGAAGGAAGGCAAGTCCGGCATCGAGTTCGTGCAGGAGTATCGCGACCTCGGCTTCCGCAGCCAGGTCGCCGGCACGCTGAAGCTCAATGTCGAGGAGCTGATCGATCGCCGTCTCATGCGCTTCATGGGCAACGGTTCGGCCTACGCCTACCTTTCCATGAAGGAAGCGATCGCGGACGCCGGCCTCGGCGAGGCCGAGATCTCCAACGAGCGCACAGGCCTGGTGGCTGGCTCGGGCGGCCCGACAACCGGCGCCATCGTGCAGGCGGCCCTCACCGCCAAGGAAAAGGGGCCCAAGCGCGTCGGCCCGTTCCAGGTGCCGCGCGCCATGTCGAGCACCGTCTCGGCCAACCTCGCGACTGCCTACAAGATCAAGGGCCCGAGCTATTCGATCAGTTCGGCCTGCTCGACCTCGGCGCACTGCATCGGCAACGCCGTCGAGACCATCCAGCTCGGCAAGGCCGACCGCATGTTCGCGGGCGGCGGCGAGGAGCTCGAATGGACGCTGTCGGTGCTGTTCGACGCCATGGGCGCGATGTCGTCCAAGTTTAACGACACGCCGCAGCGCGCGAGCCGCGCCTACGACAAGGACCGCGACGGCTTCGTCATCGCCGGCGGCGGCGGCATCGTGGTGCTCGAGGAACTCGAAACTGCCCTGGCACGCGGCGCGAAGATCTACGCCGAAGTGATAGGCTACGGCGCCACATCGGACGGCGCCGACATGGTGGCACCCTCCGGCGAAGGCGCGCTTCGCTGCATGAAGCTTGCCCTCGCGGGCTTTCCGGGCGCCCCGCCCCGCAACACGCCGGTCGACTACATCAACACCCACGGCACCGCGACGCCGGTGGGCGACATCACCGAACTCGACGCCATCCGCGCCGTGTTCGGCGAGAAGCAGCCGGACAAGCTGCCGACCGTCAGTTCGACCAAGTCGCTGACCGGTCACAGCCAGGGCGCGACCGGCGCGCACGAGGCGATCTACTCGCTGCTGATGATGAAGGAAGACTTCATCGCGGCCTCGGCCAACATCGAGAACCTCGATCCCGGCGCCGAGGGCTATCCCATCGCCCGCCAGCGCATCGACAAGGCCGGCCTTCAGACCGTGATGTCGAACAGCTTCGGCTTCGGCGGCACCAACGCCTGCCTGCTCTTCTCCCGCTACGATCACTGAGGGGATCGATGCCAGACGATCGCAACGACGGCTCGGGCTTTCCCAAAGTCTCCGGGCTGATGGCTGGCAAGCGCGGCCTGATCATGGGCGTCGCCAACGACCGCTCGATCGCCTGGGGCATCACCCAGGCGCTGCATGCGGCCGGCGCCGAGATGGCCTTCACCTACCAGGGCTCGGCCTTCGGGAAGCGCGTGCTGCCGATGGTGGAGAAGCTCGGCTCCAAGGTGGTCGTCGAGGCGGACGTCGAGGACGAGGCGAGCCTCGACCGGCTGTTCGAGACCCTGAAGAAGGAATGGGGCCGGCTCGATTTCGTGGTCCACGCCATCGCCTTCTCCGACAAGGAGGAGCTGAAGGGTCGCTACGTCGACACCAGCAAGGCCAACTTCCAGCGCAGCCTGACGATCTCCTGTTACTCCTTCACCGAGATCGCGCGGCGCGCTCTGCCTTTGATGACCGAGGGCGGCAGCCTGATCACGCTGACCTACGAAGGCTCGACGCGCGTGATGCCGTCCTACAACGTCATGGGCGTCGCCAAGGCGGCGCTCGAGGCGAGCGTGCGCTATCTCGCGGCCGATCTCGGCCCGCAGGGCGTGCGCGTGAACGCCATCTCGCCCGGCCCGATGCGTACCCTCGCCGGCGCCGTGATCGGCGGCGCCCGCTACGTCTATCGCGTCTCGCGCGAAGCGGCGCCGCTGCGCCGCAACGTCGAGCTGTCCGATGTCGGCGGCGCGGCGCTCTACTACCTGTCGGACCTCAGCGCCGGTGTGACCGGCACGGTGCACTTCGTCGACTCGGGCTATCACGCCATCGGCCTGCCGCATGACGGCAGCGCCGTGCCGAGCGCCAGCGGCGAGCAGTAGGCCGCCGCTTCAGCCGATCACGATATCCATCGTGGTTGCCATCGCGCCAGGCTCCAGGCCCGACGCCGGTTCCAGCCTCATCTCGATGCGCTCGCGCTGTCCGGGCGTGCGGATCGCGCTCCTGAAAATGCCGTCGCGTTCGTTCTGCGGGTCGCCCGCGACATAGAACTGGCTGGTCAGCATCCGCCCGTCGGCGGTCGCCACCTTGAGATGAATGTGCGGCGTGCGGCCGGGATAGGCGACCGGCTTCAGGGTGCGGAAGCTGTAGCGGCCGCCGGCATCGACCAGCATGCGGCCGTAGCCCTGGAACGCCGCGTCGCGCTTGTCGCGACCGGACTGGCGCGGATGGTCGTAAATGCCCTGCGCGTCGCATTGCCAGATCTCGACCATCGCGCCCCCGCGCGCGGCGCCGGCCAGGTCGATCACGCGGCCCTGCAGATGCAGCACCTGCCCCATCGCCTGGGCCGCCTGCCCGCGCACCTGCACGAGATCGCCGTCCATGTCGGCGGGAAAACCCGCCGGATAGAACGGCCCTTCGGTCTGGGCGGGCGTCGCGACGAGGCCGGCGGCAAACGACGGTGCCAGCGGCAACAGGGCCAGTCCCGCACCGGCGAGGACGGTGCGGCGGGCGAGGAGCGGAAAGCGGGTCATGCCGACAGGTACGCAAACATAAAGGCGGCCCGAAGGCCGCCGCTAACCATAGCTCCTCATCCTGAGGAGGCTGCGCAGCAGCCGTCTCGAAGGATGGGCAACAGACTTGGTGCTCGTGCCCACCCTTCGAGACGCTCACCAGGTTCGCTCCTCAGGGTGAGGTCTTTGTTGGAAAGGCTCGATGCCTACTGATCCAGCTGGAGATTGTTTTCCTTGATGAGCTGCGCCCAGCGTGCGGTTTCATCGACGATACGCGCCTGGAACTGCGCCATCGTGTTGGGCAGGTAGATCAGGCCGTTATCCGTCAGCATCTTCTGAACGTCGGGCGTGCCGGCGGCGGCGGTGTATTCCTTGTACAGCCGGTCGATGATCGGCTGCGGCGTGCCGGCGGGCGCGATCACGGCGTACCATGTCACCACCTCGTCTTCGACGAGCCCCAGCTCCTTCAGCGTCGGCACGTCGGGAAGCTGCGGCACGCGCTGCAAGGTCGTCACCGCGAGCGCGCGCAGCTTGCCCGCCTTTATGTGCGGCAAAGCCAGCGGCAGCGTGTCGAACATCGCGTGGATGTCGCCCGCGAACATCGCCGGCAGAGATTCGTTGGTCCCCTTGAAGGGAACATGCAGGAGGTCGATGGCGGTTCGCTTCTTCAGGATCTCGAAGGAGAGGTGTGCCGGGCTGCCCGGCCCGACCGAGGCGTAATTGAGAACGCCGGGCCTGGCCTTCGCCGCATCGATCAGGTCCTTCACCGTCTTGATGGCCGAGTCTCCCGAGACGACCAGCACCAGCGGCGAGGCCGCGAACATGGTGATCGGGATCAGGTCGTCCTTCACGCTGTACGGCATCTGCTTGTACAGCGACGGGAAGATCGTGAGGGGCCCGAGATTGCCCATCCCGATCGTGTAGCCGTCGGGCTTGGCCTTGGCGATCTCGGTGACGCCGATGCGGCCGGCCGCCCCCGCCTTGAAGTCGGTGATCACCGTCTTGCCCAGCGCCGCCGACACCTTGTCGTTGAACGACCGGGCGATCACGTCGTTCAGGCCGCCCGCCGGCCAGGGTACGAGGAACCGCACCGGCCTGGACGGCCAGTCGCCTGGTGACTGGGCATGCGCTCGAAACCCAGCCGTCAGGGGTGCCGCGCAGAGAAGGTTGGTCAACAGACGTCGCGAGATCTTCATGGCCCCACCAAAAGCAATAGTCGGGCCGCACGCTAGACGAGGCGCCCTGACGAAGTCGACTCCCGTGGGGGACGCGGTGCCTGTCGTTCGAACGCGCCCGCGCGCCTCCTCACGGCTGCAGGACGATGTCGTCCGGTCGCCACTCCTGCTTGAACCAGGGCTCCAGCGGGCCATACAGGCGCAGGATGGTGAACCACGACTTGCCGGGAACCGTCTGGATCCAGTTGCTCTCGCGGCCCTGTGGCGCCTTGGGGCCGAAATACACATCCACGGAGCCGTCGGGGTTGGATTGCACCGCCTTGTTCTGGCTGCTCACGCTCGGGAACTGCGCATCGGTCTGCAGCATCGAGCGGGTCTGGGCGTCGTATACGATCACCGACCAGAATGTCTTGACCGGCACGCGTGGCGGAAGGCGCAGCCTGTAGCTCTTGCCGCCGTCGAGCGGGTTGTTGTCCGAGTCGGTCGCCGTCCACGGATAGGTCGAGCCCTCGCCCACGACCTGCGTGTCCATCGCCGGCGTGACGCCGGTGGCCGCGAAGAAATACATCGCGCTGCCGGTGAGGTTGGCCACGCCGGGTTGCCACTCGAACTTGTAGCCGCCGATGAACGGGCGCTTCCATTTCCGGTTGTCGAAGAACAACGCCTCCTTCTCGCGGTTCCGGTAGAAGATCGTCCGGCCCGTCGCATCGCCCACGGCGGCCGCTTCGGCGAGGATCTTCTTCATCCGCTCGTCGGGCGCGAAGGGCTTGCCCTTCTGGATGCCGATCGACGCCCAGAATCCGAGCGTCGTGAGATCGAGCGATTCGGTCGGTTCGTTCTGCACGGCCGCGTTCAGCAGCTCCCAGAAGCGGAAGTCCCCGGGGCCCACCATGTTGAAGGGCTTGCCCGACATGTCGACGAAGTTCATCGCCGGCGGCGTGGCGGACTGTCCGAGCGGATAGACCTTCGTCACCTTCTTCACGAGTTCCACGCCCGGCGCCGGACTGCCGTCGACGACGAAGCTGCGCCAGACGATCCAGACGCTGAGGCTGCCCGGACGGATCACGTGATATCCCGGCGGCACGTCGCCCGTGTAGCCGGGCGGCAGGACGATGTACTTGCCACCCTCGCCACGGTCCGGCCCGGTGAAGCCGATATCGCCGGCCCAGCGGTACCAGATGTCGTTGACCGTGCCGAGAACCTTGGGCGGCGCCTCGACCACCAGCGGACCCTTGCGCAGGTCGATCCAGAACCACGTGTAGGGCGTGTTGTCGTTGGCCGTCAGTTCGACGGTGCGGGAGTCGACCAGCTGCTCCCAGATCGGCACGGTGGTATTCGCCGGGCCCATCGCGAGGATGGCTGCGCGGTTGGCCATCTGGTTGACCACCGGAAGGGCGAGCAGATAGGCCTGCACCGCGCGCTGGAAGTCGAGATTGTCGTAGATCCTGTCGGTGCTGGCCTGGTCCGGCACGCCGCCCTGAAAGCGCAACGTCCCGAGGCGCGTATCGACGCTGTCGGGCACGACCACGCCGGGCGGCATCGGCGTAGTGAACTTGAAGGCCGGGGGCGCCGGCGTCCCGGTCAGGGGCTGGGCCTGACTTTGAAACGCGCTCGACAGGAAAATCACGCACAGGAGGTTCGTCAGCAAACGTCGCGAGATCTTCATGGCCCCATCCAAGAAATAGTCGGGCCGCACACCAGACGAAGCAAGCTGCCGCCATCGAGATTGACGGGTGATCTACCGCTTCGCGCCATCCAGGAAAAGCATGAAGCGTGCGAGAGGCCACTTGAACAGCAGCAGATAGGCAACGTGTAGGGAAACGAGACCTGCCAGGAGGTTCGCGAGGAACTCGTGCACCTCCGACAGGGGGCCTTCCGACTCTTCGTGCTTCCTGTTGTCCTTCGGCGAGGTCGCGGCTTCGACCTGCTTTTCCGTCGGCCCTTTGGCGCCAGGCACCGCAACGGCGCTTTCAGCGCCCAAGCCCACCGACCGGCCACGATCTAGGGCGATGCCTGTTGCGGACACCCCGATCAGGGACATGCCGATGCCGAGAAGAAGCGTCCGACTGATGGCTGGATGGGTCATGGCGCTGCCGAGTTTCAGACCGGCGAACTGAGGATAGAACCGCATCAATCCCAGTTGAGGCGCGCCCGTCAGGGACCACAGCACCCGCCCGATCAGCACCGCGGAAACCACATAGCCCAGCCACGCATGAACAAGGCCCGTTTCGCCCGTGGCATAAGCGGCGACGGCAAGAACGACCAATAGAGCGTGGTAAGCGCGAAGGCGATGCATGACCGACACAGGACGCACTCCGTGGCATTGCGAGACAAGCCTTGGGTGCTTCGCGCCGCCGGAGGCGTAGAGCTTGGATGGGCTTCGCCGGTCGACGAATGCCAATCGCCTATGACGTCCGACAACGAACGGACACGGATCAGGTTCCACCCTCAGGCAGTTTGGGCCAGACCCCGAGCCCGTTGGATGACGCTTGAGACCGCGACAAACAAAAACGGCGGCCCGTGGGCCGCCGTTTCCGTTATCGATCGAGTGACGACTACGCGCCGGCAGCGGGAGCTTCGTCGACCGGCTTGTTCGAGATGTCCTCGCCCGTCTCCTGGTCGACCGCCTTCATCGAGAGGCGGACCTTGCCGCGGTCGTCGACGCCCAGGACCTTGACCTTCACCTGGTCGCCTTCCTTCACCACGTCGTTCACCTTGGCGACGCGGCGCGGCGCCAGTTCCGAGATGTGCACGAGGCCGTCGCGCGCACCGAGGAAGTTCACGAAGGCGCCGAACTCGACGGTCTTCACGACCTTGCCGGTGTAGATCACGCCGACTTCCGGCTCGGCCACGATGCCCTTGATCCAGTCGATGGCGCGCTGGCCGGCCGTGGCATCCACCGCCGCGACCTTGATCGTGCCGTCGTCCTCGATGTCGATCTTGGTGCCGGTCTGCTCGGTGATCTCGCGGATCACCTTGCCGCCCGTGCCGATCACTTCGCGGATCTTGTCCTTGGGGATCGTGAACTGCGTGATGCGCGGCGCGGTCGCCGCGACGCCGTCACGCGCACCGCCCAGACCCTTGGCCATTTCGCCGAGGATGTGGATGCGGCCGTCCTTCGCCTGGCCCAGAGCGACCTTCATGATCTCCTCGGTGATCGAGGTGATCTTGATGTCCATCTGCAGCGAGGTGATGCCCTTCTCGGTACCGGCCACCTTGAAGTCCATGTCGCCGAGGTGATCCTCGTCGCCCAGGATGTCCGACAGGACGGCGAAGCGCTCGCCTTCCTTGATCAGGCCCATGGCGATACCGGCCACCGGACGTTCCATCGGCACGCCGGCGTCCATCAGCGACAGCGAGCCGCCGCAGACCGAGGCCATCGACGAGGAACCGTTCGACTCGGTGATCTCCGACACGATGCGGATCGTGTACGGGAACTTCTCCTTGGACGGCAGCATCGGACGCAGCGCGCGGAAGGCGAGCTTGCCGTGGCCGATCTCGCGGCGGCCGGGCGAGCCCATGCGCCGGACTTCACCCACCGAGTACGGAGGGAAGTTGTAGTGCAGCATGAAGTGCTCGCGGTACTCGCCCTCGAGCGCGTCGATGATCTGCTCGTCCTGGCCGGTGCCGAGCGTGGCCACGACCAGCGCCTGCGTTTCGCCGCGGGTGAACAGCGACGAGCCGTGGGCGCGCGGCAGGATGCCGACCTCGGCCACGATCGGACGGACGGTCTTGGTGTCGCGGCCGTCGATGCGCTTGCCGGTGTCGAGGATGGCTGTACGCACCACGTCGGCCTCGAGGTTGCCGAACTGCTCGCCGAACGCGGCCAGTGCGGCCTCGTCGCCCTCGAACAGCTTCTTGGCCTCGGCCTTCACCGCGCCGATCTTGGCCTGGCGGGCCTGCTTCTGGGTCTCGGCGAACGCCTCGACCAGCTTAGCCCGCATTTCCGCCGTGAGCTTGGCAGCCACCGTCTTCGACGCTTCCGACGGATCGGTGAGCGGCAGCGGCTCCTTGGCGCAATGCTCGGCGAGCTGGATGATCGCGTCGATCACCGGCTGGAACGAGCGATGGGCCTCCATGACGGCACCCAGCATCACGTCCTCGGAAAGCTCCTTGGCTTCCGACTCGACCATCAGCACGCCTTCCTTGGTGCCGGCGACGACGAGGTCGAGCGTGCTCTTCTCGAGCTGCACCTTGGTCGGGTTGACGACGTACTGGCCGTCGACATAGCCGACGCGCGCCGCGCCGATCGGGCCCATGAAGGGCACGCCGGAGATCGTGAGCGCGGCCGACGTGGCCACCATCGCCAGGATGTCGGGATCGTTCTCGAGATCGTGGGCGAGCGTCGTGACGACGACCAGCGTCTCGTTGCGATAGCTCTCGTGGAACAGCGGGCGGATCGGGCGGTCGATCAGGCGCGAGGTGAGGATTTCCTTCTCGCTGGGACGGCCCTCACGCTTGAAGAAGCCGCCGGGGATCTTGCCCGCTGCGAAAGCCTTCTCCTGGTAGTTCACGGTCAGCGGGAAGAAATCGAGGCCGGGCTTCGGCTTCTTCTCGAACACGACGGCAGCCAGCACCGTGGTGCCGCCGTAGCTCGCCATGACGGCGCCGTCGGCCTGGCGCGCGATCTTGCCGGTCTCCAGCACGAGCTTGCGCCCGGCCCAGTCGATTTCCTTGCGAAAAACTTCAAACATCTCATTCATCCTTTCCATCACGGTCGACTGCCCCCGTTTGGCGGCGACCGCCCACCGGCGCCCTTGCGCCGGCAGGACCGGGACAGGCGTTTGCTCTCGCCCCTGCCTTCCCGGTTACTGCGATGTCGCGTCAGGCGGCCGAACTCACGGGGACCGCACGACGCGACGCGAAAAGGCCCCATCGCAAGGATGGGGCCGAAGGGTCAGCGACGCAGACCCAGACGCTCGATCAACGTGGCGTAGCGCTTGGTGTCTCGCGACTTGAGGTAGTCGAGCAGGCGGCGGCGCTGGCCAACCATCTTCAGCAGACCGCGGCGCGAATGGTGGTCCTTCGCGTGGCCCTTGAAGTGCTCGGTGAGGTTGGAAATACGCTCGCTGAGGATCGCGACCTGGACTTCCGGCGAACCCGTGTCGCCTTCGATCTGGGCATACGCCTTGATCAGCTCCGCCTTGCGGTCGGCTGTAATCGACATCGGTCATCTCCTGAAACTAAAGGTTGAACACGCGCACCGGCTGGAGAGCGACGCCGTCCGAACGGACCAGCGCCACGAGCCTGCTGCCGACCTCGGCGCGAACAAGTGCGCCGGACGGAGGTGCGTCCCGGGTCAAGAGAACAGGCTGGCCTTGGCGCAACCGGTCCGCTTGTGCCTCCGTCATGGCCAGCGCCGGGATGTCGTCCAGCGCGGTCGCAACGGGAGCCAAGGCCCCGAAGAGCGCGGGAATATGCCCGAGGGCCTCCAGTTTGGAAAGCGAAATGGCCCCCTCCTCGCGGAAGGGTCCCACGACCGTCCGGCGCAGCGCCGACAGGTGTCCGACGGTCCCCACCGCCTTTGCCAGATCGCGGCCGAGAGACCGGATATAGGTGCCCTTGCCGCAGCCGACCACAAAATCTGCGTGGTCCCTGTCAGGCCGGCCGACCATCTCCAGCCGCTCGATCAGGACCTGGCGCGGCTTCAGTTGGACTGTCTCACCGGCTCGGGCGAGGTCGTAGGCACGCTTTCCATCGATTTTCAGCGCCGAGAAGGCCGGCGGCATCTGCTCGATCTCGCCCACGAAGGCCGGGAGTGCCGCGCGAAGTGCATCGTCGGTCGGCCGGGCGTCGCTGGTCGCCGTTACCTCGCCCTCGGCATCTTCGGTCGAGCGGGCTTCACCGAACCGCAGGGTGAAGCGGTATTCCTTCCGCCCGTCCATGATGAACGGCACCGTCTTGGTCGCCTCGCCGAGCGCGATCGGCAGGATGCCGCTGGCCAGTGGATCCAGCGTGCCGCCATGCCCGGCCTTCTGGGCGCCGAACAGCCGCCGCACGCGGCTCACCGCCGGTGTCGAACCGAGACCGACAGGCTTGTCGAGCACGATCCACCCGTCGACCTTCTCGCCCTTTTTTCTTCGCGCCATGGCGGAGGGGTTTAAGCCCGCAAGTTGTTGCGCGCCAGCCATTGGTTCAGGCAGGCTGCAAGCATGAATTTGAGGCGGCAGTCGGATCACATCCGGCAAACGATACTTTTCGGATTGTTCTTTCTGTCGGGCGCTGCAGCCCTCATCTACCAGACGGCCTGGCACAGGCTGCTCGGCCTGTTCGCCGGCGCCGACACGATCGCCGCCGCCCTGGTCGTCGGGGCCTTCCTGCTGGGTCTCGGCATCGGCAGCCTCGCCGCCGGTCTCTACGCCGACCGCCTGTCGCGCCGCGCGGCGCTGATCGCCTTCGCGATCTGCGAGGTCGGCATCGCAGTCTTCGCGGTGCTGAGCCCATGGCTCTACTATGACGTGATCTATCGCGGCCTGCTGCCACTTGCTGAGTCGCGCGGCGTGATCTTCGCCATCGTGTTCGCAGGCCTGCTATGGCCGACCTTCCTGATGGGCTGCTCGCTGCCGTTCCTGTCCAAGGCGGTCGTGAGCCAGATCGCGGGCTCCGCGCAACTCATCGGATGGCTCTACGGCCTCAACACGCTGGGGGCGGGCGTCGGCGCCTTCTTCGGCGGCTGGTACCTGATCGGCACGGTCGGCTTCGACAAGGCCGTCTATCTCGGGGCGTTGATCAATCTCATCGTCGCGGGTGGCGGCCTGCTGCTGGCGCGCGGCCTCGACATGGAAGCGGCCCGCCCCGCGCAGAAGACGATGGCCTCCGAAACGGCGGACGGCGTGGTCTGGCGCTGGGCGCTGCTGGTGTTCGTCAGCGGCTTCCTGATCGTGGCGCTGCAGATCGTCTGGTACCGGCTGATCGGCGTTCTGCTGCAATCGAACGGCTACAGCTTCTCGCTGGTGCTGACCGTGTTCCTGCTGGGCGACGCGGCCGGTCTCCTCGTGGGCGCGCGCGTCATCGACCGCATCGCCGATCCGCGCCGCTTCTTCTTCCTGATGCAGGGCATCGCAACGGCGCTGGCACTGGCCGGCGCCTGGTTCGTCTATTTCGGTATCGGCGCCGGGATCCTGCCCGCGACGTTCGTCGATCACGACATCATGGGGCCGAACACCGCCAACCCGGCGTTGATCCTGCTGCTGCTCGCGATCGTCGTACTGCCGGCCTCGTTCATCATGGGCTTCTCGTTCCCGGTGGTGCAGAAGGCCGTGCAGCGCGACCTCGACCGGCTGGGCAGCCGCGTCGGCCTGGTGCAGCTCGCCAACATCGTCGGCAACAGCATGGGAAGCCTGGTGGCCGGCCTGCTGCTGCTCGACCTCGCGGGGACGGCTGGCACGCTGAAGCTGCTGGTCGCGATCGGCCTCGCCTTTTCCCTCCTGCAGTTTGCGGGACCACGCGCCACGCGCTGGGCCTATGTCCCCGCCGCCGTGCTTGTCGCGGGACTGGCGCTGTTTCCCGGCGGCGAGGCCTTCTGGCGGCGCCTGCACGGTCTCACCGACGAGAAGGCCATCGTCGCCGAAGACAAGACCGGCCTCAGCCTGCTCAAGATGTCGGGCAAGGACGATGGCCGCCTGTACATCCAGGGCCATTCGCAGAGCCGCCTGCCCTTCGACACGGTCCACGCCTATCTGGGCGCCATCGGCCCGCTGACCCACGACGCGCCCAAGCGCGTGCTGGTGATCGGCTCCGGCACCGGCGGCACGCCCTACGCAGCGGGACTCAATCCCGCGACCGAAAAAGTGAAGGTGATCGAGATCGTGGCGCCGGTGATCGAGACGCTGAAGACCTACACCGCTTCTGACGGCAAGTCGGGCGTCGACGAGCTGCTGTCGGGCAAGCGCTTCGACGTGACGGTCGCCGACGGCCGCCATTCGCTGGCGCTCGATCCGGTGCGCTACGACGTGATCGAGGCGGATGCCATCCTGCCCAAGACCGCCCTGTCGGGGCTGCTGAACAGCCGCGAGTTCTTCGAGCAGGTGAGGACGAAGCTGGCGCCCGGCGGCATCTACGTGCAATGGGCGCCGACGGAACGCTCCGTCGAGACGTTCCGCTCGGTCTTTCCCTACGTCACCATGGTCCACCCGGCGCTGCTGGGCAGCGACCGGCCCATCCCCTACAGGCGGGAGAAGATCGCGGCGCTACTGGCGCAGCCCGACGTCTCGGCCCATTTCGCGAAGGCACGCATCGACAAGGCCGAACTGGCGAAGTGGTTCGCGGACAAGAAGATCGAGGTCCTGAACGACGGCAGGACCGTTCCGGCGCCGTCGCCCAATACGGATTTCTTTCCGCGCGACGAGTACTACCTCAATCGTCGTCCTTGATGTCGCGCGCGACGTCGGGCCGGCGCAGGAGCGCGCCGATCTTGTCGGCCTCGTCGAAGGTGCGATCGATCGCGAAACGGATGTCGGGAGCGCTGCGCAGGCCCGCTTTCTCGCTGACCCGGCCGCGGAACCACGGCGCCGCCCGGCGCAGCGCACCGAGCAGCCGTTCCTGGTCGCCGCCGCCCAGCGGCATCACGTAGGCCGTGGCGTTGCGCAGGTCGGGGCTGACGTCGACCGACGTCACGGTGATCGTGGCGTCGCGCAGATCGGGATCGCGCATGTTGCCGCGCTCGAGGAGATCGGCCAGCAGATGGCGGATCTCTTCGCCGACGCGCAGCTGGCGCTGGCCGGGGGCGCGATGTTCCTTGTCGGACGAGCGACGCCGCGACATGTGTTCCTCTTAATCTTTGCCTCCCCATTCAAATGGGGAGGTGCCTGCGGAGCGGGCGGAGGGGTCCTGACCCCTCCGTCGCCTCGCGGCTTGGTTACAAGCCGCCAGGCGCCGCCTCCCCCGCGGACGGGGGAGGAAATTTACTACAGGGTCGCCTGAACCTGCTCGACGTCGAAGCATTCGACGACGTCGCCGACCTTCATGTCCTCGTAGTTCTCGAAGGCCATGCCGCATTCGAAACCATGCTGCACTTCCTTCACTTCGTCCTTGAAGCGGCGCAGGCTCTTCAGCGTGCCCTCGTGGATCACGATGTTGTCGCGCAACAGGCGAACCTTGTTGCCACGCGTGACCTTGCCGTCGGTGACCATACAGCCGGCGACGTTGCCGGACTTGGTGACCTTGAAGACCTCGCGGATCTGCGCGTTGCCGACCAGCGTTTCCTTGTAGGTCGGGTCGAGAAGGCCGACCATCAGGGCCTGCATGTCCTCGGTCACCTTGTAGATGATCGAGTAGTAGCGGATGTCGACCTTGTCGCGCTTGGCGATCTCGCGCGCCTGCGGGTTCGCACGCACGTTGAAGCCGATGATCAGCGCGCCCGACGCCTTGGCCAGCGTCATGTCGGCTTCGCTGATGCCACCGACGCCGCTGTAGACGACGCGCGTGATGACCTTCTCGGTGCCGAGCCGCGACAGCGCGCCGGCCAGCGCTTCCGCCGAGCCCTGCACGTCCGCCTTGATGAGCACCGGCAGTTCCTTGGCGGTGCCCTCGCGGATGCCCTTGATCATCTCCTCGAGCGTGCCGCGACCGCCCGCGGCGCGGGCCAGTTCGAGCTGGCGATCGCGACGGGCGCGGAAGTCGGAGATCTCGCGCGCACGCGCCTCGCTCTCGACCACATGGAACTCGTCGCCCGCCTGCGGCGTGCCGGAAAGACCCAGGACCTCGACCGGGAAGGCCGGGCCCGCATCTTCTACCGCCTGTCCGCGATCGTCGACGAGGCGACGCACGCGGCCCCACACCGAGCCGGCGACGAGGATGTCGCCGACCATCAGCGTGCCACGCTGGACCAGCACCGTCGCGACCGAGCCACGGCCCGGATCGAGCTTGGCTTCGATCACGACGCCATCGGCGTCACGGTCGGGATTGGCCTTGAGTTCGAGAACCTCGGCCTGCAGCAGGATGGCTTCCTCGAGCTTGTCGAGGTTCATCCGCTTGGTGGCCGAGACCTCGATCGACTGGACGTCGCCGCCCAGCGCCTCGACCTGGATCTCCTCGCGCAGCAGTTCGTTCTGCACCCGGCTCGCATCCGAGCCCGGCTTGTCCATCTTGTTGATGGCCACGATCAGCGGCACGCCGGCCGCCTTGGCATGGGCGATCGCTTCCTTGGTCTGCGGCATGACGCCGTCGTCGCCGGCGACCACCAGCACGACGATGTCCGTCACCTTGGCGCCGCGGGCGCGCATGGCGGTGAACGCCTCGTGGCCCGGCGTGTCGAGGAAGGTGATCTTCTGCTTGGACGGCAGGGTCACCTGGTAGGCGCCGATATGCTGGGTGATGCCGCCGGCCTCGTGCGCCGCCACGTCGGTGGCGCGCAAGGCGTCGAGCAGCGAGGTCTTGCCGTGGTCGACGTGACCCATGATCGTGACGACGGGCGGACGCGGAAACAGCTCATCGTCGGTATCGGGAATATCGGCCAGGCCGGTCTCGACGTCGCCTTCGGCGACGCGCTTGTAGCGGTGACCCATTTCCGTCACGACGAGCTCGGCCGTGTCGGCGTCGATCGCCTGGTTGATGGTCGCCATCACGCCCATGCGCATCAGCGTCTTGATGACGTCGGCGCCGCGCTCGGACATGCGCACCGCGAGATCCTGGACGGTGATCGACTCAGGGATTGTGACTTCGCGATAGACCTTCTGCTGCGGCTCGCTGCCGAACTGCTGGCGGCGCTCGCGCTCCAGGCGGCGGCGCTGCTGCGCCACCGACCGGCTGCGGAAATCGTTCTCGCCCTCGACCGCACGGCCGACGTCGACCTTGTCGTTGCGGCGCTTGGGCGCCTCGCGCCGCGCACCCGTCGGCTGCGGCAGGCGCTTGGCAATCGTCGACCGCATCGGCGGCAGCGGACGGCGCACCGCGTCGCTGGTGGAGGGAGCGGCCGGGCGGCGGATCGGCGCGCCCGGGGCCGTTGCGCCAGGAGCCGGAGCGGCGGGCGCCGGCGCCGGACGTGGCACGATCTCACTGGCCTGCCGCGCGATCGTGGTCTGCGGCGCGGCCGTGGAGGCCTGATCGAGGCGCTTCTGCACCAACGCGTCGGCCTTGCGCTTGACCTCTTCCTCGATCTTCTTGCGCGCATCTTCCTCGGCGAGGCGCTTGCGATGCTCCTCGTCGGCCTTCTGGCGCGCCTCGTCCTCGATGGCGCGACGGGCAGCTTCCTCGGCGGCGCGCTTGCGCGCGACTTCGGCATCGCGGTTGGCGTCGACCAGAGCGCGCGCGCGCGCTTCCTTCTCTTCCTCGGTGAGGGTGCGCAGCACGATGCCCCGACCGCCCTGCGATCCGGCCGGCCGGATCGGTCCGGCGCCACGATTGCCGGAAGGAGCCGGCGCGCTGCTGCCACCAAGCTTCATCGTCCGCCCGGCAGGCGCCGCGGCAGGCTTGGGAGGCTCGGGAGCCGGTGCCGGCGCCACAGGAGCAGGCGCAGCCGTTGGAGCCGCCGCCACTCCGGCGCGCTTCACCGGCTTCTTGACCTCGACCGTGACCGCGCGCGTACGCCCGTGCGAGAATTTCTGCCGCACCTGCGTCGCGTCAGCCTTCGACGCCGCGCCCGTGCGCGTCGTCGAGAGGGTCAGCGGCTTGGTCGTCTTGTTCTGTTCGTTCTGTTCCGTCATGTCGGCTGTTGTCCTTGGTCCGCCCCGGCCCGTCAACCGGCGCCGTTCAGCCGGAAGCCGCGCCATCGCGACGCTCCGACAGAAATTCGTTCAATGAAGGCGCCGCCCGCATCATCGCGGGCGATCGCCACGTAAACCGCCTGTTCGCGGCCGAAAATTCCGCCGAGCGCGACCGCGTCGCCCAGCTTCTCCAGCGGCAGGCCCGTCGCCTGCAGCTTGTGCAATCCGTCTCCATCGGCCTCGTCGGCGACGACGAGGAGCCCCGCCTGCCCGCGACCGATCATCTGCTCGACCTTGACGAAGCCCGCCACCGCGCGGCCCGCGCGGCGCGCCCGTCCCAGATCGGCCAGGACCCTTTCGAGCAACAATCGCTCGACCCGCTCCACCAGCTCGGCGGATGCCTTCACCGGCGCCCGCGCGGCCTTCGAGAACAGCTTCTTCTCGACCGCCCGCTCGAGCGCCGCACGCTCGGCCCGCACCCACATCCCGCGTCCCGGAAGCTGTCGCGCCAGGTCGGGCACGACATCGCCCTCGGGACCCACGACGAACCGGATCATCTTCTCCGGCGCGCCTTCCTCGCCAGTCACGATGCAGGTGCGCATCGGGCCGGCGGGGAGCACCGTGAGATGGGGTTCCGTCATGGCAAGGGCAAGAGTCAAAGGCGCCGTTCCTCCGCTCAGACCTTCGCTTCGTCGGCCGGAGCGGCCTCGTCGGCGAACCAGTGCTCGCGCGCCTTCATGATGATGGCGTTGGCGGCGTCGTTGTCGATCGTGCTTTCCCCGACGATCTCGCGCAGCTCGTCCGAAGCGAGGTCAGCCAGGTCGTCGAGCGTCTTCACGCCCGCCTCGCCCAGCGCCACCACCATCGCCAGGGTCAGACCCTCGGCATTGACCACGTCCTCGGCGACGCCCAGCGACGCCAGGCGCTCGGCCAGCTCGGCATCGCGCTTCTCGAGATACTCGCGGCCGCGCCGCTGCAGCTCGGTGGCGATCTCCTCGTCGAAGCCCTCGACGCCGGCCAGATCCTCGACCGCCGAGTCGGAGATGTCCTCGACCGTGGCATAACCCTCGGCGACCAGCAGATGGGCGATGACATCGTCGACGTCGAGCGTGGCCTTGAACAGCTCGGTGCGCTCGCGCGTGTCCTTCTGGCGGCGCTCGCTCTCCTCGGTCTCGGTCATGATGTCGATTTCCCAGCCGGTGAGCTGGGAGGCCAGCTTCACGTTCTGGCCGCGACGGCCGATCGCGAGGCTGAGCTGGTCGTCGGGAACCACGACCTCGGTCTTGTTCTTCTCCTCGTCCATCAGCACCTTGCTGACCTCGGCCGGCGCCAGCGCGTTGACGATGAAGTTCGCGGTGTCGTTCGACCACGGGATGATGTCGACCTTCTCACCCTGCAGCTCCTGCACGACGGCCTGGACGCGGCTGCCGCGCATGCCGACGCAGGCGCCGATCGGATCGATCGAGCTGTCGTGGCTCAGCACCGCGATCTTGGCGCGGCTGCCCGGGTCGCGGGCGACCGCCTTGATCTCGATGATGTTGTCGTAGATCTCGGGCACTTCCTGCGTGAACAGCTTGGCCATGAACTGCGGATGGCTGCGCGAGAGGAAGATCTGCGGGCCGCGCGGCTCCTCGCGCACGTCGAAGATGTAGGCGCGCACGCGGTCGTTTACGCGCAGCGATTCGCGCGGGATCGTCTCGTCGCGACGGATCACGCCCTCGGCGCGCTGCAGGTCGACGGTGATGTTGCCGTAGTCGACGCGCTTGACCACGCCCGACACGATCTCGCCGATACGATCCTTGAATTCCTCGTACTGGCGCTTGCGCTCGCTCTCGCGCATGCGCTGCGTGATTACCTGCTTGGCGGTCTGCGCGGCGACGCGACCGAAGTCGATCGGCGGCAGCTCGTCGGTCAGGAAGTCGCCGACCTGGGCCTCGGGATTGCGGCGCTGGGCCTCGACCACCGAGACCTGGATGTTCTCGTTCTCGATCGGATCGGCGACCTGCATGTAGCGCAGCAGCTTGATCTCGCCGGTCTTGCGGTCGATCTCGGCGCGGATGTCGTGCTCCAGCCCGTACTTGGCGCGACCGGACTTCTGGATGGCCTGCTCCATCGCCTCGAGCACTTCCTCGCGTTCGATGCCCTTCTCGCGGGCGACCATGTCGGCCACCTGAAGCATCTCAAGGCGCGGGATATCGGCTGTCGTCGCCATGTTTCTTCCCTCTTCTCTAGCCAGTCCGTTCAGTGGGTCTGCCCGGCCGCGCCCTCGGCGGCCAGACGGTGTTCTTCGATCAGACGGTCCGTCAGTTCGAGCTTGGCGCGCGTCACCGCCTCGAGCGGCACCGCGGCTTCCTTGCCGTCGTCGAGCTTCAGGCGCACCAGGTCGCCGTCGAGCCCGAGCAGCGTTCCCTTGAAGCGCCGCCGTCCCTCGACCGGTAGCGCGGTCTCGATGCGGGCGAGATGTCCCGCCCAGCGTGCATAATCCTTCGGCCGGGTGAGCGGCCGGTCGATCCCGGGCGAACTCACCTCCAGCGTGTAGGCCCCCGCGATGGGGTCCTCGACGTCCAGCACCGCCGACACCGCACGCGACACGGTCGCGCAATCCTCGACGTCGAGCGTTCGGCCATCGGCAGGTTCGATCATGATCTGCAGGGTCCCGCCCTTGCTCAAGGCAACGCGAACGACCTCGAACCCCATGCCGACGATGGTCGGGGCGATGATGTCTTCGATGCGACGCAGCAGATCGGTCACGCGGGCTTTGCTTCTCGACGTCTTGGGCCGTTGGGGTGTAGCCAAATGAAAAGAGCGGGTTTGCGGCCCACTCTTTTTCTTTGGTTCATCCCGTGAACCCGATGAGGATGGCGCGGATATAGGCTTCCGCCCCTCAACTGGCAAGGGATTCCGCACCCCCTATGGCGGGACCTGACCTACCCTCTATATATAGTGTAGGATGAAGCGCTACTGCTCCTCCCCATTCAAATGGGGAGGTGCCCCGCAGGGGCGGAGGGGTCAAAACTCCGATCAAGCGCCGCATATATCGTATCGAGCACCCCTTCGATGCTCCCCAACACGTCGTTGTTCCAGAAACGCAGCACCTCGAATCCCGCCGATCTCAAAAGCCGGTCACGACGCTGGTCGTACTCCAGATTCTCCGCATGCTGGCTGCCATCGAGCTCCACCACGAGCATCCGATCGAGACAGGCGAAGTCGCAGATGTAGAGTCCCACCTGATGCTGCCGCCGGAACTTGAAGCCTGCGATCTGGCGGCGGCGTAGGCGGCTCCAGAGGACGCGTTCGGCGTCAGTTGCGTTTACTCGCAGGCTTCGGGCGTATCGGCGCATGCCGAAATATTGGCGCTCTATTTGGGATAAAATATGTCCGACAATACTACTTTGGAGAGTACTCTCTGACCCCTCCGCCCCAGCGGGGCACCTCCCCATTTGAATGGGGAGGAAGCATGAGGAGAAGCCCAGCTAGCGCCGCCTCAGCCGCAGGAAGACCGGCTTGTGGCCGGCGAGCATCTTCTTTTCGTAGCGGGTCTCGGGCCAGTCTTCGGGGCGCCCGCGCCAGTCGGCGGGGGTTTCGGCCAGCCATTCGAACGCGGGATGGCGGCAGGCGTGCTCGACCATCCAGGGGAGGTAGCTGGGATCGTCGGTCGCCACCCGCAGTTCCGCGCCCGGCTTCATGAGGCGGGCCAGGATGTCGAGGTTGGAGCGTTGCACGAAGCGGCGCTTGTGGTGGCGTGTCTTGGGCCACGGATCGGGAAACAGCACGAAGGCGCGCGACAGCGACTGCGGCGGCAGCGCCTGCATCACGAACCGGGCGTCGTCGGTGAACAGCCGCACGTTCGGCACGCCGGTCCGTTCGATGTGCGCCAGGCACTTGGCGACGCCGTTGATGTAGGGCTCGCAGCCGATCAGCCCGACACTGGGGTGCTGCTCGGCCTGCCAGACGAGATGCTCGCCCGCACCGAAGCCCACTTCCAGCCACACGCCATCGGCCGGCAACGTCCCGCCGAACAGGCGCGCGAGATCGATTTTCGCGGCGCTCTCGGCCACCTCGTTGTCGGGCGTGACGATCGGTTCGGCCGGCAGGGCGACTTCGAGGCGAGGCAGCAGCGTGTCGAGCAGCGACTGCTGCCCGGCCCGCAGTTTCTTGCCCCGTCGACGGCCATGCAGCGTGCGTCGGCGGGCTTCTTCCATGATGCTTTCCGTGTGAACCCCGAAGGAGGCCCTACATGATCACGTCGATGAGGTACGGACCCTTGTGCGACATGGCGTAGGTGAGCTGCTTGGTCAGCTCCTCCAGATTGGTCGCCTTGCCGGCGGCCACGCCCATGCCCTTGGCCAGATCCGTGAACTGCAGCGTCGGCCGGTCCAGGGTCAGCATGTCGATGGCGCGCGGGCCGGGATTGGCCGCGCCGACATCGGCGAGCTGGCTGTAGAGGATGTTGTAGGAGCGGTTCGAGAAGATCATCACGCAGACGTCGAGATTCTCGCGCGCCATCGTCCAGAGCGACTGGATCGTGTACATCGACGAGCCGTCGCCGATCATGCAGATGACCTTGCGATCCGGGCAGGCGACGGCGGCGCCGACCGCGACGGGCGCACCGAAGCCGATCGAGCCACCCATGTTGTTCAGCCAGTCGTGCGGCGGGGCGCCGGCGCTGAACGGGAAGAAGCCACGGCCCGTCGTCACCGATTCGTCGACCACGATGGCGCCTTCCGGCATCGTCGCGCCGAGCGCCTGGCCGAGGCCGTCGAGCGTGAACTTGCCGGTCGGACGCTCCGGACGGCTCGGCTGGGCAACGCCCGCGGCCTTCTCGTTCATCGCGTCCAGTTCCATCGCCAGCGCTTCGAGCGAGCCCAGGATATCGCCTTCGACGGGGCACAGGACGGTCGTCTCGCAGCCATCCGGCGTCAGCACCGACGGCTTGCCCGGATAGGCGAAGAAGGCGAACGGCGCCTTGGCGCCGCACAGCACCATCTGCTGCGTGCCCTTGAGCTGGGCCTGCGCCTGCTCGATCACGAAATGCAGGCGCAGCACCGGAATGCGGCCGGCGCCGCGCTCGATGCGCGCCGTGCCGCCGGCGCCCTGCACCTTGCAGCCGGTCTTGGCGGCGATCTTGCCAGCGAGTTCGAGGCCGCGCGCGCGCAGCGCCCGGCCGCCGATGAACAGCATGGAGTTCGGCTTCTTCAGCGCCTTGGCGGCGGCAACGACCGCCTCCTTGCTGGGCTTCTCCGCCGCCGGCGCCGCCGGTGTGTCGGCCACGCCCTCGGCTTCGCCCCATGCGGTGTCGGCCGGCAGGATCAGCGTCGCGATCTGGCCCGGCGCCACGTTGGCGGCCTGGATCGCCAGCGCGCCGTCGCCCGCCACCGTCTTGGAGGTCGGCGAGGTCTTCACCCAATGAGAGAAGGGACGCGCGATGCCTTCGATGTCGGCGGTGAGCGGCGTGTCGTACTTGATGTGATAGAGCGCGTGCTCGCCCACGATGTTGACGACACCCGAGCCCGCCTTCTTGGCGTTGTGCAGGTTGGCCGCCGCATTGGCGAGACCGGGACCCAGATGCAGCAGGGTCGAGGCCGGCTTGTCGGTCATGCGGTAGTAGCCATCGGCCGCACCGGAGCAGACGCCCTCGAACAGGCCGAGCACGCAGCGCATGCCCTCGACGCGATCCAGCGCGCCGACGAAGTGCATCTCCGACGTGCCGGGGTTGGCGAAACAGACCTCGACGCCGCCCTTCACCAAGGTGCGGACCAGACTTTCAGCTCCGTTCATCGACTCCCCCAAAACCCGAAATAATGAATCGGCCGGCACCCTAGGCCAGTCGCACCGTTTACCCAAGCCTTCGCGAACGAAGGAGAATTCCGTCAATCGAACGTTCTTGCTTTATTCTCAGCGTTCTATCGGCTACATTTGAAGCATTATTTGAATTCTTTGGTACGAAAGACTTTCCCATGAGCCATTCGGAGCCTTCCGACAGCTCGGCCGACGCAATTTTCGTCGTCGGCACCGACCTCGTCGAATTCGACCGCAGCGACCTGCCGATCTATGCGACGCCCGCCTCGCGCTGGGCGGAAGCCGGTGCCGAACCGGTTTCCTACGGCGCGCCGCTCGACCGCCTTTTCGGCGAGCCAGGCGCGGTCTTCGTCGATGGGGTGCCGGGCGCCGCTGCGGAAACCCTGCCACCGATCGGTGAAGACGCCCTGGTCGTGCTCAGCGACCTGTCGGACGGTGTGATGCTACCCGCGACGGACGAGTCCGTCGCGATACGGGAGAGTGCCGCCGTTTATGATTTCGGCACCGATAGCCATGTCGTCCTGCACGTCCAGGACGGACTGACCTGGGATCAGACCGATGCCGGGTGGTCGTTCGACCACCACGGCTGATCCGGTCTTTAGGCCGCGTCGCCCAGTTCGAGCTGGACGAGGTTCATCCAGTAGGCCGCGCCGGTCGTCAGGATCCGGTCGTTGAAGTCGTAGAGCGGTGAATGCACGTTCTGGCAGCCGCCCTCGCCCGTGCCGCCGTTGCCGATCATGATGTAGGCGCCCGGCTTCTTCTCCAGCATGAAGGCGAAGTCCTCCGCGCCGGCCAGCGGCGAGGTGTTGGCCTCGACATTCTCGCGACCGACCGTCAGCGCCGCCGCCTCGACGGCGACCGACGTCTGCTCGGCGGCATTGACCAGCGCCGGGTAGCGGCGATGGTACTTCGAGACGGCCTCGCAGCCGCCGGCCTGCGCGATACCGGCCGCGACCTCGGCCAGGCGCCTCTCAAGGAGATTGCGCACGTCGGCCGAGAAGCTGCGGGCGGTGCCGCGGATCAGCACTTCCGACGGGATCACGTTGGGCGAGCCCGGCGTGCCGGCGGCGATATGGCCGACGCTCAACACGGCCGCCTGGCTGGACGGCACGTTGCGGCCGACGATGCCCTGCACCGCCACGATGAACTGTGCGGCCACGAAGGTCGGGTCGGTGCCGCGGTCGGGCATGGCGCCGTGGCCGCCCGTACCCTTGAAGACGACTTCCCAGCTGTCGGACGAGGCGAGCATCGGGCCGGTGCGGATGGCGAAGTGACCGACCGGGAAGCCCGGCATGTTGTGCATGCCGTAAACCACATCGCACGGGAACTTCTCGAACAGGCCTTCCTCGATCATCACGCGCGCGCCACCGAGGCCTTCCTCGGCGGGCTGGAAGATGAAGTGGACGGTGCCGCCGAAGTCGGGCGCCGCCGCGAGCTGCCGGGCCGCGCCCAGCAGCATCGTGGTGTGCCCGTCGTGGCCGCAGGCATGCATCTTGTTGGGAACCTGCGAAGCGTAGTCGAAGTCGTTCTTCTCCTGCAGATGCAGAGCGTCCATGTCGGCGCGCAGGCCGATCGTCTTCTGCCCGGGGCGATTGCCCTTCAGCGTGCCGACGACGCCGGTGGTGGCCAGGCCGCGATGCACCTCGATGCCCCAGGAGGTGAGCTTGTCCGCCACGATCTGGGCGGTCCGCACTTCCTCGAAGGCAGTCTCGGGATGGCGGTGGATGTCGCGACGGATGGCGGTGAGATCGGCCAGGTCGGCGGCGAGCAGATCGGGGGTGTAACGGGTCATGCCGCGAGATTAGCGTCGGCCAGCTCAAAAGGACAACGGCTCGCCGCGCGGTTGTGCACGCAGCAGGCCTCCTGCACATTCGGCGCTCCCCCTCATTCCGGAGAACGGTCATGACCCAGACTGCCAGGCTCTCCGGAGCAAAGCCCCGCCTCTACCAGACGCCGTCATCCTACTATTCGATGATCGCGCGCCTCGCGCTCGCCGAAGGCGGCATCGACCACGAGCGCGTGTTCGTCGACATCCATTTCCGCCTGAGCCAGCAGCGGCCGGACTATGTGCGGCTCAATCCGGGCATGACCGTGCCGACTCTCGTGCTGGCGGATCGCATTCTCGTCGAGAGCCGCGACATCGCCGAGTATGCGCTCGGCTCGGCGCCCAACCCCGAGACGAAGAGCTGGGTCGACCTCCACTACGGCTATCCGATCGAGGAGCTGACCTTCGGGGGGATTCTCGCGCGCAATCCCCTGGCGCGGATCATGATCCCGAAGCGGCTCGAGGCGGCCCGACGCCAACTCCTGGCGCACGCCGCGGCAAATCCCGATCTCGCGTCCGTCTATCAGGCGCGCGCCGAAGTCTTCGCCCGGCGCATCGCCACCTTCGAGCCGGACGCCGTCGTGAAGCTATCGGAGCGACGCCGCGCCGAAGCCATCGGCTTCATGGACCGGCTCGAGCAGACGCTGGGCGACGGCCGCGGGGTCCTGGTACCGCCCGCCTACGGCGTCGCCGATGTCGTCTGGACCGTGTTTCTGGGACGGATGGAATTCGCCGGTCTCGGGCAGGAGATCCCGAAGCGGCCGGCGCTCGCGCGCTATTGGGCAGCCATGCAGGCGCGTCCCAGCTTTTCCGCTGCGGACATCTGGACGAAGTTTCACCTCGGCCGCCTGATCGGGGGGATCATCGGCATAAGCCGAAGCTGACGGCGACCGATCGGGGTGGCGCCCCGGGCCCCCCCGCGCTAAACCCCCGCCGCCATGATCCTTTTCCCCGCGATCGACCTCAAGGACGGCAAGTGCGTGCGCCTTCTCCGCGGCGACATGCAGCGTGCCACCGTGTTCAACGACAGCCCGGCCGCCCAGGCCAAGGCCTTTGCCAATGCCGGCTGCGAGTGGCTGCATCTGGTCGACCTGAACGGTGCGGTCGAGGGCCATCCGGTCAACCGCGCGGCGGTCGAGAGCATCCTGAAGGACGTCGAGGTGCCGACCCAGCTCGGCGGCGGCATCCGCACCATCGAGAGCATCGCGCAGTGGTTCGAGGCGGGCGTGAAGCGGGTGATCCTGGGCACCATCGCAGTCAAGGAGCCGGGCCTCGTGAAAGCCGCCTGCAAGCAGTGGCCCGGCCAGATCGCGGTCGGCATCGACGCCCGCGAGGGCATCGTCGCAGTCGACGGCTGGACCAAGCAGAGCACGGTGCGGGCGCTCGATCTCGCCCTGCGCTTCGAGGATGCCGGAGTCTCGGCCATCATCTACACCGACATCGACCGCGACGGCGCGATGGGCGGCGTCAACGTCGATGCCACGGTCACGCTGGCGCAACATCTCACCACGCCGGTCATCGCCTCGGGCGGCGTCAGCTCGCTCGACGATCTGCGCGAACTGAAGCCCACCGAGGAGTTCGGCATCGTCGGCGCCATCGTCGGCCGCGCGCTCTATGACGGTCGCGTGACGGTGCCCGACGCGATCCGCGTGCTGAAGGGCGAGTAGCGGCGCCATGCTCAAGGTCCGCATCATCCCCTGCCTCGACGTGAAGGATGGCCGCGTCGTGAAGGGCGTGCAGTTCGTGGGCCTGCGCGATGCCGGCGATCCCGTGGAGCAGGCGCGCATCTACGACGCCGCCGGCGCCGACGAGCTCACCTTCCTCGACATCACGGCCAGCCACGAGAACCGCGACACCATCCTCGACGTCGTCGGTCGCACGGCGGAGCAGTGCTTCATGCCGCTGACCGTGGGCGGTGGCGTGCGCCAGGTCGAAGACATCCGCCGGCTGCTGCTGGCCGGCGCCGACAAGGTCTCGATCAACTCCGCGGCGGTGGCGCGGCCGGAATTCGTGCGCGAAGCCGCCCGGAAGTACGGCGACCAGTGCATCGTCGTGGCGATCGACGCGCGCAGCACCGCGCCCGGCAAGTGGGAAGTCTTCACCCATGGCGGCCGCAAGGGCACCGGCCTCGATGCGATCGAGTGGGCGTGCCGCATGGCGGAGTCGGGCGCGGGCGAGATCCTGCTCACCTCGATGGATCGGGACGGCACCAAGTCGGGTTTCGATCTCGAACTGACCCGGGCCGTGTCGGATGCGGTGCCGGTGCCGGTCGTCGCATCTGGCGGAGTCGGCACGCTCGATCATCTGGTCGACGGCGTGACGAAGGGCGGTGCCTCGGCCGTTCTCGCCGCATCGATCTTCCACTTCGGCGAATTCACCATCTCGCAGGCGAAGGAACATCTCGCGCAAGCCGGCGTGCCGGTGCGACAAATCTCGCGCGCGACATGATTTTGGCGTAGAATCAGCACGGCGCCCGTCGAAGAGGCGTAGTGAAGTTTCTATCGCCCGTCCCCCTGGGCGCCGGAGTTCCCCGCGGATGGCGAAGAAGAAAAAAGCCAGGAAGGCTCGAAGCAAGCCCGGCATCGTCACGATCGACGAACATACGCTCGATCGCCTGTATCTCGTGATCGACAGCCGCAAGGGCGCCGATCCCGAAACGTCCTACACCGCGCGCCTGTTCAGCCGAGGCCGCCAGCAGATCGCCAAGAAACTGGGCGAGGAAGCCGTCGAGGCGCTGATCGAGGGCATCCGTGGCGACAAGCCCAAGCTCGTCGCCGAAAGCGCCGACATGCTCTACCACCTGCTCACGCTATGGGCCGCCGTCGGCGTGAAGCCGAAGGCGGTCTGGGACGAACTGGCCCGCCGCGAAGGCCTGTCCGGCATCGCCGAGAAGGCCAGCCGGAAGCGTTCATAATTGTCGTCCTGAGTGAAGCGAAGGACCTGGCAGAACGACCGGCGGACTCCTTGGCGGACGCCCGCTCAGTGCGGCGGCATCGGGATGAAGAGCGGCGGCGTGCGGGTCGACTTGCTGCGCGCCTTGATGTCCTCGTCGTTGGCGCCGTGCGGCTTCAGGTAGACATAATAGGGCGTGCGGCGCTCCACGACGTCGTTGCCGGGCTGCGCCTTCTCGCTCACCAGCAGGTCCGACTGGATGCGGACATGCATGTAGCCCGGAATCAGTTCGGCCCAGTTGGCGACGTCGGGCGTGAACACGACGTCATAAGTGTAGCCGTCCACCACCTTCACGACGCCCCAGCTCACGCCGGGCGCCGGACGTGACGGGACCTGCTGCCAGACCATGCCCGACTGAACAAAGACGGAGACCGCGTTCAGCATGACGTAGAGCGGACCGTTCGGGCTGACGTTCTGCAACGACAGCGTCATGCGGTACGACTTGCCGTCGGGTTCGTAGGCGATGCCTTTCAGCTCGACATAGAGCGAGCGCATCGCGGCGTTCTCGAGCAGCAGCCGCGCCTGGCGGGCTTCGCGCAGCGACCGCGCCTGGTAGAGGCCGACGGCGGCATCGATCGCGAAGGCCGTCAGCACCACCATGACGACGCCGATCGCGACCGGCGAGCGCCACAGATCGAAGCGGCGGCCGAGCTTCACGGCGACGGTGGCAGGCGCATCGACCTTGCGCGGCGCCGCCTCGCGCAGCTCATTCAGCAGGCCCGGCGCGGACGGCGCCCCGCCCGGCATCACCGTCGCACCCAGCCGCCGCCGCAGCACGCGCACCTCGGACTGGGCGGCGCTCAGCTCGCGCCGCAGCCCGGCGATCACCGCGTCTTTGTCGGGCTCGGCCGGTGGCTCGCTCATGCGACGATCGTCCCGTGGGCGATGTGCACGATCTGCTCGGCCTGCCGGGCCAGCGCCAGATTGTGGGTGACGAGGATCAGCGTCGTGCCGCGCTCGCGGTTGACGGCCAGAAGCTCGTCCATGATCTCGATCTCGGTCTGCTCGTCGAGATCGGAGGTCGGCTCGTCGGCCAGGATCAGCGCCGGCTCGTTGATCAGCGCGCGGGCGATCACCGCGCGCCGCTGCTCGCCGGCCGAGACCTCGCCCGGATAGGCGTCGAGATGATCGCCCAGTCCCATCTGGCCCAGCAGCGCGGCCGCGCGGGCATAGGTGGCGGACTGAGTGCCACGTCGACCCAACATCGCCGGCAAGGCGACATTGTCGACGAGGCGCAGGGTCGGCAGCAGGCTGGCGAACTGGAAGACGTAGCCGATGCGCCTGTTCCGGAAGGCCGCCAGCTCGTTCTCCGACAGGCCCCAGATGTCGGTGCCGTCGACCAGTACCTGGCCTTTCGAGGGCCGGCTGAGGCCGCCGATCATCGCCATCAGGGACGACTTCCCCGAGCCCGAGCGACCGATGATCGCCGCGTAGCGACCGGCCGCCACGTCGAGGTCGATGCCGTCCACGGCCGCGACCTCGCCGCGTTCGGTGACATAGTCCTTCCGCAAGGCCCGGCACGACAGCATCGGCTAGCCCTCACCTCGCACGAGATCGTAGGGATCGCGCCGGCTGGCGCGCCAGGCGGGATAGAGCGAGCCAAGCGCGCCGATGATCGAGGCCATAACGATGGCCAGAACCGCAACGATCACGATGCGCGGCCCGTCGAGCCACACGAAGGGCACGCCAATATTTTCCAGGTAATAGACCAGCGAGCGTTCGTAGAGACGCATCACCAGCACGCCGAGCACGACGCCCAGCGCGCCCCCGGCGCCGGTGGCGATGACCGCCTCGATTACCATCATGCCGACGATCTGGCTGCGCCGCGCCCCGATCGCCTTCAACAGACCGAGTTCGCCGCGCCGCTCCGTGACGATGGCCGAGAAGAGCACGCTGACCATGAGGGCCGTGCTGGCAAACATCAGCACCATCAGCGCGAGGATGCCGTTCAGCAGCGCCGCCAGCCCCTGGCGGATACCGCTCATGGTCGAGTCGCCGGTCACGACCTTCACGTCCTTCAGCGTCGAGAGGATCGCGAAGCGCGCCTGCAGCGGCGTCGCGCCCGGCGCCAGCTCGACGAGGAAGCCGCTCACCTTGCCCTTCTGCAGCACGGCCGGCGGACCGTTGGGGCCGTGAACCGATCCCGCCAGCGCTTCGAGCGTGGCGAAGGTCATGAACACGCCGCGCTCGTGCGTGCCGACGCCGGTCTTGCCCAGCCGGCCATAGACGGTATGCGCCTTGCCGAAGATCAGCAGTTCCGAGCCCAGCGGCGCGGCGCGACCGGCGCCCAGGATCACGTCGCCCGGCCGCAGGTCGCGATTCAGCTTCTCGACCAGCCAGGGCTGCACCGTGAAGTCGAGCGCCGGTTCGAAGCCGATGAGATCGACCGAATCGTGATGGCTACCGATGCCGGAATGCTCGACGCGCGCGATCTTCTGCGGCGCGGCACGGTTCACACTGGTGATCCCGGTTTTGGCGAAGAGATCCTGGTCGAGCACCAGATCGGTCGGCTCGACCGTCAGCAGCGCCGCCGTGATGTTGGTGAGCGCACCTTCGGGCACCGCCATCATGTCGGCGCCCAGCCGCGTGAAGCCCACCGCCATGCTGCTGTCGATGCTGCGCATCAGCGTGGCGCCGGTGAAGACCACGCCGCTCGCGACCGCGACGGCCGCGATCAGCAGGAGGCTGCGGGCCTTGCGGCGACCGAGATTCTGCAGCGCCAGGCTGGCGAGCAGCCTCAAAGCGTACAGGAGCGCGTGTGCTTCATGTGCTCCAGCTTGGTCGGGATGATCACGCAGTCATGATGTCCGCCGTTGCTCGGCAGGATGCCGACCAAGGTGTCGGTGGAGGTATCGATGACCGAGATGCCGCTCGACTGGCGCTGGAAGCCGCTGAACGGCGTCAGCACGTACTTGCCATCATAGGTGATGGCCGGCGTCTGCAGGTCGGGCCCGATGCCCTGGATCTCCTTCTTGATGGTCCAGGTCTTGGTGTCGATCACCATGATGCCGCTATAGGCCGGCGAGGGATGCAGAATGGACAGATAGAGCTTCGAGCTGTCCATCGAGAAGACCATGTGGAACGGATTGGGATACTTGCCACGCCACAGCGGGTCCTCGACATGGGCGATCTTGCGCCACTTGGTCGGGTCGGGATCGCTGCAGGAAAAGATCGAGCAGTTGTTTTCCCGCAGGTTGTTCATCATCACCAGGAACTTGCCGTCGGGCGAGAAGCCGATCTCGTGGCCCGGCGAGTGGATCTTGTCGAAGACGACCTTCCACGTGTCCTTGTCCACCTGCTCGACCTTGTACTGGTCCTGCGAATCCTTGTTGAACTGCAGGAAGGCGGCCGGCTCGAAGTTCTTCTCGGGATCGAGGATGCAGATGCCGCCGCACAGGCGCACGACCGTCGCGGCCCAGCGGCCTTCCGGATGCCAGATCGTGCCGTCTGCGCCGGTCAGCGTGAGCGGCGCTTCGCCGGGCAGCGAGCCTTCCTCGACGAACAGCTCGCCCATCGGCACCATTTCCCAGTCGATCTTGTTGCCCTTGGTGCCGCGCAGATTGTAGAGGCCGGTCTTCTCGTCGGGATAGATCTTCCTGATGGTGAGCGTGCCGCCCTTGATCCAGGCGTTGCGCAGCTCGGGCACGTTGGGTTCCCAGTCGAAGCGCAGCGCGGCCTTCACGCGCGAGGTGGTGCGGTCGAAGCAGGCGGCGATGTCCTTCTGGCCGTCGGTCACGAAATACGACTGCGCGTCCTTCGGATTGACGGTGACGTGCACGCCAAGGCCGAGGCCGGTCGTCTCCGACACGTTCTCGATCATCTGCATCTGGGTGCCGTCGTAGCGCACGCGGTAGATGTTGGTGCCGCCCGGCACGTTCTCCGCCGTCACGTTGGTTGGAATGCCGTAGATCAGCGAGTTCTGGCCGCCCTGCGTCGAGTTCACGAATTCGAAGCCGTGCGTGGGATCGGAGCTGGGGAAGGCACAGAGGTGATGGCTGATCGGATTGTAGTCGCCGTAGTTCCAGTACCAGATCGAGCCCAGCACGCGGTTGGAGTTGAGATCGATCGCGTAGGTGCCGCCGCCCATCTTGGTCGGTAGCAGCGCCACCCAGTTGCCGAGGCTGCGGCCCTTGATGTCGGCCCGCGAATCCACGACTTCGCGCACGATCGGCGACTGCTGCGCGCCCGTGCCGGCTGCCTGCAGGACGCCGCTGTCCGTGGACGAGCCGCCACCCATTGCGTGATAACCGAGCACGGCCACCTCGGCGGTCGCAGCCGTGCCGACGGCGACGTTCAGCATCGTGCGCCGGCTCATCTTCGTCTTGACCCTGGGCTTGGCCGCTTCGGTCCTAGCCTTCTGCGTCGCCTGCTCATGCTTCGCGACGAGATAGGCCTGGAACTCCTCGCGGTCCTTGGCCAGCACCTCCTCGTTGCGCCGCAGGAATTCGTCGATCGATCCCTTGCGCGCCGGAAGGTTCGATTCCGAACCGGACTCGAGTGGAGAAACGAGGGGCGGGACTTCTTGAGAAACTTTCGTGGCCGGTGTTTCTCGCGTGGGCTCAGTCATCGGCTGCACTCCCCCTATTCACCATATGTGCGAAGTCTAAACACGACCCGCCGCGAAACACAGGCAGAAAATTGCAGTGCCGGCCGCTGATTTCGCCCTGAGACGCGGTTAGGCTCTCCGCGAAGGAGCGCGTCGATGGATTACGCCGTCATCATCTCCGCCATCGTGCTCGGCCTTTCCGTTTTGGCCACGGGCGCGAAATTCATCGACTGGTTCCTCCATTCCGATCCCAGGACGATGGTGCGCACCATCCGCTGGATGCTGCTGCTGCTGGTGATTGCAGCCATTCCGCTGCTGGTGATGATGATCCTGCGCGAACAGTATGCGGGGGCGATGCTGCTCGGTGCCGCGATGATCGTCGTGCCGACGTTCCTCAAGTGGCGTGCGATCCTCGTGCCGCTGCGCGCCGCCTTTGGCCTCTTCCGGACTAAACCGCCGCCCTTCGAGATGCCGCCGGTCTGGCAGGACCCCGCGCCTCCCGATCCGCGCGCGCTGCAACATGCGGCCGCTTTGCTCGAAGCCTATCTCAAGCAGGTGGCGCCGGCTGCGTCATCGCCACGGCAGATATCCGGCCCGGCGGACGACGACGATGACGGCGCCATGACGGTGAAGGAGGCTCTCGACGTGCTGGGTCTGCCAGAGGGCGCCGATGTCGCGAGCGTCCATGTCGCCCACCGCCGCCTCATGCGCGGCGCGGATCCGGATGCTGGCGGTTCGCCCTACCTTGCCGCCAGGATCGACGAAGCCCGCGACGTTCTGGTTGGCGCCCTGCGACGGCGAAGCAAGCCCGCCGCCTTGGAAGCGCCGGGACGGCCGCGCCTGTTGAAAGGCTGACGGACGCCCTTCCGTGTTTGGCTAGTCGCGGAACACGGCCAGGTGAAAGGGCCGCTTCGCCGGCTTGCCGGCGACATCGTAGGTATGGACGTTCATCTTCATCGGATCGGCCATCAGTCCGACCGTGCAGAAGCCGGGCTCGACCGCTTCCTGCGCTGTGCTGCCGATCACGCAGGAGAAGTTGGTCTTCGCTTCGTTCTGAAGCGGCACCTTCCAGGTGATGACATACTGGTTGGCGCCGACCAGCTCGCACTTGTCGATCATGTAGCCGCGCGCAATCGAACCATCGGCGGCGATCACGCAGGCCAGCCGCTTTTCGAATTCCGTCATGTGTCGAACGCTCCCTATAATGAAGAGCATCGCATTGGGCGCGATGTGCCATGCGATTAACACGCTCGCCGCGTAGCGTCCTCCAGCAAGCTTCCGGAGTTCCATCATGTCCGACTCGATGATCGCCGCTTACGACCGCAGCAACGTCTTCGCCCGCATCCTGCGCGGCGAGCTGCCGTGCAAGAAGGTGTACGAGGACGACTTCGTGCTGGCGTTCCACGACATCGCGCCGCTGGCGCCCGTCCATGTGCTGGTGATTCCGAAGGGCGAGTATGTCAGCCAGGCCGACTTCGGCGCCAAGGCGCCGCCGGAAATGATCGTGGGCTTCTGGCGCGCGGTGTCAAAGATCGCGCACGATCTCGGCCTGGATCCCGAAGGCTATCGAATCGTGGCCAACCACGGCCCCAATGGCGGGCAGCTCGTGTTCCATTTCCATGTCCACATCTTCGGCGGCGGGATCATGGGGCATTCGACGGGCATGCCGAAGCCGGACAAGCAGGCTTGATCCGACGGCGCGCCCTGCTGGCGGCGGGCGCGCTCGCGCCGGGTGCCGCCTGGGCGCAGGCACGGCCGCAGAAGTCCCTGACGGAGAGCGGCTGGTATGCGAGGGGCAAGACCAAGGAACGGACGGTTCGCTTCGCCGGAACGGGCGGCGTAACCCTGGTCGGCACCCTGCTGATGCCGCTGTTCAGCGAGATCCAGTACGTGCCGGGGATCGTGCTGGTCGCGGGCAGCGGGCCGACCGATCGCGACGGCAACAATCCGCTGGCGCCCGAACGCATCGACCTCCTGAAGAACATCGCGCTTCTGCTGGCGCGCAACGGCATCGCCTCGCTGCGCTACGACAAGCGCGGCATCGGCCAGTCGACGCCGCGACCGCGCGGCTCCCTCGAGGAACAGGAGGCGTTCTTCGCCTGGGGGAATTTCGTGGGCGACGTCGAAGCGGCGCATACCGAGTTGTTGCGACACGATGAGATCAAGCCTTACGCGACGGCGCTGCTGGGCCACAGCGAAGGCGGACTGCTGGCCCTCGCCGCCAGCAAGGCGCTGGTCTCGAAGAAGCTGCATGCGCTGGTCCTGGCCGCCACGCCGGGCCGCAAGCTCGAGGATATCCTGCGCGCCCAGATCGCGCGCGACGCACCGCCGTCGCTGCGCCTGCCCACCGATCGCGCCATCGCCGCCATTCTCGAGACCGGCCGCGTGCCCAACAACCTGCCGCCCGAACTGCAGCTCCTGTTCCCGCTCTATGCCGGACCTTTCCTGAAAAGCCTGCTGTCGTTCGATCCCTCTTCCATGCTGGCGGAGAGCCGCACGCCGTGCCTGCTCGTTCAGGGAGCCGCCGACCGCCAGGTCGTGCCGATGGAGGACGTGCAGCCCCTGATCGATGCGCTGCGCGCCCGCAACGTGTCGGGCGAGGCCGTGGTGATCCCGCAGGTCAGCCACAATCTGAAGACGGTGAGAGGCCCGACCGATCCGGGGTTCGGCGGTCCGCTCTCGCCGGTGGTCGCGGAGACCCTGCTCAAGTGGCTGGTGCCGGCGCTCGGCGCTTGATCGACCCGCGCGGCCGGCCGATCATCGCCGCAAAGCCGGAGAAGAAGACATGGCCGTAACAGTGCGTCCCGTGACCGATGCCGTCGGAGCGGAAATCCTCGGGGTCGATCTGCGCAACTTCAGCGACGAGGAATTCGCCGCCATCGAACGTGCCTGGTACGCCCATTCGATGATCCTGCTGCGCGGACAGCGGTTGAGCGACGACCATCTGCTGGCCTTCAGCCGCCGCTTCGGCGAACTCGACCCGCCCCCGAACCAGGAACGCGGCCGCATCAGCCCGCCCGGCTATCCCGACATCTACGTCGTGTCGAACGTGCTCGACACCAAGGGCGACCCGATCGGCGCGCTGGGCGACGGCGAGGCCGTCTGGCACACCGACATGAGTTATCTCGACGTGCCGCCCGACGCCTCGATGCTCTACTCGCTGGAGATCCCGCCGGCCGGCGGCAACACCTGGTTCACCAGCATGCAGGCGGCTTGCGACGCGCTGCCCGCGGACTTGCGCGCAAAGATCGAGGGCCGCCGCGTGAAGCACGACGGCACCTACAATTCGGGCGGCTTCCTGCGCAAGGGCGTGACGCCGACCGACGATCCCATGGTCGCGCCGGGCGCCTGGCATCCGGCGATCCTGCGCCATCCGGTGAACGGCCGCGCGACGCTCTATCTCGGCCGCCGCCGCAATTCCCATGTCGAGGGCTACACGAAGGCCGAATCCGACGCGGTGCTCGAAGAACTGTGGGCGCACGTCACCCAGCCGCGCTTCATCTACCAGCACGTCTGGAAGGTGGGCGACCTGGTGATGTGGGACAATCGGTCGACCATGCATCGCCGCGATCCGTTCGACAAAACGGCGCGGCGCGTCATGCACCGTACGCAGATCAAGGGGACGACGAAGCCGATCGCCTTCGCCGCCTGAACGATGAAGAAGACTTCGGAGGAAACATGCGGCGGCAGAAGAAGTTCTATGCCTGGGGTTACGCCGACGAGGACCTGACCCCGGAGGAGATTCGGCCGTGGGAAGCGGAGATCGCCCAGCGCTACGGGCTCTCCGGCTTCGACGTGAAGGCGCCGCCCAGGGCGGACGAGATCGTCCTGCGCAAAAGTCGCGTCGACGTACCGTCGGCGCTGCAGGCGATGGTGCGCACCGATCACCTGACGCGGCTGGAGCACAGCTACGGCAAGGCGGGCTTCGACACGCTGCGCATGTTCATGCGCTCCGTTCCCAACCCGCCCGACGCCGTGGCTTTTCCCGAAAGCGAGGAGGACATCGTCAAGGTCCTCGACTGGTGCGACCGCATCGGCGCCAAGGCGATTCCCTATGGCGGCGGCTCCTCCGTCGTGAAGGGCATCGAGCCCTCGGCCGCCTTCGACAAGGTCGTGACCATTTCGACGCGCCACATGGACAAGGTGCTGGAGGTCGATCCTGTGAGCCACGCGGCGCGCATCCAGGGCGGCATCTACGGGCCGGCGATCGAGGATGCGCTACGCAACACGCCGTTCACCATGCGCCACTATATGCAGGCTTATCGCTGCTCGACCCTGGGCGGCTGGATCGCCACGCGCTCGGGCGGCCACTACGCCACGCTCTATACGCACATCGACGATTTCGTGGAGAGCACGCGGGTCGTGACGCCCGAAGGCACGCTGGAGACGCGCCGCCTGCCGGGCTCCGGCGCCGGTCCCAGCCCCGACCGGATGTTCATCGGCTCCGAAGGCATTTTAGGCATCATCACCGAGGCCTGGGTGCGCCTGCGCAAGAAGCCGACCTTCCGTGCGTCGGCCAGCGTGCGCTTCCGCGACTTCCATGCCGGCGCCGACGCGGTGCGCGACATCACGCAGGCGGGCCTCTATCCCGCCAACTGCCGCCTGCTCGAAGCGCGCGAGGCGCTGCCCGGCATCCCGTGGGACAACGAGGAGGCCGTGCTGGTGCTGGCCTTCGAATCGCCCGACCATCCGCTCGACGCGTGGATGAAGCGCGCGCTGGAAATCTGCGCCGCGCACGGTGGCGTGGCCGACGAGAGCGACGACGACGAGAACGCGCATCGCTCCGGCGCCGCCGGCGCCTGGCGCAACAAGTTCATCCGCGCGCCGCACTACGGCGAGCATGCGGTGGCACGCGGTATCCTCTCCTCGACCTTCGAGACCTCGATGACCTGGGAGCGCACCCGCGACTTCCAAACGAAGATCACGAAGATCGCCAGGGATACGATCAAGGCGGTCACGGGCCGCGAGGGCACGGTCACCTGCCGTTTCACCCACGTCTATCCCGACGGGCCCTGTCTCTACTTCACCTTTGGGGGCGTGTTCGACCCGAAGAAGGACGCGCTGGCCCAGTTCATGGAGGTCCTGTCGACCTGCACCGCCGCGACGGTCGAGCATGGCGGCACCACCACGCACCATCACGCGGTCGGCCGCTTCCACCGGCCATTCTACGACCGGCAGCGGCCCGAACTGTTCGCCCGTGCCCTGCGCGGCGCCAAGCGCGAGCTGGATCCGAAGGGGATGATGAACCCGGGTGTGCTGATCGATCCCTGACCGGAGCGCGTCAGTGCACCGCCGCGACCGACCGCGGCAGGAAGAAGAACATGACCAGCACGTGGCGCACGAGCAGCAGCGCGCCCACGCCCACGCAGAAAAGACCGGCGGCGACGAGATAGTCGTCGACCTCGCCGGTGTAGATGATGGTGTTGGGGATCTTGATCAGCTCGATGCAGATCTCGGCCATCAGGCCGATGGAGAGCTGGCCGACGCCATAATTGTGACAGGCATGGTCGATCGTCGCCTGCCATACCTCGTCCGGGCCATCCAGCAAGCCGAAAATCTCGCGCAGGGTCCGGCGCTCCTCCAGAAGGACTCCCCAGCCGATCATGATGATGCCGATGCCGGTGACGATCTCCATCTCCTCCTTCAGGTCGGGCTTGACCCACAGCGCTCTGGAGACCTCGAACAGGGTGATGGTCATGGGCACGCAGATCAGGAGCGAGAGGAGGCCGATCGTGAAACGCGACGTGAGAACGACCATGAGCGAGCGAATCATCGAGAGCCTTCTCCGCGACGTCGCCGGCCATCCCCCGGCCGCGACAACCCGACCCTAATCGAGCGGTCTCTTCGGGAGCAATCTCGCATATTGCGCCCCTGCTGAAGCCGACGCCGTCAACGGCGACACCGGATCACAACCGACTGGTCCCTTCACTTCCCCTACTGTCATTCCGGTAGTGGCGAGCGGTCGCCTCAGGCGGCAAGCATCGACCGGGACTGCGGCCGCCGGTAGCTGAGCGCCTCGGCGATGTGCAGGCGGCGCACGGCGTCGGAGCCGTCAAGGTCGGCGAGGGTGCGCGCAACGCGGAGCGTGCGGTGCCAGGCGCGCGCCGACAGGCCGAGGCGTTCGGCGGCGCGGGCCAGCAGCGCGCGGCCCTCGGCGTCGGGTTCGGCAATGGCGGCCAGCAGGGCGCCGTCAGTGTCGGCGTTGCAGCGTGGCTTGGCCCAGTTGCGGGCGCGGTCGGCCAGAAGGCCGGCGGCGGGATCGGGCTCGACCGCCGTCAGCTTGCCCTTTGCGTCCAGTCTGGCCAGCCGCTCACGCTGAACGGTGCGGGCGGCAGCGACCCGGGCGGCGATGTCGGCAGAACTTTCCGCCGGCGGCGGCAGCGCGAGATCGGCGGCGGCGACGGCCGGCACGTCGATGGTGAGGTCGATGCGGTCGAGCAGCGGGCCCGAGAGCTTGGTCTGGTAGTCGGCGCCGCAGCGCGGGCCGCGGGCGCAGGCGCGGCCGGGATCCATCAGGTGGCCGCAGCGGCAGGGATTCATCGCGGCGATGAGCTGGAAGCGCGCCGGATAGGTGACGTGGGCATTGGCGCGCGCCACCGTCACGCGGCCGCTTTCCAGCGGCTGGCGCAGCGCTTCGAGCGTGGCGCGGTTGAACTCCGGCAATTCGTCGAGGAACAGGACGCCGTGATGGGCCAGCGAAACCTCGCCCGGCTTGACGCGCGACCCGCCGCCGATCAGGGCCGGCAACGTCGCCGAATGATGAGGGTCGCGAAAGGTCCGGCGGCGGCTGAGACGCCCCTCGCCCAGGTCGCCGGCCAGCGAGCGCACCATCGAGGCTTCCAGCGCCTCCTCCGGTTCGAGCGGCGGCAGGAGGCCCGGCAGGCGGGCGGCCAGCATCGACTTGCCCGATCCCGGCGGCCCGATCATCAGGAGGTTATGACCGCCGGCCGCGGCGATCTCGAGCACCCTCTTGGCGCTCTCCTGGCCCTTGATCTCGCTGAGGTCGGGATAGTGGGCGCGGTCGTCGGCCATCAGCGCCTCGGGCGCCGGCAGAATCTGTTGGCCGCGCAGGTGATTGATCAGCGACAGCAGCGAAGGCGCGGCGATGATCGGCGGCCGGTCGGTGCCGTGGACGGGATCGAAGCCACCCCACGCGGCCTCGCCGCCACAGACCGCCGGACAGATCACGCCGCGCCCCGCCGCCTGGGCGGCAATCGCCGCCGGCAGGACGCCCGGCACGCGACAGAGCGAACCGTCCAGCGCCAGTTCGCCCAGGGCCACGAACCCCTCGACGCTCTCGCGCGGCAGCACGCCCATTGCGGCGAGAAGGCCCAAGGCGATGGGGAGGTCGTAGTGGCTGCCTTCCTTGGCGAGGTCGGCCGGCGACAGGTTGACGGTGATGCGCTGCGGCGGCAGCGCCAGGCCCAGTGCGCGAAAGCAGGCGCGCACCCGCTCGCGGCTCTCGCCCACCGCCTTGTCGGGCAGGCCGACCACGGTGAACGCTATGGTGCCGGGCGCCACCAGCACCTGCACGTCGACGGGCAACACGTCGATGCCCTGGAACGCCACCGTCCGAACCTTCGCCTGCATGAACTGCTCCCGATCCGTCAGGGAACAATTAAAGAACGTATGCGACTATAGTAAAGCACGCGACGGTTGTAAAGCACCATAGGTAGCGAAGTCGCGAACGTCGCCGCCGGGCGTCAGGCGCCGGCGGTCAAGGCACCGATGCGATGGCCTTGATCCGCGCCACCAGGGCCTTCACGGCCGGGTCCGCCCTGTAGTGTGCGGAGACCGGCTCCGTGGCGTCGGCCAAAGCCTTGCGATCGACTTCCGTGACGATTTCGACCCCCAGGGACGCCGCCGTCGCGCGCGCCGCATACTCTCGCTCAAGGCGCAGCTGGCGCTGCAGCGTGGCGGATTCCCGGGCAGCGGTACGGAGCAGCTGCTGGTCGTCCGGCGACAGACGCAGCCACGCCGCCTTCGAGACCACCAGGATCTCGGGCGGCCGCGAATGCCGGGTCAGGCTGTAGACGCCCGTCGCCGTCTGCTGGCGCGATGCCAGAAAGGCGGAGAGGTACGCGGAGGCGTTGTCCTCGGCCGCATCGACGAGCCGGGCCTTGAGGGCTTCGTAGACAAGGCTGCCCGGCAGAGGCACCGGCTGGCCGCCCATCGCCTGCACGGTCGCCCGCGCCATCTCGGAGAGCGGCACGGCGATCTTCAGGTTCTTCATGTCTGCTCCGTTGCGGACGGGCCGGCGCGCCATGATCGAGCGGTAGCCCGGATCGTAGAAGCAGAGGCCAACGAGGCCGATCTCGTCGAGGGACGCGAGAATCTCCTCGCCGATCGGCCCGTCAAGCGTCCGACGCACATGGTCGTCGGACTCGAAGAGGTAGGGGAGCGAGAGCACGGTCGTCGCGGGCACCAGGTCGTGGAAGTTCGCAACGCCCACGGTCGCCATGGCGAGCCTGCCGGTGCGCACCTGCTGGAGGGTGAACGACTCGGTGTCACCACTCTTAGGCTGGAGCGCCAGCTTGATGCGACCACCGGTGCGTTCGGCGACCAGCCTCGACATCTCGGCCATGGCCAGCACCGACGGATAGTCCGGGCGATGAACGGTCGAGACCCCGAATGTCTCGGCTCGCGCCGCGACCGGCCCCAGAAGCAACGCCGCCATCACCGACAACCACAACCCACGCATCAGGACCACACTTTCCGGGTTTGCACTTCCACGGAAGGAAAGTGGGGCGCGGGCGAAGGGATGCTATTTCATAGTCTTCAGACGAACATGAACGCCATTCACAGCGCGGCCGCGAGCGGCGGCACCTCGTCGAGCCGGCTGGGCGGATGACCGACCCGACGCTTCCGCAAGGCCGGCGGCGCATAGAGCACGTCGAATTCCTCGACGATCAGCCGGCGCAGCCAGCGGTGGGCCCCATTTGTCTCGTCGCTGGCGTGCCAGATCATGTCGACGGCATATTCGATGCCTTGAAGCGGTATCGGCAGCGGCATCGTGGCGAGCTCGCTTGGCGCGCTGTAGAGCGCCACCCAGCGCTGCGGCAGCACGGCACAGAGGTCGGTGTGGGCGAGAACGGCAACAACCCCCGCGAGAGTCGGGATGGTGACCGCGGTGCGCCGCGTCACACCCTTGCTTCGCAATACCTCGTCAAGGCTGCGCCGATCGACAATGGCGCTGGAGACGTCGAGAAAGGGCAATTCGAGAAATCGGTCTAGGGTGAGCTTGTCCATCCTGGCGGGATGATCCGACCGCAGGGCGACGACGAAAGGATCCCGCCAGATACGCTTGCGGCGATACTCGGGCCCGCGGGCCCGGGCGGCTACACGCATCTGGATGTCGCCGGGAGCGTAAGGATTCTCCTCGTCGTCCGGAAGCTGACCGACGATCAGGGTGACGCCGGGAGCCTCCGCGCGCACGCGCGCGCACAGCCGAGGCAACAGGCAGTCGCTCATGAAATCGGACTGGCGCAGGTTGAAGGTACGCTGCGACGTCTCGGGATCGAACTCGCGCTGCAGAGCGATGCCCTGCTGCAGGCTGTGCAAGGCGGCGCGCACGAAGGGGACCAGCTCAAGTGCACGCCGCGTCGGCGACATGCCGGTCGGCGTGCGAGTAAACAACGGGTCGCCGAAGGTCTGGCGCAGGCGGTTCAGCGCGTGGCTGACGGCCGAGGGCGTCATGCCGATCGCCTTGGCCGCGCGGGTAATGCCCTTCTCGGCCATCAGCGCATCGAAGATTACCAGAAGGTTGAGATCGATGCTGCGGAGGTTCATCGGAACCCTCCTGTTCGAGGCGGTAAGCTCTCAACGCGGTGGGGCTATCTTGCTCGTTTGCCGGATCGATTGATACCCCGGGCCGGGGAGATATCAGTCTTCAAGAGGCTGCGCGGGTCTGCAGTCCCGGAATCCAGGCGTCGTACCAGTTGATCGGATCGCTCTGCGACCGGCTGGTCCCCGATCAGCCGCGACCCGTGCTAGGTTCCGGCCGCAAACGCGGGAGAGTTTCGTGACGGCCAAGCAGAAGATCGACGACCTCAATTTCACGCCGCCGGCGGCGATCACCGACCTCGCCGCCCGGGTGAAGGAATTCATCAAGGACAAGATCATCCCCTACGAGACCGACCCGCGCTGGACCTCGCACGGGCCGACCGACGAACTGCGCATCGAGATGAACGAGCTGGCGAAGGCCGCCGGCGTGTTCGCGCCGCAGGTCCCGAAGGAATATGGCGGCCAGGCGCTGAGCCAGGTCGGCCGCGCCCATGTCTTCGAGGCGGCCGGCTATTCGATCCTGGGACCGACGGCCATCCACTGCGCCTCGCCCGACGAGGGCAACATCCACCTGCTCGACGTCGTGGCCCGCCCCGACCAGCGCGAGCATTTCCTGAAGCGGATGGCGACGGGCCAGATCCGCTCGATCTTCTGCATGACCGAGCCGGGCGGCGCTGGCTCCGACCCCAGCCTGATGACGACGACCGCGCGCCTCGAGGGCAACGAGTGGGTGATCAACGGCCGCAAGTGGCTGATCACGGGAGCCGAGGGCGCGGGCTGCGCCATCATCATGGCGAAGAACGAGGGCGGGCCGATGAACGGCCACGCCACCATGTTCATGGCCGACCTGCCCGATCCCGCCATCCGCCTCGAGCGCACGCTCGACACGATGGATTCGAGCTTCACCGGCGGCCACGGCGTGATCGAGATCAAGAACCTGCGCCTGCCGGCCGACGCGGTGCTGGGCGAGATCGGCAAGGGCTTCCGCTACGCCCAGGTCCGCCTCGCCCCGGCGCGTCTGAGCCACTGCATGCGCTGGCTGGGCGCGGCCATGCGCGCGCAGGATATCGCGACGGAGTATGCCCGCACGCGCGTCGCCTTCGGCAAGACGCTGGGCGAGCACCAGGGCGTGTCGTTCATGCTGGCCGACAATCTGATGGACATGAACCAGGCGCGGCTGTCGATCTGGCACACCGCCTGGCTGCTCGACCAGGGCGAGCGCGCCTCGAACGAGAGCTCGATGTCGAAGGTGATCTGCTCGGAAGCCTATTTCCGCGTCGCCGACCGCTGCATGCAGATCCTGGGCGGGCTCGGCATCACGCGCGACACGGTGGTCGAGCGCTTCTTCCGCGATTCCCGCGCCTTCCGCATCTACGACGGTCCGTCCGAGGTCCATCGCTGGGCACTGGGCGCGCGCATCGTCTCCGGGAAGATGTAGGAACGGCGCACGGCGGGCGCTATCGTCGCGGTCGACGCCAACGATAGGCCGACCGATGAGCTCGACGACATTAGCTGCCCGCCGCGACCGCGCCTTCGGCGCCGGCGCGCCCCTCTTCTACAACACGCCCCTGCACATCGTGCGGGGCGAGGGCGTCGAGCTGTTCGATCCCGAAGGCCGGCGCTACGTCGACATGTACAACAACGTGCCGTGCGTCGGTCATGCCAACAGCCACGTCGCCGAGGCGATGGCCCGCCAGCAGTCGACGCTCAACGTCCACAGCCGCTACCTGCACGAAGGCATCGTGGCCTTCGCCGAGCGGCTGACGGCGCTGCACGGGCCGGCGATCGAGAGCGTGATCTTCTCCTGCTCCGGCACGGAGGCCAACGAAGTGGCGCTGCGCATGGCGCGCATGGCCACCGGAAAATCCGGCATCGTCTGCACCAACGCCACCTATCACGGCAACAGCGAGGCCGTCGGCAAGATGACCCGCATCGGCACCGGCCAGAACGCCGCTGGCGACGTGCGCGCGATCCCCTTCCCCGAGATGCTGCGCCCGCTGGTGCCCGGCGCCGGCGAGGACGAACTCCGCGAGGCCTATCTCGACCGGTTGCGCCAGGCGATCCGCGGCCTGGAGGAGGACGGCACGGGCTTCGCCGGCCTGATCGTCTGCTCGATCTTCGCCAACGAGGGCCTGCCCGACGTGCCCTCGGGCTTCATGGCGCGCGCCGCCGAGATCGTGCGCGAAGCGGGCGGGCTGGTGATCGCCGACGAGGTGCAGGCCGGCTATTGCCGCAGCGGGCAGTGGTGGGGCTACGACGTGCTTGGCTTCAAGCCCGACATCGTCGTCACCGGCAAGCCGATGGGCAACGGCCTGCCGCTGGCCGCCACCGCTGCGAGCCGCACGCTGGTCGAAGGCTTCCGGGCGGCGACGCGCTACTTCAACACCTTCGCCTCGAGCCCGCTGCAGGCGGCGGTCGGCATGGCCGTGATCGACGTGATCGAGCGCGATGGCCTTGCCGCTAACGTCGCCACTGTGGGGGCGTTCCTGAAATCGGCACTGGCCGAACGCAAGGGCCGCTTCGCGTCGATCGCCGACGTGCGCGGCCACGGGCTGTTCATCGGCGTCGAAATCGCCCGGACGGACGCAGCGCGCGAACCCGACATGGACAAGGCGGTCGACATCATCAACCGCCTGAAGGACCGCGGCTTCCTGACCAGCAATGCCGGGGCCTACAGGAACGTCGTGAAGATCCGGCCGCCGCTGGTCTTCAAGCAGAGTCACGCCGAGGAATTCCTCGTCGCCTTCGACGCGACGATGGCGGACGTCGACGGCTAGGCTCTCGATGGACAGCGAGACCGTCGATCGGACTTTCACGCCGGCCGCCCACGAAGCGCTGAAGGCCTTTCCGATCGACGCCGAGGATCTGACCCTGGTGTCGCTCTCCGAGAACGTCACGTTCAAGGTGGCCGACCGGCGAGATGGTCGGGCTTACGTTCTGCGCCTGCATCGGCCGGGCTATCACACGCTCCAGGAGCTGATCTCCGAGCGGGCCTGGATCCGGGCGCTGGCCGAAGCCGGGATCGATGTTCCCTCGGCTGTGCTCGCGCGCGACGGCCAGGACTATGTCCCGGTCACGATTCCCGCCACGGGCGAGCAACGCTTCGCCGGCATGGCCAGCTGGACCGAAGGCCGCCTGCTCTCCGATGTCCTGGCGGAAACCGACAATCAGAAGCGTGTCGAAGAGTCCTTCACACAGCTCGGTGCCATCACGGCGGCGATGCACAATCAGGCCAGTGCCTGGCAGCCGCCGCCGGGTTTCAAGCGGCACGCGCTCGACAGCGACGGGCTGATGGGGATGGCGCCGCATTGGGGAGAGTTCTGGGAACACCGCTCGCTGTCGGCGGGCGAGCGCAGGCTTCTGCTCGAAATGCGGCAGCGCCTGCACGACATGCTGGGCCGACTGAGCCGCGAGCCGCACGCCTACAGCCTGATCCACGCCGACATGCATCCGGGCAACATCGTGGTCGACGGCGACCGGCTGACCGTGATCGACTTCGACGATGCGGGCTATGGCTGGCACCAATACGACCTCGCCACCGCGCTCACGCACTGGCAGACCAAGTCCAATGCCGCCGAGATCGAGCGCGCCTTCCTCGCCGGCTATCGCGCCGGGCGTCCGGTCGCCGACGAGGCCCTGAGCCTGCTCCCTCAGTTCCGGCTGATCCGCTGGATGGCGACCATCGGCTGGTTCCACCAGCGCCCCGAGGTCAATCGCCCGTCGTCGGTGTTCGAGGAACGCAAGGCCTGGGTCCTCGAACAGTGCGAGGCTCTGCAGCGCTCCCGGCTATGAATGCAGATGGCAGGCGACGGCTCTTCCGTCGGCCATCTCGATCAACGGCGGGTCGACGGCCTTGCAGACGTCCATCGCCCGGGGGCAGCGCGTGTGGAACCGGCAGCCGGGCGGCGGGCGCATGGCGCTGGGGATTTCGCCCGCGATGATGTCGGCGCCGCGCGCGGCCTCCAGCTCGGGATCGGCGATCGGCACGGCGGCCAGCAGCGCCTGCGTGTAGGGATGCAGCGGATCCTTGTAGAGCTGGACCCGTGTCGCGATCTCGGCGATGCGGCCGAGATACATCACGGCGATGCGGTCGCTGATGTGACGCACGACGCTGAGATCGTGGGCGATGAAGATGTAGGTGAGGCCGAGCCGCTCCTGCAGCTCCATGAACAGGTTCACGACCTGCGCCTGGATCGACACGTCGAGCGCCGACACCGGCTCGTCGCAGATCAGGAGCGTCGGCTCCAGCGCGAGCGCACGGGCAATGCCGATGCGCTGGCGCTGGCCGCCCGAGAATTCGTGTGGATAGCGCTCGGCCATGTCCGGCAGCAATCCGACCATGCGCAGCAGATCGGCGACGCGGGCGCGATACTTGTCCTGGTCGGACGCCATCCCGTGGACGACCAGCGGCTCGCCCACGATGTCGGCCACCTTCATGCGCGGATTCAGCGAGCCGTAGGGATCCTGGTAGACCATCTGCATACGCCGCCGGATCGGCCGCATGCGCTTGCGGTCGTGACGCGTGATGTCCTCGCCCTCGAACTCGATCCTGCCTTCCGTCACGTCGAGCATGCGCAGGATGGCGAGGCCCGTCGTGGACTTGCCGCAGCCCGATTCGCCCACCAGCCCCAGCGTCTCGCCGCGCGCCACGCTGAAGCTCACGCCGTCGACGGCCTTCACCGTGCCGACCTGCTTGCGCAGGATCGCGCCCGCCGTGATCGGGAAGTGAATCTTGAGGTCTTCGACCTTCAGGACGGTGTCAGGCTGCGAGGCGGTCATGGAAGAAGCACGCGGAAAAATGGTTGGGAGCGCTCTCGACCAGCGGCGGCCGCTCGGCCCGGCAGCGGTCGGTCGCCTCCTTGCAGCGCGGAGCGAAGGCGCAGCCCGGCGGCAAGGTCGCGAGATCGGGCGGCTGGCCGTCGATCGGAACCAGCGGCCGGTCGGTGTCGCCGTCGAGCCGCGGCACCGAGGCCATGAGGCCGCGCGTATAGGGATGGCGCGGTGTCTTGTAGAGCTGGCGCGCCGGTGCGGTCTCGACGATGCGGCCGCCATACATCACCACGACGCGGTCGGCGTAGCGCGCCACGACGCCCAGATCGTGGGTGATCAGGATCATCGCGGAGTTGGCCTCGCGCGTCAGTTCCTTGAGCAGCGCCAGGATCTGCGCCTGCACGGTGACGTCGAGCGCCGTCGTCGGTTCGTCGGCGATGATGAGCTGCGGCTGGCACGCCAGCGCCATGGCGATCATCACGCGCTGGCGCATGCCGCCGGAATACTGGTGCGGATAGGAGGAGAGCCGGCTGCGGCCGTCGGGAATGCGCACCTTGCCGAGAAGCTCGGCGGCCTTGTCGAGCGCCTTGGCCCACACCGTCCTGCGGTGCAGGTTGATCGGCTCGCCGACCTGCATGCCGACGGTGAGCGCCGGGTTGAGCGAGCTCATCGGCTCCTGGAAGATCATGGCGATGCGGTCACCGCGGATGGCGCGGATGCCGGCATCGTCGAGCTTCAGCAGGTCCTTGCCCTCAAAGAGGATCTCGCCTTCCTCGATCTTGCCGGGTGGATCGGGGATCAGGCGCAGGATCGAGAGCGCGGTCACGCTCTTGCCCGACCCCGATTCGCCGACGATCGCCAGCGTCTCGCCGGCGGCCACGTCGAACGACACACCATCGACCGCCCGCACCGTACCGCGTTCGGTGCGGAAGCGTGTCGACAGGTTACGGACGCTGAGAAGCGGAGCGGTCATGGGCTGGGGGCGCGCCACTCCCGTGGCGCGTCACAGTTTGGACCGACGATGATCGCGCCACGGAAGTGGCGCGCCCCCGGCAAAGGCATCACTTGCCCATCTTCTTCTTCAGCTCCTGATCGACCCACATGCGGGCGTAGATCGGGCCCGGGCGGACTGCGCCGGCGCGCAGTTCGCCGTTGTAGCCCTTCACCCACGGCCACCACGCCGTATAGATGTAGGGCGTCGGCAACCAGATGTAGGGGGCCTTGTCGAGGATCTCCCGGGTCAGCTCCTTGATCATGGCCTGGCGCTTGCCCTCGTCGGGCTCGCGATACATGGCATCGATCTTGGCGTCGTAGGCCGGATCCGCCCATTGCGACGGATTCCAGACCTCCTTGGTATAGAAGCTCTTGTGCAGGCTTCGCGTCGGATTGGTGTGGCCGTTATTCATGAAGTAGCCAGGCGCATTCGTCTTGGTGGTCATCGCCGAGAGGAAGGCCGCATATTCCATCGGCTGAATCTCGAGCTTGACGCCGACCTGTTCCAGATAGGCCGCAACAAGCGGCAACAGGTCCATGTGATCGGGGCTGCAGGAGCAGACCTGGACCTTGAAGCTGAAGCCCTTCGGATAGCCCGCTTCGGCCAGCAGCTTCTTCGCCTTGTCCGGATTGTAGATGAAAAGTTCCTTGACCGAATCCGGCATCGAATCGAGCGGTTCGAAGTAGCCGACGTAATCAGGGTGCTGCGGATATGCGAAGAGTTCGGCGTTACCGCCGTAGTAGGCCTTGACGATCTCCTGCTTGTTGACCGCGTAGTTCAGCGCGCGGCGCACGCGGATGTCGTCGAACGGCTTGGTGTCGACACGCATCGCGAGGAACGTGCCCGACATGTTGAGCCAGCGCGACCACTTGAGCTGCGGCGTCGTCTTCTTCAGATCGTCCGCCGCGCTCCACCGGATCGCCTCCAGGAGGTCGAGCTTGGCGGTCCTGAGCGCCGTCAGGAACGTCGCCTCGTCCTTGATCGTGCGATAGACGACCTTGTCGAGGAACGGCAGCTTGTATTCCTCGCCACCGATCTTCTCCTTGTCCCAATAGTTGGGGTTCCTGCTGTAGGTATTGGAACTGCCCTGCACGAAATCGGTCAGCATGAATGGCCCGGTACCATTGCCGTTCTTCCAGTTGGAGGCGCCAGCGTCGGCCATCTCCTTCGGGTAGATGGGCGAGTAGTAGCCCCAGCCGAACCGGTAGTCCCACTCGGCGTGGAATTCCTTGAAAAGGAAGTCTACCGTGTACTTGTCCTTGGCCTCGACCTTGTCGACATAGTCGAAGTAGCCCTTCTGGGCCTTGGCACTCTTGGCAAGACGATAAAAGCTGAAGACGACGTCATCTGCCGTCAGTTCACGCGCCGCCATGACACCGGGCTTCTCCGGGAACATCACGCCCTTGCGCAGCTTCACCTCGACGCGCAACGGATTCTGCTTCCACTCCCAGCTCTCGGCCAACTCGCCGCGGATGGCGTCGGTCGGAAGCCAGGCGTCTGCGTAGAACGGATGCTTTCCGCCGTTTCGCACGCTCTTGGAGAGGTCAGCGGCGAAAAGCTGCTCGAGATAGTTGCCGGTGTCGTGGTTCAGCTTCCAGTTCCAGTCGGCTGGATCGAACGACAGCGCAGTCAACGTCACGTAAACGGTGCCGACTTCCAGCGTGCCGCCGTACTTCGGCTTCTCCTGCGCCAGCGCCGGCGCCGCCAGCAAACCCAGTCCGATCGCGCCGCACAGCAGCGCCTTTCCCAGTCTCTTCATGATCGTTTCCCCTCCGTTTCGTCTTCTTCGTTTCAGCGCGATCCGCGCATGCGCGGATCGAGCAGATCGCGCAGCGCGTCGCCGAACATGTTGGTGGCGTAGACCACGACGGTGAGGCAGAGGCCCGGGGCGAGCGCGAGCCACGGGCCCTGCAGCATGTAAGTCCTGCCACTGCCCGACAGGAGGCCGCCCCAGGTCGGCGCCGGCGGCGGCACGCCGAGGCCGAGGAACGACAGGCCCGATTCGGCCAGGATCACCGTGCCGACGCGCGTCGTGAACAGCACGATCACCGGCGCCATGACGTTGGGCAGGATGTGCCGCCAGAGGATGCGGAAGGTCGACGCGCCGGTCGATTGCGCCGCGTGGACGTACATGTTCTCGCGCACAGAGACGACGGCGCCGCGGATGATGCGCGAGCCGGCGATGCCCAGCAGCAGGCCGAGCGTCACGATGATCTGCGGCATGCCCGGTCCGACCACCGATACGACCACGATCAGGATGATGAGATCGGGAAAGCTCATCCAGGCGTCGACGAAGCGCTGCAGCACCAGGTCGAACTTGCCGCCGAGATAGCCCGAGACGATGCCGAGGAAGACCGAGATGATCGTCGCGATGCCGGCGGCGCAGAAGCCGATGATGACCGAGAGCTGGGCGCCATAGAGGCAGCGCGAGAGCATGTCGCGCCCGAGATTGTCGGTGCCGAATGGGAACGCCCAGGAGGGGGGCTTCAGCCGGTTCAGCGGCGCGATCTGGTTCATGCCGTAGGGCGCCAGCGCGTCGGCGAAGATCCCGCAGAACAGGAACAGCACGAACACGACCGCGCCGGCCGCGCCCAGCGGCTTCTCGCGGAACAGGCGGCCGATGAAGTGCAGCACCGGCCCGCGCTTGCGCCGCGGCGGGACGGCCAGGGTGGTCTCCGCGACGGACGCCATCAGCGATACCTCACCTTCGGATCGAGCAGGCCGTAGCTCAGGTCGACGATCAGGTTGATGCACATCACCGCGACACCGACGATCAGGAAGACGCCGGTGATGATCGGGTAGTCGCGCTGGCTCACCGCATCGAGCAGCAGCAGGCCCATGCCGGGGATGACGAAGATCTGCTCCATGATCACCGCGCCGCCGATCAGCAGCGGCGCCTGCAGCCCGATCAGGGTCACCACGGGGATCAGCGCGTTGCGCAACGCATGGCGCGCCACCACGAGTTTCTCGCCCAGACCCTTGGCCCAGGCGGTGCGGATGTAATCCTGGCGCAGCACTTCGAGCATCATGGTGCGCGTGAGCCGCATGGTGATGGCCGAGAGTGCGCAGCCCAGGATGATCGAGGGAATGATCATCTGGCTGAGATTGGCGATCGGATCCTTGGAGAAGGGAACGAAGGAGATCGTCGGCGACCAGCCCCACCAGATCGAGGGAAACACCATGACCATCGTGCCCAGCCAGAAGCTCGGCACCGCGAGCATCAGGATCGAGAAGGAGCGCGCCACGTAGTCGCCCGGCGTATCCTGGCGGACCGCCGAATAGACGCCGATCGGGACGGCGACGGAGAGACCCACGATCAGCGCCATCAGCCCGAGTTCGAAGGTGACCGGGAGTCGCTGCAGGAGCTGCTCGCTGACCGGCGTGCTCTGCCAGAGCGAGCGTCCGAAATCGCCGTGAAAGAGGATCGCGCCGACCCAGCGGCCGTACTGGATCCACATCGGCTGGTCGAGGCCCAGCGCCTTCTCGAGCTGCTCGCGGCCCATCTTGGACGCCGCGATGTCGTTCTGGCTCAGCATCAGGTCGATGACGTCGCCGGGGATCATGCGCACCGTCACGAAGACGATGAGGCTGGCGAAGAAAAGCGTCGGAATGAGCGCCAGTACGCGCCGCACGATGTAGGCCTGCATCAACCCTTCCCTTCGGCGGCAATCACCGCCGGATCGACCGGTTCGGCATAAAGGCGGGCGACGTCGGCCCCGCGCTGTTCGAGGACCCGCCGCGCGTTGATCGAGCGCTTGTCCGTCACCTCGCCCGCTTCGGGCGAGGGCGGCACATCGAGCGGCAGCAGCCGCATCACGCGCGTGCTCGATCCGCCGGGACGAGCGTTGAAGGCGGCCAGCAGCCTCGCGAGCGCCGGCCGATACGCCTCGGCACCACCGGCGTCCCGACAGGCTGTCGCATCGAGCCATACGAGCGCCCCGAGATACGGTCGATCGGGCGCCGCGATCACGAGGTCGCGGACATAGGGCTGCAGCGCGTCGATGAGCTGCGTGCGCAGGGTGGTGGCGCGGATCCAGGTGCCCGACGCCAGCTTGAATTCCTCCGAGAGGCGTCCGGCGAACTGGATGCCGGCCTCGGGCCGGTCCTCGTCGACCCAGCGCGCGGCATCGCCCGTCCTGAAGAAGCCTTCCTCGTCGAAGGCTTCCCGGTTAGCCGCCTCGTTGCGGTAGTAGCCCGGCATGACGTTCGCGCCCGTCACGCGCAGTTCGTAGCGATCGCCCGCCGGCACCAGCTTGGCCAGCATGCCGGGCTGCGGCAGGCCGAGTAGCCCGGCACGATCGACGTTCCAGTACACCATGAGTCCGGTGCTGGTCGTCTCGGTCATGCCCCAGCCGCAGCCGAACGGCAGGCGCTCGCCGAGCTGTTCGGTTGCCGCGCTTTGCAGCCGGTCGAAGCTCTCCTGAGGCAGCAGCGCGCCGCCATAGCCCAGGCCGCGCATGTTCTTGAAGAATTTGGCCCGCAGGTCGGCATCGCGCTCCAGCGCCTCGAGCAGCATCGGGTAGGCGGCCGGCACGGTGCCGAAGCCCGACGGCGACAGCTCGCGCAGGTTCTCCAGCGTTTCCTGGAAGCGACCGGCGACCGGCCGGCCGCCATCGATGTAGAGCGAGCCCGCGACGCGGATGATGCTGTTCAGGTTGGCGTTGCCGCCCCAGGTGTGATGCCAGGGCAGCCAGTCGAGCGACACGGCGATGCGGCTGTCATCGAGCGGTTCGCCCACCGCGCGGATCATCTCGGCACCGGCGGTGAGATTGCCATGGGTGTTGAGCACGCCCTTGGCCATGCCCGTGGAGCCGGAGGTGAACAGGATCTTGGCCGGCGTGTCGGCCGTGATGTGCTGGCGCCGTTCGGCGACGGCGGCATCCACCGAACAGGCAGCGAGCGCGCCGAAAGCGAGGCCACGCCTGCCGTCCACCGTGACCACGCGGGCGCCGGTCCGCTCGGCACGATCGAGCGCCGCGGCATAGGCTTTCGAATCCTGCGCGAAGACGAGTCCCGGCTCGACGATGCCCAGCGCATGATCGAAGCGGGCAAAGTCGCCGGCCAGCGAGAAATTCGGCGAGATCGGCGCCACCAGCACGCCTGCGCGCAGGGCGCCGAACAGGAGGAGCGCGTTCTCGAGACTGTTGTCCGACAGGATCGCGACCGGCTTCGCGCCGGGCCCGAAGCCCTGCGCGATCAGCCACGAAGCGACTGCGCCCGTCTTCGCCCAGGCCTCGGCATAGGTCAGGCGCTGCCAGGCCCGCTCCGGACCACGCCGCTCGGCAAGGAAAGTGACGTCGGGCCGGCGCATCGCCGCCCGCTCCAACCAGTCGATGACGAGCGGCAGATCGGCCGGCAGCGACCGGCCGGCAGACAGGATCAGTGTGCCGTTAGCGCGTCGCTCGACGGATACCGTCGGCGTCGGCCGGTTGAGCGCGCGCATGGGCGCCACATGGCTCACCCTGTCCATCCTCCCGCAAAGACGCTTCCTCGGTCATCCGTTCGTGCGGACGATCCTGTTGCTGACAAGCTGAAGGGTTTGCGGGCGAACTGTCAAATGAAACACAACGGCCCCGCAACGATGCGGGAGATCAGCGTGCGTCGAGCAACTTCTTCAATGCGATGGCGATTCGCCCGATGCTGAACGCCGAGGGGTGCCCATCATGAGGGATCATCAGCCGCGCAGCCGTCTCACCCTGGGTTGCATCGGCGACACTCAGCATCGGCGCGCCGAGCTGGCGCAGCTTCACGAGCGTGGCGACCAGCAACGGCTGCTCGACCTTGGAATCGCCGTAGCGGTTCTGCGTGCTCTCGTCGGGCCAGGAATAGATGATGATGAGAGGCGCGTTGAACTTTGCGCGGGCCTCGGCCTGCAGCTTCGCCATCATCGCCAGGAACAGCTCGATCTGTTGCTCCTGACGCTGCTTCTGGCCGATCGCCTCGATGAAGGCGAAGTGCTCGCCCAGGAGGTAGTGCAGCCCGGCCAGCGGATCGCGCCATCGATGCTCGTTGAATGTGCCGGTGAAGCGCAGCTTGCCGTCGTCGAGTACGTAACGCGGCGAGGAGCCGAGCCAGGAACCGTCACCGGTCACGCGCTGCAGATGGGCCGGGATGATCCAGGTCACGACGGCCTTCACCTTCTGGTCGATGTAGCGGTCGTAGAGACCCGCTTCGAAGGCGCGGACGAGATGATTGGGGCCGTAGCCGGGAACGCCGAAATTGACGGTGCGCGCGGCCGGCGTGTTCAGCCTGGTGAACTGGGACGCCACCGTCTGGTCGTCGGCCACGCCCTGCCCGAAGATGAAAGAATCGCCGATGAAGAGATAGGTATCGGAGGGAGCGGGAACCGGCGGCGTCACCCGTGCCGCGACGGAATCGAAATGGTAGGTCTGGCGATAGACCAGCTCGTCGCCCCAGGTGGCGGTGGCGATTACTTCGCTATCAGGCTTCGGCCGGAAGCCGAGGATCGGGTCGGGCGGCGGCCACCATTGCGGAATGGTACGGGTCACCACCCCCATGTTCACCGCCTTGGGCGACAGGAAACCGGCGAACAGGTCCAGCGCCACGAGGCTCAGCGCCAGCGCCGTCGCGAGCAGCGCGCCGCTGCGCCAGCGGTTGCCACGGAACAGCACGACGCCCGCCACACCCAGCACGGCGGCGGCCACGCAGGCCCACAGGGCGGAGCGCAACGCGAGTCCGATCGCGAGGATCACGAGCAGAAAAGCGACTAGAAGCCAGAAATTGCGAAACCTGCCGGCCATTGACCTGATGCCGTTCTCCCCGGATAGGCTGGGGTGTAGGCGTTCGAAAGGGAAAACTCAATGAGCGGACAATTGCCGCTGCAGGGCCTCCGGGTCCTCGACCTCGCGAGCTTCATCGCCGGTCCGGTCGCCACGACGGTGATGGGCGACTACGGCGCCGAGGTCATCAAGATCGAGCCACCCGGCGAGGGCGACCCGCAGCGCAAGCTGGGACAGGCCCATTCGATCCCGCAGCATCCGGTCAACTTCTGCTGGCACATGACCAACCGCAACAAGCGCTCGGTCGTGCTCGACCTCAAGAACCCCGAGGGCCGCGCCGCGTTCGACCGGCTGGTGAAGACCGCTGACGTGATGGTGGTGAACTTCCCGCTGAAGGTCCGCGCGCGGCTCAGGATGAGCTATTCGGACGTGGCGCCGCTCAATCCGCGACTGATCTACGCGTCGATGACCGGCTACGGCGAGTCCGGCCCCGATGCCGAGCAGCCCGGCTTCGACTCCACCGCCTTCTTCGCCCGATCCGGTCTGCTCGACGGCCTCACCTACGAGGGCGGCCCACCCGCCTTCTCCCTGCCGGCGCAGGGCGACCAGATGGCCGGCATGAACCTGTTCGCCGCCATCTCGATGGCCCTGCTCCACCGCGAGCGCACCGGCGAGGGCAGCGAGGTCGGCACGTCGCTGCACGCCAGCGGCCTGTGGTCCAACGCCATCCTGGCGCAGGGCGCCCTGCTTGGTTCCTTCGTGGCCTCTCGTCCGCCACGCACCAAGCCGCGCAGCGCGCTCGCCAACCAGTACCGCACCTCCGACAGCCGCTGGATCCAGCTCACCATCGTGCGCGAGGACAAGCTCTGGCCCGAACTCTGCCAGGCGATCGAGCGCACCGACCTGATGGACGATCCGCGCTTCGAGACCACGGAGAAGCGGCGCGCCCATGCCACCGACCTCGCCGCGATCCTCGATCCGGTTTTTGCCGGACGGCCATGGCCCGAATGGAAGGAACGCCTGCGCCGGCACGAGATCACCTTCGGCCTGCTCGGCATCCTGCGTGACGTTCCCGACGACGAGCAGGCCGTCGCCAACGGCGCGGTCGTGGGTACAAGCCAGCAGGACATGCCGCGCACGATCTCCGCGCCCATCCGCATGTCGTTCGCGCCCGAGCCGGTGACACCCGGTCCCGGACCGGGACACGGCGCGCACACGGACGAGATCCTGGGCGAACTGGGCTACAGCGCCGCTGAGATCGGCAGGCTGCGGGAAGCCGGCGCCATCGGTTGAGGCCGGCTCACGATTCGGGAATCGCGCGGTCGACCTGCCAGGTCGCGGCAGAGACGTTGGGCTCGAGGCTGAGGCGGCCCACGACCTGCTCGAGCGCGGTGTCGTTGCGCTTTGCCGCAACCGCCTGCGCCGTGACCGTCACCTTCGACGTGTCGGGAATGTCCTCGCTGTCGAGGCGGCGCAGGCCGAGGCCCGCCTGCGAAAGCGCGTGCAGCAGGAGCGAGCGCATGTGCGCCTCCTCGGCGCCCTTGCAGACCACCTCGACCGTGTAATGGCTCTCGGCGTCCGTCGAGGTCAGCAGCCGCGTGTTCATGCGCCGGACCAGCGGCCGCAGCAGCAGGTTGGTGGCCACCACCATTGCCGCGGCCAGCAGGGCAGGACCCGCATGGCCCGCGCCCGACATCGTGCCGACCATGGCCGAGCACCACAGCGTCGCTGCCGTGTTCAGCCCGTGCACGTTCACCCCTTCGCGCAGGATCACGCCCGCGCCGAGGAAGCCGATGCCGGTGACGACCTGCGCGGCGACCCGCGTCGGATCGCCGGCGCCAACAAGCCCAGAGAAGGCCACGAAGCCCGCGGCGCCCAGGGCAACCAGCGCATTGGTGCGCAGGCCCGCCATCTTCTGGTTCCACTGGCGCTCTATGCCGATGGCGGAACCCAGCAGCAGGGCGAGGCCGAGCCGCAGCCCCGTCTCGGCAAGGGAAGAAACGTCGAACAGCATCGCCCCCAAGTGACGGGCGATCGTTACAGTCGAATGACGGCCGGTGCCGCCGGGCGATCAGTACTTGTAGGCCTGGCGCGCCAGCAGCTTCCAGCTGCCCGCCTGCTTCTGCCACACCAGCAGGATGCCGATCCGGATCGGATGAACCTTGCCGCTATGCTCGGTCTCGCCGACCATGAGATGGCGCACCAGCGCGACGTCGCCGGCGAGGGAAATGGTCTGGTCGTTGAACTCGAGCGACTTCCAGGTCGCAAAGCCGTTGGTGTTGGCCTCGACGAACTCGGCCCGTGTCTCCAGCGTGCCGCCGGAATGGCCGTAGCTCAACTCCGGCGCGCAGAGCTGCTCCAGCGCGGTGCGGTCGGCCTTCAGCAGGCCCTGGCGCAATTGCTCGACGGAGCGGGCGACGATCGAGGCTTCATCATGTGCAGCAGTCATACTTCATTCCTTGTTGCAGCCAGTCTCCGGCAAACCCGCAGGCGCGGATACTGCCTACTCAATAGATCGACGGTTCCGCCACCGGCTTGCCGAATCCCGTTTCGAGGAAGTCGAAGTCGCAGCCCTCGTTGGCCTGCTTGATGTGCCTGGTGAACATCCAGCCATAGCCGCGCTCGTAGCGGGGCTCGGGCTGCTTCCACGCCGCCTTGCGCTTCGCCAGTTCCTCGTCCGACACGTTCATGTCGATCGTGCGCTTGTCGACGTCGAGCGAGATCATGTCGCCGGTCCTCACCAGCGCGAGCGGCCCGCCGATAAAGGATTCCGGCGAGACGTGCAGGATGCAGGCGCCGTAGCTGGTGCCGCTCATGCGGCTGTCGGAGATCCGCACCATGTCGCGCACCCCTTGCTTCACCAGCTTGGTCGGGATCGGCAGCATGCCCCATTCCGGCATGCCCGGCCCGCCCTGCGGCCCGGCGTTGCGCAGGATCAGCACCGCATCCTCGGTGACGTCGAGATCCTCGCGATCGATCACGGCCTTCATCGAGGGATAGTCGTCGAACACCAGCGCCGGTCCCGTGTGCTTCAGGAACTTGGGCGCGCAGGCGCTGGGCTTGATGACGCAGCCGTCGGGGGCGAGGTTGCCCTTGAGCACCGCGAGCGCGCCTTCCCTGTAGATCGGGTTGGCGACGGAGCGGATCACGTCGTCATTGTAGATCTCCGCACCCTTCACGTTCTCGCCCAGCGTCTTGCCGGTCACCGTGAGCGCGTCGAGATGCAGGTGATCGCGGATCTGCTCGATCAGGCCCGGCAGGCCGCCGGCATAGAAGAAGTCTTCCATCAGGTACTTGTCGCCACTGGGGCGGATGTTGGCGATTACCGGCACCTTGCGGCTGGCGCGCTCGAAATCGTCGAGCCCGATCTTCTGCCCCGCACGCCGTGCCATCGCGATCAGATGGATGATGGCGTTGGTCGAACAGCCGACCGCCATCGCCACGGTGATGGCGTTGAGGAACGCCTCGTGCGTCAGGATCTTACTCGGCGTCAGGTCTTCCCAGACCATGCCGACGATGCGCCGGCCGCATTCCGAGGCCATGCGGATGTGACCGGCATCGGCCGCCGGGATCGAGGAGGCGCCGGGCAGCGACATGCCGAGCGTCTCGGCCATCGCCATCATCGTGGCGGCCGTGCCCATGGTCATGCAGGTGCCGTAGCTGCGCGCGATGCCGCCTTCGACATCGACCCAGTCCGAATCGGAGATCTTGCCGGCGCGACGCTCGTCCCAGTATTTCCAGGCGTCCGAGCCCGAGCCCAGCACCTTGCCCTTCACGTTGCCGCGCAGCATCGGCCCCGCCGGCAGGTAGATCGTGGGCAGTCCCATGCTGATCGCGCCGAGCAGCAGCGCCGGCGTGGTCTTGTCGCAACCGCCCATCAGCACGACACCATCCACGGGGTGCCCGCGTAAGAGTTCCTCGGCATCCATGGCGAGAAGATTGCGGTAGAGCATGGTCGTGGGCTTCAGGAAGCTTTCCGACAGCGACAGCGCCGGCAGCTCCATCGGAAAGCCGCCGGCCTGCAGGATGCCGCGCTTCACGTCGTCGACGCGGGTCTTGAAGTGCATGTGGCAGGGCTGGGCGTCGGACCAGGTGTTGAGGATGGCGATCACCGGCTTGCCGGCCCATTCCTCCGGCGCGTAGCCCATCTGCATCGCGCGCGAACGATGGCCGAAGGCGCGCAGATCGTCGGGCGCGAACCAGCGCGCGCTGCGCAGCTGGTCGGGAGTCCTGGTCTTTGGCTTGTTGTCCGGCATGTCTTTTTCCTCCGCGCCGGACGCGACCACATTCACGCCGTCGCGGTCAAGCTGCGGCGCCGGCACGTTGCAGGGGCTTGCTCATATAGACCGTGACGCCGAGCGACGACGTCTCCTCGCGGTCGATGCGGTAGCCGAAGGCGAGATAGAGCCGCACGTTCGCCTCGAACATCTTGTTCGTGTAGAGCCGGACTTCGCTGTAGCCGAGGTCCCGCGCGACCTGTTCGGCGTGCGTCAGCAGGTGCCGGCCGAGGCCGCGACCCTGGAAGGCGGGCGCGACGGCCACGTTCTCGATCACCAGATGGTCGCCCTTGTCGATCGTCTCGATGAGAGCCGCGAGGCCACCATCGAGGAAGGCCATGTCGATGCGATGCTGGCGCACCGCCTCGTCATAGTCGGCCCGCATCGGCAGCGGTTCGCGGCCGATGATGGGCACCCATTTGCCATAGGCTTCGCGCGTGAGGGTCCGCACGGCGGCGGCATCGTCCGCCACCGCGCGCCGCAGCGCCGGTGTCTCGTCCATGGTGAAGGTCTCAGCCGACGGCGAGGCCCGTCGTCTCGGCGACGCCGGTCTTGAGGTTGATGCACTGCACCGCCGCGCCCGACGCGCCCTTGCCGAGATTGTCCAGCGACGCCACGGCCAGCACGTTGCCGTCGGCATCGTTGCCGTAGACCGCCAGCTCCATCGTGTTGGTGTCGATCAGCCGGTCGGCGCGCAGGAAGCGGTCGCGCTCCAGCCAGGCGCGGTCGGCAAGCGGCCGCACCGGCACGAAGGTCTCGCCGGCATAATAGTCGCTCAGCACCTGGTGCACGTCCTTGGCCGTCACCTGCTTCGTCGTGATGTCGCGCGTGATCGGCACGGTGATCAGCATGCCTTGGGCGTAGTGGCCGACCGACGGCACGAAGAGGGGCGCGTGCTTCAGGCCGGAATACTTCTTCATCTCCGGCACGTGCTTGTGCGTGAGCTCGAGCCCGTAGAGACCGAACGGCTCGACGCCCGGCTGCTCATGAACCGCGATCAGCTCCTTGCCGCCGCCGGTGTAGCCCGAGACGCCAAACACGGCCGGCGTCGAATCGGCGCGCACGAGGCCGGCGTCGATCAGCGGCCGCAGCAGCGCGATCGCGCCGGTCGGGTAGCAGCCCGGATTGCTGATCCGGTTGGAGGCGAGCAGCTTCTGGCGCTGATCCTTGGCCAGCTCGGGGAAGCCATAGGTCCAGCCGTCGGCCACGCGATGCGCCGTCGAGGCGTCGATCACGACCGTGTCGCTGTCACCCATCGCGGCAACCAGCTCCTTGGCCGCCGCGTCGGGCAGGCAGAGCACGGTGATGTCGGACGTCTTGGCGATCTCGGCGCGCTTGCCCAGGTCCTTGCGGTCGGCCATCGGCAGCTCCAGCAGCTCGATGTCCGCCCGGTCCTTGAGCCGGTCGAGGATCTGCAGCCCGGTGGTGCCGTGCTGGCCGTCGATGAAAATCTTGGTCTTGTTGCTGGTCATGGTCTTCTCTCTCGATGCTGGGCCTTGAAGGGATGGCCGACTGGAGAAGGAAGGATGGAAGCCGCTTCGTCTCTCCAGCGGCCTCACGATACGGCGCGTTTGTTACGCCCGCGCGTTCTCTTGCCGCTTTTGTGAGCGGCGACGTCGCGACCGGAGGAGGGCGAGCGAAATCATGGTGGGGCCGATATTTCATCGGGGGGTCCCCCTGTCAAGATGCCGGACGGCGCCAGACGTCAATTTCGCAGGACGCGAGGCGGCCGCTCAAAGCCTGCCTGTCCAGATCCAGAGCGTGACGGCCGTGCTCGGTTTGGCGGACCCTCGAAAGATCGGCGCGAAGCCGGGCCAGACGGGGCACGGTATCGACAATACCTCGGCAGGCAACGCATCTGGTACCGCAGCCCGCTTACTCGTCAGCATCTGCCTTTCTCTCGAGCTTCTTGCGCAATGTCAGCATCACCCGGTGAACGACCTCGAGATCTCTGATCGCAATCCCGTCCGCGAGGTCGTCCACCCAGGGCGCTTGAAGGTCCATCGCCGACTTGAAGGCACGTTTGCCCTTGTCGGTCAGCACAACGAGCTGAGCGCGCTTGTGATGCGGGTTTGCGGTGAAGGTCACCAGCCCGTCGCGCTCCAGATCATTGATGATGCGCTGCACGTTCTGGCGATTGGCACCGAGATCGCGGGCAAGCCATGCCACAGGCTGGGAGCGCTCGGCCGCGACGATGGCGCCGAGCACTTGCCATCGCGCACTCGTCAATCCGAGCCGGGCGACGAGACGGTCGCCAGCAGTCAGCGCAAGGCTGTTGAGCCTGAACAGATCGAGCATCAGCTTCGTCAAGGCTTCACCGGAGGGAGTCCGCTTCATCTCACATTGGTTCCATAGGTGGTTATTGACACTGTGATGTCCATTAGGATATCCATATTGTCATCATAGCACCGAATAGGGAACAGTCCGTCATGCCCATGCTTCGCCCCCTGGATCCCGCCTTCCCGATCGAGCGGCAGCTCAGCACGGAGGCTAGTCCGATCGTGCTCATCAACCTGTTCACCGTCGACAAGATCGACGAGCCAGCGCTCCTCACTGCGTGGGCACACGATGCCGAGTTCATGAAGCTGCAGCCCGGCTTCATCTCGACCCAGCTTCACCAGGCGATCGGCGACAGCTGCGCCTATCTGAACTACGCCATCTGGGAAACGACGGCTGCATTCCGCGCCGCCTTCAGCCACCCGGAATTCCAGTCACGCCTTTCGGCTTATCCGTCGTCGGCAGTCGCCGCGCCGCATCTGTTCCAGAAGATCGCGGTGCCGGGTATTTGCGTCGCGTGAGGCGCAAGTGACGCGGAAGCCTTCATGATCGGGATCATTCATCCGCTTGCCGGTGCCGTGGCCATTCTCACGATCGCCACCTTCTGGCTCTCAACGGCACTCAGCGAACTGTTCTGCTCTCAGACGACAATCATTGCGGTGAAGACGGCCATCCCGTGGGGGTTCCTGCTGCTGGTGCCGGCGATCGCCCTGGCGGGCGGGTCAGGCCTGACTCTGGCCAAGGGACGTCGCGGCGGCGTCATCGGCAGCAAGATCAGACGCATGCCGCTGGTGGCCGTGAACGGCGTGCTCATTCTCATTCCTTTAGCACTCTATCTCTCGTTCAAGGCTAACGCAGACTCCTTCGACACCGCGTTTTATGCAGTCCAGATACTGGAGCTTGTAGCGGGGGCGGCGAACCTGACGCTGCTCGGGCTCAACATGCGAGATGGCCTGCAGATGAAGGGCCGGTTGCGTCGCAAGAAAGCGTGAACAGGGCACTGATCTCTTTTGAAAAGCAGACCCGGCACTACGGCGTGTGCACCTAAGTGACCCTATCGATATGCACCGCGCCGATCTCGCGCAGACACCGGGCTCGACGACCGGCGCGGCACTATGGCCTGCTTCGCGGCCCATCGACCAAGAGCATTGTTGAAATTCAACCTGACGGCTCACGCCGGAACAGGCTAGATTCGCGCAGTCATCCTGGAGACAGCTCATGAGCCAGTCCGCCCATCCCGAAGGCCTCTCCATGCTCGACAAGCGCCGGATCGAGGCCGAGATCCTGAAGGAGGTCTACGAGACCCTCAAGGCGAGCCACGGCGTCGACGTCGCGAAGAAGACGATCGAGGAGTCGGTGCGCCGCTCGGCCATCGAGCAGGCCCGCCAGTTCGCCGCCTCGGTGCCTGGAGGCACGTCGCTCAAGTCGTTCCAGGACATCCAGCATCTCTGGACCGCGGGCGGGTCGCTGGAGATCGATGTCAAGGAACAGACCGCCGATACCTTCACCTTCAACGTCGTGCGCTGCCGGTACGCCGAGACCTACAAGGCGATGGGCCTGGGCGAGATCGGCGCCCTCCTCTCCTGCAACCGCGACGGCGCCTTCTGCGAGGGCTATGACCCCAAGCTCAAGCTCGAGCGCACGCAGACGATCATGCAGGGCGCCAGCCACTGCAATTTCAAATACACGTACGAGGGTTAATCGTCGTCTTCCTCCTCTCCCCCGCGAGGGGGAGAGGAACATGAAAGCTCAGTTCAAAAACTCCGCCACCACGATGTGGCCGTCCTTGGCGGGCCAGGTGCGGGTCGGGATGGTCTCGTTGTTGAACACGGCCATCACCGTGCGCGGCGTTGCGTCGAAGGTGAGGCGTCCCGTGGAGGCCCCGGGGACGCCGTCGTTGATGCCGGGCGGCACCTTGCCGTCGAGCGTGAACTTGTCGCGACCGACGCCGAAATAGCCGCGCGGGCGGCTCATGATCGTGACCGCGCCGGCGCCTTCGTCGGCCTTGGCGAAGGGCTGTGGCCGCAGATGCACCACGTCGCTCGAGCGCAGGAACGGCGAGCGATAGGTGTGCGTCGTCGGCAGGCCCGGCATGTGCAGCACGAATTCATAGTAGGCGTCGGCGCGACCGACGAACGGCCCCCACACGCCGTCTTCGCCCGTGGTCTTGCGATGCAGCGCCACCGCGCTCTTGCGTTCGCCGGTCTTCGAATCGACCTCGAAAATCTCGACCTCGGCGCCGGCCGCCGCGATGTTGGTGTAGGTGCCTTCGGTCATGCCGGTCACCCGGCCGTTCAGGATGGGCAGCGGCTCCTGGGCGATGAACATGGTGGCGGGCGGCTTGCCGGCGATGTGCTCGAACATCGCGGCGAAGGCCAGCTTGTTGAACGCGACCTCGCGATGGTCGAGCCCGTCGAGCACGACGTTGCGCGCACCGCGCAGCTCGGACGCGTCGTAGCTCACCCCGGTCGGCTTGCCCGCCGCCCCTATGAAGCGGCCGTCGGGCTGGGAGTACTTGTCGTTCCTGTCGGACCGGATCGCCATCATCCCGACGCCGGGAACGAGATCGTCGGCGCCGGCATTGAGGCCCTTGAGGAACGGAAAGGCGCCGTTGAACTCGCTGCCGGGCAGCAGCGTTTCGGAGATCACGATCCCCTTGTTGGGTGTGCCGCACAGGACCGCGTGGCTTACCAGGTCTGCGCCGCCGTTCTTCAGCATGGAGCGGATGGCATTGCCGCCGCGCGACGAGCCGACCAGCGCCACCTTGCGGCGGCGCGTCGCCTTCAACACCTGGATGACGAAGGAAGTCAGCTCCTTCATCTGATCCTCGGCGGAGGAGCGGTAGGGCTGCGGCTTCGAATCGTCGCTGCGCGCGTTGGGATAGACGAAGTCGATCGCGAACAGCTGGTTGCGCTTGTAGCCGTTGGCCTCGAAGCGCCAGAGGTTGTTGATCCAGAGCGCGCTGGAATCGCCGTTGCCGTGCACGAACACGACCGGGGGCGGGCCGGCCTCGGCCGCCGGCTGCGGTCGCCGGGGAACCGGCTGAGCCAGGGCGAGCGTCGGCCACAGCACGGCCACACCGCCGATCAACGCGCGGCGGGTCGGACCGTTCCTGGAGGGCCTCACGCCCTTGCTCATCACTCCCCCAGACATTCTTCCCTATGTTGGCAAAAGCCGGGCGCGGGCGCTACGCTTGCCATATGTCCCTTTGTTACGTCGACAGCCCCGTCGGCCGGTTGGCCCTCGAAGCGGATCACGACGCCGTGACCTCGGTGCGCTGGGCCGGCGACGGTGAACGCGCACGCGACACCTCGTCGACTCCGGTACTAAAGGAAGCGGTGAAACAACTCGACCGGTACTTCGCGCGCAAGCTCAAGCGCTTCGACCTGCCGCTGGCCGCGCGCGGCACCGACTTCCAGAAGAGCGTCTGGAAGATGATGTGCGAAATTCCCTTCGGCGGCACGGCGACCTATGGCGGCATGGCGATGGCCCTGGGCTCCGGCCCGCGCGCCGTCGGCATGGCCTGCGGGCGAAATCCCATCCCGATCATCGTGCCCTGTCACCGGGTCCTGGGCAGCGGCGGCAAGGAAGGCGGCTTTTCGGGCGGCAAGGGCCTGCCGACCAAGCGCCAGTTGCTGGCGATCGAGGGCGTCGTTCTTCTTTAATTTCTCTGTCGTTGCGTCCGCGGGACGCCCCGGCTACGGAGGCGTGATGCGCGTGCTGATCACCCGGCCGGAACGCGAGGCGACGACGCTGGCGACGGCGCTCGCCGAGCGCGGTCATGTGCCCGTCATCGCGCCGCTGTTCCATCTCGAGATTTTGCGGCCGCCCGCGGAATTCGCGACGGATCTCGCCCAGTGCCAGGCCGTCCTGCTCAGCAGTGCCAACGGCGCACGGGCGTTCGCGGAAGCCACCGAGCAGCGCGGCAAGCCGATCCTTGCCGTCGGCGACACCACGGCCACGACGGCCGAGGGTCTGGGCTTCGCGTCCGTGACGTCGGCCGCCGGCGACGGCGGCGCGCTTGCGGAGCTGGTCCGCAATCGCCTCGATGCCAAGGCCGGCCCCCTCCTCCACGTTTCCGGCGTCGACATCGCCCAGGATTTTGCCGAAAGCCTCGCCAAGGACGGTTTCGAGGTGCGTCGCATCCCTCTCTACGAGGCGCGCGAGGCGGCGGAGCTGCCGGATTCGGCTCGGGCCGCGCTGCAGGCGCGGGCGCTCGATGCCGCGATGTTCTTCTCGCCGCGCGCATCGGCCCTGTTCGCCCGGCTGGTGCAGGAAGCGGGACTCGCCGATTCGCTGTCGAACGTCACCGCCCTGGCGATCAGCCCTGCGGCGCTCGAACCCTTGAGCGCGCTGCCATTCAAGGCGACGGTGGCGGCACGGCGCCCGACCCGCCAGTCCGTGCTGGACGAAATCGACCGGCTTCCAAAGGCCGTCGTAGAAGGACCTAGCATCATGAGCGACACACCTTCTTCCTCTCAGGTTCCGCCGGCGGAGATGTCGCCGGAAAGCCCGCGAGTCACGCCGCCGCCCGTACAGGTCCGTCGCGGGCTCGGTGTGGCTGGCGCCTTCATCACCGGTGTGGTCGCCTCCTGTCTGGTGTTGGCCGGCGCCCTGATCACCCTGCCTTATTGGCCCGCCGAGATCCGCGCGCTTTGGCAGGGCAAGGGAGCGGCGGCCGCTGCGCCCGTCCCGGCTATCGACCTGCAACAGGTCCGCCAGGATGCCGCCGCGGTGGCAAACGCCTCGGTCGAGACGGCCCGCAAGGAGATTTCGGCCCGGCTCGACGATCTCGAAAAGCGCCTGCGCGCCACATCGGCCGCTGTTGCCGAGCGGCCGGCCGCGACCGGCGGACCCGATCCGGCGATCGCGGACCTGCGCGCCAAGGTCGAAGCGCTGGAAGGCCGCGCCACGACGCCAGCACCAACACCTGCCCCGCAACAGACACCCGCCCCGGCTCAACCGCCGGCGGTAACGGCGGAGCAGGAGAAGGAACTCGCGACCCTGCGGCTGGAAATGGCGACGCTGCGCAACACGCTGCAGACAATCGACCAGTCGGTCGCCGTCCAGCGCGACCAGACCCGGATGCTGACCGAGGCCGTCGACAAGGCGCGCGGCGAGGCGACCGTCCGCTCCGCCGGCGAACAGAAGGCGATGAGCACCGCGCGCGCGTCGGCGATCATCGGCATCGCCGCGCGGCTGAGCGCCGCCGTCGGCTCCGGCCTGCCCTTCGCCACCGATCTCGCGCTGCTGACGCCGCTCGCCCAGGGCGATGCGAAGCTCAGCGAGAGCACCAACGTGCTGCAGGCCTATGCGCAGACCGGCGTCGCCTCCCGGCCGGCGCTGGTGACGGAGTTCCCCGCTGTCGCCAAGGCAGCACTCGCCGACGATCTCGCCGACGATTCCTTCGGCGAGCGGCTGCTCGGCAAGGTGCGCGGCCTGATCTCGCTGCGCCGCGTCGGCAACGACGTCGAGGGCGACGGCACCGAAGCCAAGCTCGCCCGCGCCGAGGCCGCGCTGGAGGCCGGCGACCTCGCCAAGGCCGTCGCGTTGGTGAAGTCGCTGCCGCCGCAGACGGCAAAGGCCACCGCCGGCTGGCTGTCGCGTGCCGAGGCGCATCTCGCGGCCAAGCAGGCGGCCGACCAGATCTCCGCCCAGGCCGTCACCCTGCTCGGCTCGGCGAAGTAGGCCATTCCCATGACCATGCTGCGCACGATCATCTGGTTCGTCGTCGCCATCGCCGCGATGCTGGGCGCGGTGTGGCTGGCCGAGCGGCCGGGCATCGTCACCGCGGAATTCCGCGGTTGGCGCCTCGACACCAGCTTCGGCGTGCTCCTGATCTCCGTCGTCGTACTGATCCTGGTCGGCATCGCCGGCTGGCTGCTCTACCGCTGGATCGTCGGCGCACCCGGCGCGCTGCTCGACGGCTGGGGCGAGAGCCGCCGCCGTCGCGGCTATCGCGAGCTGACGCAAGGCCTCGCCGCCGTTGCCGCCGGCGATGGCGTGGAAGCGCAGAAGCATGCGCGCAAGGCCGAGCAGCTCCTGTCAGAACCGGCGCTCACGCTGCTTCTCTCGGCACAGGCCGCCCAGCTCAACGGCGACCGCGACGGCGCCCGGCGCGCCTTCAGCGCCATGCTCGACGACGACCAGATGGCTTTCCTCGGCCTGCGCGGCCTGATCGGCCAGTCGCTGCGCGACGGCGACCAGGCGCAGGCGCTCGCCTACGCCGAACGCGCCTTCAGGCTCCGGCCGCAGACACCGTGGGTCGTGCACTCGCTGTTCGACATGCAGGCGCAAGTCGGCCAGTGGAAAGCCGCCCAGGAGACGCTGGAATCGGGCATCCGCCGCAAGGTCGTCACCGCCGACAAGGGCCGCACGCTGAAGGCGCTGCTGGAAGTCGAACGCAGCCGCGAGGCCGAGCGTGAAGGCCGTGCCAGCGACGCGCTGGCACTGGCCCGCGAGGCCTTCGGTCTTGCGCCGGAACGCATCGCGGTGACGCAACGCCTGGCCGAGCTGCAGCTCAAGGCGGGCGATGCGAAGAAGGCGATGAAGACGGTCGAGCGCGGCTGGTCGGTGGCGCCGCATCCCGATCTCGTCGGTCTCTATCTCGAAGCCTCTGGCGAGACCGAGGCGCTGAAGCGCGTCGGCATCGTGCGCCGGCTGGCGCAGCAGAATCCGGGCGACATCGAAAGCCATCTGGCGCTCGCCCAGGCCTCGCTCGATGCCGGCCTGTGGGGCGAGGCGCGTCGCCATCTCGACACCGCCGCCGGCACCAATCCCCCGACCCGCGTCTGCCGCCTCATGGCCGAGGTCGAGGAGCGCGAGCAGACGGGCCCGGAAAAGGTGCGCGCGTGGCTCAGCCGCGCCGCGGACGCGCCGGCCGATCGCGCCTGGCGCTGCACCTCCTGCGGCGCCCATCACGAAGCCTGGCGCCCGGTCTGCGAGAGCTGCGGCGCCTTCGGCACGCTGCAATGGCGCGCGCCGGGCACCTTTGGACAGATCCTGCCGCCCGAGGCGACGCCCGGAGAGGCGTTGCCGACCTCTCCGGCGGGGACCAACCTGCCGGTGCCGGCCACCAACAACTCGACACGCTAGAGAACGGGGAAACACCATGTTCGAGACGACACTCGCGGGCAGCCTGCCCAAACCGGCCTGGCTCGCCACGCCCAACGTGCTGTGGGCTCCGTGGACGCTCTCGGGCCAGCCGCTGTTCGAGGCCAAGGACGATGCGACCTTCCTCGCGATCCGTCGCCAGGAGGAAGCCGGCCTCGACATCGTGAGCGACGGCGAGCAGGCGCGGCAGCATTTCGTGCACGGCTTCCTGGCCGAGGTCGACGGCGTCGACTTCGACAAGAAGGTGCGCATGGGCATCCGCAACAACCGCTACGATGCCGATTGCCCGACCGTCACCTCGGCGCTGAAGCGCCGCAAGTTCGTGCACGAGCGCGAGGCGCGCATCGCCCGCGCCGCGACTTCGCGCAAGCTCAAGTTCACCCTGCCCGGCCCGATGACGCTGATCGACACGCTGGCCGACGGCTACTACGGCGACCGCGTGAAGATGGCTTTCGCCTTCGCCGAGCTGCTGAATCAAGAAGCCAAGGATCTCGAAGCGCTCGGCGTCGATATCGTGCAGTTCGACGAGCCCGCCTTCAACGTCTACCTGAACGAGACGGTCGAGTGGGGCGTGCCGGCGCTGGAGAAAGCGGCCGAGGGGCTGAAGTGCACGACCGCCGTTCACATCTGCTACGGCTACGGCATCGAGGCCAACAACAAGTGGAAGGAGACGCTGGGCGAAAGCTGGCGTCAGTACGAGCAGACCTTCCCGGCGCTCGACCGCAGCTCGATCCAGCAGGTCTCGCTGGAATGCCGCGACAGCCACGTGCCGCCGGAACTGATGAAGCTGCTGAAGACCAAGACCGTACTGGTGGGCGCCATCAACGTCGCCTCCGACAAGATCGAGACGCCGGAAGAAGTAGCCGCCACCCTCAAGCTCGCGACCGAGTTCGTCGATCCCGAGCGCATCCAGGCCTGTACCAACTGCGGCATGGCCCCGATGACCCTCGGCGTCGCCTACGGCAAACTGCGCGCGCTCGCCGAAGGCGCTGCGCTGGCGCGCAAGGCGTTCGCTTAAGCGGCTCTTGCGACGCACCAACAGTGCGGCCCCTCTACCGTGTCATCCCGAGCGTAGCGAGGGATCCTTAGCAGTCGCCGATCAAGGATCCCTCGCTACGCTCGGGATGACACCGGAGTCTTTCATTGGAGTGCGCCACTGGAGTGGTGCTCTCCATCGACGAACTATTCCGGCAAGCGCTGACGCAGTGCGTAGAGCACTTCCAACGCCTCGCGCGGCGAGAGTTCGTCGGGGTTGATCTCGGCCAGGGCCTTCTCGACTTCCGATTCCTTCGCCTTCGCCGTGCCGCTCGCGGGACGGGCCGGTGCGGCGGCGAAGAGGGGGAGGTCGTCGGCGAGGCGCGTGACGGCACCGGACTGTTCGCCCTTCTCCAGCACGGCCAGCACTTCCTCGGCGCGCGACACGACGGCGGCGGGAAGGCCGGCGAGTTGCGCCACATGGATGCCGTAGGAGCGGTCGGCGGCGCCCGGCGCGACCTCGTGCAGGAACACGACTTCGTCATGCCATTCCTTGACGCGCATCGTGTAGGGGGCGAGCGCGCTCAGCCGCTCCTTCAGCGCACCCAGCTCGTGATAGTGCGTGGCGAACAGCGCGCGGCATTTGTTGACGTCGTGCAGATGCTCGAGCGTCGCCCAGGCGATCGACAGGCCGTCGAAGGTCGCGGTGCCGCGGCCGATCTCGTCGAGGATGACGAGGCTCCTGGCCGTTGCCTGGTTCAGGATCGCCGCGGTCTCGACCATCTCGACCATGAAGGTCGAGCGGCCGCGTGCCAGGTCGTCGGCAGCGCCGACGCGGCTGAACAGGCGGTCGACGATGCCGATGGTGGCGGCCTTGGCCGGCACGAAGGCGCCGGCCTGGGCCATCACGGCGATCAAGGCGTTCTGGCGCAGGAAGGTTGATTTGCCGGCCATGTTCGGGCCGGTCAGCAGCCACAGGCGGCGGTCCGTCCCCAGTTCGCAATCGTTGGGCACGAAGCCTGTGCCGCTCTGGCGGGCCAGCGCCGCCTCGACCACGGGATGGCGTCCACCCTCGATCGAGAACGAAGAATCCTCAGCGAGCTGCGGCCGCACATGGTTGCTGCTGGCCGCCAGCTCGGCCAGTGCCGAGGCGACGTCGAGCGCCGCCAGCGAACGGCCGGCCGCGGCGATCGCCGGCGAGACCGCCGTCACCTGGGCAACCAGCTCCTCGAACACGGCGAGTTCCAGCGCCAGCGCCTGATCGGCGGCGCGGCCGATGCGGGTTTCGAGGTCGGCCAGTTCGGCGGTGCTGAAGCGCGTGGCGTTCGACATCGACTGCCGCCGCGTAAAGCCCAGCGCCGCCAGGTCGAGCTTGTCGGCATGCACCGCCGTCACCTCGATATGGTAGCCGATCATGTTGTTGTGCCGGATCTTCAGCGACGGCACGCCCGAGGAAGCCCGGTACTTCGCTTCGAGTCCCGCCACCGTCTTGCGGCTGTCGTCGCGCAGGGTGCGCTGCTCGTCGAGCTCGGGCCGGTAGCCCTGGCGCACGAAACCGCCGTCGCGCACCAGCAGCGGCGGCTCGTCGGCCAGCGCCTCGGCCAGCGCCGCCACGGTGTCGCGATGGCCGGTGCAGCACAGGACGATGTCGGCGAGCGGCGCCGGCGGCGGCAACAAGGCTTCCGGCTCGGCCCGCAGCGAATCCGCCAGCGTCTCCCCCGATTCCAGCCCGTCGCGCAGGGCAGCGAGGTCTCGCGGGCCGCCGCGGCCGACCGACAGGCGTTGCAGCGCGCGTTCGATGTCGGGCGTACGCCGCAGCGCCTCGCGCACCCGTTCGCGCACGGCTGGCCGCTCCACGAAGAGCTGTACCAGGTCGAGTCGGCGCTCGATCTCGGCGCGGTCGGTCAGCGGCGCGGCGATGCGCTCGGCCAGCAGGCGCGCGCCGGGGCCCGTAAGCGTGCGGTCGATGGTGGCCAACAGGCTGCCGTCGCGGCGGCCGTCGAGGCTCTTCACCAGCTCGAGATTGCGCCGCGTCGCCGGGTCGATCTCCATCGTGCCGTCGGCGCGCTCGCGGCGCGGCGGCACCAGCGCCGGGCGCTTGCCGGCCTGGGTCAGCTCGACATAGTCGAGCAACGCCCCGCAGGCCGCGACCTCGGCGCGCGAGAAGGCGCCGAAACTGTCGAGCACGGCCACGTTGAAGGCCGCCTGCAGGCGCTTGCGGGCATTGTCGCTGTCGAACCGGGCCGACGGCAGCGGCGTCAGGACGGCGTTCCATTCCTCCAGCACGGTCTTGAGCGGCTCGCGCGCCAGCAGCCGGTCCGGCACCAGCAATTCGCCGGGCGCCAGCCGGGCCAGCGCGGCCGCGACCTGGCCGGGCAGCAGCGGCTGAGTCGCGAAATCCGCTGTCGAGAGGTCGAGCCAGGCCAGCGCCAGATCGCCCTGCGCCTCGGAAAGGGCTGCGAGGTAATTATGGCTGCGCGCATCGAGCAGCGAGTCTTCGGTCAGGGTGCCCGACGTGATGACGCGCACGACGGCGCGCTCGACCACCGACTTAGGCCCGCGCTTCTTGGCCTCGGCGGGATCTTCGACCTGCTCGCAGACCGCGACCTTGAAGCTCTGGCGGATCAGGCGCGACAGGTAGGCCTCGTGACTGTGCACCGGCACGCCACACATCTTGATGTCTTCGCCCAGATGCTGGCCGCGCTTGGTCAGCGCGATGTCGAGTGCCGCCGAGGCCTTCACCGCGTCGTCGAAGAAAAGCTCGTAGAAATCGCCCATCCGGTAGAAGACCAGATGGTCCGGATGCGCCGCCTTGATCGCCAGGTACTGGCGCATCATCGGCGTGGCGTCGGCGGGAATGGCGGAACTGTCCGGCACTGAAGCTCCTCAGGAAGCGTTCGGTCTAGCACACGCCGCACAGCGATCCATGTGGACGATGGGTGGACGATATTTGGGCAGATCGGCTGCGCTGCAGCGCGGGATGGCTGGCTGGCACGATCGGACGAATATCGCCAATATGCATGCTCAACCGGGAGAGAATAAGCATATGGCGGGCAAAAGCTCGGAAGAAATGGTCAGCAACCAGATGGGCGATCTCGACGGCGACTCGCTGATCATGCATCGGACGGGGCGGCCCGGAAAAATCGAGATCATCGCCAGCAAGCCGCTGGTCACGCAGCGCGACCTGGCCCTGGCCTATTCGCCGGGCGTCGCAGCTCCCTGCCTGGCGATCGAGAAGGACCCGTCGACCGCCTACGACTACACGATCAAGGGCAACCTGGTGGCCGTGATCTCCAACGGTACGGCGGTGCTCGGCCTCGGCGACATCGGGGCGCTGGCCGGCAAGCCGGTGATGGAGGGCAAGGCCGTCCTCTTCAAGCGGTTCGCCGACGTCGACTGCATCGACCTGGAGGTCGACACCAAGGATGTCGACCAGTTCGTGAACTGCGTGCGCTATCTCGGGCCGACCTTCGGCGGCATCAACCTCGAGGACATCAAGGCGCCGGAATGCTTCATCATCGAGCAGCGCCTGCGCGAGCTGATGGACATCCCGATCTTCCATGACGACCAGCATGGCACCGCGATCGTCTCCGCCGCCGGTCTCATCAATGCGCTGCACCTCACCGGCCGCAACATCAAGGACATCAAGATGGTGGTGAACGGTGCGGGCGCCGCGTCGATCGCCTGCATCGAGCTCGTGAAGGCGATGGGCATGCCGCACGAGAACGCGATCCTCTGCGACACCAAGGGCGTGATCTACCAGGGCCGCACCGAGGGCATGAACCAGTGGAAGAGCGCCCACGCCGTCCGCACCAAGGCGCGCACGCTGGAAGAAGCCATGAAAGGCGCCGACGTGTTCTTCGGCCTCTCGGTCAAGGGCGCGGTCACCCAGGACATGGTGAAGTCGATGGCCGCCAAGCCGATCATCTTCGCCATGGCCAATCCCGACCCCGAGATCACACCGCAAGACGTGCGCGCCGCGCGCGGCGATGCCATCGTCGCCACGGGGCGCTCGGACTATGCCAACCAGATCAACAACGTGCTGGGATTCCCCTATATCTTCCGCGGCGCTCTCGACGTGCGCGCCACGACGATCAACGAGGAGATGAAGGTCGCCGCCGCCGAGGCGCTGGCCAAGCTCGCGCGCGAGGACGTGCCCGACGAGGTCGATCGCGCCTATTCCGGCCGCCGCCTGCGCTACGGACCCGACTACATCGTGCCGGTGCCGTTCGATCCGCGCCTGATCGTCGAGGTCTCGGCCGCCGTCGCGAAGGCGGCGATGGATTCCGGCGTCGCCAAGAAACACATCGCCGACATGGCGGAGTACAAGCGCAGCCTGTCCGGCCGCCTCGATCCGACCAGCCATTTCCTGCAGAGCCTGTTCGAGCAGGTGAAGGCCAATCCGCAGCGCATCGTCTTCGCCGAGGGCGAGGAGGAGCGCACGATCCGCGCCGCCGTGATGTTCCGCGACAACGGCTACGGCACGCCGATCCTGATCGGCCGCGAGGAGCAGGTGCGCGAGACCATGAAGACGCTCGGCATCAAGGACGAGTCGGGCATGGAGATCCACAATGCCCGGCTGTCGACCAAGAACGCGCCCTACACCGACCTCGTCTACAAGCGGCTGCAGCGCGATGGTTATCTCCATCGCGACGTGCAACGCATGGTCAACCAGGGCCGCAACGTGTTCGGTGCCTGCATGGTGGCGGCGGGCGATGCCGCCGGCATGGTGACTGGCATCACGCGCCGTTTCCCCGAGTGCTTTGCCGACGTCAAGCGCGTGATCAACATCGAAGTCGGCAAGGTACCGATGGGCTACTCCATCGTCGTCTCGCGCCAGGGCACGGTGTTCCTCGCCGACACCTCGATCAACGAGACGCCGACGCCCGACCAGCTCGCCACCATCGCCAAGCAGATGGTGAAGAACGCGCGCATGATGGGCCACGAGCCGCGGGTCGCCTTCCTGTCGTTCTCGAACTTCGGCAGCCGCGAGATCGAGCGCATCGACCGTATCCGCAAGGCGATCCGCCTGCTCGATGCCGAGGAGGTCGACTTCGAGTATGACGGCGAGATGCAGGCCGACATGGCGCTCGACTTCGAGCTCTTGAAGTCGACCTATCCGTTCACCCGCCTCACCGGCCCGGCCAATATCCTGATCATGCCGGGCCTGCACTCGGCCCACATCTCCTCGCGGCTGATGCAGTCGCTGGGCGGCGTGACGGTGATCGGACCGGTGATCGACGGCCTGTCGAAGCCCGTGCAGATCGTCCAGATGGGGGCGACCGTCAGCGATCTCGTCAACCATGCGGCACTGGCCGCCTACGGAGCGCTCTCCGCGCAGAGGTAGGGATCGGATCGGCCTCTTCCCCTTTGCGGAGGCCGCAAAGGGGAAGTGCCCTCGTCATACGAGGGCGATGGGGTCATGACCCCTCCGCCCCTACGGGGCACCTCCCCATCTGAACGGGGAGGAAAACGTGAACGCTCCACGGAGACCAGTCCATGAGCCTCGAAACCTGGTGGCTCTATCTCGGCGCCGTCGTGCTGATCGCCTGCACGCCGGGGCCGAACGTGCTCTATGTGACGACGCGGAGCATCCGTTACGGTCTCGGCGCCGCGTTCGTCGGCGTCGCGGGATGCCTCACCGCGCTCGTCCTGATGCTGACGGGATCGGTCGCTGGCCTCAGCGCGGTGCTGCTGGCGCTGCCCGGCGCCTTCGACCTGCTCAAGATCCTGGGCGCGGCCTACCTGGTCTATCTCGGCGTCCAGACGTGGCGCGAGCCGGTGGCGAACGAAGCGCCGCCGCCCTCGACCGGTGCGTCGGCGGTCGCCCTGTTTCGCGGAGGTTTTCTGGTCGGCATCAGTAACCCGAAGCTGCTGATCTTCGCCGCCGCCTTCTTCCCGCAGTTCATCGACCCGGCGCGCGCCTGGGGGCCGCAATTCGCGTTGATGGTCGCGACCTTCGTGGGCGTCGAGCTGTTCTTCTACTCGATCTATGCGCTGACGGGCCGCAAGCTCGCGGACCGGCTGATGCACGGCATCTGGCGCCGCTGGCTCAATCGGGTCAGCGGCGTCGTCTTCATGGGCTTCGGCGTGGCCCTGCTGCGCTTCAAGCCCTGAGGATCAGGCGACCTTCACCACCGTGAGCCGGTGCTTGCGGCCATCGCGCGCCGTCCAGGAGATCGACTGGCCCACGGCCAGGCCGATCAGGGCCGCGCCGACCGGGGTCATCACCGAGAGCTTGTGGGCGTCGCTGTCCTCGTCGACGGGATAGACCAGCGTCTCGGTGAGTTCGTGCTGCTCGCCATCGGCACCGGCGTCCGAGCGGAAGGTGACGGTCGAGCCCATGCGCACGACATCGGCCGGCACGCTGTCTTCGCTCACGACCTTGGCGCGCTCCATCTCGGAGAGCAGCTCCTCGGCAACTTCCGGCAGCCGCTCCAGCGACGCGGTGGCGAGGTCGGTGAGCCGGTCGCAGTCGGCTTCGCTGACGACGATGTTGGGGACGGAACGATTACGGGCAACGGCGGGCATCTCTGATGCTCCCTGCAGAAAAATTAGGACAAATTGGAGTTGAACGGCGATCGCGGACTCAGGCGATCGAAGTGCCCCGATGCCGGGACACAAGGCCGGCTCGGGGACTACGCTTCCGCGATCGGATGGTTCCGTCGCGGCACGAGGCAAAGAAGTCCCGAGAAGTTCATGTCCAAGAAGTAGGCCCGGCAGATGGGCCTTTCAAGGCCTTCCGCGCGATCGCTACGGAGCGAGCTTGCGCGCGCGCTTGGCGAGATAGACCTGCAGATGCGCGTAGGCCATGCGCAGGTTCGGCGTGGCGATGCCGGCCTTTTTCGCGCGGGCGATCATGTCGCCGACGATGTGGTCGGCCTCGACCATGTTGCCCTTCTCGAGGTCGTGCAGCATCGAGGCGGTGAACTTCGAGCCCTTCACGGTCAGGAACGAGCGGATCGTCTTGAGGCCCTTTTCGCCGGGATCGTGCCCGGCGGCGGCGCCGACCTGGCGACCTTCCTCGACCGTCTCCAGCACGATCGCGAGACCCTCGTCGGCTTCGAGCACGTCGCCGGAAGAACCGCGCATCAGGCAGCAGGTCGCTGCCAGGGTGCACAGCATGATCCACTTGTCCCAGAGGTCCTGGACGATGTTGGCGTTCAGCCCGCCGTCGATGCCCGATGCCTTGATGGCGACATCGAGATCCGTCAGGGCCTTGCGCGCGGGCTTGCCGTCGCGCTCGCCGAACGAGATCACGGCGAAGGGACTGGTGTGCAGGATGTGTCCCTGCCCATCCATGGCGACGCCGACCCTCGCCAGGCCGCCCACCACCTTGTCCGCGCCGAAGCGGGCATCGAGCGCCTCGAGATGGCGCATGCCGTTCAGCAGCGGCACGATCGTCGTGTTCGCGCCGACCGCCGGGACGATCGCGTCCATCGCCGAGTCGAGGTCGTAGGCCTTGCAGGTCAGCAGCACGACGTCGTACGGGCCGCCCTCGCTGCCACTGGTGACCGTCTTCACCTTCTGGGTGACGTCGCCCTTGGTGCTCCTGATCACCAGCCCGTCGCGCTGCAGCGACTCGTTGCGACCCGCACGCACGAGGAATGTCACATCGGCGCCGCTCTGGTGCAGGCGTCCGCCGACATAGCCGCCGATCGCGCCGGCGCCGAGGATCAGGATCTTCATGTTGGCTTCTACCTCTGGCCTCTATTTCAGTCCGCCGCGCGCCCGGCGCGCTTCGTAGGTCTGCAGATGGACATAGGCGTAACGCAGGTTGGGCGCAGCGATGCCGTGCTTGCGGGCGCGCCCCAGCATGTCGCCGACGATCTGCTTGCCCTCGGCCGCGCCGCCCTTCTCCATGTCGCCCAGGATCGAGGCCACGGCCTTCGAGCCCTTGGCGGTCAGCATGCCCTGCAGGTTGGCGACGACCTTGTCGCTCGGCGGCTGGCCCTCGGCCACGGCGACCTTGCGGCTCTCTTCGAGCGTCTCGCGCACGATATCGGCGCCGTCCTCGCTCTCCATGATGTCGCCGATCGTGCCGCGCATCGAGGCGCACATGCCGGCGATCGTCGCCAGCATGATCCATTTGTCCCAGAGATCCTGGTTGATGTTGGTGTTGAGCCCGCCGTCGATGCCGGCCTTCTTGCAGGCGGCATCGAGCGCGACCAGCGACGCGCGCGCCGGCTTGCCATCACGCTCGCCGAACGACACGCCCGAGGCGCCGCTGTGCAGGATCTCGCCGTTGGGACCCAGCATGCCGGAGATGCGGGCAAGGCCGCCGGCCACGCGCGCCGCGCCGAACTTGCCGTCGAGCGTGGCGAAATGGGCGTGGCCGTTCAGCATCGGCACGATGACCGTGTCGGGCCCGACCGCGGGCGCGATCGAGTCCATCGCCGAGTCGAGGTCGTAGGCCTTGCAGGCCAGCACGATGACGTCATAGGGCCCGCCCTCGCTGCCCTTGGTCACGACCTTGACCGGCACCACGGCGTCGCCCTTCGGGCTCTTCACGACGAGGCCGGCGCTTCGCACCGTCTCGGCGCGCTTCTCGCGCAGCAGGAAGGTGGTGTCGATGCCGGCCTGGGTGAGGCGCGCGCCCCAATAGCCGCCGACCGCGCCGGCGCCGAGAATCAGGATCTTCACGTCTTGAGGTTCCTTTCGGTCAGCCAGTCGTCGAGCCATGTGGCGAGGTCGTCGGTCTGGTGATGGATGTGGCTGAGATCGCTGTCGGTCGCGCGCTTCACGCTCTCGTCGGTGCGGATCCACACCGTGCGCATGCCGATGTCGGCGGCGGGCTTCAGGTTGACGGAAATGTCGTCGGCGAAGGCGGCGCGGGTCGGATCGACGCCGTGCTTCTTCACCAGCGCGTCGTAGATCTGCGGATGCGGCTTGGGCCAGTATTCGCCCGCGGCGATGTCGAAGATCGCCTCGAAGTGATGCGACACGCCCAGCCGCTCCATCACGCGCTCGGCGTGCGGCACGTCGCCGGCGGTGAAGATGAGCTTGCGGCCCGGCAGCGCGCGCAGCGAGGCTTCGAGCGCGGGATTGGCCTCGACCGGCGAGTAGTCGATGTCGTGGACGTAATCGAGATAGTGCGTGGGATCGACGCCGTGCAGGCTCATCATCCCGCGCATCGAGGTGCCGTGGTCGCGCCAGTACTGCTTCTGCACGACCCGCGCCTCTTCGGGCGTGACCTTCAGCCAGTCGGCGATGTAGCGCCCGATGCGCACGTCGATCTGCGAGAACAGATTGCAGCGCGCCGGATAGAGCGTGTTGTCCAGATCGAACAGCCACACGTCCGGATCGTGCGCGGGGGGATCGTATTTGCGAGCCATGGGACGTTTGGATTACCGGCCAGCCGTGCGCTTGTCGAGCCGGCGGATTATAAGCGGAACAATGGATGTCCTGACCTTCGCCCTCCTCGCCGTCGTCGTCCTGCTGGCCCTCGTCCTGGTCGTGGTGCTGATGCGCCAGGGCAGCGGTAACCGCGAGGCCGAGCAGCGCATGCAGCAGCAGCTCGGCCTGGCCCTCAGCCAGCAGGCCGAAACCGTCCAGCGGGTCGAGAAGTCGCTGCGCGAACAGGAGCAGGCGCTGTCCAAGGTCGTCACCGAACGGCTGGACCGGACCGAGAAGGCGACGGGCCAGATCGTGACCGACCTGCGCGAGCGGCTGGTCCGCATCGACGAGGCGCAGAAGAAGATCGGCGAGCTGTCGACCCAGGTCGTCAGCCTGCAGGAAGTCCTGTCCAACAAGCAGGCCCGCGGCGCCTTCGGCGAGGTCCAGCTGAACGACCTGGTCCAGAGCGCCCTGCCGCCCTCGGCCTACGATTTCCAGGTGACGCTCTCGACCGGCGTGCGCGCCGACTGCCTGCTGAAGCTGCCCAACCCTCCGGGCTCGATCGCCATCGACGCGAAGTTCCCGCTGGAAAGCTATAGCCTGCTGCGCGCCGTGCCGGCCGGCGATGCGGCCGCGCTGTTGGCGGCGCAGCGCGCCTTCCAGCAGGCGATTCGCAAGCACATCGCCGACATCCGCAGCAAATACATCGTGCCCGGCGAGACCGCCGAATCGGCGCTGATGTTCCTGCCCTCGGAAGCAGTCTATGGCGAGCTGCACGCCAATTTCACCGGCCTGGTCGAGGAATCCTACCGGGCCCGGGTGTGGATCGTGTCGCCGACCACCATGATGGCCACCCTCAACACCGTGCGCGCCGTCCTGAAGGACGTGCGCATGCGCGAGCAGGCGGGCGAAATCCAGAAGATGGTCGGCTTGATCCTGGGCGACGTGAAGCGTCTCGACGACCGGGTCGACAATCTCAAGAAGCACTTCGCGCAGACCGAAAAGGACCTGCGCGAGATCGACACCTCGACGACGGCGATCACCCGCCGCGGCGAACGCATCCTCGCCGTCGATCTCGGCGAGGAGCCGACGGCACTGCCGCCGAAGGTTTAGTCATACAAAAAACCCGTCATCTCGACCGGAGCCTCGCGAAGCGCGGCGTAGCGGAGAAATCTACTCTCGACGATTAGCCGGCTCTAAGTGGAGAGAAGATCTCTCCACTCCGCACCTTCGGTGCTCCGGTCGAGATGACGGAATACTTAACCCCACGGGCCGCGGCGCGGCGCCTGCGGGGCTGTCGCCCACGGGCCGCTCGCCCGCGGTGGCGCGGCCGACCGGGACTGGGCGCGGCTCTGGCTGGCCATCGCCTGCAGGCGCGCGATGCGCTCCTCCATCGGCGGGTGGGTCGAGAACAGGCTCGACATGCCGCCGGCCGCCGCCAGCGGGTTGGCGATGTACATGTGCGCGGTCGCCGGATTGCGCTCGGCCGCCTCGTTGTGGATCTGCTGCGTGCCGGCATGCAGCTTGGCCAGCGCCGAGGCGAGCCAATGCGGCTCGCCGCAGATCTCCGCGCCCATCCGGTCAGCCTCGTATTCGCGGCCGCGGCTGATCGCCATCTGCACCAGCATGGCGGCCATCGGCGCCAGGATCATCGCGGCGATGGCGACGATCGGGTTGACCAGCGGCCGGCCCTCGGAATCGCGGCCGCCGCCCATCAGGCCGCCGAAGCTCGCCAGCATGCCGATGGCGCCCGACAGGGTCGCCGCCACGGTCATGATCAGCGTGTCGCGGTGGCGGACGTGGGCCAGCTCATGCGCCATCACGCCCGCGACTTCCTCGCGGCTCAGGTTGCGCAGCAGGCCGGTGGTGGCCGCCACGGCGGCATGCTCGGGGTCGCGGCCGGTCGCGAAGGCGTTCGGCTGGTCCTCGGCGATCAGGTAGACGCGCGGCATCGGCAGACCGGCGCGCTGCGTCAGTTCGTGGACGATGTTGAACAGCTCGGGCGCGTTCTCCGGCCCGACCTCCTGCGCGTTGGCCATGCGCAGGACCATCTGGTCGCTGTTCCAGTAGGCAAAAATGTTCATGCCCAGCGCCACGACAAAGGCAATGACGAGGCCGGTCTGGCCTCCCATGAGATACCCGGCCACGAGGAAAAAGCCCGTCAGCGCGGCGAGCAGAAGCGCGGTCTTGAAGTAATTCATGCCGGGTAAATTGGTGTGCAAAAGTGGCGAAACAAGGAATGCGCAGGCATCATGGCGCCATGACCGAACCCACCAAGCCCACGCCGCCGGAACCGCCGGCACCATCATCCAAGACGGACGCCGCCGCCACACCGCCCGTCCCGCCCGAGAAGCCGAAGAAGGTCGAGGAGATCGGCGGCCCGCCCGGCCCCGAGCCCACGCGCTATGGCGACTGGCAGTTCAACGGGAAAGTGACCGACTTCTGAAAGAAGTCGGTCATCTCGCGCGGAGGAGCCTCCGCGCTGGAGGCGCAGCCGAAGGATCTTGCGGCAGCAGGAAGGATCCCTCGCTACGCTCGGGATGACACGCGCGAGGTAATCAAGAGCCCATGAACAAAGCCGACATCTTCCATCCCGACTTCAAGGCGCAACCCTGGTGGTGGGAGGCGTGGACGCCCAACAACGCGCTGAGCGTCGATCCACCCGCGAAGACCGACGTGGTGATCGTGGGCGCCGGCTATGGCGGCCTGTCGACGGCGCTGGAACTGCGGCGCAACGGCATCGACTGCGTGGTACTGGAACGCGGCGTGTTCGGCATCGGCGCCTCGACGCGCAACGGCGGCATGCTCTCGGGCGGCACCAACATCGCCAAGGGCCTGGGCGGCAAGAACCCCAAGGTCGAGGCCGAGTTCGAGGCCAACAAGGCGGCGTTCCTGGGCAGCGGCGCCGATTCGCTGCAGACGCTGATCGACATCATCCATCGCGAGAAGATCGACTGCGGCCTGATCACCAACGGCCGCTTCACCGGCGCCTGGACGCCCAAGCACTACGACGACCAGGCGCGCAAGGTCGAGATGTTCAACAAGTACGCCAATGTCGGCGCCGAGATGATCCCGCGCGAGCGGGTGCGCGAGATGATGGCGTCCGACTATTACTACGGCGGCATGTACGTCAGGGCCGGCGGCAATCTCCACCCCGCGCGCTACTACAAGGGCCTGCTCGAGGCGGCACACACGCAGGGCGCGGTGCTGTGCGGCAACGTCGAGGCCGAGCGGATCGAAAAGACGACTGTCGGCTGGCGCGTGCTGACGGCCAAGGGCCCGATCGCCTGCAGGGAAGTCGTGATCGCGACCAACGGCTATACCGGCGACCTGACCCCGAAGCTGAAGATGCGCGTGGTGCCGGTGGCGAGCCACATCATCGCCACCGAAGAGCTGCCGATGCCGGCGACGGATCTCATTCCGCTGCAGCGCTCGATCGGCGACACCAAGCGCGTGCTGACCTATTACCGGCCCTCGCCCGACGGCAAGCAGATGATCTTCGGCGGCCGCGCCCGCTTCACCGCCGCGCCGCCGGAAGTGAGTGCGCCGATCCTGTACCAGTACATGATCGACCGCTTCCCTCAGCTGAAGGGCATCCGCATCACCCATGTGTGGACGGGCAACGTCGCCTTCGCGCTCGATTCGATGTCGCACATGGGCCAGGACGACGGCATGCACTACCTGCTGGCCTGCAACGGCAGCGGCGTCGCGATGATGACCTATCTCGGCACGCAGACGGCGAAGAAGATCGCCGGCGGCTCCAACGTGCCGGTCAATGCCTTCGACGGCCGGGAGTTTCCCGAGCACCCGCTCTACAACGGCGATCCCTCGCTCTATCTGCCGCTGATCGGCGCGCTCTACCGCACGCAGGACTGGCTCGACCGCAAGCTGGCGGGCTGAACAGGATTTTTGAGCAATGAAGGTTGGTATCGTCGGCGCGGGCGCGATCGCGTTTGGAATGGCGGCGCTTCTCGAACAGGCGGGACACGGCGCGACACTGTGGTCGCCGTCGGGCGAGCGCACCAGGGCCTTGGCCGCGGGCGAGCCTCTCGTCGCCGCTGGCGCCATCGAAGGCACGTTCAAGCCCGGTATCGCCACGAGCGCGGCAGCGGTCGTATCTGGCGCCGACGTGATCCTGATCGCCCTGCCGGCCTATGGGCACAAGCACGTCTTCGATGCGATCGCACCGCACATCGCGGCAACGCAGACCGTGATCGTGAGTTCGCACGCTTCGTTCGGCGCGCTCTACCTCTCGCGCCTGCTTGCCGCCCGAGGTGCCGCGATTTCGATCATCGCCTGGGGCACGACGCTGGTGAGCGGCCGCCAGACCGGGCCTGCAAAGGTGCAAGTGAACACGGTGCGCAAGACGGTCGATCTCGCCACGTTGCCCACCTCGCGCAGCGCCGAGGGTCTCGCCCTCTGCCAGTCCCTGTTCGGCGACCGCTTCGTCGACCGGGGAAGCCTGCTCGCCATCGCACTCAGCAATCTCAATCCGACGATCCACATGGGCATAGCGCTCGGCAACATGACGCGCATGGAAAAGGCCGAGGCGTGGGGCCAGGCCGAGAGCGTGACGCCCAATGTCGGCCGCCTGCTGGAGGAACTCGACCGCGAGCGGCTCGCCATCGCCGCGTCGCTCGGCCTGGATGTGCGCACGATCTTCCAGCACCTGCACCTCTCCTTCGGCGTGCCCTACGGCTCGGCCTCGGAGATGCATCAGGCGATGCACGTCATCGGCAAGGGCGGCGCTGGCCCGACGACCGCCGACAGCCGCTACGTCACCGAGGACGTGCCCTTCGGCCTGGTCCCGACCGCAAAGCTCGGCCGCCTCACCAGCCATCCCGCGCCGCTGCATGAAGCGGGCATTGCGCTATTCTCGGCGATGTACGGGAGAGATTTCACCGCCGAGAATGACCTCCTCGCCGCTCTCGATATCGACGCGCTCTCGCTCGGCCAACTCCAGACGCGCTGCCGCGATGGTTATTCGCACTGACAGTTGAATGGAGCGCGCCACTCCAGTGGCGCTCATGCGCCATCGATGAGAAGAATATGAGCGCAACTGGAGTTGCGCGCTCCAATGATAGTGATTTCGACATGACCGACACCCTCCCCGTTTCTTTGGCCGACGTCCGCGCCGCCGCCGCGCGCATCAAGGGTGCCGTCGTCCATACGCCCTGCCTGCGCAGCGAGACACTGTCGCGCATCGCCCAGGCCGATATCTGGGTGAAGTTCGAGAACCTGCAGTTCACCGCCTCCTTCAAGGAGCGCGGCGCGCTCAACACACTGCTGCAGCTCACCGACGAGGAGCGCCGCCGCGGCGTCATCGCCATGTCAGCCGGCAACCATGCGCAGGGCGTCGCCTACCACGCGGGACGTCTCGGCATTCCCGCGACCATCGTGATGCCGTCCTTCACGCCCAACACCAAGGTGAAGCACACGCGCGACCACGGCGCGCGGGTGGTGCTGAAGGGCGACACGCTGTCGGAAGCCGCGGCCGAGGCGCACCGCCTGGCCGACACGGAGAGACTGGTCTTCGTCCATCCCTACGACGATCCGCGCATCATCGCGGGCCAGGGCACGATCGCGCTGGAGATGCTGGCGGACGCGCCGGAGATCGACACGCTGGTCGTCCCGGTCGGCGGCGGCGGCATGCTGGCGGGCTGCGCCGTCGCGGCGCGCGGCTTGAAGCCCGACGTAAAAATGATCGGCGTCGAATCGGCCGGCTACTCGGCCATGCGCCAGCTCCTGGCCGGCGAGACAGTGACGGTGGGCGGCGACACGATCGCCGAGGGCATCGCCGTGCGCGACATCGGCCAGACGCCGCTTGCCATCGCGCGCGCCCTGGTCGACCGGGTACTGGCGGTCGATGAGGTGGCAATCGAGCGCGCCATCGCACTGTTCCTCGAGGTCGAGAAGACCGTGGCCGAGGGCGCGGGCGCCGCGGGCCTCGCGGCCCTGCTGGCCCATCCCGAGGTCTTCAAGGGCCGCAAGGTCGGGCTGATCCTCTGCGGCGGCAACATCGACACCCGCCTGCTGGCCTCGGTCCTGCTGCGCGGGCTGGTCCGCGACGGCCGCATCGTGCGGCTGCGCCTGATGATCGGCGATGCGCCGGGCCAGCTCGCCCGCGTGGCCGGCCTGATCGGCGGGGCCGGCGGCAACATCGTCGAAGTGCTGCACCAGCGGTTGTTCGGCGTGGTCGCCAAGGCCACCGAACTCGACGTCACCGTCGAAACCCGCGATCGCGCCCACCTGGGCGAACTCCTGGCCGCCCTCCAATCCGACGGCTTCAAGGTCCGCGTCCTGGAGGGCGCGGACGCGTAAGTCCGCCGCCAGCGTGCGGAACTATTTCGGCGCCAGAACGACCGCGCCCGCCGCGGCATCCGTGACCCCGAGACCGTTGCCCAGGTCTTCGAGCGTGTCGCGGAAGGAATTGAGGGTCGCGATCATGGCGGGCCGCGCCGCGACGCAGGCGTCCATGTCCGGCCACTCGGCGATCAGGCAGTAGGAGCGATCGCCGGTCTTAATGATGTTTGCATGCACCAAGCCCGGCCATGCCTGGGCGATGTCCTTGTGGGCATCCAGGAACGCCTGATCGCGACCAGGCTTTACGCGGAAACGCACTGCATTGAATGCAGACATCGGCCCCTCCCCCGTAGATCCTGAAACGATACGCACCTCCCGCGTGCCCGCGCAACACACGCCCGGCGCCGACAGGCCGGGATTTCAGCCCCAACCGCCTCCATAGTCGGCAAAAAAAGCCCAAATGACACAGAGCAGGACGTAGCGGCGTTCGCCCACTCGCCCTAAAAGACCGGCCATGTCCGCCTCGACCCAGTACGTCCCCTCGCCCACGCCCGACCTGGCCCGTATCCAGCGCGCGTTGATCTCCGTCTCCGACAAGGAGGGCCTGGTCGAGCTGGGCAAGGCGCTGGCGGCGCACGGGGTCGAAATCCTCTCGACCGGCGGATCGGCCAAGTCGCTGCGCGACGCCGGCCTCAAGGTGGTCGAGGTGAGCGACCACACCGGCTTCCCCGAGATCATGGACGGGCGGGTGAAGACGCTGCAGCCCTCGATCCATGGCGGCATCCTCGCCCGCCGGACCGACGCGGGGCACCAGAAGGCGATGAGCGATCATAAAATCGCGGGTATCGATCTGGTGGTGGTGAACCTCTACCCGTTCGAGGCGACCGTAGCGCGCGGCGCCGACTTCCCGACCTGCGTCGAGAACATCGACATCGGCGGCCCAGCGCTGATCCGCGCCTCGGCCAAGAACCACGACTTCGTCACGGTCGTCGTCGATCCCAAGGACTATGCCCCGGTGCTGCAGGAGCTGGAGGCCAACAAGGGCGCGACGACCCTGAAGCTGCGCCGCACGCTCGCGGCCAAGGCCTATGCCCGCACCGCGTCCTACGATTCGGCGATCGCCAACTGGTTCGCTGGCCAGGAAGGCGAGACCTTCCCCGAGCGGCTGACCCTGTCGGCCGAGCGCGTGCAGACGCTGCGCTACGGCGAGAACCCGCACCAGAAGGCCGCCTTCTACAGCGACGGCAGCAAGCGGCCGGGCGTCGCCACGGCGCGCATGGTCCAGGGCAAGGAGCTGTCCTACAACAATATCGGCGACACCGAATCGGCTTACGAGTGTGTCGCGGAGTTCGCGGAATCGGCCATCGTCGTCGTGAAGCACGCCAACCCCTGCGGCGTGGCGGTCGATGCCGACCAGTTCACCGCCTACCAGAAAGCCTATGCCTGCGATCCGGTCTCGATCTTCGGCGGCATCGTCGCGGTCAACCGCACGCTCGAAGCCAAGGTCGCGGCCGAACTGGTGAAGCTGTTCCTCGAAGTGGTGATCGCGCCGGACGCGACGCCCGAGGCGCTGGCGATCCTCGCCACCAAGAAGAACGTGCGCGTGCTGCTGGCCGGCGCCCTGCCCGATCCGACGACGGCGGGCATGACGCTCAAGAGCGTGGCCGGCGGCTATCTCTTCCAGACGCGCGACAACGGCCACCTGACGAAGGCCGACCTCAAGGTCGTGACCAAGCGGTCGCCGACGGCGAAGGAACTCGACGACCTGCTGTTCGCGTTCACCGTCTGCAAGCACGTGAAGTCGAACGCCATCGTCTATGCCAAGGACGGCGCCACGGTGGGCGTCGGCGCCGGCCAGATGAACCGCCGCGACAGCTCCCGCATCGCCGCCATCCGCGCCGCCGAATCGGGCGAGGCCGCGGGCCTCAAGGTGAGCCCGGCGGTCGGCAGCGTCGTGGCGTCGGACGCCTTCTTCCCGTTCGCCGACGGGCTCCTGGCCGCCGCCGAAGCCGGCGCCACCGCGATCATCCAGCCGGGCGGCTCGATGCGCGACAAGGAAGTGATCGACGCGGCCGACGAAAAGGGCCTCGCGATGGTCTTCACCGGGATGCGGCACTTCCGGCATTAAAGAACCTGTCGGCTCGACCGGAGCGCGCAGCGCGGAGTGGAGAGACCTTCTCTCGACTTAAAGCCGGCAAATCGTGGAGAGAAGGTCTCTCCACTCCGCCTCGCTACGCTCGGCTTCGGTCGAGACGACGGGGTTTTATGAGACCTTGATCTGCTTCGCCGACGCCATCGCCTTGCGGCGGGCTTCCTTGACGGTGCGGGCGGTCGCGAGCGCGACGGCCATGCGGCGGTGGCCCTTCACCTCGGGCTTGCCGAAGATGCGCACCGACGTTCCCGGTGCGGCCAGCGCCTTGGCGATGCCGGTGTAGGTCGGGTCCTTGAGAGTGCCGTCGCCGAGGACGGGCACCGAGGCGCCGGGCTGGCAGGTGATCTCGGGAATCGGCAGGCCGAGGATGGCGCGGACGTGCAGCTCCATCTCGCTCATGTTCTGCGACACCATCGTGACCATGCCGGTATCGTGCGGACGGGGCGACAGTTCGGAGAACCAGACCTTGTCGCCCTTCACAAACATCTCGACGCCGAACAGGCCGCGGCCTTTCGCGCCGCACAGTTCGTTCACGACCTTCTTCGCGATGTCGCGCGCCTTGCGCAGGGCGGTCTTCGACATGGCGTGCGGCTGCCAGCTTTCGCGATAGTCGCCGTCGACCTGGATGTGGCCGATCGGCTCGCAGAAGCCGAAGCCGCCGTCATGGCGCACGGTGAGCAACGTGATCTCGTAGTCGAAGTCGATGGCGCCCTCGACAATGACAAGACCGGTGCTGGCGCGCGTGCCCTCCATCGCGGTCTTCCAGCTCCTGGCCACATCGGCGGGCTTGCGCGCGACGCTCTGGCCATGGCCGGACGACGACATGGTCGGCTTGATGAAGCAGGGAAAGCCCACCGCCGCCGCGCCTGCCTGCAGCTCCTCGAGGCTGCCGGCGAAGCGATAGGGCGAGGTCGGCAGCTTGAGCTTTTCGGCCGCCAGCTTGCGGATGCCGCGGCGGTCCATGGTGAGTTGGGCGGCACGCGCCGTCGGGATGACGGTCCAGCCCTCTTTCTCCAGCTCGACCAGCGTGTCGGTCGCGATGGCCTCGATCTCGGGCACGATGAAGTCGGGCTTCACCGTCTCGACGACATGGCGCATCGCTCCGCCGTCGCGCATGTCGAACACGTAGGCGCTGTTGGCGACCAGCATGGCCGGCGCGTCGGCATAGCGGTCGCAGGCGATGACCTCGATGCCGAAGCGCATCGCCTCGATGACCACTTCCTTCCCGAGTTCACCCGAGCCCAGCATCATGAGCTTGATCGCGGAGGGCTTGAGCGGCGTGCCGAATTTCTTGATCTTCATCCGGCGATAATAGCAGAAGCCCGACCGCCTCTGCGCCCTCTACGGGATCGGCTCGACCGCGCCCACGGCGAAGCCCCGCGGCAGGACCTCGACGTCGAGCGGCAATCGACCGATTGTTTCCCCGTCCAGATCGACCAGCGTGTCGACCTCGGACGCAAAGCGGAAGGATCGCCCGCGGCTCGTGCACACCTTCGGATGGCCGACATGCGAACCGTCGGCCAGCCGCGGCATCACGCCCAGCAGGGCGCCGAGCCGGGACACGTCGCCGACCTCGACGAGATCGAGCATTCCGTCATCGAAGGCGGCGCCCGGTGCCAGGCGCAGGCCGCCGCCGCCGTTTTCGGTGTTGGCGATCAACGCGGTGAATAGATTGCTGGTGCCCCTGTCGATCCCATCGACGGTAATTGCAACGCCACGGGAGCGGAAACCCAGGATGACGGCGGGCGCCATCAGCATGTAGGCGACGTCGCCGAACTTCTTGGCCCAGCGCGACTGCGACGTGCGCTGGCTGACCAGAGCGGCGGCACCAATCGCCGCCATCAGATAGCCGAAGCGCTCGACCGGACGGCCCTCGGCGCCGATGCAGCGGACGCGTACCAGATCGATCGCCCGTCGCCCCGTCGCCGCCGCCGCGTCATAGGCCTTCGATGGATCGGCGCCATGGCCGAGTGCCCGGCAGAGTTCATTGGCCGTGCCCGCGGGAATCGGGCAGAGGACCGCTTCGGGCGCGAGAAGCTGGCCTGACGGATCGAGCAGGCCGTTCAGCGTCTCGTTCACGGTGCCGTCGCCGCCCACCGCCACGAACCGGCGGGCCCCGCTCATCAGAGCTGCCCGCGCGAGTTGCGTGGCGTGACCCGGCGCTTGCGTGAACTGCGCCTCGAACGGCCCCAGCCGCTTCTCGAGTTCGGCCTTGATCGCCGGCCAGCGCAGCCCCGCGCCTCCCTTGTGGGCGAAACGGTTGACGATCACCGAGGTCTTCATGGCTGAACATTAAGAGGGCACGGGCGCGCCACAGACAATGGGAGCGGGGAATGTTCTCGCTTTCCCGCTGTAAATTTGAGGGGATATCAGCGCCCTCGAACGCCGTTCCCCGAAGGCCTGTCGGTTACCTCGGCGGGAATTGACACCAGTCCACGTGGCAACCACATGTCGACATCGCGACGCAGAATTGTTCGCGGGGGAGTTCCGAGTTGTCCGTAAGCCGTCGCCTGCTGGCCCTTGCCGGCCTTTCCCTCCTGTCGCTCTCCACCGCAGCCCTCGCCCAGGGCGGCCCCCCGGCCATGCCGGTCGGCGTTTCCGAGCCGGTTGCCAAGCGGGTGACCCAGTGGGACGAATATTCCGGCCGCTTCGAGGCCGTCGCTTCCGTGGAAGTACGCGCGCGCGTCTCGGGCTTCATCGACAAGATCGATTTCCGCGACGGCCAGATCGTCAAGATCGGCGATCCGCTCTTCACCATCGACAAGCGGCCCTACGAGATCGCCGTCGATGTCGCCGACGCCGACGTCGCGCGCAACAAGGCCCAGGTCGACCTCGCGGAGCTGCAGGTCAATCGCGGTGCGTCCCTAATCGCCTCGCGCACCATCACCGAGGCCGAACAGGATTCGCGCAAGTCGACGCTCGCCGTTGCCCGCGCCCAGCTCAAGTCGGCCGAGGCCGCGCTGCGCAACGCCCAGCTCAACCTCGAATGGACGAACGTCACGGCGCCAATCGCGGGCCGCATCTCGGACCGCAAGGTCGATGCCGGCAACCTGATCTCAGGTGGGCAGACCGGCGCCACGCTGCTCGCCACGATCGTGACGCTCGATCCCATCCGCTTCGTCTTCGACATCTCGGAGGCCGACCATCTCCGCTACAGCCGCCTGATCCTGTCGGGGGCGCTCGCCTCCTCGCGCGACGGCGCCAATCCCGTCCGCATCCGGCTTTCCGACGAGACCGAGTGGAAGCGCACCGGCAAGGTCGACTTCGTCGACAACGCGATGACCGCCCGCTCGGGCACGATCCGCGTTCGCGCCCTCGTCGACAACAAGGACCAGCTCCTGACACCCGGCATCTTCGGCCGCCTCCAGCTCTTCGGCGGTGAGTATGACGCGCTGCTGATTCCCGACTCGGCCATCATCTCCGACCAGGCGCGCAAGATCGTGTTCGTCGTCGGCCCGGGCGACGTCGTCCAGGCCAAGCCGGTGACCCTGGGCACGCTGGTCGACGGTCTGCGCGTGATCCGCTCCGGCCTCGCGCCCACCGACAAGGTCGTGCTCGACGGCCTCGCCAATCCCATGGTCCGGCCGGGCGCCAAGGTCGTGCCCCAGAAGGCCGAGATCACCGCCAAGGCCGGGTAAGGGCCGGTCATGCGTTTTTCCCATTTCTTCATCGACCGGCCGATCTTCGCGTCGGTTCTCTCGGTCATCATCGTGATCGTGGGCTTCATCGCCCAGCGCGGCCTGCCCGTGGCGGAATATCCCGAGATCGCGCCGCCGACCGTCAACATCACCGCGACCTATCCCGGCGCGTCCGCCGAGGTGATCGCCGAGACGGTCGCCACGCCGATCGAGCTCGAGGTCAACGGCGTCGACGACATGCTCTACATCCAGTCGCAGTCGACCGGTGACGGCCGCCTGTCGATCAACGTCGTGTTCAAGCCGGGGGTCGACATCGACCAGGCCCAGGTGCTCGTGCAGAACCGCGTCGCGGTCGCCCAGCCGCGCCTGCCCGAGGACGTGCAGCGCCTCGGCATCGTCGTCCGCAAGGCCTCGCCCGACCTGATGATGGTCGTTCACATGGTCTCGCCGGACGGCAGCCGCGACCAGCAGTACATCTCCAACTACGCCACGCTCTACGTGAAGGACGTGCTGACCCGCGTCGACGGCGTCGGCAACGTGTTGGTGTTCGGCGGCCGCGACTACTCGATGCGCATCTGGCTCGACCCGGCCCGAGTCGCCGCGCGCAACCTGACGGCCGGCGAGGTCGTGCTGGCGCTGCGGGCAGCAAACCTCCAGGTGGCCGCGGGTGCGGTCAACCAGGCGCCGGCGGTGTCGCCGGGCGGGTTCACCCTGTCGGTGCGCACGCTGGGCCGGCTGAGCTCGCCCGACCAGTTCGAGAACATCGTGATCCGCGCCGAGACGGACGGGTCGGTGACACGCCTCCGCGACATCGCCCGCGTCGAGCTGGGCGCGCAGGACTACACGCTGAACGCCTACCTCAACAACAAGACGGCCACCGCGCTCGGCATCTTCCAGCGCCCCGGATCCAACGCGCTCTCGACCTCGGACGCGATCATCGCGGAGATGGAGCGGCTCAAGAAGAGCTTCCCGGCCGGTCTCGACTACACGATCGTCTATAATCCCACGACCTTCATCCAGGCCTCCGTCGACGCCGTCATCACCACGCTGTTCGAGGCCGTGATCCTCGTCGTCATCGTGGTGATCCTGTTCCTGCAGACCTGGCGCGCGGCGATCATCCCGATTCTCGCCATCCCGGTCTCGCTGATCGGGTCGTTCGCCGTGATGGCTGCAGTTGGCATCTCCTTCAACACGCTGTCGCTGTTCGGCCTGGTGCTGGCGATCGGCATCGTGGTCGACGACGCCATCGTCGTGGTCGAGAATATCGAGCGCTACCTGGCGCAGGGCATGTCGCCCAAGGAGGCGGCACACAAGACGATGGACGAGGTCGGCGGCGCGCTGATCGCGATCTCGCTGGTCCTGATCGCGGTGTTCCTGCCGACCGCCTTCATCACCGGCCTGCAGGGCACCTTCTACAAGCAGTTCGCCATCACCATCGCCGCCTCGACCGCGATCTCGGCCTTCGTGTCGCTGACGCTCTCGCCCGCGATGGCGGCGCTGCTGCTGAAGTCGCACGCCCTGTCGCATGTGGAGAAGGCGAGGCCTGGCCTGATGGATCGGCTGGCCTGGCCGGTCCACTGGTTCTTCCGCTGGTTCAACCGCGGCTTCGACGCGCTGTCGAACTTCTACGGCCGCATGACGGCGCGGCTGATCCGCATGGGCTTCATCATGCTGGTGATCTATGCCGGCCTGCTGGCGCTCACCCAGAACCGCCTCGCCTCGACCCCGACCGGGCTGGTGCCGCAGCTCGACCGCTCCTACCTGATCGCGGCGATGCAGCTTCCCGCCGGCTCGACGCTCGAACGCTCGGACGCGCTGGTACGCAAGGCGAGCGAGATCATCATCTCGCGCCCGGGTGTCGCGAACGCCGTCTCATTCGTCGGCTTCGACGGCGCGACCTTCACCAACGCGCCGAACACGGGCGTGATTTTCGTGACCCTGAAACCCTTCAAGGAACGGCCGGGCATTACCAAGGACATGATCCTGGCCGACCTGCGCGGGCAGATGTTCGCGTTGCGCGAGGCCTTCGTGTTCGTCCTCGAGCCGCCCTCCGTGCCGGGCATCGGCACCGGCGGCGGCCTCAAGGGCTACGTGCAGGACCGCGCCGCGCGTGGGCTGACGGCGCTGGAGGGCGCCACCTGGGCGCTCGCCGGCGCGGCCGGACAGGCGCCGGGCCTGACGCAGGCCTTCACGCTCTACAATACGCGCACGCCGCAGATCTTCGCCGACATCGACCGGACCAAGGCCGAGCAACTGGGCGTGCCGATCGCGCGCGTGTTCGAGACGCTGTCGGCCTACATGGGCTCGGCCTACGTCAACGACTTCAACATCCTCGGCCGCACCTACCGGGTCACCGTGCAGGCCGACGATCCCTATCGCCTCACCCTGCGCGACGTCGAGAACCTCAAGACGCGCAGTGTCTCGGGCGAGATGGTGCCGATCGGCGCCGTCGCGACCTTCGAGGACATCACCGGCCCCTACCGCGTGGCGCGCTACAACCTCTATCCGGCGGCCGAGGTGCAGGTCGCCCTGCAGCGCGGCTACTCCTCGGGGCAGGGCATCGCCACGATGGAAGCGCTGGCGGAGAAGGTTCTGCCGTCGGGCTTCGGCTTCGAATGGACCGAGATCGCGCTGCAGGAGAAGCTGGCCGGCAACACCGCGATCCTGGCCTTCGGCTTGGCCGTGCTGTTCGTGTTCCTGCTGCTAGCGGCACTCTACGAGAGCTGGCTGCTGCCGCTGGCCGTCATCCTGATCGTGCCGATGTGCATCCTCGCGGCCATGATCGGCGTGAACATCCGCGGCCTCGACCGCAACGTCCTGGTCGAGATCGGGCTGGTGGTGCTGGTTGGTCTCGCGGCCAAGAACGCCATCCTGATCGTGGAGTTCGCCAAGCAGGCGCACGAAGCGGGCATGACCCGCTTCGACGCGGCGGTCACCGCGTCCAAGACGCGCCTGCGTCCCATCCTGATGACCTCGCTGGCCTTCATCCTGGGCGTGGTGCCACTGGTCATCAGCACCGGCGCCGGCGCGGAGATGCGCCAGTCGCTGGGCACCGCGGTGTTCTCCGGCATGCTGGGCGTGACGATCTTCGGCCTGATCTTCACGCCGGTCTTCTATGTGCTGAGCGTCGGCCTGGCAGAGCTGCGCTTCAAGTGGCGCAAGCAGGACATCAAGCCGGAGTTCAAGCCGGAATAGGTCTCGGCGCGGGTGGCGGGCGCATCAGGGCGAACGTCACCTGCACCAGACCGGCGGTGAGGCCCAGCGCGACGCCGAGGCGCCAGGCGAGGTCGTAGGAGCCCAGCGCGTCGAACAGCAGGCCCCCGCCCAGGGCGCCCGCGAAGCTGCCGACCTGGTGGCTCATGAAGGCGACGCCTTGGATCATCGCCTGCCAGCGCAGGCCGAACATCTCGACCACCGATCCAGCGACCAGCGGGCCGACGCCCAGCCACAGGAACCCCATGGCCGAGGCGAAGACCAGGGTGCTGGCCGGCGTCGGCGGCATCACGAAGTAGCAGGCGAGCACGATCGAGCGGGCGATGTAGATGCCGCCCAGCAGGCCGAGCTTCGACCAGTGGCCGCCGGCCCAGCCGAAGAACAGGCTGCCGAAGACGTTGAACAGCGCGATGGCTCCCAGCGCGCCGGCGCTGAGCGACGGATCCATGCCGCAGATCGCGAGATAGGACGGCAGGTGCGTGGTGATGAACAGAAGCTGCATGCCGCAGACGAAGTAGGCGGCCGTCATCACCAGGAACGATGGATTGCGCAGCGCCGCCGCGAGCGCAACGCGCGGCGAAGCGGCGCTGATGTCTCCCGTCGCGGGCGTCGGCGGACTCAATCGATCGACGCGGCCCGCGATCCAGGCGGCCGGCAGCATGAACACGACGAGGGCCAGGAAGCCGAGCAGCCCGGCGCGCCAGCCATGCTCGGTCGTGAGCAGCTGGCCGAGTGGCGCCGACAGCAGTGCGCCCAGCGAGCCGGTGGCGGTGATGGCGCCCAGCACGAGGCTGCGCAGCTTCGCCGGCACCGAACGCGCGCCCACGGCGAGCGAGATCGCGGAGGCCGTGCAGGCCAGTGCCACGCCGATCAGCACGCCGCCGCCCAGCATCACGCCGGTCATGCCGCCGGCCATCGCGAACAGGGCGAGCCCGGCCACGTAGAGCGCGGCCCCGGCCGTCATGATCGGCCGGAACCCCCACCGCACCGCCAGCGCGCCCGCAACCGGCTGCAGGAAGCCCCAGGCGAGGTTCTGGACCGACATGGCCAGGGCGAAATCGGAGACGGTCAGTGCGATGTCGCGGGTCAGCGGCTGCATGACGAGGCCGAAACTCTGGCGCACGCCCATGCCGAGGCTCAGCATGACCGAGGCCCCGATCAGGATCGGCATGACCGGCCGCAATTCCTTTAGGATGGCCACGGCGCGCCTCCATCTTGATTACACAGACCTGTGTACCTTAAGGTCGGCACCGGAAGAGGGTCAAGGCATCATGGCGAGAGCGGGCAGCAGGGCAGCGATGCAGGAACGCATCCTCGAGACGGCGGACCGGCTGTTCTACGGCCAGGGTATCCGCGCCGTGGGCGTCGACACGATCGCGGCCGAGATCGGCATCAGCAAACGCACGCTCTACAATCACTTCCCGTCGAAGGACGACCTGATCGTCGCCTATCTCTCGCGGCGGCTGCGGCCCGCGCCGCCATCGGACCGGCCGCCGATGGAGCAGATCCTGGGCGCCTTCGACCGGCTGGAGCGGACCATCGCCACGGGCGTGTTCCGCGGCTGTCCCTTCGTGAATGCCGTCGCCGAGCTCAAGGAGCCGGCCCATGCCGCCAACAAGATCGCGCTTGCGTTCAAGGAGCAGCGGCGGGTCTGGTTTCAGGAGCTTCTGGGACGGCTCGGCATCAAGGAGACGGAATCGCTGTCGATGCAGCTCCAGATCCTGATCGACGGCGCCATCGCCGCCGCCATCGTGCGCGGCGATCCGAAGGTCGCGGCGGCCGCGCGTGAAGCGGCGACGGTATTGTTGAAGGTTGCGGGCGCCCCTCTATTCAAAAAGCAGCGTTAGCCTTGGCGCGCGCTTCGAAAGGTCAGGTCGGATCCGGTCGCAACACGCGATGCAGGTCGAGCACCGGCGGCTGGTAGCCGAGTTGCGAGAGCAGCGTGTGGACCTGGGCGCGGTGATGGGTCTGGTGATTGAAGAAATGCGGCAGGATCACCGACCACGGATCCTCGGTGTCGAAGCCCGAATTGTTGACGTAACGCACACTGCCACGCTCGAAGCCCTCGGGTAGGTTCGCGAAGAAGTGCTCCATGTGCCGGTCCAGCCGCTCTCGTTCGGCGCGGAGCGCTTCGAACTCCTCGAACTGGGGGGCGCCCAGGTTGGTCGAGGCGTGCGAGCCGCCCTCGAACCGCGCCATCCAGATCCGGTCGCCCAGCAGGAGATGGTTCAGCGTGCCATGCACGCTGCCGAAAAAGGCGCCGAGGTCGCGGCGGTATTCTGCGCCGGAGAGGCCGGCGCAGGCCGCATAGAGGGTTTTGTTGGCCAGCCGGTTGTAGCGAGCGTACTGGCCCCAGAGCCCCTGCATGGTCGTTCTAGCGGGCGGCCGCCGAGACCCAGCGGGCCAAGCCGCGCACGAGGCCAGCCACGACAGCGCCCCGCATGCGCAGCGCGCGGGCCTCGAAAGCCTGACGTTCGGCGATGGTGGGATAAGGCGTCGTGAACATGAAAGAACCTCCAAGGGAATGAAAAGAACCTAATTCCTTTCTGGATCTCAGATAATACGGAGTGTTTGACTATCACCTGTGAAAGTAATTCATTAATAGCGCAATGATCGATCATGCGAGCGAGATGGCGGCCTTCGTCCGGGTCGTTGATTCCAAAGGCTTTTCGGCCGCGGCGCCGAGCCTGGGCCTGACCCCCTCGGCGGTCAGCAAGCTGGTCACCCGGCTGGAAACGCGGCTGGGCGTGCGGCTGCTGCAACGGACGACGCGGGCGCTCAGCCTCACCGAGGAAGGCGAGGCCTTCTATGCGACCGCGCGGCGGATCGTGGGCGAGATCGAGACGCTGGAAAACCAGATCAGCGGCCAGAGCGGCACGCCGCATGGCTTGCTGAAGGTCACGACCTCGCTCGCTTTCTCCACCCACCAGCTCGCGCCGGTCATCTCGGAGTTCCTCGAGCGCTACCCGCTGCTGCAGCTCGAGCTGATGCCGACCGACCGCGTGGTCGACATGATCGAGGAGGGTGTCGACATCGCCATCCGCATCGGGCGCCTGGCCGACACCAGCTTCATGGCGCGCAAGATCGGCGAGGACGTGCGGCTGGTCTGTGCGTCACCGGCCTATCTGGCGAAGCGTCGCGCGCCCCAGCGGCCCGAGGAGCTGACCCGGCACAATTGCATCGTTTCGCGCGACCGCACCTATCTCAACCGCTGGCCGTTCCGCATCGACGGGGAGGTGCGCGAAATCGAGGTCGGCGGGCGCGTCGCCGTCACCGAGGGCGAGGCACAGATGCGGCTGGCACAGCAGGGACTCGGCATCGTGCGCCTGACCCGCCTCACCGTAGCGGCTGCCATCAAGAACGGGGAGCTGGTCTCGCTGCTGGAGGAGTTCCGCGCCGAGCAGCCGATTCCGATCCATGCGGTCTATCCGCACCGCCGCCATCTCGCGCCCAAGGTGACGGCCTTCATCGACTTCATCGTCGAGAAATTCTCGCCGCCACCGTGGGAGATGCTAGGCTCGGTTCCAAGCAAGGACGCCAAACAGTAAGGGAGGCAAGAGTGGACGCCGATACCGACCTCTTCGTGCAGGCTTTCTGGGTCAAGTGCCGCGACGTCATCCGGCCCGAACTCGACGATGCCGTCGATGCACTGCGCGCCGCGGGGCATGAAGCCAACATCTCGACGCAGGAGTTCTCGCCCGGCGAGAAGACGTCTTCCGAAAGCTCGCCGAGCCTCCTGCTCACCATCCATCGCGGCGCTTCGTCGGACAGCCGGGAGCTTCGCTATCGTGGCGACGTGCCATCGCGCGAACTCGAGGTCACGGCGACGGGCTGCAAGACGGCGCGGTCCGATCTCTCTCTCGTCACCCAGGCCAGCGTGAAGAACGACATCGCGCTCTGCCTCGGCTCGTTGATCAAGTAACCGGGGAGTATTCCATGGCCGACGCCATCGACGACCTGTTCCGCCGCTTCGGCAAGGCCTTCAACAAGGCCGATGTCGACGCGATCGCCGAGTGCGTGACCGAAGACTTCGAATGGCGCCTCAATACCGGAGGTGGACCGACGGGTCGGGTGCTGAAGGGCAAGGAAGCGCTGAGGGCACACTTCGCCGACAAGAGCACGGCGCATCGCGAGGTTCGTTTCTCCGAGGCGAGCATCCACCGGGCCGGCGACAAGCTGTTCGGCACCTTCCGCGCCACCGGCATCGACCATGCCGGCAAGCCGTTCGATCGCTACGGCATCGACCTCTACGAGGTGAAGGACGGCAAGATCGCGCTCAAGGACAGCTACATGAAGGCCGAGTGATTTCGATGTCGAACGATACCGTCCTCTGGGAGATCGACCGCCGCGGCGTGGCCACCGTCACGCTGAACCGGCCCAAGGTGAACAACGCCTACAACGGCGATCTCATCCAGGGACTGCACGATGCGATGGATTCGCTGGGCGCCGAGAGCGGCCTGCGCATCGTCGTGCTGCGGGGCAACGGCAAGCATTTCCAGGCCGGCGCCGATCTGTCGTGGATCACCGGCGTCGCGAAGCAGTCTCCCGCCGAGAACGAGAAGGTGAGCCGCCTCACCGCCTCGGCGGTCACGCGATTGGACACTTGCCCCGTCCCGACGCTCGCCCTGATCCAGGGCGGCTGCTTCGGCGGCGGCACGGGCATCGCGGCGGCCTGCGACGTCGTCGTGGCGCAGGAAGACGCGCTCTTCTCCATCAGCGAAACGCGCTGGGGCCTGATGGCCGGCATCATCCTGCCGCAGCTCTGCCAGGCGATCGGCCTGCGCCAGACGCGACGCTACGCGCTGACCGGCGAGCGCTTCGGCGCCCACGACGCGCGCCGTCTCGGCCTGGTGCACGAGGTCTGCCCGGTGGGCGGCCTGGCCGAAGCCGGCGAGAAGATCGTCGAGTCCGTGCTGATGAACGCACCGCGCGCCACCACCGCGACCAAGCTGCGTTCGCTCGCCTCGGCCCGCGCCTTCATCGACGAGGGCGAGTTGCGCGATCTCATCGACGAGCACGCCCGCACCCGCCAGCAGGACGAAGCCACCGAGGGCCTCGCGAGCTTCACGGAGAAGCGCAAGCCGTCCTGGTATCCGGGCTGACGCGCTCGGAAGTGGCGTTTCTGGATTGTGCCTGCTCACCCGGCAATGCCCGGGGGATTCATGAGGCTGACGGTGGCAAACGGTCTTCCAGGCTGGCACATTATCGTCACCGATGATGTCCTACGACGAGCTTTTGGAGACGATCCGCCGACAATTCCCCGGATCGTTCGTTCAGCAAGCAGGGGAACGGCCAAAGCTTCGCATCCCCAGGTTGCGGCTCGCGTCGCAGGCGCTCATAGCAAGGCTTGCTCAAGCCGGGGTCGACATCGAAGTCCAGGGTGGGCTTCCGACGAACGACGCACTCGTTGAGGCAGCGGCCGGACTGTCCGCCGAAACGGCGCACGCATTGGGCATCGGGCTGCCACCGCTGCCTGCCCATCCCAAATGCAGGCCGCTCGCGGCGGCGCTCGGCATGGACCTCGCCGTTGCCGACGTGGTGGTCGACCGCCTCTGGGTTGCCAGCCTGGAACTTGGGCGCGGTGGTCGTTACCTCTATCTCGACTGCAAGCTCGGCCATGGCCTTCGCGGACTGCAACTCGCGCTCCCTGGAAATGAGTGGACAGGACTCGATCGCCGGCGAGCCACTGTCAGCTGGGCGCGACAGCATGTCGAGGGAGCGACCTTCGGCCTTCTGCCCGAGCAGCCTCCCGTCGACGCGCCGGATCGAAGCTTCGACGGTGTCATCGCCGTTGAGGCATTTCTGGGCTCCTTGTCCTCGGAGTCCCTGCAGGCATGGCTGGGCGAGATCGGTCGCCTAGTGAAGCCGGGCGGCTTTGCAATGCTGGCGGTCAATGGCTATGCGAGATTGATCCAGTCGGCGTCGCTCGGGTTAGAGTCGGTCGCGGAACTCGGCAGAGCATACCAGGCGCTCGTCGCAAGCGGGCGCGCAGAACTGAACAACCGCGGCAAGCCGATCTCTCTCTACGGTCCGCCCTGCCTTGCCGCCGCAACGTTCGGCGGCGACTGGTTGGTGGATCCCCCTGCGATCGGCGCAGGTCCGAACCGTCGCGACCTCTATTTTGCACAACGGCGGGTCTCATTAACCTCGCATGCACGTCCGATCGAAATTGCCGGTTCGGTCGAGGCCGCGAAAACGACGCCGGTCGGCGCCAGATTCGGTCTCAAGAAAGCCGTCCTTGTCGCGGAGGCGGGAAGCATTACGCGCCGTGCACCGTTGATGATCGACGATCGCGCCGTCGCGCCCGATCTCCGGGCCGTCTTGGCGAGCTGCCTCTTGCGGATGCGCACGGATTTCCCGGACCAGTATCTGCTGCGTTTCACCGATGCGGCTGTCGTCGGCGAAGGTAGCGTGGTTCTTTTTGACGGCAGACGCTACTGGCTGCTGGCCGACAGCGCGCGGGAGTTCCTCAAGCCGGACATGGTGCCCAAGGGCATGGCGGTCGGCAGCAGTCGCGGTACATTCATCATGCCGGGACATGTCTCCCGGACCATCGATGACTGCTGTCTCTTGCTGCAGCGGCCCTGGTCGGAGAATTTCGGTCACTGGCTCGTCGATCAGGCAGCGGCGCTTTCTTTTCTGGTGGAATCAGGCGCCCTGCCGACGCGGCGCATCATCGTCACCAAAACGGCCAGCCTTGGCTTGCGCCAGGTGATCCGGCAGACGATCGATGCCATCTTGCCCGACGCGATCGTGTACGAGCACGACATCGGCGAAGTCTGGCGATGCCGCGATCTCGCCTACTTGATGCCGGTCCATGTTCCCCCGCTATTCAAGCTGCCGGCAGCGTTGCAATCATTGCGCAAGCACCTGTTGCCGCCGCCGTCCTCCCTCTCGGAGGCGACGCCACCGACGCGCCGACTGCATGTCCTGCGATCAAGAGGGGGGAGCCGCCGGCTGGTCAACGAGGCGGAGATCCTCGAGATCAGCGCGCGCTACGGTTTCGAGACGATCGTACCGGAGACCCATTCTGTGCGGGAGCAGGCGAGGATATTCGGCGAGGCCGAGTCGATCGTTGGGGTGAAGGGAGCGGCGCTCACCAACATCATCTTCGCTCCGCCTTCCTGTCGCGTGATGGTCCTGTCGCCGGGCGACTTCATCGATCCCTTCTATTGGAACATCGCCGGCACCCATCACGCGCACTACGCCGAACTCTTCGGAGCACTCGCGCAGGAGGACCGCGCCATCAGCCATAACGACTTCACGATCGATCCCATCCGCTTCGATGCCGCCTTGCGGCGTATTCTCGCTGCCTGATGGGGTTCTGTGTGCCCCAAGGATTGGCAAGCTACTCAGCGGCCTGCTTCTGCGCGGTGCGATCGGGCGTCAGCGTGTAAGTCGTGAACTGGCGGTTGAGCGCCGGCATCGGGCAGGCTTCGAGATGGCCCGCGGCCGGGCGCATCAGGATCATCGCCGTGGTCGCCGTGGAGACGCCGCGCGAGTTGAGGCGCGGCGGGCGGCACACCGAGTAGGGCGTGCCCCAATCATCGAAGAAGGCCTGGCGGAGATCCTCCAGCGTGAGCTTCCCGCGCTTGGGTGACAGCTGGTCGCGCACGCGCTTGTCGCGATAGATCGAATCCGGCGTCTCGGCGAGACCCGTGTCCTTCACCTTGGCGCGCGCCGAATCGGCGATCCAGTGATTGGCGTGCACATAGAGGCCGCGGTCGGGCGCGATCCAGAAGGTCTCGTCGGGCGCGCATTCGAAGCCGAAGGCCTCGCCTCCACAGTGGCTCACCGCCATGTGGTTCGAACCGGGCTTGGGCGTCGACACGATGGTCTGCACCGCGTGGGCGAGATGGGCGGCTTCCAGCACCTTGCGGCGGATGAACGGCAGCGGCACGCCCGGCCCGCGCTGGTAGTCACGGTCGCATTCCAGCGCGTTGGCGGTGAGGCCGATGCCCGCCGAGTTGAGGCCGGAGCGCGCCAGCCCGCCTGCTTCGGTGAAGGTCAGGATGTCGGGCCCGTCGTCGCGGCGGATGCGCAGCACGACGCCGTTCTCGGCGCATTCCGAGCGCCAATCCCAGTTCTGGCCATGCAGCAACACGCCGTCGGCGCTGGCCTCGGGCAGTGCGAGCGCAGCCGTGCAGCCGTCGGGGAAGTGCTTGGCGGCCTGCTGCTTGCGCGCCGCGACCACCATCTCGGTGCGGGCGTTCATCAGCACGACCGCGGCGAAGGGCTCGTTCGCCCCCTCGGCGATGCCGCGCATTTCCTCGGTGTAGGTCGGATCGAACCTGTCGATCAGCGGCACCATCGCCTCGGCGCGCCGCTCCAGTTCCTTCCAGTCGACGCCCGACTTGAGCAGCGACTCGGCGTACATCTTCGCCCCACGCCGCAAGCGATCGGCGGCGGCCTTACCGTGGATCCGACCGCGCTCCCTGGGGCCGCCGGAGAGATCGATCAGCGGGAAGGGAGCGTAGTCGGTCATGGGAGCCTCTTAGGGATGACCCAGCAGGGCCTGGCGGAAACGGTCCTTGAGATGCGCGCCGTCCTGCGGCGGCATCACGAACTCGAGCTTTTCTACCATGACCTTCACGAGCCGGAACACCGGGCCCTTCTTCGTGCGCACGTCCTTCACGAGGTCGGCGACCTCACTGGCCTCACGCACCGTCGTGGCGTCGGGGATGCCGCAACCGCGCGCGATCATGGCGAGGTCGGTGCCGGCGCCAGAATCGGTCGGGCCGTTGTTGCGCGGGCTGGTGTGGGTGGCCTGGTTGCCGGTCTCGCCGAACTTCTCGTTGTCGAGCACGACGATCGCCAGGTTCTCCGGCATCTGCGTCGCCACGGTGGCGAGGGAGCCCAGGCTCATCAGCATGTCACCGTCGCCGGTGATGACCAGCACGCGCTTCGTGGGCTGGGCCAAAGCGAGGCCGAGGCCCATGCCGACCGGTGCGCCCATCGAGCCCCAGAGCGGCATGTTGAGCGGGCGGTCGCCGGCCGCGGTGATGTCCCAGTTGGACGAGCCGAGGCCCGCGATCACCAGCAGGTTATCGTCGGCGCCGTCGAGGAGCTGCTTGACCAGCGGGCGGCGCTGCAGCGTTGCGCCTGACTTGTTGGGGCTCATCCTACTTCTTCCCGAAATTCTTGATGCCGATCAGCTTCTGGCGCAGCAGCACGGCGACGGCCTGGCCACCGTTGAAGGCCGACCGTGCGGCGGCGTCGACCGTGGCCTTCACCTCGTCGGCCGTCTCGACCGAGTAGAGCAGTACGCCCATCGCCTCGAGCACCTTCGGCGTGCCTTGGCCCATCGGGTACTGCCATGAATTGAACTCGCCGTAATCGCCGCGCATCGTGATCAGCGTCAGGAACGGGAAGCGCAGCGTCTTGGGCATGCCCATCAGGTTGATGGTGTTGCCGACGCCCGAGCTCTGCATCAGCAGCACCGAGCGCTGCCCGCCCAGCCAAGCCCCGGCGGCGAGCGGAATGCCCTCCTCCTCGGTCGTGAGTGCCAGGGTGCGGATCGAGTTCGACCTCTGGCAGGCCTCGATCAGGCGGCCATGGCCGGCGTCGGGGACGTGATAGACCTGCTTGACGTCGTGGTCCTGGAAGACCTCGAAAATCTGGTCGCGCCAATCAACATTGGAAGGGGCAGGCTGCGTCGGTGCGGCGGTCATGTTTCTCCCAATCCGGCTCAGGTTCGGCCGGGACCTTAGCTATAACGCCAGCGAAACTGGACGACCGTTGGGAATGAACAGATATAACTATATTGTATGGCTCCCATGGAGCTTTCCCAACTTCGCACCCTGATCCACGTCGCCGACCTCGGCAGCCTGAGCAAGGCGGCCGATCGGATCGGCATCGCCCAGCCCGCGCTCAGCCGACAGATCCGGATGCTGGAAGAGGAGCTGTCGGTCCGGCTGTTCACCCGGCACGGTCGCGGCATGGTCCTGACGGAAAAGGGACGCGAGATCCTCGAGCATGCGACACGCGTCATGGCCGAACTGGAGGAGATCCGTGCCACCGCCTCCGACCTCGACGCGCCCCTGAAGGGCCGGATCGCCATCGGGTTTCCGCCGACGGTGGCCGACATCCTCTCGCTGCCCCTGGTCGCCGCCTTTGGACAGACCCATCCCCAGGTCGAGTTGCGGCTGGTCGGCGCTTACACCGGCCATCTGATCGACTGGCTGCATCGCGGCGAGATCGACGTCGCCATCCTCTACGATCCGCAGTCCGCCCGGTCGCTGCGGTCCGAGCCGTTGCTGCTTGAGAAGCTGTTCCTGATCGGACCGCCCGACTCGGGGCTTTCCAGCGGCCGCTCGATCCCGTTCTCGGAACTCGAGGGCAGGCGTATCCTGCTGCCCAGCACGCGCCATGGGTTGAGGACGATCGTCGAGCAATGCGCCATCGAGGCCGGCATTGCGCTCCAGATCGCCGTCGAGGCCGATTCCTACGCCACCCTGAAGGATCTGGTCCGTCACGGCCATGGCTGGACGATCCTGCCGCTGTCACCCATCTACGACGACATCGCGGCAGGCCGGTTGCTCGCGGCACCGCTGACCGATCCGGCGCCGGTCCGGCAACTGGTTCTGTCCTATCCGGCCGACCGACCGGTTTCCCGCCTCACGCGTTTCGCCGGAGACAAGATCGCCGAGATCGTTGCCGACCAGGTCGAACGGAAGATCTGGCCGGGGCAGTTGCTCAGAAAGGCTTGAGCACCACGAGGAAGACGATGCCGATCATCAGCAGGGTCGGGACCTCGTTCCACCAGCGGTAATGGTTGGCAGGCCGGACGTTCTGGTCGGCCGCGAACTCCTTGCGCCAGCGTCCGTACAGGTGATGCACCGCGGTGAGGCCGCAGACCAACGCGAACTTGGCCTGCCACCACGGCGCGTGCCACCAGTCGCCCTGCCAGGCGAGGGCCAGACCGAAGACCCAGGTCAGGATCATCGCCGGGTTCATGATGCCGCGCAGCAGGCGGCGCTCCATCACCTTGAAGGTCTCGCTCTGCGTGGAACCTTTCTCGGCATCGGCGTGATAGACGAACAGGCGCGGCAGGTAGAGCAGCCCCGCCATCCAGGCGATGACCGAAACGATATGCAGCGCCTTCAGCACCTCGTAGAGCATCAGACAGATCCGGCGATCAGCGGACAGCCGCGATGATCGCCGCTGCAGGGCATCGCCGTCGCACCATGGCAGATCGCGACCTGCGGCTCGGCGAGGATCGCGCGCACGCGATTGGCGAGGCCTTCGATGAAGGCAGGATGCGTTCCCACGGTCGGCACACGAATGTAGGCCGGCACACCGCTCTCGTTCGCCAGCTCCCGGTAGTCCATGTCGAGCTCGACCAGCGTCTCGGAATGCTCCGACACGAAGGCCAGCGGATAGAGCACGATCGCCTTGCCGTCCTTGCCCGCGCGCCGGATCTCGTCGTCGGTCGCAGGGCCGATCCACTTCAACGGCCCGACACGGCTCTGGTAGCAGACTGACCAGTCGAGACCGCCGATGCGATCGGCAATGGCTTTGGCTGTGCGTTCGACCTGCGCCTGGTAAGGATCGCCGGCCTTGATGACTTTCTCCGGCAGTCCGTGCGCGGAGAACAGCACGCGCGTCGGACGACTCTCCGCTTCGGCCAGCCCCTGCTTCACGAGTTCGACCGAGGCCGCGATGAACCCTTCTTCGTCGGGATAGCAGCAGACGGTTTGCGTCGGCACATTGAGCTTCGCCGTGGCCGCCGCTTCCTTCCACGCTTTCACCGACGAGGCCGTCGTCGTCGTGGAGAATTGCGGATAGAGCGGCAGCAGCACGATACGATCGGGCGCGAAGCGCTTGACCGAACGCACGACCGCTTCGGTCATCGGATGCCAGTAGCGCATGCAGACATAGCCGCGCCATTCATGCCCCGGCCCCAGCGCGTCCTCCAGCGCCCGCGCCTGGGCTTCGGTCTGGCCGAGGATCGGCGAGCTGCCGCCGATCTTGGCGTAGATGCCCTGCGCCTTCGCCGTGCGCCGGCTGGCGATGAAGCGCGCCAGCGGCAGACGAAAGAACGATGGCAGCGAGATGATCGCCGGATCGCTGAACAGGTTGCGCAGGAACGGCTGCACCGCCTCGGGCGAATCGGGCCCGCCGAGATTGAACAGGACGATTGCGATCTTCACGTCAGCTCGGCTTCCAGTTGCGGACGATATCGACCAGTCGCGCGACGTGGTCGGGTGGAGTCTGCGGCACGACGCCATGGCCAAGATTGAACACGTAGGAACCGTGGCCGAGCTTGTCGAGGATGCGCGTGGCCTCGCGCTCCATCGCCTGGCCGCCGGCGACCAGCATGATCGGGTCGAGATTGCCCTGCACGCAGATGTGCGGCTGGATCTCCTTCGCCGCCCAATGCGCGCCGATGCCGGTGTCGAGCGACAAGGCGCTGAAGGTCTCGGGCAGGCGGTACATCAGCGCCGCCGGACCGACGGCGCGCGGAAAGGCGATGATCGGCACGTGCGGATGACGCGCACGCAGGCCCTTGGCGATCCGCACCATCGGATCGAGCGACCAGTGGAAGAGCTGTTCCTCCGGAAGCACCCCCGCCCAAGAATCGAAAAGCTGGACGGCATCGGCGCCCGCATCGACCTGATGGCCGAGATGGTCGACGACCGCGTCGATGAGGAGATCGATCAGCAGCTTGAAGGATTCAGGATGGGCATAGGCCCATCTCTTCACCTTGGCGAAGTCCTTGCTGCCGCTGCCTTCGATCATGTAGCAGGCCAGCGTGAAGGGAGCGCCGGCGAATCCCAGGAGCGCCGTTTCCTTCGGCAGCTCCGCCCGCGTCCGGCGGATCGCCTCATAGACCGGCGCCAGGTGCTCCTGCAGGCGCGTCCTGGACAGGCGGCCGAACTGCGAGGGATCGGTCAGCGCCTCGAGCTTCGGACCCTCGCCCTCCTCGAACCAGACCTTCTGGCCGAGTGCGTCGGGCACCACCAGGATGTCGGAGAAGATGATCGCCGCGTCGAGCCCGAACCGGCGAATGGGCTGCAACGTCACCTCGACGGCCTTGTCGGGCGTGTAGCAGAATTCGAGGAACGACCGCGTCGTGGACCGCACGGCGCGATACTCCGGCAGGTAGCGCCCGGCCTGCCGCATCAGCCAGATCGGTGGCGTCGGATGTCTCGTTCCGGCCAGCGTCTCCAGGAGTTTTCCGCCGCTCAAATCTCGTCCCTCATGCTTCCTTCTACTCTATTCATATTAGGTAGTAGCAGTAGTAGAGCCTGTGGCATGTGGGGATGCGCCTTATTGGTCATCTCTCCCCAGGTGGCTGTGGATCGGAATCCATCGATTCGCTCGGTCAAAAGCGCTGATTCCCGACTCACAGGTCATTCGTCCCAAACTGTACGCAGGGGAAGATAATTTGGACGGGTCGGGCGAGTCGTGTCCTGAATCCCGACCCTCCTGCCAACCGTTCCGCCTGTCCCCGCAATGCCCACGGCAATCCCGCGTTTCTCCCGGCGTTGCCGTGAGGTAAAACAAGCCGTGGCCAACCGTAATTTTCACGTCCATCTCGTGTCCGATTCGACCGGTGAGACCGTGTCGAGCGTCGCGCGCGCCTGTCTCGTCCAGTACGAGGGCATCTTCGTTCAGGAGCATGTCTGGTCACTGGTGCGCTCCCCGGCGCAGATGGAAAAAGTCATGCAGGCGGTCGAGCGCGACCGTGGCCCCGTCCTCTATACGCTCGTCGATCCCGAGTTGCGCGACGTCGTGCGCGATCATTGCCGGCGCCTGCAGTTGCCCTGCGTCGGTGTGCTCGACCAGGCGATGAGCGTGCTGGCCGTCCATTTCCATTCCAAGAGCGAGCAGTGGCCGGGACGCCAGCACCAGCTCGACGAAGGCTATTTCGACCGTATCGACGCCATGCACTACACGCTGGCGCACGACGACGGCCAGTCGACGCACGATCTCGAGGATGCCGACGTGATTCTGGTCGGCCCGTCACGGACATCGAAGACACCGACATGTGTCTATCTCGCCAATCGCGGCGTGCGCGCGGCCAACGTGCCTCTGGTGCCGCAGGTGCCGCCGCCGGTCGAACTCGAGGAGGCCAGGCGGCCGCTGATCGTCGGCCTGATCACCGATCCCGAGCGGCTGGTGCAGATCCGCGTCAACCGTCTGAGGCTCATGCAGCAGGACACCGAGTCGGAATATACCGACATGGACACGGTGCAGAGCGAGATACAGGAGGCCCGTCGCCTCTACGCCCGCCGCAAATGGGCGACGATCGACGTCACGCGCCGCTCGATCGAGGAGACCGCGGCGGCCATCCTGCAGATGCTGGCCACGCGCCGGGAGCAGCGACTGCAATCGACCTGAACCATGCTGGAGGCGACCATGAAGACAGTCCTCGTTGCGTTGAGTTTGGCTCTACCGGCGATGGCGGCCCTTGCCTCCAGCGGGATCACGGCGGCCGTCGCCGCCAACGGCATCGACGTCACCCGCGGTAGCGATTCCAATGTTTACGGCAATTGCGTTCCCAGCCTCGTCGTTG